>JAZKFC010000001.1:0-47226 GCA_040386615.1 Bacteroidota bacterium
CATAAAAGCTAGACAGGAAGTGAGAATTATTACTCCTACCCTATTTGTTCTTGTTGTTTTCATGTTGTGTGTTTTTAATTGTTATTGTTGGGTCAAAATTAGTCTGCCTGCACAGCAAGAAGAAACTGAATTGCGCAGGCAATTTATGTTCTGAATTAAAATCTGCCTAAGTTGAGTAACCAGGGCAGTAATTCATGTGGATTTAAGACATCGTGCAGATTAAAGTCGTGTAGTTTGCGTTTTTTGCAAATATTGATACTTTTGTAAGTACTAATCGCAAATATTTAAAGCAATGCCCCTGAGTTTATTTCTTTTGATGATCATTTATATTTAATGGCCAGGGCATTTTCTTTTATAGCAGATTACAAAAAAATTGAGCTTCCTGTAAGAAACGCGATTTCCTCAGAGTTTTTTATTCAGCTGGTAAACGCCACGTTTATGAATATCCTTCCGCTGTATATGACCAGGAAGGGCTTCAGTGACGAACAAATCGCGCTTTTCATCACCTTCAGATTTCTAGGGGTATTTATACTCGCGCTGCCGCTGGGACGTTTGATCAAAGGAAAAAAACTGATGCCCCTGTTTTTCCTCTCTAACTTTTGTGTGCCTTTTTTTGGCATCGCCATTGTTCTTTCTATTGCTTTTGAACTAAAATACCTCACTTTGATCTCGCTGCTGCTTTGGGGCGCGTCCTTTACTTTTATGCAGATTCCAATTTCGCCATTCATACTCCGCAATTCACATAAACCGAATCATACCGCGGCCATAGCACTGAGCTACAGCACCTGGAGTTTTGCCGGGATTTTAAGCGGTGTGCTGATCGCGATCCTTGACTTTATTAATCCCACCTTTTTTGACGAACAATTTATCCTTTTGCTTTTTTCTGTTTTAGGATTCGGCGGCCTGATCTTTTTATACAGAATAAAACATTTCAGCGAAAAGGTGGATGAGAACTTCAAAAGCACGCTCCTGCCAAATACTTCAGGAAAAACGGAGTGGAAACTCATTTTCGCGGCGCTGGGCCCCACCCTTATTATTGCAACCGGCGCTGGACTGACAATACCATTCATCAGTCTCTTTTTCGATAAAGTACACCACCTTGGCAAGGGAGGCTTTTCGGTGCTGAGTGCAGTTGCCGCGGTTTTGGTTGCTTATTGCGCCATGCTGGTGCCAAAAGTCAAACAATCCATTGGGTATAAAATCGCCATCCCCACCACCCAATCGCTGGCGGTATTTTCACTGGTTGCGCTCACTACCACGCAATTCTACAGCCAGTTTCCAATCGCCATCATCATTGCATCGGTGTGTTATTTACTCCGGCAGCCGCTCATGAATATGGCCGGGCCAATGACCACTGAACTGGTTTTGAATTATGTTGGAAAAAACAACAGGGAAATTACCAGTGCGCTAATTGCCGCGATCTGGAGCGGGAGCTGGTTCTTTAGCGGTTTGATGGTAAAAATTCTTTTAGCCCATCAGTTTGAGTTTGTGAATATTTTCTTAATCACGGCAGTACTTTATGCTTTTGGGGTACTCATGTATTATTTACTTATATTAGACTACAATAAACGCGAAGAAAAAGGGTTGATTGAAAATTGATCTCAAATATTTTTTATTGAGCATGCTCCTGAGTTCCTGCCTCACGGCCCAGGTAAAACAATTTAATTTTGAAAAAGGTAACACGCAAAAATTCAACGGGCAACTTTATGTTTATGGCCTGCTGGGCACACAGAAAAAGGCGGTTTTCTGTATATATCAGTTGAATAGCCAGCTGCAGGTAACGGATAGTGTATTGATACCTGCCGGAAAATCGAGCGCCGCTAACTTTCTGCAGATCACTTCTGATACGCTTCACAACTACCTGAACATTTACCTCCAGGAAAAGGAAAAAAAACTGGTAACCGTGCACCGGTTCGACCGGAACTTTAAACTCATAGCGAGCATTGAAAACATTGATATTGCGAGACTCAACAGCATTTCTGATTTTGAGAACGAGGTGTTTTATTTCCGGAACGAAGTCTATACCGTAAAAAGTCAGAAAGACAGTTCAGGAATGCAATTCTATTTAAATAAATACACTTTAAAGTCGGAGACAAAGAATTTTGAATACGCCTTTACCTGGCAATTCCCTTTTGAGAGAAAGCATATTAACTCAGCCCATATTTTTTATGCCAGCAGGCAATCGGTGTTGTTATACGTAAATATCTGCAACGGGCAAAAATCGGGGCAGTGGATTCTGAACGTTAACGCCATTACCGGGAAACTTACGAAAGGAACAAAACTAAACGACAAAGGCGAACTTAACACCTATGCATTTGGAAATTTTTTGATGGATACTATCAACAGGAGTTTGCTGCTTACCGGGCAGAAATTCACAGAAGCCCAATTCCAGCAAAGTGAGAAGAAATTATCCATTACTAACGCGCCCCATGCCCTTGTTTATTTAATTGAGATCGATTCACTGAGCGAGGTCATCAATAAACAGGATTTCAAAATTCCAACCACTGAGCCAAAAACCACTTCCAAAAAAATCGTCAATAACTATATAATCAGGATTAATAGTTTGTTAAAAGACCGAACAGGAAAAATTTCATTCGGGGCCGACATTCTGAAAAACTCCGACAACAGCCTGTGCTACCGTTATACCAATACCAGCATGTATTACATTGTTCAGGGTGAGGAAACCCTGGTGATTGAAAAAAGCACGATTGCTTCTAATCCATTAGTTGAAAAATTTTATTTCAGCACCGATCCCCTCGATATGAACGGGAAATTATTAGTTGACAGCCTGAAAAATTTTGAAAAGCTCTTTTACAAATCCTCTACCTTTCCGGTTAAACTTGCATTTAAAACCGATGCAGAGGCGAATCCACTGTGGGTCCTGTCGAAAACCGACCTTAAAAAAAACAGCATTAATTTTACCTTTCTCAGTCCCGTTAAAAAGATCTATCAGCTCACATTGATAGAGGAGGTTCCAAAAGCCGCTAATCCAGTATTTCTGAATCTCGGTCCCAGGCTGTTTGTTATCGCCAGGCAGACAGATGAAAAACTCTACGAGCTTAAATCCTTCACCTGGTAAATTCTGCCTGCAAAAACAATTTTTGTAACCAAATAAAATAAAGCAGTTATTTATTTTAAAGGAGGCAAAAATGAAACGCAACATCACCTGCATGCTCTTCATGCTCAATTTATGGATGATAGCCGAAACGCGCCATGTTAGTTTACAGAGGGCGCTGGACCTGAAACTGGTAAAAGCGATTGCAAAAAGCCTTGGAGGATACCAGGGCCTTTGCATTCAAATGGAGTTGAAGAACCTGGGGAATGACTCACTGGTGATCTTGGTAGAAGCCGGGAGACGATTAAAATCAGAGGACGATAAACGTCAGGATATCCTTATTACACGGGAGGAAATCATTGCCTTGAAAAAACTCGAGAGCCGCTCGTTCGGCGTAAAGGGATATTGCTGCCAGGCGAATAACCACGCACCTGTAAAAGGAAGCAATTATTCGCTCAACAAAATGGCCGACAGCAGCCTGGTAAACCTGGCGATGTATTTAAACAGCAATAAAAACGACCAGGACATTGAGCAGCAAGCCATTTGGGCGGTGAGTGACAACAGGCCCGTTAGCATGATATCTTCGCCTAAAGACACTGTTGTTTCGGGACTTAAGTTGCTTGTTTGCGTCATTAAAGGAGCCGTTGTTCCCTGGTATTCGCTGATCACAAAAACACATGTTTATGAAAACGGGGTGATGCAGACCTGGCCCATCTGGCTCAGGGGCAAACTGACTTATGATAACAATGAGGCCTGCTATACAACATTGCATGTGCTCGATGAAAAAGGAACCGAGGTTTGCCAGATCATCCAGCAGTGGACCTACCCTGGCAACGGGCAAAGCTACAATCTGAATGTGCCGGTGAAAGGCCTGGCTAAAGGTAAATACACCATAGAACTAAAAACCCGTGAAAAACAACTCGCCAGGAGAGAATTTGAAATTTAGCACTGCTCCATTTTCAGCATGTCAGCTTTCAGGAACCAGAAAAATAAAATAATTATTAACTGTGCACCCTTCATAGAAAGAACTCACTATGCTACAATCTGTAGCAATACAGCGGCTAAACACTCAGTACCTTTGTAAACTAAGCAATAGAGATGTTAGAGGTGAATATGCTGGTAAACGACGTTCTTTTAAAGGAATTGTCGGCCGAAACGAGGAAGATAGGAACAAAAGTGGTGGTGAGGAGAACCAATGAAACCCCGGCCTACACGGCAGATATTATCGATATTATCATTATTCCACATTCAGAATTTTATAGGATAAAATTCATGGCTTTTTACCAGTTAAATCAATACAATTCGGTAAAAGCGCTCAAAGAGCTAAGCAGAAACTTTCCTTTTACACCCGATTACAATCTTGGTGTAGGGTACATTTTGAACCAGCAGCCCCTGGCAGGAAACAGTAATGTTTATGGCAGCATCAGGCTTAAAAGTGAGATCGACATGCCTGAAAGCACCACGCCACCTGTTGATGACATTAAAGAATACTGGAAAAAACCTACATCCGGTTTCCTGTAAATTTTACTCCGCCTGTGTTTTTCTTTATGGCCTGGCGAGACAGGTTTTGGGGAATTTGATATTTAAAAATTTCTATTTATATTTATTTACCCTTAGGGCTATTTAATAGTCCTCTTCCCCTAAGACCCACACTTATGGAAGAACCAATTAAGATAATGATCACCGATGACCGTGAAAGGTTCAGGAACTTCATCCGGGAAATTTTATTGCCTTACCCGGTGGAAATCGTTGGCGAAACAGAGAACGGAAAAGAACTGCTTTCTCTTTTAAACAAGGTAACACCTGATATTGTTTTGCTTGACCTTGAAATGCCCGTGCTCGATGGCAACAAGACCTTTGATCTGATCAGCGAAAAACATCCTGAAGCAAAAGTGATCATCATCAGTTTTTATTCAGAGGGCATCCTTATAGACGACTACATTGAACGTGGCGCGAAAGGCTACATTCCAAAGGACGCCATGCTGCCCGAAGTATTGTACAGTGCACTTAAACAGGTACGCGCCGGCGGTACTTTTGTTTATGAAAAATCATCAGGTAAGCGCAGGTTTACAAGGAGACAAAAGGAGATATTGCCGCTGATCTTTGAGGGAAAAACCAACGAGGAAATAGCGCGCGAAGTGTACATTGGCATAAGGGCCGTTGAAAAGCAAAAGCACAGAATCTATGAAAAAAGCGGTGCCGGGAAAGTGATAGATTTTTACAGGTACGCTTTTACCAGGGGGCTGCAATTCTTAGGAAAAAAAAGAAAACGCCGCGAAGCACTGCGGGGCCAGTGAGGCATCATCAAATTTTATAGTACACCCTTAACCCTACTCCATGCTGCAATTTAAGGGTAGGATTGGTGCCTATATTCACTTTTTCATGTGAGGGTGAGTACAATATCTGCACCGTGAATTTTGGGTTGAGTTCCATGTTCACCCCTAAGCCTGCGAAAGCCCCAATACCAAAACCAACCGGCGTTTTGGTAGGACCCGGGGCGGGATTAATGGTTTGGTTCACATAATAAGTGAGGTCAATGGTAAGATCGTTAATATAAATAGTATTGCTATTGTATTTGGCGAGGGTACCGTGAAATCCTATTTCTCCAAAAAAATTAAGTTTTTCATCACTTCCAAAAATGTGCTGAAACCCCAATTGGATAAGCAGGCGCTGTTCGCTGCCCTTGATGGGAAAAGTGAGTAAATTGGTATTAAATGCCGGATTGGTGGAGCCTGGGGGCCTAAGCAGGCTCATGGTGAAATTACCCTCAACACTGAGCTTGGTACCACTCAAATTAAAAATGATGGCGCTTTTTTTCATCACGGGGATTTTAAAATTAAGACCGAGTAGTATTGCTGGCACGTAGCGCATATTGGTTGGCATATCGCTCTCATTGAACTCCCACTGTTTCTGGTCTACCCCCAGGGCCTGGGCTATCTGATCAAACTGCCCATAGCCGCCCCCATATTCATTTTTTATTTTCTGGTACATGAAACTGTTTATAAAAGAGTTACGATTACCATCTACGTCATATCCGTAACCGTTATAAGTGCTGGCCGTGTATTTATTGGCGAAATAGGAGCCCACATAAAGGCCGGTCAGGATTTTTGTTTTAGGTTGTACCGGCAACTCTTCCGCATCAGGTTCAGGCTCCCCCTGCGAGTACAGATTGACTCCCGTAAAAAATAATAGAATAAAAAAAAGAGCTTTTGCTCCTGTATCTAGTTTCATTACAGCTGGTTTTAAATCAAAAGTGAAAAAATACGAATTTAGAGAAATAAAAACAGCTGGTCAAGGGTAGCCGTTCACTCAGCCAGATTATCCATACAATATTTATTATGCCATAAATGATTGACATCCTGATTAAACTAACCCAAATTCATTATATTTGGTTGAGAACCTATCGCCAATGTTAAACTCAACATTACCACAATGGGCTAGTGCAAGCCAGGACCAGTTGGCCCGCAAGCCAAACTGCACGCGCAGATCTGGTCAAATTCCAAAACCTTCAAACGCATAAAACTATAGATATCAATCATGAGAAAACTACTCTTCATCATCCTGTTTTCATCTTCGCTGATCATTGCAAAGGCACAAAACCAGGCTGGTTCATCAACGAACAATGCTACAACTAAAGCCCCGCAACTTGTTATCATTTCATTAAAGATCACCGCGGCGGGAAATCAATACACCGTGGCACTGACAAATAACAAGATAATAAATGGCACCCAAACCTTTGGTAACACAGGAAAAAATTGGATTGAAAATGACTTTATCGGGTTTATACTCGACGCTGGTAAACAAACACTAGATACAATTGTAGTCAGCCAGCCACTGAAGGTTCGTTACGAATATCCAAAAGACGATGGCTCCATAGGCTCTAAAGTGGTTAATTTGTCTGAGAATGTTGTATTGCTCCGATTTAAATACACGGCGACCATGAAGTATTTGCGCGTTGCCAAAGCACTAGGAAACGGAGAACTGATGATGATCGATACGCTTGAATTAAATCAATCAAAATAAAAGAAATTAATTCACCTACTAAAGATAAGACCATGAAATTCAATTCCAAATCCTTCTGTTTTTTTCTATTGTTCCTTTCATCCGTGTTAACTGGTAAATTTAAAGTCTCTGCTCAAACATTTACAGTAGACACCATACTCTATAACGGAAATTCAAATAATTGTATAGACCTTGTATTCATGGGCGACGGTTTTCAGACCGGACAGCTTTCTGCATACCTCACCAGCGTGCAGAACTTAACCAACTACCTTTTTACTATCCCGCCATTCAGCCAGTACAAAAATTATTTTAATGTGTTCGCCATCAGGGTACCTTCGTTGAATAGCGGCACCGATCACCCCGCAAACGCGCTCGACGTCACTGAACCTGTTTTTCCGGCCGCCACGGTCAATACCTATTTTAACAGCACTTTTGATTACGGATCCATTCATCGTCTGCTGGTAGCACAGGATTACAACGCGATCAGCAATGTGCTCGTCAACAACGTTCCTCTGTTTGACCAGCCAATGGTGCTCGTGAACTCTACTTATTACGGGGGTTCGGGCGGGGTTTTGGCAGTGTCTTCATTAAACTCTTCATCTTATGAGATCCTGGTACACGAAATCGGACATTCTTTTGCCAGTCTTAAGGATGAATATTTTGCCGGTTCGGGTTACATGGCAGAAAGGCCCAACATGACACAACAAACCAATCCGGCCCTGGTTAAATGGAAGAACTGGCTGGGATACAATGGCGTTGGCATCTACCAACATTGTTGCGGGGGTAACTCCGCCCAGTGGTACCGACCACACAATAACTGTAAAATGCGATATCTCAACGCACCCTTTTGTCCTGTTTGCAAAGAAACCATCATCGAAAAAATTCACCAGATTTTCGGTAGCCCTGTTACATCGCTTCTGCCAAATCAAGCCAATGTTGCTTATTGCTTCCAGCCTGTAAAATTCAAAATTTCAACCACAAAACCCATTCCAAATACTTTGAGGGTGAAGTGGCAGTTAAATGGGGTGGGTATAGCATCGAATATAGATTCGGTTATCGTAAACTCCACGCAATTGATTAGCGGAATCAACACTTTGTCGGTTCAGGTATTAGATACCACGCTGATGGTACGTGATAGCCTGCATTCTATAGATCACGCATACGGCATCAGCTGGGTGATCGATTATGATCCTTTGGTTCCACCAACGGTAGCCGCCACGGGAACCACAACATTTTGCGAGGGCAATTTTGTAACACTTAACGCTACCCCGGCAACTTCTTATCTTTGGAGCAACGGCTCAACAACACAAAGCCTTATCGTTGCCACTTCAGGAAGTTATTCCGTTACAGTCACAAACGCCACAGGGTGTTCAGCCACGTCAACAGCAGTGGCTGTCACAGTTAATCCTCTGCCACCAATACCTGTTATCACAGTAAACGGCGTCACCCTTACTTCCAGCGCTCCATCAGGCAACCAATGGTATTTTAACGGCAATATTATCAATGGCGCGGTTTCACAAACCTATGTTATTACTCAAAATGGAAACCACGCTGTTGTGGTGACAAACACCAACAACTGTTCCGCCACCTCACCCGAACTTTTTTTAGATGTCAGCATAGACCACATGGTAGCGGAGGATTTAAATGCCGTTATTGTGATTCCTAACCCAAGTAAAGGTATTTTTCGCATCGAAACGCAAAACCTGCAGGTTTCGAAAATTAAAATCTCAAACACAGCGGGAAAAATCATTTACGAATCTGTGAATAAAAGTTCAGAAATAGATTTGTCATCGCAGCCAAAAGGCACTTATTTTATTGAGGTATTTACCAGCGGAAAAACTTACAATAAAAAACTCATCATCCAATAAATTTATTATTCTC
The DNA here is from genome assembly GCA_040386615.1 of Bacteroidota bacterium. GTDB lineage: Bacteria > Bacteroidota > Bacteroidia > B-17B0 > Aurantibacillaceae > Aurantibacillus. The sequence continues at coordinate 8,939 of JAZKFC010000001.1, forward strand.
TTTTCAGGCACGAATCACAAATGAAAATTGCAACCTACAATGTGAATGGCGTGAATGGCCGATTGCCAGTGCTATTGCGATGGCTCGAGACTTCCGCACCCGATATTGCCTGCCTGCAGGAATTAAAAGCACCCGATGAAAAATTCCCTCTGTCGGCCATCAACGACGCCGGTTACAATGCCATCTGGCACGGACAAAAAAGCTGGAACGGTGTGGCTATCCTTTCACGCAAGGGTCATGAGGTTAAAGAAATAGGCCGTGTATTGCCCGGCGATGCCGAGGACCTTCAGAGCAGGTACATTGAAGCGATGGTAAACGGCATCCACATCGCGTGCTTATACCTGCCCAACGGGAATCCCGCTCCGGGCCCTAAATTTGACTACAAATTGCTTTGGTTCAAACGCCTTGCCGATCGCGCCAAAGAACTAATTAATTCGAAAACACCGGTAATTTTAACGGGGGATTTTAATGTCATGCCCACTGAACTTGACGTTTACAAACCAGAGCGCTGGGTAGACGACGCGTTGTTCAGGCCCGAAACCCGTCAGGCCTTTAAAGACCTGGTAGACCAGGGATGGACCGACGCCGTAAGGAAACTGTATCCTGACCAGGTAATTTATACGTTTTGGGATTACTTCCGCAATGCTTACGGCCGTAACGCGGGCTTAAGGATAGACCATTTTCTGCTGAGCCCGCAAATGCAAAATCGTTTGCTGTCGGCGGGGGTAGATCGCGAAGTTCGTGGCTGGGAAAAAACAAGCGATCACGCCCCGGTCTGGATTAAAATAAAATAATCCTCAACAAACACGCAGACGGTTGCCAACGATACTTTTTCGTTCGGATTTTTCATTCAGATTTTCACCCCGGGACTCATCAAAAATTTACCCATAAGTACTAGAAATTCACTTCTTAACAAATTTCCCCATTTCCTATTTTTCAATCCTTCCAAAAAATGGGCGGTTAACCGCCCATTTTAATTTTAAGTGGGCAGCGGTGTGCCATTATTGAAACCCGGGAAAGGAATTTACGTTAAAGAAATAGCGCCACTTACGGTAAAAAATTGGAGACCGAAAAAACAATAAAAGTACTTTACGTTGACGACGAGTTGAACAGCCTGAACGTTTTTAAGGCTTCCTTTCGAAAACACTTCACCATTTTCACAGCTTCTTCGGCGGGTGAAGCGGTAAAAATTCTTACAGAGAATGAAATCCATGTTTTGATCAGCGACCAGAAAATGCCTGGCGTTCGGGGCACACAGTTGCTCGAACACGCTGTAAAGATCTATCCCAACCAGTCAAGGATCCTCATCACCGCTTACGCAGAAATGGAATCACTCATCGTTGCTGTTCAAAAAGGACATATTTTTGACTTTGTACGTAAGCCCTGGAACGATGAGGAACTCACCGATAAAATATATGCAGCCTACGAAGCGTGTTCAGTAAAAACAGACCACGAAAAAAAATTAAAGTCAATGGAAGAAAAGATAAAAATACTGGAGGAACGTATCAGGCGTGTGCTCGATGAGAACGACAATCAGTAACGCTAGTGTGGCGATTACTATATTCCTACACTAATTTTGCAATCGTCACACTAGATGATCACATAGATGTTGCCTGCATCGGGGTGTCTGATCTTTTCGGTAAAGGCCCTGGACTTATTTAACTCCCATAGTAATTTCGATTTTTCGTACTGCAGTTCCTTAATAGTTTTTTTATACATCAGGATCTCGAGTTCCCTTTCAGCGTTGATTTTCTCCTTACCATTCTCAATAATCCCTTCATCGGCAAGTGTTTTTAAAAATCCTGTAAGCGATGGTGTATGTTCAATTTTTTTAAAAGCAGATACAGGGATCTTAAACGCGTTGCCTATTTTCCTGATCATCTCTTCGGTAAAATGTACCCTCCCATTCTCCAGGTCGCTGTAATCTCTCTGGCTGATCCCCAGCGCTATGGCTGTTGCTTCCTGTTTTTCATTTTTATCGTTTCTCAGATTACGTAGTTTTTCAGCGAATATAATATCCAGGTGCCCCGTCATATCAATAAAAATTAGTTCAACATCTTATACAAAATTAATAGATTTCGCGACATAAATATTGTATTGTTTCTAAATTAACATTCTCTTTCACTAAAATTTCCCGGAAATTATTTTAGGGTTATCTACCGCTAAAAAAATCCAGCAAATCCCTCACCGTTATTTCATTTGGAATATTCCCCAAAAGTTAAAATTATTTTTTGCGCCAGGCATATTCGTTAGTTAACGCTAAAATACAAGGTCTCACACGCAGTGTTTACCACAAAGAGAGAATAGCTTTGTCCAGAAATTATTTCAAAAGCAACCATCCATCAAAACAATTAAACTCTGAAATATTACCGGTACAAAAAAAGGGGATGCCGAAAACCTTTTCAAAGAGTAGGCAACAAAAACATAAGATCATGAAAACAGCAGACACAAAAAGAAGTATTCTCCCACTGGATGTGAGAAAAAACTCATGTAAAAAAATAGCTGCCGGCATAGGCCTGTCACTGGCGCTGCATGCAGGCATGTTTGGGCAGGTATCCTACTGCACAAACAATTGCGGCCGCGCTGGTACCGATAACGCATCCTTCGGTCAAAATGTGCTTACCAACATTACCACCGGGAGCTATAATTCTGGCTTTGCGCAATGGTCGTTGGTGAACACCACCACCGGCTCCGAAAACGCTGCATATGGTGGCTCTACCCTGGGATACAATACAAGTGGCAGCCGCAATACAGGTCTGGGCTACGCTTCACTTGGAAACAATACCACCGCGAGCGACAACACCTCGGTTGGAAACCGCGCAGCAATGAATCTTACAACCGGTGGTCAAAATACCATTTTAGGTAAAGAGGCGTTTTACAGCAACCAGGTTGGTATAGGCAGCACCGCAGTGGGTTACCAGGCATTATACAGCGATACCTATAACAATGGTTCACATCCCAACCAGGCATTCGGTTACCAGGCTTTGAAGTCTAACACGACAGGTCAGCAAAACACCGCCCTCGGCTACCAGGTGCTTTTAAACAGCGTTGGCGCACACAATCTAACAGGCGTTGGTATGTGGACATTAAAATCAAATACTTCCGGCGGTGACAATACCGCAATGGGTTGTGTTGCCCTTACCAATAATACTACCGGTGGTGACAATACCGCCTATGGTGTACTTGCACTTGATGGAAATGTTACAGGAAGTGGCAACACCGGAATAGGAAGAGGTGCCAGCGTTGGCGCCAACAATTTAACTAACGCTATGGCTCTTGGTAACGGCGCCATCGTGAACGTAAGCAACAGAACTTTCATCGGAAACACCACCATGACATTGACTGAATGTGTTGGCGGCATTTACACAGTGTCGGATGGCCGTTTTAAAACCAATGTTAGCGAAGACGACGTAAAAGGTCTTGCCTTTATTAAATTATTAAGGCCTGTAGTTTATAATTTCGACACTAAAAAATTCCAGGGAACTCTTACTGCAAATCTTTCTGACGACATGAAAGCTTACGCCATGAAACAGGATTTCGAGCCTTCTACTGCCATTCGCCAAACTGGTTTTATTGCACAGGAAGTTGAGAAAGCTGCAAAAGACGCAGGTTTCGATTTTAACGGTGTAAATAAACCACAAAACAGCGACGACCACTACAGTCTTTCTTACGCGCAATTTGTAGTGCCACTGGTTAAAGCTGTGCAAGAGCAACAAAAAATGATCGAAGACCTGCAAAAAACAATTGTTGATCTGAATAAAACTCAGTCGGCAGTTACAGGCATTAACCAGGCAGAAATGCTGAGCCAGGGTTTCTCAATGGATCAAAACCAACCCAACCCTTTCACACACGAAACTACTGTGAAATATACACTGCCTAAAGAGATCAGCTCAGCATACATGGGTATTTACGATCTTTCAGGCAAACAGGTTACTACCCTTCCTTTAAACACTAAAGAAAATGCAGTGCGGTTCACTTCCGAAAAACTGGCAGCTGGTATTTATATTTATACCATTGTTGCCGACGGCAAAGCGCTTGATTCAAAACGCATGATAGTTGGTGAAAAATAAATTTTCATCATAATATAAAGAAAGCAGCGTCTGTTTCGACGCTGCTTTTTTTGTTTGAGTCTAATGTATAATAGTTAACAGGGCTATTTTGTTTTCAGCAGACCTGGTGTTTTCGACCACTTGGGGATTGCCGCCTTGATAGTGCCAAATTCGTAGCTGATGATATTTTCGGTTTCTATAACCGAAACAAGACTGATCCTTGCTTCTTCTGTTCTGGAATTTTTATAGGGTTCTTTATTCCAGCTCAGCACTATGTTAAATGAAGCGATGTAAGTTTGCCCTTCTTTGGTCTCGGGGTCAGCATGAGAGATAATCATGCCGAAGACCTTTTTATAAGGTGTTCCGTGTTCCATGAGCGGTTCATACAAATTAAATCCAACCAGTATACTAGACTTTGTATATTTCGCAATATCTATGCTAAAATGTTCATCCATAAGTTAGTGTTTTAATTTAATTCAAGATAAACACAATTTTTAAAACCCCGGTGAATTGTTCATTATTTAATCGTTAAAAATATAGACCAAAATGGCTTTATCATCGACCAAACATCAAATCGCGTAAACAATCTTACCTGGTAGCCAGGGAAAACGAAAAATCCGGAAATGTTTCCGGACCGCGGGAAATCTATTTTATTATTCTTTCAGTTCAACTACTGCCACTGCTTCCATCTCCAGCAAAAAATCCGGATTGGCGAGGCCTGCCACAAAAATACCTGAAATCAGGGGTGGTTTTTTCATTTTGCTCATGGCACCCTGGAATGCCTTGAGCGCTTTTTCGGCCGACTGCCCCTGCATTATATAGACGTTCCATTTAATGATGTTCTCAAAACTACCACCTCCTGCTTTCACGGCAGTTTCAAGGTTTTTCAATACCTGCGCGGCCTGCGCTTCTATATCGCCCTTCCCCACGAGCTTACCGTTTTCATCAACGGCGTTTTGACCGCCTACGTAAATGGTTCGGCAATTCCCTTCAACAATTGCCACCTGAGAGTAAGCAGGATTTTTATGCAATCCTTGGGGACTTATCAATTCGATTTTACTGCGGTTCATCAATTTTTCATTTTTTGTCCCGGTGCTGCAGCTCATTAATACCAGAGCCAGAAAAAGGGCGGTTATAAATGGTCTCATGTTTTGAATGTATTTTGCAAATTTTATTCCACCTGTCGATAGGCAGCACCCCTACTGCACCCCCTGAGCATTCGCTTTTGGATTCGACTCCTGCGGCATGTTCCTTGTTTGTTTCTTATATTTTCCGGACTTGTCGAACCAATAGGTATCTGTGCCGCGTTCTGTATAATAGATTTTGTTTCCATCCACATCGGTCGTCTGCCAGATTGAGAGGGGCTCTTTAGGAAATTTGTGATTGTAATATTCAACAATAGGCAAAGGAAAAGCATCACTGGTCAACTCTTCGCGCCTGCTCAGCACCCTGCCGTTAACATCATAAATGATTGAACGCTTCAGCGTGCCCATGGTGTAGTTGGCCCTGTAGTGAGCACCTGAGCGGTCCCAGGTGGGATGGCTGTTTGGATAATCTGTATTAAAACGGTTGGTAATTGTGTTTGGTGTTTGCGGGTCGTTAGCTGCATTGCTTGTAACGTTTCCCGTATTTGGCGTAGCGGTATTTGTCTGGGCCACATACCCGGAAATTGTTAAAAGCAGAAGGGCAGTCAGTTTTAACTTTTTCATTTTTCGTTATGCTTTACTTTATATAAGATATTTTGGTGCCGGGTTGAGCCGCCTGATCGGCAATCCTGCCAATAAGAAGATGTGGAAAATGATCTATAAAACCATGTCGTTGCTTATTTTTTTCCACTTCTCTCAGACTAAATATTCAGGCTGGAGTGGCACCTGCTTTGCTTATTCTTAGGCATAAGACCTTATGTTAGGATGAGTACCCGAAAGGGAGCTAAATACTCTTTAAGTCTATTTTGTGAGAACAAAAGAAAGAAACATAAGATCAAGGCACTGACCCCTGGTAATACAGGGGTTTTGTGCGTTTGGGTATTTTGATCTCTGAAATTCTTTTTTTGAATACCTTCAACGGCAAAACAAACCGGAATTTACGCCGGACAGAACAACTGTATTAAATGGCAGGAATACTGCGGTGGTCGTTTTTATTAACTTTAACGAAACATATGTCTAAAAAAAAAGATAATCAAAAAACGGTACTTGACCTCATGCGCACTGAAGCGGAAAAAATTCTTGCAGGGACCAAGGAAAAGAATGAAATAGAAGCAGAGGACTTTGAGTATTTTAAGTTTGTGCCCCTGCTCCCGGGCACCGTTGAATAAATTTTGCGAAACAATTTGAAACTGGTTGGGATCAGTGGATCACCCCCGATCTGAGGCTGGGCTGGAAAACAGCAGAAATGCAGGGACCGGTATAGGGTTTTGATTGTTAACAAGCCGCTAAAAAATCAGTGCGACGTGCCGGTGAATATTTTGGCAGTAACAATTATTAGACAAAACATTCTTTTATATATATATTAGCAGAACAAATGCCTGACCTTTAACAATTTGACAATAGTTTAAAGTCATGAAAAAATACAGACCAGTGGGTTTTACAACTTTGAGTAATAAATCTATTGCTTCATGGTTTTATTTTGCCGGTACTGTTTTTACTCCTCAATTTTTCAAACACTCTTATGAACTTCTGCTTTGCAGGGCAAGAGGTCGTCCGATCCAAACAAAACGGGTCCTTGTAAATATTGCAGGCACCTGAGCCGGGAAATGCTGAACGAATAAAGATCATCAGCAAAGTTCCGAAAAAATAAAAGATACAGTAAATAGACCGAAGGCACTAATAATATTAACCCAGCCTTAATAAACGAGGGCTTAAAAACTAAAACATGAAAAGAAAAATCTACAAATTATTATCAGTTTCAAAACAAAGTTTGTTTGCATTTGTATTGACGGTGTTTTTGGGTACGGCATATTCACAAACGTATACTCTTAATTACACTGGAAGTGCACAAACCCAGATCATTCCAACAGCCGGTATTTGGGGCATTGAGTGCTGGGGTGCCGATGGGGGCGATGTAACTGCGGGACCAGGTGGTGGTGGCAAAGGTGGTTACTCAAAGGGGGCGTTTACCGTCGTGACTCCTGGAACGGTGCTAAATGTTCTTATTGGAGGTAAAGGTGGTTTAGCCAGCGGAACCGGTGGCCCTGCCGGAAACGGTGGCTGGAATGGCGGCGGAGGCGGTGGTTACTGCGGACGTTCTGGCGGCGGCGGCGGCGGTGCTACAGATGTTCGCGTAGGTGGATTAGCAGCGACAAACAGGATCATTGTTGCCGGCGGTGGTGGTGGTGCCGCTTATTATTCAGCGATGGCACCAGGAGGTAATGGCGGCGCGACATTGGGACAGAATGGAGACTTTATGACCAGCGGCAATGTTCTTACCGTAGGTGGCGGTGGCTCCGGAGCAAATGGAGGATCAGCTGGTGTGGGTGGTACGGGATATCCTAATACAGATGGTAATGTTACCGGTGGCGGTGGCGGGGGTCATAGTCCGGGAGGATTTGGACAACCTGGGATTGGTGGTGGCGCCGGTGGAGCCGGTGGCAGCACTGCGAGTGGAGCCACAGGCGGTTCTGGCGGCGGCGGCGGTGGATTCGCGGGCGGAGCAGGTGGAACACAAACAGTTAACGCGGCCGTAGGCGGTGGTGGCGGTTCAGGCTATGTTGGCGGTGTAAATAACGGTATAACAGTTTCCGTTGGACAAACTGGTTTTGTTGCCAACACAGACCTTTTAGGAAACGGCATGGTGATTATAACCAGGTTATGTAACATTAGTCTTGTGCCTTCACAAAATCCTATTTGCATTGGTGGTGCAATTACCTTGACTACTGACGCTATGAGTGGCATTAGCTGGGGCAATTCATCTTCAACTGGAAATTCAATTTCAGTAAGTCCAACAGTTACAACAACTTATTCTGTAACCGGTACAAGTACAGCAAACTGTATAACATCGATGGTCATTACTGTTACCGTACATCCTTTGCCTGTTATAGGTGTTGTAGCTACACCAACAACTTTATGTGTTGGCAATACGGCGACAGTTACCGCGAATGGCGCCAGTACTTATGTCTGGGCCTCCGGAAATTCTGCTCCCGCAAGTACAACCGTCAACCCTGTAGTGAATTCCATCTACATCGTAACCGGCACAAGTATTTACGGTTGTGTGAATACACAAACGGCAATGGTGAACGTAAACACAAATACTTTAACTATGGTCCCACAAACAACAAGCCTTTGCATCGGCAGCACTGCCAATATCACGGCAAGCGGTGCGGTGACCTATACGTGGAGTAACGGGGTGATGTTTGCATCAATACCGGTTTCACCTACAGTGAATACAACATACGTGGTCAGCGCCATTGATATTCACAATTGCGTGATCAGTAATACAATGATTGTTGTTGTAAGTCCTTTACCTTCAGTTACAATTTCAACCCCTAAAACTCTGGTTTGTAAAGGCGAATCTGTAACGTTGACCGGAAACGGTGCTGCAACCTATACCTGGAGTAACGGTTTTGTGGGTGCTGCCCTTACTACTACGTTACCTGTAGATGTGCCTTATTATTTTTCAGTGACCGGCACTGATCTGTTGGGCTGTAAGAAATCATCGAACCTTACTATCAATGTTTCAAAATGTGTTGGCATTAACGAAACCAATGATGCAGAATTAGCGATCAATTTGTTGCCAAACCCCGGACCCGGACTGTTTAGCGTGCGGGTTGAGCAAGTAACAGATCATTTAAACATGAAGGTTTATAATGAGTTAGGAATGCTTGTAAAAACACAGGATATTGCTTCAACCGAAAGCAAACTTGATCTTCAGAATGAGAAGAGCGGAATTTATTTTGTTCGGATCAGCGATGGAGAGAGCGTGTTAAAGGTGGTTAAACTCATCAAGGAATAACTTATTAAAAAACATCAAATGAACAGGCTGCCCCAAAAGGCGGCCTGTTTTGTTTTGTAGTTATGCTTCGGATCTGGGATTTGTACAATTTTTTGCATCCAACCACGGGCAGCAATAATATAAGGGAACTGGCATGCGGCTTGCTATTTGCAAACGCATCATCGAAAACCATACATGAATTATTACTGCAACCGGGCGATTAAATAAATGTGTTACTTTTGATATTTATCTTCCTACACTTTAAAGAGAGAAATATTACGGTTCAAAAATATTTTTCAATTATTTCTTCCAACATTTCCTGAGTCAGAGGTTTTGTTTTAAAGTCAGAAGCCAAATTCATGGCCTTTGCTTTGACCTTATCGTCGGGATTTTCTGAAGTTGTTAGCATAACTATAATTGCCTTGCTTTTGGACTTTTCATCCAGCTTTTCATACTCATTAAGGAACTCCCAGCCATTCATGCCCGGCATGTTAATATCCAGAAAAATAAGATCCGGTGGAAGATGATTATTTTCGCCATTAGATTTTAAATATTCAATGGCCTTCAGACCTGTTTGTTTTGCTATGACGTGTTCAGCTGCTTTGCTTCTTTTAATTACCCTTTCGTGGATAAAATTATCATCCGCATCATCATCAATCAGCATAATACAATTTAAGGTTTTGCTCATGTTGTTAAATTAGGTATTGTGAAATAAAATGTTGTGCCTTCGTGTGAGTTGTCTTCAACCCAAATTCTTCCCTGATGAGATTCAATTATTTTTTTACAGTTAGAAAGTCCGATCCCATTACCTTCATATTTTTCATTAGTATGTAAGCGTTGAAAAATATCGAATATCCTTTCAAAATAAACAGGGTCTATTCCAATACCATTATCACTTACAGAGAATTGCCATTCATTATTTACTCTTTCCGAACGAATTTTTATTACAGGTTGGGTATTTTCTTTTCGGAATTTTATCGCATTGGTAATCAAATTTTGGAATACCTGGCGGATTTCGACTTCATATATATTTAATTGCGGCATCTCAAAAACTTCGATGACGGCACCTGAGCTTTTTATAATTGTTTCAAGGTCTTGAATAACAATGTCAATTAAATGCTTACAATCCACAAAGGCCAGTTTTGTATTATGCCCGAGTCTTGAAAAATCCAAAAGCGATTTAATAAGCGTGCTCATCCTTTTTGTAGCATTATTTATAGAATTAAGGTATTTACGCGCATTATCGTCTAATAGTTCTATATAGTCTTCTTCAAAAACTTTCAGGTAATTAGAAACGGTGCGAAGCGGCTCCTGCAAATCATGAGAAGTTATATAAGAAAACTGCTCGAGCCCCTTGTTCGCAATAATTAACTCTGTAGCCCGTTTTTCTTTTTCTTCATTTTGAAAAACAAGTTCCTTATTGGCAACAATCAATTCTGCGGCACGGTGTTCTTTCTCTTCATTTTGATATGCCAGCTCTAAGTTAGCAATGCTTAATTCCGCTGCCCGCTTTTCTTTCTCATGGTTTTGAAAAGCAAGTTCTTCGTTAGCAATTATGAGTTCGGCCGCCCGCTTCTCTTTTACTTCATTTTGGTAAGCCAGTTCTTTATTTGCGATGACCAGTTCTTCGGCCCGTTTTTCCTTTTCTTCATTTTGAAATGCCAGCTCTTTATTTGCAATGCCTAACTCAGCCGCTCGCTTTTCTTTTTCTTTGTTTTGAAAAGCAAGCTCTCGGTTTGCAATCACAAGCTCTTCTGCACGTTTTTCCTTCTCTTTGTTCTGAAAAGCAAGTTCTTTATTAGCTATCGCAAGTTCTTCTGCTCGCTTTTCCTTTTCGTTATTCTGAAATGCCAGTTCTTTATTTGCAATTACCAACTCCTCTGCGCGTTTTTCTTTTTCATCATTTTGATAGGCCAGTTCTATATTTGCGATGCTAAATTCCGCTGCGCGTTTTTCTTTCTCCTGGTTTTGAAAAGCCAGTTCTTTGTTAGCGATTATTAATTCAGCTGCCCGTTTTTCTTTTACCTCATTTTGATGTGCTAATTCTTTATTAGCAACAATGAGCTCTTCGGCTCTTTTTTCTTTTTGATTGTTTTGAAAAGCCAACTCTTTGTTAGCGATGCTTAACTCCGCCGCTCGTTTTTCTTTTTCTTTATTTTGAAAGGCGAGTTCCTTATTAGCGGTAATTAATTCAGCGGCCCGCTTCTCTTTTTCTTCGTTTTGAAAAGCAAACTCTTCTTTTGAAATGACTAAACTCATAATTTATGCTATTTAGCTAAATCACTTCTTGACAAAATAGCGAGATTTGTCATTTAGTGTAATTGTACCTTACACAGAAGTAAGGTAGGTATTAAAATTGGCCATTTACGGGATTAAAAGGAATAAACAACTAATTACGTTAAAAAGGCTTGAAATTGGGAGGAATTAAAAAGGAGATGTATTCGAGCCTACCGCAAGGCCATTTAAGTTGTAACCTGCCGGATTGTGTAAAACCCGAACTTCTAATTGTACCTTCTGTATTGAGGTGGATATGTTCGCTTCACTTAGACACAGCTCAATTGCTTTTTTAAGGAGTGGGCGAAGTCAACGGATGGCGTAGTTCGGAGGGAAAAATTAAATAGGTGGATCGCGCTGACCTGGGCACTTGTCGGGCTGCCACGAAGCGAAAGGCTTCGTAAAACTAAAATCCTGAAAAAGAAAAGGCCACTCAAATCTGAGTGGTCTTTCTGCTTCAGGTCAACCACGAAGCGAAAGGCTCCGTAAAACTAAAAATTCCGAAAAAGCAAAGGCCACTCAAATCTGAGTGGCCTTTCTGCTTCGTGGTAGCCCCTACGATACAAATTTCGAACGAGTTGCTGGAAGATACGCGGGTTCTTGCTCAGATCTGGGACATGTACTGAAAGCCATTAAAGGAGACAGAAGCAATATTCACCTAAACCGTATAATCAATCGAGCTCATGTGGGCCTCTCCCATCCGGTCTCCATACACTGGAAATTTCGATAATGATGTTTCGATTTCCTGCACATCCGATTTAGTTAATCGAAAGTTTATGGCGCCTAGATTTTCAAGCAAATGAGCTTCATTACGTGTACCCGGTATTGGGACAATATTCTCGCCTTTTGTAAGTAACCAAGCTAAAGATATTTGCGATGGGGTTGCCCCCTTCTTTGCCGCATAAGCTTTCAGCCATTCAATGATCGGCATATTAAAAGGCATGAATTCTTTTGAGAACTTTGGAAATCCTGCCCGAAAATCTGTTTTCTCGTCAAATTTTGTTTTTGTATCAAACGCACCGGTTAAAAAACCTGCCCCTACAGGTGACCACGGAACAAAACCTATCCCCAAATCTTCACATGTTTGGAGAACACCGTTTAACTCTACGTTACGTGTCCACAAAGAGTATTCCGATTGAACCGCGCTTACTGTTTGAACTGAATGTGCGCGACGTATAGTTTTAGCGCTGGCTTCAGAGAGACCAAAGTGTAAAACTTTACCTTCTTTAATAAGTTCTTTTACAGTCCTGGCAACATCTTCAATTGGTACATTCGGATCAACCCTGTGTTGATAGTAAAGATCAATATGATCGGTCTTCAATCGTTTAAGAGATTCTTCTACCACTTTTTTAATATGCGCTGGCTGACTGTTGAGGGCAACAGTACCATCAATTGCAAAACCGAATTTGGTCGCAATTTTCACTTTGTCCCTAAATGGTTGAAGTGCTTCGCCAACCAATTCTTCATCTATATATGGTCCGTATACTTCCGCACTATCAAAGAACGTCACGCCATTTTCAAATGCGGTGCGGATTGTTTTGATAGAAGTTTGTTTGTCCGCAGGAGGATTATAGTTTCCGACCATGTTCATACAGCCAAGCCCTAGCTCAGAAACTTCTAATTTTCCTAGTTTTCTTTTTTTTATTCTGTTTTCTCCTTTATTGAGAGGCTTCTCACTCCCGTTATTAATTTCTTTTGATTCGTCTGTGCTCGCACTCAACAGTGGTGACCCGAAGGCTAAGGTCGCAGCGGCCAGACTTGCCATGGTTAAAAATTTACGACGACTTAAATCATTAGTATTCTCAATATTGTCCGGTACTTCATGTTTATCTTTCATTGCTGTTATAAATTAAAATGTTCCGCTAAGTGCTTAGGATATTCTTTTAGATCATTGCCAATAGTGCTGCTTTTATAGATGTCAAAGCAGTTGTAATCGGGCACTACTTCAACGCCACAAAATGTATAATTACCAGTGATGTTTAAAAATACTTCCGCTGTTCCTTTCCCTTTAAATAAATTCTGATCAGGATTATTGAATGCTTCAGCAGGTGCATTCCAAGTGGCACTTATCATAAATTTTTTACCATGTAAATGCCCTCCACTTCCATATTGTCTTGATAGATCATCTCTGGTTCTTCCGTCATTGTCAAGAAATTTTTTGCTGAATAATCCACTATTGAATACTTCATCTACATACTTTTTATAAATCCAAGGAGCGCCAAACCAATTAACAGGAGTCTGCAAAATGATTATATCAGCCTGAAGATGTTTTTCAACTTCTTGCTCAATGTCGTAGCCTTTTTCGATCTTCGTTTCTAACAAATCAAACGATCTGGATGTAAAGAATTCTTTTGCTACTTCTATAAATGCACGATTTAATTTCCCCTCTGTCCAGTTAGGATAATTAAGGTGAGTGTCGATTAGTAATACCTTTTTTTTCATATAGTTTCTGATACAAAGGTATTAAGCCAACAGGCTCAGGAAGTAAAGATAATCGAACCAATAATTAAGAATTTCAAACTTTTTGTGCCCGAAGCGAGTTGGGATTAGTTCCCGTGACCTTTTTAAAATAATTATTAAAATAGGTAGGGTATTCGAAACCCAGGGAGTAAGCTATGTCTGCAATATTCCAGTCCGTGTGTTGGAGGAGTGCTTTCGATTCACTGATAACTCTTTCGGTGATGTGTGTAGTTGTTGATTTTCCGGTAATTTCCTTCACCGCCCGGTTTAAATAATTTGGATGCACAGATAATTGCTTTGCATAATCCTGTGCAGATTTTAACTCTAAAGGACGATCAGTACTTTCGATTGGAAATTGGCGTTCTAACAATTCAAGAAATACGGCTGTAATACGCTGAGCAGCGTTCTTACCTTTTGGTTGGTCTTCTGAGGGCTGAAGTTTGAGGGCTTCATGGATGATTAGGCTAATATAATTCCGGATCATATCGTCTTTAAAAACATAGTCAGAGTTTTGTTCTGCCACCATTTTCTTAAAAATTTCAGAAATATTTTTTTTCTGATCCTTATTAAGCGTTAAAATGGGTGTTCCACCAATCCTGAATAAAGGGGATTGTAATAGACTTTCAGTACGTTCACTTAACTTGAGAAACTCCTCTGTAAATAAGCAGGCGTAGCCGTCCGGACTCGACTTAAGAACTTCGCAGGAATAAGGAATATGAGGATTTCCAAAGAACAGAATTGGCACATCTGTTTCAAAACTACGATCCGCATAATGAAACTCATATTCTCCGGAAGTAAGACTGATCTTGTAAAAGTCTTTCCTACTATAATTATGACCAAGAGATGCATTATCAACTACATAAGCTTTGAAACCTTTAAGTTTTAATTCAGAGTTGAAATCTATATCTGGTGAATTTCTTTTTGCAGCCATAATGCAAAATTAAGAAATTCAAACTACACTTTGTGCATTTCGATTTAGACTTGTCTAGAATTGAAGCAATCAATTTCATAAAAAAAAGCCACCAATAGGTGACCTTTTCTTTCAATATCGGCCGATAACTGCCAATAACCTTCAAGTAGCCCCTCCGATACAAATTTCGAACGAGTTGCCAGAAGATACGCGGGTTCTTGCACGAATTTGGAATCTATACCGCGACCAAGAATAACTTGTAATGCATCCATTTACGAATAATAGAGACCCCGTGAGCACTACTTTTCAAAATTTAGTTTAGCATAATTTCTCAAAGAAAATTACGTTATTAACACATTGAAAAAAAATCTTCTTATAATAGCAATTTTTAATTGTGTTTGGCTATGCGCTCAGCATAGCTATAAGTCAAAATATCGCGCTGGGCTTAAGCTGGGATATTCGTTACATACGCTTGCGGGAGATCTTACTAAGAGTCGTCTTGGCCAAGACTTAATAGGAGGATTCTGGTTTCAGCTAAAAATGAGCAAAAAATGGACGGCCCAAACGGAACTTTTACTTTTAGATAAAGGAATTGGTGCTGGGCCATTCCCAAAAAATACAAATCAGGTTAATCCACATCTGGTCAGACTCCATTATTTCGAGTTTCCTGTCCTTTTTCAATACCATAGAAAGATGATTTATTATGAATTTGGCCCGGGTTTGGGATATCTGATTAATTACCGTGAAGATTTAAATAGTAATACAATGCCCGAATTAGTAAATGATTATCCATTTAGGAGAAGCGAACTCTCCATCAACGTTGGTATTGGCTGCAACTTAACTGAGAAGTGGACATTCGGATTAAGACTTAGCCATTCTTTATTGCCTGTAAGGGGCGCTGTACCTTCAGTCTCAAAAGCGGCTTATAATCGTTTATTAGCTTTGAACGTAAGTCGCCAACTACAACTAAAGAAAAAGAAAGCCAGTGACTCACAAGAATAAAAAGCAAGTAAAACTTATTGTTGGAATATACAACAAGAGAGCAAAACTGAGAAATTCAAGTTACATTTTGTGAGCTTCGATTTAGACTTATCTAGAATTGAGGCGATTATTTCATAAAAAAAAGGTCACCTCTCGGTGACCTTTTCTTTCAATACCAGCCAATAACTGCCAATATCCTTCAAGTAGCCCGTACGGGAATCCCCGCCATCCGCTATCGCTGCGGCGGGATAAACTTCTATTCCTTTTTTGCTTCGCAAAAACGTCACGCTAAGCGTGACGCGTACGGTTTACTTGAAATAAAAAAGACCACCTTGCGGTGGTCTTTTTTATTTCTGCGTAGCCCGTACGGGAATCGAACCCGTGTTTCATCCGTGAAAGGGACGTGTCCTAACCCCTAGACGAACGGGCCAAACTGCGCTAAAGCTTCGTTTGGTGAAGCCTCCGATTATTTTAACCCGATCTGTCAGGCAAAATAATAATTTGGAGTGCAAAACTAGTAATTTATTTACAACTTTCAAAAAATAATTGGAAATTTTACGATTTTTCGGGGTACTGCATTTGGGGGGTGCAAGCGCTTCAAAAGGCTTCGTACAGCATCCTGCCCATGAGGAAATAAATGGTAATGCCGATAATGTCGTTGAGCGTGGTAACAAAGGGACCAGTGGCCAGGGCCGGGTTCACCTTAAACCTATTCATGGTTAAAGGCACAAAGGTGCCCAGGAAAGAAGCACATAAAATAACGGTGAATAAAGCCAGGCTAACGGTAGCTGCCAACTGCCAGTCTTCGGTAAAAAAAGCGTAGCCCCATATCAGTGTCGAACAGATGAGCCCGTTCACCATGCCCACACTCAATTCCTTGAATAATTTCGGCGCAATGTTGGTGCCTATCAGGGTGTTGTTGGCCAGGCCCTGCACAATGATAGAACTGCTCTGAACGCCAACATTACCACCCATAGCCCCTATCAAAGGGATAAAATAAGCCATTTCGGGGTGGATCATGATCTCCGATTCATAGCTGCCAATGATCCGCGATCCGGCAATCCCACCACACATACCCACCAGTAACCATGGAATACGCGCCTTTGCCGACACCCACAACCTGTCGTTACTGTCAACATCATTTGAGATACCGCTCATGAGCTGTATGCTCTCTTCCGCGTTCTCCCTGATTACATCCACCACATCGTCTATCGTGATCCTTCCCACCAACCTGTCAAGCTGATCTACCACCGGCAAAACCACCAGGTCGTATTTCTGCATGATCTCCGATACCTCTTCGCTTTTGGCGCTTGTTTTCACATATTGTACATCGGGCTCGCAGATCTCCTCCACCCTCGCGAGCGGATGTGAAATGATGAGTTTCTTCAGGGAGATAATGCCAATGAGCCTTTCGTTGTCGTCAACCACATAAACCGCATACATCACATCCACATTATGCGCCTGGTAACGGATCTCCTCAATACATGCGGTTACTGTTTCAAAAGCATAAACGCTCACGAGTTCCTTCGCCATCAGTGAACCCGCTGTTCCTTCTTCGTAGTTGATGAGTTCGGCGATATCACTCGCCTGCCCTATGTCCTCAATGTGAGAGAGTACTTCTTCCTGGATGTTTTCGGGCAATTCGGAGATCACATCGGCCGCGTCATCGCTGTCCATATTGTCGAGCTGCTCGGCGATCTCTTTACTGCTAAAAGTGGTCAGCAGGTCTTCACGTTTATCATCATCCAGTTCGAGCAACACGTCCGGCGCGGTATCATCATCCAGCAATTCATAGATGTAAGCGGCCTCTTCGAGGCGCAGCTGGTTGATGATAAGAGCGATGTCTTGTGGATACAGGTCATGCAATTGCTCCTTGAGAAAAGAAGCGTTCTTTTCTTCAATATTTTCTTTTAAGCTGTTTAAAAGTTCTGATGTGAGCTCAAATTGCATGATCCGGGTGCTGATGATTTATGGGACGATCCTTACCGTCCCCCGTCGGGATGCAAAAGTAAAGAATTATCTGTTAAGTTAAATCTTTCATCGCTCTTTTTATTCTCACTGTAATGGCGGGGGTTTGCGGGTGTGTAGCCAGGTGTTGCAACACGAGCAGCAATTCCCTTTTTAGTTCGGGGTAAGGCTTGCAGAGCCGGGTAGCAACTGTGATCGCGAAAGCCATCACAGCCACGGTTTGCGCGGGATCGCTGATTAATTTAAAACACTCATCAATCACCGCACTTTGATACTTTTCAGGAATATCTATCTCCTGGAAAATGCGCAAAATGTTTCTTTTAATGGCCGGGTGGTTGCCTGGCGCTTTTAATTTACCTATGAGTTTTGAAAAATAAGGTTTCAGTAACTGTGGCTCAGCGATGCACACATAGCTCAACGGCCAGGCCGCACGTTGCGTGAGCCTGTACTCGCCGTTCAGAAAAACGATCATCAATTCTTTGAAACGTGTTGGTTCGGCGCCAATGTAATTTACTATGGCCATGGTTAAAATGCGCGAATGTTCAACTGTTAAACGTTGTTCGATATTCATGCCTGTTTATCGATTTGTAAGATTTCTTTTATTGATAATTACGTTCTCCAAAGATACTGCTTCCTATCCTGAGCATGTTGCTGCCCGCTTCAATGGCGAGCTGATAGTCGCTGCTCATACCGCAACTTAAATAAAGCATCTGAAAATTTTCACTCTCTTTATGTTTGAGCCAGTTATAAAATACGGCAAGGTCTTTAAATTCCTCACTCACCACTTTTTCACTGCTGATATTGCTTGCCATGCCCATCAAACCTTTCACCGAAACGTATTTTAATTGGCCCAGCAGGCCAGACTCCAAAAGATCGGAGATCTCGTTTTTATCAAACCCAAATTTGCTTTCTTCTTTGGCAATGTAAACCTGGAGCAGGCAATTGATCACCCTTTTATTTTTCTCACCCTGTTTATTTATTTCTTTGAGCAGTTTTACGCTGTCAACCCCATGGATCAGGTAAACAAAAGGTGCAATGTATTTTACCTTGTTGCTTTGCAGATGGCCTATAAAATGCCAGCAAATGTCTTTGGGCATTACTTTTTCCTTGTCGCTGAGTTCCTGTACATAATTTTCACCAAAATCGCGCTGCCCGGCTTCATACGCGTCCATCATCTGTTCCACAGGCTTGGTCTTTGAAACTGCCACCAGGTTTACATGCAAGGGCAGCGTTTTTTTTAATCGGATAAGATTTTCTTTTATGGAGAGCATGATAAGTTTATTAATTGAAAACGGTTCAATCCTGGTTCTCCTCTTCGAAACTATAGATCACCAGGCCACTCCGCATTTTTGGTTCAACCCAGGTGGATTTGGGCGGCATGATGTGATTGGTGTCCGCGATCCATTTGAGGTGCTCCATGGTAACAGGATACAAACCAAATGCCACCTCTGCTTTACCTTCGTCTACACTTCTTTTTAAGGCCTCAGCGCCCTTCACGCCCGGCACAAATCCTATGCGTTTATCCGTTTTAAGATCGTGAATGCCAAAAATCGGGGAAAGAATGTGCTCTGTAAGAATATAGGCATCCAGACTTCCAATGGGATCATTCGAATTGTAGGTACCTTCTTTAGACACCAGCGAATACCATTTGTTATCCACATACATGCTTAACTGATGTTTGGCAGTTGGTTTAAATATTTCCACAGCCAGAGGTTTTACTTCAAATTTCTGTTTTAAGCGTTGCAGCAGTTCAGGCACGGTGATATTATTGAGGTCCTTCACCAGCCGGTTGTAATCGAAGATCTTGAGCTGCGTCTCGGCAAAGAAAATGCCGAGGTAATAATTAAACGCTTCCTTGCCCGAATAATTTTTTTTGGCGTTGCGTTTCAGGTTGCCTAATAAGGCTGACGAGGCCGAACGGTGATGGCCGTCGGCAATATAAATAGCGGGAATGGAAGAAAATCTTTTTGAGATCAGCTGCACTTTTTTCTCATCGTTCACAACCCAAAGGGTATGCCTGATCTTGTCGGTGGTTGTAAAGTCGTAATCGGGAAATGACTCAGAAATATCGACAATCAGTTTGTCGAGTGTTGCGTCGTTGGGATAACAAAACAACACCGGTTCTGCGTTAAACTCGCATACTTCAAGATAGTCCTTTAACTTCTCTTCTCTTTGCGTAATGGTTTGTTCGTGAATTTTGATGACCCCGTTCATGTAATCATCAATGCTGGTGCAGGCAATAATGCCGATGTATTCATCTCCATTTTTTACCTGGCGGTAAATATAATAAGCAGGCTTTTCATCACGCTTGAATATTTTCTCCTTGATAAAAGATTTAAATTTCTTTTTCACTTTGGCGAGCCTTTCCTTTGAGCCGGGCCTTGTTCGCTGGCCGTCGTCAAAATCAGGATTGATCACATGCAAAAAAGTGTAAGGATTACCCGAAAGTTTATCCTTGAGATCAGAAACCGAATAACCATCCACACTGCGGGATGCCACCAGGTGTACCTTGTCGTTTGTAGGCCTTAAGGCTTTAAATGGAAGTACTGTTGCCATTTCTTAGTCGATAGTTGATGGTTATTAGTTGATAGTTATTAGTTAATGGTCAACAGCAAATCCGGTTTTATTTTTGATGTAACGAATTTCTTAATCCACTTAACATACGGGTAATTTCAAGTAATTGCTGGCGGGATTTTTGATCTTCCACTTCTGTGATAAATTTTCTTCTGGTTGCAACAGTTGAACATACAACGCATTCATTAAGCGACCGAAAAGATATCCTGATAAAGTTTCTAAATTCAGCAACTGTCCCTCCGCTTCCTTCACCAATGTTCAACGCTATTGAACACGCTGCTCTTTTGTATTGTGATGTCAATCCAAACATTTCACTTTTTGGGAATTTTTCGGTTAGCTGATATACAAAATCTATAAAATCAAGCGACTTCTGATACACGACCAGCTTTTCAAAATTAAAAGTGTCCCTATTTTCATTTTTTTGCATAAACTCCGTCTTTTTGGTTAAACGCTACCGACTATAAACTATTGACTACAAACTATAGACTATAAACTAAAAACCATAGACTATTTCAAAGCCTCAATCAACTTCTCGGCCAGTTCAACGCCAATACGTTCCTGTGCTTCGTTGGTTGCAGCGCCTATATGTGGTGTTAAAGAAATTCTCTGGCTATTTAAAACCGCTACCGAAGGCCTGGGTTCGTTCTCAAAAACATCGAGACCGGCCGCTAAAATTTTACCGCTGTTTAGCGCTTCAAGCAGGTCGTCTTCATTGATAACCCCACCGCGGGCTGTATTAATAAGGATCACCCCATTTTTCATCGAAGCGATCTCATGACGCGAAATTAATTTTCCTCCCGGTACATGAAAGGTTATAAAATCGGCGTTTTGAATCACCTTATCCATACCAACTGTTTTCACAGGTACAGAAACAGCGCCTGCCAGACCATCAATTTCAATGTCAATTTTTGCGTCGGTCACAAAGGGATCGAAAGCAATTACTTTCATGCCTAATCCCAATGCCATTTTAGCAACAGTTTGTCCTATCCTGCCAAATCCAACAATGCCCATGGTTTTGCCTTTCAGCTCTATGCCTTTGGCATATTTCTTTTTCAGATCTTCAAATTTATCTTCGCCGCTTACCGGCATTTGCCGGTTGCTCTCATGAAGGAATCTCACTGTGCTGAACAGGTGCGCGAATACCAATTCTGCCACGGCGTTACTCGAAGCAGCGGGTGTATTGATCACGGCAACACCCTTTGATCGTGCGTATTCAACGTCGATATTATCCATACCCACACCGCCACGGCCAATCACTTTTAAACCAGGGCAGGCGTCGATCACTTCTTTTCTCACTTTGGTGGCGCTTCGTACGGTTAAAGCCACGTATCCCTTGTCAACAATCTCCTTAGCTAAATTCTCCTGTGCCACCTTGTCGGTGATCACTGTGTAACCGGCTTTTTCTAACAGTTCTTTTCCAACAGCGTCGATGCCATCGTTAGCTAAAATCTTTTTGCTCATGGGTAAATTTATAAATGAAGACTTAAAATTAAATATTAATTTTTAAGATGCGGCTTAATATTTAAATAAAAGCTTAAAATTTAATTCCGACAGTGGCGCCCAGAGAGGTAGCGCTATACTCGAGTTTAGCCCTGGTATTTAAAGTGGTAAACAAAAAATAATCTTCTGATGTAAGGCTTTTAACCCACACGAGGTCAAAATACCATTTGCCTTTGCCCCTGAAGCCAACGCCGAGGCTGAAATTATGCCGCACAAAATTACCGCCAAACACATCGCCAAAAGGGCTACCCTGCATGGCGTAGCCGGCCCTGAACATCATTGGTTTAAGGTTCAGCTCAGCGCCCAAACGCACATTGTGCCCGGTTTTATATTTATTTTTTATCACCTTGTTCACACCTGCGAAATCAAATGTCTTGGTGCTTAATAATTTAGCGTTGGCGTAATTAACCTTTTCATACTCTAAACCAATCACAGCCATTTTTTTGATAATAAACGCCGAGTTAAAGCTAAGCCTGGCCGGTGTCAATACTCTGTATTCGAAATATCCGCCGTTCTCCGGAAATTTAGAATCAATTGGTGATTTTGGATTTTTATCGAAGGCCGCGCTCATGGAGTTATAATAAGTATCGTTGAGGAAATAAACGGTGGGCGTATGAAAATACATACCAAGGCGCACCACGTCATTTACCCGCACCAGGCCACCGAGTTTTAAATTAAGGCCACTGCCCTGTGTTTTAAAATATTCGGTATAAACAAGGCTGTTAAAGCCAAGTTTTGTTACGTAGTCGGTGTGAAGATTGGGAAGACCATCTATATAAGTAGTGCTGTAGGTTGAATCTGCGTTGAAGGCTATTTGCATACTGTCTTTGCCATCACTCTCATAATGCGTGGTGGTGGAGGTATATTCAACACGCGGTACACCCACGCTCAGTCCCAGGTAAAATTTATCTTTGTGTGAATAGGCGTAAGAAAAATTAATTTCATTCACCCTGCCCGAGGTCACCAGCTCACGGCTCTGCAAAACCGACCTTTTAATATCCACCAGCGAATTAAATGTGCCATTGGTATCGTCGTCTAACAGATAAGTGTCGTAAGCCAGGTTTTCATAACTGCTGTTGAGTGTAAAGATATTTCCCTGTTCATCGGCCAGGTTCTTCATGTCTTTTAAGATAGAACTGTTGTTGGTATAACCGCTCATGGTGGTAGTTCCTGAAAAATTCTGCAGCTGGGTATTGGTAAAGGCAAGCGCATGCCTGCTGTCAGGATCATTAGCTGAATTCCAGGCATACACCAGTCCGAAATTATTGAAGGCGAATTTAACGTCCGACACAGAAGTTTTAGTGTTGTAGATCGATCCTGTATTTCGCGTGAGTTTTACAGCGCCCGAAAAAGAGATCTCTCCTTTACGGAATAATGCGAGGCCCGCGGGATTAAAAGCTGCACAGCTCGGATCAGCGCCTACTGCGCCAAAAGCACCACCCATCGCCACAAAACGCGATGAACCGCCGATTCCATACCTGGAATACCTGATGGCGTCGATGTCATTCTGCGAAAATGTATAAGCGCATGAACAAACAAAGAGTACTAAGATCTTAAAACGGGACATAACTTCTGACTACCTGCGACCCCCTCCGCCGCTACCACTGCTCCTTGGACTTGATCCGCCGCTGCCAGAGCTACGGCTACCACCCTCTGAGTTGGATGAATTTCCGGATTTAATAGTGCCACCGCTCTCCTGGCCCTGGCCCGAAGAACGTCCTGAGTTGGTTGGCGCGTTCATATGTGAATTTTCACGCACTTCAGTAGACCTGCCGTTGCGGGGGTTGTTGTTATTTCCCTGGTTGATGCCCGACTGATTGTTGGCCGATCTCGGCGTATTATTTGAGGTATTGTTTGGTATATTCGTGCTCACATTATTCTCTACAGCCGCGCCGCTATTAGGATTGGGCCTTCTGCCCGAACGCGGCGCCTCTGAAAATCGTGGTCTTTCTTCCTGTTGCTGCGCCATTGATTTTAAAAAACCTGTACGCGAATTATCTTCGGGCAGCCCTGCCGAACTGCGTCTCTCGCTATTGCCACCACCATTGCTGCCGCGTGGACCATTGTACAACTGGTAATCACTATTGGCATCAAGACTGTTAAAATACCCCCAACCATTGTTTAAACCGGTATTATATCCGTTGTAATATCCGGCGTTATAAGGGTTGCCATAACCAAAACCGTTGTAACCGTAATAACCGTAATTGGGATAGGCATTAAAACAGCCCGGGTTGTTGTAGCCCCCATAATAACCGCCGCCGTAGCCAAAACTGCCGTAACCATAATTATTATAACCATAGCCGCTTGCAAAGCCAATGCTAAGGCCTGAGCTATACCCATTAAACTGGTTTGAAGGCATCCAGTTGTAAGAGTTGTAGATGCTCGATCCGTAATAAGCGGGATTTTGATTGTAGGTGTAATAGTTGGTGTAGCGCGTATCGTAATATCCGGCGCCGCTAATGGGATTATCAAAACGGTTGATCCTGGATGCGTATTTGTAATCGTAATAATCGTCCTGGCCTTCCGCAGGGTCTTTATAATAAGGATTGTTGTCTTCTTTTTCTTTCCGTGCCAGCGCTTCTTTTTCCCTTTGTGCTCTGGCTTCCGCATCCTCCTTTGCTTTTTGTTGGGCCGAGGCTACTGCGCGTTGCTTTTCTTCCGTGGGATTTGCATATACATCATCGTCGTAGGACGATAATTGTGAAGTTTTACATGAAGCTAAAAACATCACTCCTAAACTCATAATAATGAACTTTTTTTTCATTGTAAATCTTTAAAGATTAATTAAAAAGCGGAGATTTTGAGTAAATTTACGAAATTTCACCCGCAGGTTTTTAAATTTTGTATTTATTTAATAGTTTAAAAAAGCATGCGCGATCTAAATCTATTTAATACGATATGAGCAAGGCAATTACTTCACAGGAGCAGGATTACAGTAAATGGTATAACGACATTGTGGTTCAGGCCGATCTGGCTGATCACAGTGCTGTGAGAGGTTGCATGGTGATTAAACCACATGGTTATGCCATTTGGGAAAAAATGCAGGCTGCTCTCGATAAAATGTTTAAAGACACCGGGCATGTGAACGCCTATTTTCCGCTTTTTATTCCCAAAAGTTTATTTGAGGCCGAGGAAAAAAACGCTGAAGGATTTGCCAAGGAATGCGCCGTGGTTACCCATTATCGCTTAAAGACTGATCCGGCCAATCCGGGTAAGTTAATCGTTGATCCCGAAGCAAAATTAGAAGAAGAATTAATTGTACGCCCTACCAGCGAAGCCATCATCTGGAACACATACAAGGGCTGGATTCAGAGTTACCGGGACCTGCCGTTGCTCATCAACCAGTGGGCCAACGTGGTACGATGGGAAATGCGCACACGTTTATTTTTACGTACCGCCGAATTTCTCTGGCAGGAAGGACATACTGCGCACGCCACCGAAAAGGAAGCGCTTGAAGAGGCCGAACGCATGCTGGACGTATACGCTGATTTTGCTGAGAACTGGCTGGCCATGCCGGTGATCAAAGGCTTAAAAACAGCCAATGAAAGATTCGCCGGCGCTGAAGAAACATATTGCATTGAAGCGCTGATGCAGGACGGTAAAGCTCTGCAGGCAGGCACCTCGCATTTCCTGGGACAAAATTTTGCCAAAGCTTTCGATGTAAAATTCGCCAACAAGGAAGGAAAACTCGACCATGTCTGGGCTACCAGCTGGGGCGTAAGTACCCGCCTGATGGGCGCGCTCATCATGAGCCACAGCGACAATAAAGGCCTGGTGATCCCGCCAAAACTAGCACCCACCCAGGTAGTTATTGTACCCATTTATAAATCGGAAGAAGGGCTGCAAAAAATAAGCGCCTGCGTTTCTGAACTAAAAAGGAAACTCCAGGATAAAAACATTTCAGTGAAATTCGACGACAGGGATTCACAAAGACCAGGCTGGAAATTCGCCGAGTATGAACTAAAAGGCATACCGGTGAGGATCGCGATCGGCGAACGTGACCTCGCTGAAGGCACTGTGGAGATAGCCAGGCGCGATCTGCTCACGAAAGAAGTTGTAAAAATGGATGCTGTTGACACCTATGTTAGCGACCTGCTTGATAAGATCCAGTCGAATCTTTATGACAAAGCGCTTGAAAGAAAAAACAAAATGACGCAAAAGGTGGATACTTATGCCGATTTTAAAAAAACGCTGGATGAAAAAACGGGGTTTATCCTTGCCCATTGGGACGGAACACCTGAAACAGAAGAAAAAATAAAGGAGGAGACCAAAGCCACTATCCGTTGTATTCCACTGAACAACGAGAAAGAAAACGGGGTTTGTATTTACAGCGGTAAACCAAGCACACAAAGGGTTGTATTTGCCAGAGCGTATTAAATATATATTTTATGAGCGACGAAAAAAAACAAAAACAGACGATCTTAAAACTGCTTACCGAAAAATCGGTGATGAAACAGGATGTTTACACAAATACCATCGCTGTTTTTAATGAGCTGAAACAAATCCTAAAGGAAAAAGCCGATGAGTTGCAGGCGGAGATCCTTAACGTTGACAAACGCATCAACATTTATTCGAAAGACATCAGCCTGCAAGCCATACAACTAAAGGTCGCCGGTGACATCCTCGATTTCCAGATGCACTCCAACGTTTTTCAGTTCGATCGCTCACATCCCATGTACAAAACAAGCTATGTCAAACAGCACGAGCTTAACTCCTACTGTGGTATCATCAGCGTTTATAACTTTCTTGCTGACTCGTATAAATACAACCGTTCCAATGACCTTGGTTATTTAATTGCCCGCATCTTTGTTAACCGCGAGAAAAAGTTCTTTCTCGAAACCAAAACGCAGATCGGTTATAAATACAATGTTCTGAGTGATAATGTTATTGGAAAAGAACAAATGGTGGACATGATCAACGAACTGATCATTTATGCCATTTCTTTCGACCTGTTAACACCACCATTTGATTCGGTGCGCCAGGTGACTGTATACGAAATGCAGGAAAAATCCAGCAGCGCGGCTTTAAGAACAGGTAAGAGCCTGGGTTACGTGGGATTAAAAGGAAATCAGAGTTCTTTCGACGACGAGATAAATTTGTAGTTAGTATGGGTCTGCTGTAAACCACTAAGATACCGAGAACGCAAAGAACCACAAAGCAGAACAAAAGTTTACAAGACCGGGGAAACCCTGATCACCACTATGACATTTTTAACACGGAGAAACACCAGGGTTTATGTTCAACAACTGGTACAGTGACGGTTTTAAAAAACAAACAAAGGGTCAAACTATTTATTTTATGGTTTATTAAAGCTTCAGTAAACAGCGTTCATTTTTAAGCAAAGTATTTTCTTCGTTGATCATCAAGCTGATCCTGGCGGTTTGCAATTCTTTTTTATAGGAGGCCTTCAACTCTTTTCGTTTTATAGCTTCGAGGAAGCGTTTTACTTCTTCTTTGGTTTCAAGGATGAGTCCCGGCACCCTGGTAGGCTGCCCCTTATCGTCTTTGGCCACCATGGTGAAATAGGAAGTGTTGGTGTGTTTTACTGTTCCCAGCCTGAAATCTTCGGCGATCACTTTGATGCCAACCACCATCGACGATTGTCCCACATAGTTAACGGAAGCGAACATATTCACCATCTCCCCTACTTCGACAGGTTCTAAAAATTCAACATTTTCAACGGCTACCGTTACGCAATAATTGCCGGCATGTTTCGAAGCGCAGGCGTAGGCGATCTTATCCATGAGCGACAATAAAATGCCACCGTGTATTTTGCCGCCGAAATTGGCATAGGCAGGAACCATCAGCTCATTAAGCGTTGTTTTTGAATAACTGACTTCCCGGAAATTTTCATCCATGATCGTGAATTTATATTGAATCCTAAATATCCAGTAGCGAAAAGCTACTGTATACGATTTAAGTGTTTGTAAGAATTTCTAAAACAATAATCTGACAAGAAATTCTAACAAACACTAAATTGGGATTACCGGCACTAAGACTGCAGTTCGCAAAAAAATTGCTTCTGCAGTCTAATTGCGGTTGAAAATAGACAATATTGTAATCAAAACAAAAAAAGACACAATTTTCGAGGGCGGGGGGCGGCTAAACAAATAAAAAAGTACTTTTATAGCCTGTGGAAAATAAGTCCTTAAAAATATTCATCGTCGGGCCTGCCTATCCCCTGCGCGGTGGTCCGGCACAATTTAACGAAAACCTTTGCGCAGAACTTAAGCTTGCCGGACATGAGGCGGCCATCATCTCTTACTCACTCCAATATCCCGGTTTTTTGTTCCCGGGATCAAGCCAATATGAAACGAGCGGCCATGCCCCTGAAGGAATAAAGATCCATACACTCATTAACACGGTCAATCCTTTTAACTGGTTGAAGGTGGCGCGTTTTATCAACAAACAAGAACCCGATTTTATTTTATTCCGTTACTGGCTGCCTTTTTTCGGCCCCTGCCTGGGCACCATAGGCAGGCTTGTTAAAAAGAAAACTATAGTACTGGCGTTAACCGACAATATCATCCCGCACGAAAAACGTTTTGGCGACAAGCCTTTTACACGTTATTTTGTAAACGCCTGCCACGGGTTCATTGCCATGAGCAAGGCCGTGCTCAGCGACATTTCAAAATTTTCGGATAACCAGAACAAAGTGTATTCGCCTCATCCTATGTATGAAACTTATGGCAAGGCAGTTTCATTGGTGGAAGCGCGGCAAAAATTAAAGCTGGCAGATGACGATAAAATAATCTTGTTTTTTGGCCTGATCCGCCATTACAAAGGTCTGGATATTTTACTGGAAGCAATGGCGCATCCCGAAATAAAAAAGCGGGGCATTAAATTGCTCATTGCCGGTGAATTTTATGAAGACAAGGCGCCCTACCTCCAATTGATAGAAAAACACGCCCTGCAATCGCAGGTGATATTACACGACAGGTTCATTGCGAATGACGAGGTGCGTTATTATTTCTGCGCGGCCAACCTGGTGGCACAAACATACAGAAACGCAACCAACAGTGGCGTCACCATGGTGGGTTATTATTACGAAAAACCCATGCTGGTGACCAATGTAGGTGGTCTCACCGAAATTGTTCCCAACGATCAGTGTGGTTACGTTGTGAACCTTGATGTGCGCGAAATCTCAGAAAAGATACTGGATTATTTTGTGGAGGACAGGGAAAATGAATTCACTGAAAATGTGATCCTCGAAAAGAAAAAATACGAATGGGGAACTTTTATTAATGCGCTGACAAGGTTATTCAAAAAATCAGCCGGCTGAGGGGAAATTACTTTTCCAGGTTCTCAAGAATTTTTTTCTTAACCTCACTAAAAGTGTAAGACCTGGATGATACGCAATTCATTTCCAGTTCTCTGCGGTCACCTGAAAAATGCTGCTCACTGATCTCGAATTCGTTAAACCGGTTGTTTTTATTTACCAGTGAAAACACAACTTCCAACAGGTGGTTATCGTCTATCTGATCAATGGCCTTGTGAATTTTATCTTTCAGTATTCTTGTGGGCATAAAGGTTAGTTATCGTGACAAATATAATAATTTTTTTGAAAACGCCAAATTTTTTCGCCTGAACCCCTTAAACCAACGATGAATAAACACCTCTGAATCAGGCTTTTTTCAACACCTGTTAATTTCTAATAACAGGTGTTGAAAGATTTTTAATCACCAGCCTGTCCAGAAGAAGCTTAAGAATCAGGCATTTGTTAGGATATCGTTAATTACCCGATAATTTGTTAATAACCCCTTTTTATGGGCTCCCGAAGCCTTTGTATTTTAGTAACAAGTGTTAAGCCCACTGTTTTATCGGTTTGCGGTAAAATTGCTTCATACTCAAACTGGTTTTAAACTGATTTAAATGGCATTACAGGTCAATGTTAATGATATACTTTCGCAACTATACCATCACCGGGGTGTAGTTGAATTTTTGTTCGCCAACCGTGAGAATATCACCGTGAATGAGTTGCTGGCGCGGGAAGACATTTCCCAGGAACAGTACCAGAAATTAAAGTCTCTGGACCTGGTGTACGAATATGAAAATATTGTGAGCCTCAACGATGCTGTTGTGGCCATGTTCGAGGATTTTATGGAGATAGGGGAAGTGACACCCGGCTTCATTAATGACTATATCAACGAATTAAACCGGCACATCCGTTTCTACCAGGAAGCCCGTGAGGTACGTTTTTTACGAAGCATTAAAAAATACCTCAAACGGATCAATTCCACGCTTACCAGGGAGATTATCAAACTTCAGAAGAACGTGGATGACACCTATAAAAACGAAAGCAACTACCGGATTAAACTGCAGAAACTCGAAGACTACAGAGAGAAACGCGACACGATCATTGAATTTATCAAAAAAACGAGTGATGTGGTGGAAGAAACCCGTTCTCTCTTCAGCCTCACCAACGACAGTGAACTGTATGGCATTGTAAACTCACTCAAGGCCAGTCTCATCGAAAACCTCGACTACCTGATCGAGATCCAGACAGACATCACCGACTTTATCAACAAAATACAATTCCAGCTCGACGTTTATAAAAAGGCGCAGAGACTCAAAGAGATCAAGGATCACGGTTCGCTTTACTTTAAGTCCAATTTCAGGGAAATTGTTTCAGGTATTAACACCATCAGGCACAACGGCATTAAAACCCCGAAAACAAAAATCGCGGTGGATTTTTTATACACCGACGATGGCCATGTGCTTTGCAAACGCATTGCCGAAAAATACAAACTCACCCGTTTGATGGTGCGTGGCATCGCGGGCAAAATGG
The DNA here is from genome assembly GCA_040386615.1 of Bacteroidota bacterium. Lineage (GTDB taxonomy): Bacteria > Bacteroidota > Bacteroidia > B-17B0 > Aurantibacillaceae > Aurantibacillus. The sequence goes on from JAZKFC010000001.1 coordinate 39,369, forward strand.
CCGGTGATTTCAAAGACAAGGGCCTTGAACAACAGATCAAATTGGATACCGAAAAACTGGTAGAACGTTTTTTGGTGCAAACCAAAGCTAATTTGTTTGAATACCTGATGGATTATAAATTCCCGAAAGCGATAGGCACAGTAACCTTTGAGGATCGCTTGTCGCTTTTTGTTGAAATTGCCATGGAGTACCAGAATACACTTGATTTCAAATACCGTTTGCAGTATTACGATTACGAAGACAATGAGAAAAAGAAAAAACGACTGGGATATACCCTGATCTTACCCGCAAAGGAAAAAGAAAAAAAGAAAAAAGTAAAAGAGGCGGGCGATAAAAACGAGAGTGTATAACCCGAAACCCGCCTGCGCGTAAACGCTAGGGCGGATTAAACACGAAACAAAAAACCCGAAACAAAAAACCCGCCTGCGCGTAAACGCTACGGCGGATGAAACACGAAACCCAGAACCTGAAACTATAAACACAAGGCATGCTAGCAGAAGACTATAACTTACCAAAACAAACCCACGAAATATTTGCTGTGATGGCAAGGGGTAACTTTATTTCAAGCAATGGTACCAGGGATGGTATGAACCGTTTGTACGATGTGATCAATAATCCCGAAAATTTTGACCGCTTGCAGGCTTATTTTAATATCATCCGTTACAATATTGAACGCGGCAACAACTTTTTTTACTTTTCAAAGTTGCATGAACCCAACAGCGAACTCGAAAAAAAACTCGAGCGTTTTGAACGTTACATCGACATAGTGGACCTGCTCGCGAGCATGGACAATAAAATCACCATCGGCAGCCGCTTCAGGCCGGGTGAAATTGCCGAAGAATGTAATGCCAATGTGCGTCTTAAACAAAAACTTCAAAAGATCCCGCTTTACCGTTCAGAAACCCTGCACAATAAGGTGCGGGAGATCTGCGACCTCATGAGCCGCGATTCTTTTCTCGAGATGGAAGACGAAAAAACCGAATCCTATAAAGTGCTTGACTCCTATACCTACCTGCTGGATGTGATCAATTCGGTGGCCATTTATGAAGACAGCGGGAATACCGACGACGCACAAGGACTGATATATAATTAAGTGACTAGTTATTAGTGATTAGTTATTGCGATGGGGTAAAATAAATTGACAAGAGAGTAAGTAAAATCAGAATTAAGAGCAGATATAAAGAATGGAAAACTGTAGAATACTAAACAGAATTGTAGAAATAAACATATCCAATGTGAAATACACGGATATAGAACTGAGCGGGAATACCTGTTTTGTTGGAACCAATAACTTCGGGAAGACTTCGCTGCAACGTGCGATTTTATTTTTTTACAGCGCTAACAGCCGGGGCCTGGGCATCTCGGCCTCACAGAAACCGTTTGAGGAACACTATTTCCGCTACGAAAACTCTTACCTGGTTTACGAAATAGCCACCGAAGACAAACCATTTTTTGTGATCGTATACAGGCACAACAAACTGGTTTTCCGTTTTGTTGACGCGCCCTATAATCCCGACTTCTTTTTCACCGCCAACGACGAAGCCATGAAGATCAAGGAAATAATCTCCAACCTTGAAAAACGCGGCGTTTATATTTCCAACCAGATCGATACCTTTGAGCGTTACCGGAATATTATTTACGGCACTGAAACCGATAAACAACTTTCCAAATTTCACCTGCTCAAGGGCAACGAAAAATACCAGAACATTCCAAAGTCCATCACCAACGTGTTTCTCTCTTCAAAGAGCAGCATCGATTCGCGTTTCATTAAAGATTTTATCGCCAATTCACTCACCACCGAGAACAGTTCCATTAAACTGGAGCAGGTTGAACGGCAGCTGAGGCAGTTCAATGAAAAATACTCAGACATTGAAACTTACCTGAAAAAGGAGTCGCAGCAGTTAATTGAACTGATCGATAAAAAATACGACCAGGTACACATGCTCAAAGGCGCTCAAATGGAAATGGCTGATAAACTGGGCAGCAGCCTGCGCTTCGCCGAAACACAGAACGAGACTATCCGCGAAGCCTCAAAAAAGAAAGAAGAAGAACTGGATCTTTTAACCGCGCAGCATGATGAACAGAAAGACCAGCTCGAAGCCAAACAAAACGACATCCGCGAAGAAATTGGTTATTATGACCGCACGATCCGCGAAGCCAATAAAAAACTAAAGGATTACAAAGAGAAAAACATCGAGGAAGCAGTAGAAAAAAACTCCGAGCGCGAAAAACTGCAGGTGGAATTGAACATCGCGCGCAGGGAGTATGAGAGTCTCACTTCAAACGTTGCGAGCATTGAGCTCAAATACACTTCGCTCATCGAACAATTGCGTAACGACAAGAACAGTTATGTGAACAAGATCAATTCGCGCACCAGCGAGATCTTTAACCACTACAACGAACTGCAGCTGCTTCAGAAAAACGAATACAATAAAAGGGACGCCGAGCTCAAACAAAAACGCGAGGAAGCCATTAATGAAGTAAACGGCGAAGTAACGGTCAAACAGATCGAATTCAACGAGCTCAAAAGTGAAGAAAAGGTGATCCGTAACACCCGCTTTTATGAGCAGGAAATAAAATCACTCGAGAGCGAGCTGGCCGAACTCAGGGCTGTAAGCTATAAAAACAAAAGCGAAAGGGCCATCAAACAAAACATGGTGAGCACCATACAAAGAGAATGGGAAGCGCTGGAAGTAAAACTGAAAGCGTCATTGAGCAACCGTGTTAACCAAACCAACAATGAGATCATCAAGCTTAAAAACGAGATCAAAGACATTGAAGGCAAGCTAAACGTGCAGCACGACGCCTTTTACGGGTTCCTTGAAAAAAATGTAAAGAACTGGCACCAGACCATTGGCAAGGTGGTGAACGAAAAATTATTGTTCAGGACCGACATCACGCCCGAATTAAAACAGGAAACCGCCGACACGCTTTATGGCATCAGTTTAAACCTCGAAACTGTAGAAGTAGTTTCAAAATCAATAGAAGAATACCAGTTTGAGAAAAACGAACGCCTGGCGCAGATCCGCGACCTGGAAGAAGCACTGAACGCCTTCCAGACAGCCAACAACGAAGAAAAAATGCTGGCTGCCGACCGGTTTGGTAAACAACTGGGAGAAATGAAAGAAGACGTGAAGGTACTCTCCTACTCTCTTGAACTGGCCGACAAACGTGAACAAAAACTGGGCAGCGAACTCGAGGACTGGAGCAGCAGGGCGGGGAAAGAAGTGGAAGAATCACTCACAGGCAACCGCCAGCGCTTAAATATCATCGAAGAAGAATTGTCTATCCTCAACAAAAAGAAAAACGTTTTATTAAATGATTTTAACACACAACTCGAAAAATTAAAGAATTACAACAACGAACGTCTCGCTGAATTAAAAGAAAAGCAGGAAACGGAGATCTCTGAACTCGAGGTTGAAAAGAAAAATCACGTTAAGGAATTTGAGAGCAAGGAAGACACTCTTTCCAAAGAAAAAGAAAGCAACTTCAAAAGCAAGGGCGTTGACGCCAAACAACTGAAGAGTGTGGAAGAACGCATGAAAGAAATTCAGGCAGCGCTCAAAGACATAGAGCAGTACGCGCAGATCATCAGCGACTATTTAAAAGACAAGCGTGAGATCTTCGACAAACTGCCTGACCTTATTCAAAAGAAAGAAGAATTTGTAAAAAGCAACAATGACCTCGCTGCGCAACTCGAAGAAGCCACGCGCAAGTTCAACATGAAACGCATGGAGTTGAATAAACAAAAACGCGCTTTTGATGAAGAACTGATCGATTTTAACAACGGTATCAATTTTTACAGCAACAACTTCCGTGAAACACCGGTTTACACCAAGTACTCCGATATCATTGAGCGGGCGGAAGCCAAACGCACCAATTATAACATCATGGACCTGTGTACCCAGCTCCTGAAAAATGACTCGCACTTTAATGAAGAATATGGTGCCTTTCAACGTTACGTGAACGAATTCGCAGGTAAATTCAGGTTGGAGAATCACTTTAATTTTATCATCCGCAATGATGCTTCGCAGGGAGAATACGAACGTTTCGCGCAAAACTTGCGTTCTTTTATCAACGAAAACAAGATCGAACTGTCGATCGCGGAAACTGCCACGCAGATCGGACTGGTTACCGACAGCATCGCTACCAAGGTAAAAGAACTGAGCGGACAAAAAGACAAGATCCAGCACATCATCGGCCTCATTGCCGAAGATTTTAAGAAAGCCGAATTTGAAGAAAGCAAGCTGATCGAGTTTATCAAGATTCGACTGGAAGAATCGGATAATAAAGTTTACAAACTCTTAAAAAGGATCCAGGAATTCCGGGAAGAGAACGGGTTGGTTTACAACGAAGGTTTGTTCAACACCGATTTTGCTACCGGCCAGAAACGTGAGATCAGCGGTCGCGCCGTTAAGTTGCTGGAGCAATTGCGTAATGCCATTAAAGAGCAGGAACAGGAAGAAATTCGTTTACAGGATCTGTTTGAGCTGAAGTTCAATATCAAGGAGGGCATGAACGAAACCGGCTGGACGCACAAGATAGACAGCATCGGCAGCACCGGAACCGATATCCTTGTAAAAGCCATCATTTACATCACCTTATTGCACGTGTTCATTAAAGAATCGTCGCACCGCAGCAGTAAAGACTTTAAGGTACACTGTATCATCGACGAGGTGGGCCAGATCTCGGCGCACTACCTGCGTGAGTTGCTGCGCTTCGCAAAGAACAGGAACATTATGATGATCAACGGTCTTCCCAACAAAAGTGGTTTGGAAAGCCATTACAAATACACTTACCAGTTCCGGAGGGAAGAGAATAACAATGTGAGGATCTTCCCAAGTATTGTAACGGAAGTGGAGGCGTAAATCACAGTTCAAAAAAGCCATTAATTCAATTAAAACGGTTGCCGTTGGGCGGCATTTCAATTATAGCAAGGGTTTTAAACCCCTTGCTATAAATATCCCCTGGGTGCATGAAATGGTTAAAACCATTTCAAGTTTGGCTTCAAATATGTAGGGGTCCCGGCATTTTTTTGAAATGTATCCATCAAAATTTTTAGCTTTTTTTAAATTTTGTGTGTCTGTGCTTTCTCTAACTTCACGCCATACAAACGCATCTTTATGAAAAAATTTCTTACGCTTGCCCTGGTTCTTGGCGCATTTATTTTTAGCTCAGCGCAACAAACAGTCTGGAAAAAAGAACAACTCATGCCAACTTCCTTAATGGCAGAAAAGATCAAAACCAACGCCAAAGACGTCCCGTTGCTCTTTAATGTAGGACCCATGGACAATATCAAAAGCGCTGTATTCGTTGGTCGTGGTACCAGTGTGAGCAGCCTTGATAAAATGAGGCAGACCCTGAGCATGGAAAACAAAACCCGCACCGTGGTGGTTTATTGTGGTTGTTGCTCTTATGCCAGCTGCCCTAACATCAAACCCGCTTTTGACGCCCTCGTCTCGCTGGGTTTTAAAAATGCAAAAGTGCTTGATCTGCCTATAGGGCTTGGACCAGACTGGCAGGCCAAGGGATACCCGATGGAATAATTGTTATACTTTTTCAAGTTTATCCTTTACAAAAACCATTACGCCCTGTAGTGGTTTTTTTGTTTTATTTTGTATGTTGCCTCAGAAAAATTATTTTTGAAAAAAGATCCGTGAAACCTATCACCAACAAATTATTGCTCATCACCGTAATTGTTACCGCTGTTCTTTTTTTGACCGCCGCCTTCCACGAGAACCTTGGCATGAAACCTCAACACGCGTCTATACTGATCTTTGTGATGCTGCTGAATTTTGGCGCGAATGTTGCCGGGCTGATCGTGGGCATTTCAGAAAAACGCAAAGGCAAAAAAAACGCGGTAGTCGGTATCATCGGAAATTCATTATTGATTCTCTTTTTTCTTGGCCTCTCAGGCTACGCCATCAGCATTATCCAATAAATTTTGAGGCCATATCCTTCAATTACACGTTCAGAACTTCCTTGTTTTTAAAGAGATTTTAATCTAAATTTGACTATACGCAGATGAACCTGCACGACATGACAAAGTTAAAAACAGCAAACGAAACTGAGCAGGTGAACGAATATATCGCGAAACTAGATCCCGCGATCGCTGAAGTAGTTGAAAGGCTCAGGAAAATCATTTTGAGTGTTGACAAGCAAATCGGCGAGCAGCTGAAATGGAACTCCCCGGCTTTTTATTACACTGGCGACATGAAACCATTCAACCCTAAAGAATACAAACGGGATATTGTTGTGATGAACCTTCACCGTGGCAATGTTCTTCTTGTATTTCCCACAGGCGCTAAGGTGGTAGACACAACCGGCCTGTTGGAAGGTAATTATACCGATGGCAGAAGGATCGTTAACATTAAAGATCTGGATGATGCGAAACTAAAAGAGAAATCGCTTATAAAAGTACTGAAGCAGTGGTTGGAACTGGTTGAATAGCAACAGTGAATTAATGCGCCATGAGGGAATCACATTCAAGTCAGTTTATTTGTGTAAAATTAAAGTTGGAGGATTATTCGTACCGGGCAAATGAGATTCTTTTTTTACTTTTTCCTTGATGAAAAAGTAAACAAAAAATCAAGGCGCTTTGCCAACCTTCATTTTTCGCTGGGTTTGCTAAACACATTACTCATTCAACGAAAAATGCTCGCACACAAGCTGGCTACTTGCTCGCGCAAGTCCCCACACCAAAGCGCTCCCGACAACAGTCGGGACCACCGCACTAACCAAGACGTACCTGTACGCCTAGTTGTAATAAAATTTAGATTGACACCAATGCGATTCGATGGGACAAATCATTATAAAAAACAACATGCAAAAATATTTTCTAATCATAGCCGTATTCTTCCTTTGCCTGACAGGCAAGGGACAAACAGGATTTTACGATAAATTATCGGCGGCTGCGCTGGAACTAACCAAACAAAAAGTTCAATACGATCCCGCTTATTTTAAAATGAAATACCCCGGCGGGGACGTGCCCGCTAATAAAGGCGTGTGTACCGATGTGATCATCAGGGCCTACCGCAAAATGGGCATTGATCTTCAAAAAGAAGTACATGAAGACATCAAAGCCAACTTCAGCAAATATCCGAACACCTGGGGTCTCAAAAAACCGGATACCAATATTGATCACCGTCGTGTTCCAAATCTCATGGTGTTTTTTACGCGGAAAGGCAAAGACAAACTGATCTCAACCGAGGCGGCGGATTATATCCCGGGTGATATCGTTTGCTGGAACCTGGGTGGTGAGATCACCCACATTGGTTTTGTTGTGAATAAAAAGTCAGACGACAAACAACGGTACCTCATTGTGCATAATATAGGAGGGGGGCAGGAACTGGCGGACTGTTTATTCAGCTACAAAATAATCGGCCATTACCGCTACGAAAAAAAGGTTCCCTGAAAATAGATAGTCATGGTATCAGTAAAAACCTATAAAAAAATTGTGTTATCCTTCCCGGAAGCGACAGAACATCCACACTTCGACAATATTTCTTTCAAGATCAGGAATAAAATTTTTTCGACTCTCAACGAAAAAGAGAACAGGATCTGCGTTAAACTTTCACTGATAGACCAGTCGGCCTTTTGCTCTTTTGATCCCTCTGTCATTTATCCTATCCCGAATAAATGGGGCAAACTGGGCTGGACGAATGTAGAACTCAGCAAAGTAAAAAAAGAAACCCTGGTCGACGCCGTCACCACCGCTTACATTGAGGTGGCCCCAAAAGCGCTGTCAAAGCCTTATTCTGACCTTCGGGACAAATTATAATTTTATCTCTACTTTTGTCATACCAACCGGTATCTTTTATGACAAAAGCCACAGCAACCAGAATGGTCATCCTCGAAA
>JAZKFC010000001.1:47236-117894 GCA_040386615.1 Bacteroidota bacterium
CGAAAAAGCCTTTGAACTCATTTATATAAATGGCTACCAGGCGACCAGCATCGACGATATCATTGCCAAAACAAAAGTAACCAAAGGCGCGTTCTATTACCATTTTAAAAACAAAGATGAGATGGGGCTGGCTGTTATCAATGACCTCATGAGACCATACATGAACATTAGTTTTATGAATGAGCTGAACAGCGAAAAAGATCCCATAAAGGCCATTTACGGCCTTATGGAAAAACTTCTGCTGAAAAGCCCCCTTCTTATACGTGAATATGGCTGTCCCGCAGGCAATCTCAGCCAGGAAATGTCGCCATTAGACCCTCAGTTTGGACGGGCGCTGCTCGCTCTTTTCGATCAATGGAAAGAGAACCTGAAAGCTTGTATTAATAAGGGAAAAAAAGCAGGCTTGATCAGAAAGGACGTTGATGCGAAACAGGTAGCTTATTTTGTAATGGCCGGTTACTGGGGTATCAGGAATGTAGGGAAATTAGACCGATCGGGGGACTGCTACCGGGTGTACCTGAAGGAATTTAAACATTACCTGAAAAACCTTCGGTAAGCCAAAAAAAATAAAACATACCAGTTAGTATGTTTTTGTTATATTTGGTGGATAAACTAAAATCATGTATCAATTCCTACTGCCCATTCACTCATTGTTTCGCTGGCTGGCGCTGCTCATGCTTTGTTATTCTATTGTAAGCGCTTACCGGGGCTATGTTTCAAAACGGGTATTTTCAAAACGCGATAACGCGCTCCGGCACTGGACCGCAACCGTGGCGCATGTTCAGCTCGTCATTGGTTTTGTTTTGTACTTTAAAAGTCCTGTGATACATTTCTTCTTTTCAGACATGAAGGCAGCTGTGTATCACAGGGAAACTTTATTTTTTGCTGTCATACATTTTTTGCTGATGTTAACCGCTATAGTGATCATCACCATAGGATCGGCCCTCGCTAAAAGGAAGGAACCAGATCATGAAAAATATAAAACCATGTTGCTTTGGTTTGGTGTGGGTCTGTTCATTATATTTGTGGCTATTCCCTGGCCTTTTTCACCACTTGCTAACCGCGCTTACTTTAAACCATTTTAAGTATGATGAAATTTTTTAACACAAAAATAGGTCGTTTGCGACTTGTAGGACTCCTGGAAGGTGTATCGCTGTTACTGCTTGTAGGAATTGCCGTGCCGGTGAAACACCTTTACGGCGATCCTTACCTTGTGCAATCCATAGGACCTGTACACGGGATTTTATTTTTATTGTTTGTATTTAACGCGCTGAGTGTTGGCGTTGAACAGCAATGGAAATTCAGGGACACGACCTGGAAAGTGCTGCTGGCCTGCATAATACCTTTTGGTACTTTTTACATTGACCGGAAAATTTTAAGCAAAATAGAAGCGCCAGTGTGATGTACTGATAAATAAGCTACCAGCTGCCGCCTGAGCCACCACCACCAAAGCTGCCGCCACCAAAGCCACCCCAGCCGCCACCACCTGAGGATGAGCCGCCCCTGCCGCCGAAGCCGCTGCTGAACATACTGCCCCAAAAAAGAGCACGGCCTGCTCCTGAAAATGTTCTTCCACCGCCGCCGCCACCAAAAAATTTACTTAAAATAACAAGGAGTATTACGATAATGATCACGATCAGTGAAAATCGTTTTTTGCCACGCGGCCTTTCACGCGAATAATCTTCTTTGCTGATCTCACCTTTGGCAAGGCCCATTAAAGTAGCTGTCCCCTTGTCGAGGGCCTCGAAGTTTGCTCCACTTTTAAGGTAGGATTGCATCTCTTCGCGGACGCGCTTTGTGGCGAGGTCAGGAATCGCGCCCTCCAGTCCATAACCCGTGGCTATTTCAAGATAGCGTCCGCCGTTTTCTTTGGTTGGTTTTACCAAAATAACAATCCCGTTGTTCAGGTCCTTCTTACCAACACCCCATTCGGTACCCAGCTTAAATGCGTACTCGCTGCCGTCTAATCCGTTAAAATCATCAACGATCACCACACAGATCTGGTTGGATGTTTCGTTGCTGAAACTCTCCAATTTTTCTTCCAGCTGCATCGCTTCCGAAGTACTTAGAAAATCAGGGAATGCTTCCGAAAGATTATTGTACAACCTTGCGGGAGAAGGACGCGTGGCTACCTGCGAGCTCACGATACCGGCCAGGAAAAAGAATAAGATGATCAGGTTTCTTTTCATGGTCAGAAAGAGATGGTATTGCTTAACTCATTTGTATCGCCGTCGCTTAAAGGAAAAAACTTGCCGAGTTGTTTACCGCATTCAATAATACATTCAGCCAGGGCCGGTGCCTTTTTATCGGCCTTAAATTGTTCAATAAGGTTTTTAACGAGTGTTTGCCAAAACTGGGTACCCAGTTTTTGGTGGATGCCCTCGTCGCCGATCACGGCTACTTTCCTGCTTAGTGTTGCAATGTATATCAATACACCATTGCGCTCGGCAGTCTTGTGCATGTTTAACCTAGTAAAAACTTTCTCAGCCGCTTTGATCTCACTGCCAAAACAAAAATTTTCTATATGCAGCCTGATCTCTCCGGAGGTATGCAGCTCCGCTTTCGCAATAGCGTCTATCAACATCTCCTGTTCCTGCTGACTGAAAAAATTACGCGCGGTGGGCATGTTCTGGCTGGTACTTATTTTGAAAAATCAACTTTTGGTGCGTTTTCAGAACCAGCACTTTCTTTGAACGGGTCTTTTTTAGGAAATGTTTCCTTGTTCAGGAACATGCTGTTAAAGAACCCGCGAATGTGCGAGTTGTATTCCTTTACCGCCTCGTTATAATTCTGACGCGCAACTGAAATCCTGTTCTCAGTACCTTCCAATTGCGTTTGCAGGTCGCTGAAATTCTCGGTGGAGCGGATCTGCGGGTAAGCTTCAAATGCCAGGTTAATGGCGGTATTAATTTTTTTACCCATCAGATCCATGTCTTCCGGCGTTTTTGCATTCACAATACCGGCACGGGCTTCCGTTACCTGTGTAAGAATGCCTCTTTCATTTTCAGCAGCACCTTTCACTGTAGCTACCAACTGCGGGATCAGGTCGGCCCTCCTTTGGTAGGTTGCGCCTACATCTCCCCATTTTTCATCAACATTTTCCTGGTAGTTCACAGCGCTGTTGTATGAACCTCTGTACATCATAAAAATGATAAACACAACTAACAGTATTCCGCCTATAACCAATAAACCTTTTTTCATTGTAATTTTTTTTTGTAAAGATAATGGTAAATCCGCATGATATACAACGCGGCTACATCAAATAATAGCCATTAATAACAATTATTAGCTGGCGTAAAATTTGTGTACCTTTAAAATGTTACACAATGAAAAACTACCAGGTAGCCGACGAAATCAAACTCGTGTTTAGCGGGAACGATTATTTTGACGTTTTAGAGCAGATTATCAACGAGAGCCGGGAAACCCTTTACCTTCAAACTTATATATTCGAAAATGATGCCACCGGCACACGCATAGCTTCATCGCTTATAAACGCGGCCCGCAGAAATGTACAGGTATACGTGCTCCTGGATGCTTACGGTTGTTACCCGTTTTCTAAAGACATGGAAAAAACCCTTAAGGAGGCCGGTGTACATTTCAGGTTGTTTTCTCCGCTTTTTTCGTCAGAGAGCGGGTATTTTGGCCGCCGGCTGCACCATAAAATAATAGTGGCAGATAAAAAAATCGCCCTCACGGGTGGAATCAATATCGCCGATAAATACAGCGGGATCAATAGTGAAACCGCCTGGCTCGATTACGCCATTCTCACCAAAGGCAAGGTATGCGAATACCTGCATTGGTTATGCGACCAGTTCCATCGGAGGGGGAATTCGCGTCAGATTAATTTTTTTGAAAAAAGTTTAAAACCCGTTTTGGGCGAACGCAGTCATTTAATCCGCTTCCGCAGGAACGACTGGATCAAAAACCGGAATGAAATATATAAAAGTTACGTGGAAGCCATTATCGGCGCTACCGACTGCATAACCATCGTTGCCAGTTATTTTCTGCCCGGCAACACCATCCGGAAATTACTGAAGTCGGCTTCGGCACGTGGTGTGAAGATCAACATTATTCTGGCCGGACAATCAGACATCCCTACGTTAAGACTTGCGGAACATTTTATGTATGATTTTTATCTTAAAAACAAGATCAACATTTTTGAATGGACCAATTCGGTGATGCATGGCAAAGCCATGATCGTTGACAACCAATGGGCCACTGTAGGTTCATACAACCTTAACCTTTTAAGTCATTATATCAGCGTTGAATTAAATACCGACATAATCGACCCAGGTTTTTTAAGTCAATTCGGCGCTCATTTACAGGACATCATGCATAACAACTGCAATGTGATCAACTTAAAAAAAACAGGTAATGAAGCCGGATTTTTTAAAAGATTTAAAATGTGGCTTTTTTATCATTTTTACCGCTTGCTGATCAACGCCATGATGGCGGGCAGAAAACACAGAAAAAGAAAACACTGATAAAACATGGATTCATTAACGCATACGGTGCTTGGTGCCTGCCTCGGGGAGGTGATCGCCGGAAAACAAATGGGAAAAAAAGCGATGCTGATCGGCGCTCTGGCAAATAATTTTCCAGACGTGGACGTGGTCTCGCACTTTTTTACCACTCCGGCTGCGGGTTTGCTGGCCCATCGTGGCATCACCCACTCCATCATTTGCTGCACAGTGCTCACCTTTGTTTTTGGCTGGTTGTTACGCAAAACATTTAAAAATACCACCATCAGCTCGCAACGCAGCCAGTTACTGATAGGCAGCGGCCTGTTCCTACACATTTTGATGGACGCCTGCACGTCATACGGCACTGGCTGGTTTGAACCGTTCAGCGATTACCGGGTGAGTTTCAACACCCTGTTTATCATTGATCCTTTCTTCCTGCTGCCATTACTAACCGGAGCCATTGCCCTGCTTATTCTTAAAAAAACTGCCGGCAAACGACAAACAATTGCCACCGTTGCGCTAACTTTAAGTGCCTTCTACCTGTCGGTCACTTTTTTTATAAAGATCTACGTTAGCGACACCGTGAACAAGGACCTGGCAGCACAAAATATTCCGTACAATGACTATATGGTTGCTCCTACACCACTTAATAATTTACTGTGGAACGTGATCACTAAAAATGAAAAGGAATGTTATGTAGGTTATTATTCTGTTTTTGACAAGCCGGGGCCGATCGACTACGAGCTCATCCAAAAAAACGATACTTTTTTACGCCCGGTGGCGACCCTTTACGAGGTGCAGATGCTGAAACGTTTTTCAAAAAACTACTACAGCGTTACAAAAAGCGACAGTACGCTTGTTTTTAACGACATCCGGTTTGGGCAGGTAGGTGGCTGGTACAGGCCGCACGCGCCTTTTGTTTTTAATTTTGACATTATCCGTAAAAACAATGTGGCTTATATACAACAGGGCCGGATGGAATCAGTAGGATCGAAACCGATCGAAGCATTGGTAAAAAGAATCAAAGGAAAATAAAATCTGGTCCGCTTAATCGAATGACTGTGATGATTTTTTCGACAATTCGACCATGAGCTGGTACTGCTCTGGTGAGAGATCGTTGTAATAATAATTAACAGGGTTTACTTTTTCGCCATTTTTAATTACTTCGTAGTGTATGTGCGGCGCGGTACTCAAGCCCGTGCTGCCAACATACCCGATCAGTTGTCCCCGCGTTATTTTTTGTCCTGCCCTGGCCGCGATCTTGCTCATGTGGCCATAAAGGGTCTCGTAACCAAAGCCGTGGTCAATAACCACGTGATTACCGTAGCCCTGCGCCAGGTTATCTGCTACATGAACAACGCCATCGCCTGTAGCGTAAATGGGTGTGCCCTGCTCAGCCGCAAAATCCATCCCCGGGTGAAATTCCTGCGTTTTGTAAATCGGGTGGGTTCTCCATCCAAATCCACTGGTTACAGCATGCGCCAGGTCTTTCTGATTGATAGGCATCACAGCAGGAATAGAGGCCATGAGTTTTTCCTTGCTCTTCGCCAGTCGCACAACTTCGTCGAACGATTTGGATTGTATGTACAGCTGCTTGGTGATCCGGTCCATACGCTCGGTGGCAGATTTAAGGAGCTCGGCATTCTGGTAACTGTCAAAAGCCGAATATTTGTCGCTGCCGCCCGAGCCGCCATACCTGATGGATTTTGGCAGGGGGTCACTTTCGAAAATTGTCCTGTAAATATTATCATCCCTGTCTTCAAGGTCCTTTAATACAATTTCGGCCTGCGACATCTTTTTATGAAGCAGATCATACTGTAGCTGCAGCGCTTCAATCTCCCTGTTTTTCTTTTTTTCGGTGGGTGAGGGTAAAAACTGTCGCGAAATAACGATGGTAATTGTTGCAAATACCAATCCGGTTGCCACGTACGACAAAATATGCCAAAACCTCTCCTTGAAAGTGCTGCGAACTTTCTCGTAGGTGAGCGACTTGGTGTTAAATCTGTACCGGACTTTCGACATTTTAATTAAGCCTTAAATATAAAGAATAATATAAAAAATGCGCGAAAAATATGGTTCTTTTAACTTTAAACAACATGCTGTTACCCGGGTCATTTTACCGCGATTTCCCGCGTATTCACGCGAAACGCATGCGCACGCTTGCCGTTCAGCGAACAGTCTGCAAAAATGGCTTTAGTTATAAATTATTGTTTTAAAAACAGTCTTAGTTTAGTATCTTCGCCGTTCATTTTAATTCCTTATGGACTCCAATAAAGTACGGCAGACATTTTTAGATTTTTTTAAAAGTAAAGGCCATCATATAGTTCCCAGTGCGCCAATGGTTGTTAAGGGTGATCCTACCCTGATGTTCAATAACAGCGGGATGGCGCCATTCAAAGATATTTTTTTAGGCAACTCACTCATTGTTTATCCACGCATCGCCGATACCCAGAAATGCCTGCGGGTGAGCGGAAAACACAACGACCTTGAGGAAGTAGGCGTTGATACGTACCACCACACCATGTTCGAAATGCTTGGTAACTGGAGCTTTGGCGACTATTTTAAAAAGGAAGCCATTTCCTGGGCCTGGGAATTGCTCACCGAGGTGTACAAAATTGATAAAGACCGTTTGTACGTTACCGTTTTTGAAGGCAGCAAGGAAGACAATCTTGAATTCGACCAGGATGCTTATGATACCTGGAAACAGTTCATACGCAAAGACAGGATCCTCAACGGAAATAAAAAAGACAATTTCTGGGAGATGGGCGAAATGGGCCCTTGCGGCCCCTGCAGCGAGATCCATTACGATGGAAGAAGTGACGACGAAAGAAAAAAAGTAAATGGCGCCACCCTGGTTAACAACGATGATCCGCAGGTGATCGAGATCTGGAACAACGTGTTTATGGAATTTGAGCGCAAAGCCGATGGCTCGCTGGTTAAATTGCCTAAACAGCATGTAGACACCGGCATGGGCTTTGAGCGGCTGGTAAGGGTGCTACAGAACAAACAAAGTAATTATGATACCGATGTTTTCTCACCACTCATTCACAAAATTGAAGAACTGTGCGGTTTGAGGTACAAACCAAGTGAAGAGGAAAAACATAAAAAACAACACCTCATTAATATCGCCATGCGGGTGATTGCCGATCACATCCGCACCATATCATTTAGTATTGCCGACGGACAATTGCCGGGCAACACAGGTGCCGGCTACGTGATCCGCCGCATCCTGCGCCGCGCCATTCGTTACGGCTACCAATCACTCAACCTTAAAGAGCCGTTTATGTACCGCATCGTGCCTACGCTGGCGCACCAGATGGGTAACGCTTTTCCTGAACTTCACAACCAGAAGATCCTTATTGAAAAGGTGATCAGGGAAGAAGAAGTATCTTTTTACAAGACCCTCGACGTGGGCTTAAAACGCATCGACCAGGTTTGCATCGATACAACAGCTGCAGGAAAAAAGGTTATTGATGGCAAAGTGGTTTTCGAACTTTATGATACTTTCGGCTTTCCTGTCGATTTAACCTCCCTGATCGCCAGGGGTTATGATTTGAGCATTGATGATAAAAGCTTCGACCACTATCTCTCTGAACAAAAGAACAGGTCGCGCGCGGCCACCACGATAGATACCGATGATTGGATCTACGTGGAGGAGAATAAAAATATTTCTGAAAGCCAGGAAAAAGAGACCGAATTTATAGGATATAACGATTTGGAGTGTGACGCATTGATTGTGCGGTATAGAAAAGTTAAAGCGAAAAATAAGGAACAGTTTCACATTGTGCTGAATAAAACCCCTTTCTATGCTGAGAGTGGCGGCCAGATCGGAGATACTGGCGTTTTAGAAAACATCAACGAAAAACTGGTGATCACCGACACCAGGAAAGAGAACGGGGTGATCATTCATTACTGCGATAAACTGCCGGCAAATCTCGCCGCTACATTCACCGCCAGGGTCGACCAGGAAAAACGTTTGCTCACCACCAACAATCACTCGGCCACTCACCTGCTCCACGCCGCGCTGCGTAATGTACTCGGCACGCATGTGGAGCAAAAGGGAAGTCTCGTAAACGACGAATACCTGCGCTTTGACTTTTCGCATTTCTCGAAAATAACCGAAGCCGAGATCGCGCAAATTGAAAAACTGGTGAACGCGAGGATCCGCGAGAATATTATTGGAAAGACCGAATTGATGGCCATTGAAGACGCCAAAAAAACAGGCGCTATGGCTTTATTTGGTGAAAAATATGGAGACATTGTGAGAGTGGTTACTTTCGACAAAAAGTTTTCGGTTGAATTGTGCGGAGGTTGTCACGTGACTTCAACAGGACAAATAGGTTATTTTAAGATTATCAGCGAAGGCGCCGTTGCTGCAGGCATCAGGCGAATAGAAGCCATCACTTCGGTGAAAGCGGAAGAGTTTTTCGATCAGCAATCGCAACTGATAGAAGAAGTAAAAGGACTTTTAAAGAATCCCAAAGATCTTGTAAAAAGTGTTGCTGCACTCGTTGAAGAGAACCACGAGATCCACAAACAGCTACAGGGTTTTTACAAAGAAAAAGCCGCAGGCATAAAAAAGGAAATAATTGTCGCCATAGAAAAAAGAGCTGGTGTAAATTTTGTGGCGCAACTCGTAAAATTCGACAGCGCTGAAGAAATAAAAAACATCTTATTTGAACTCAGGAACGAGGTGCAGGACCTGTTCTGTGTGCTTGCCGCTGAAGTAAACGGTAAACCAAGCATTTCGGTGATCATCAGCGATAACCTGGTGAAAGAAAAAAACCTCAATGCCGGAAACATCGTGCGCGACCTCGCCAAAGAGATCAACGGCGGCGGCGGCGGCCAGCCCTTTTACGCACAGGCCGGTGGTAGCAAACCAGAGGGCCTGGCGGCAGCTTTGGAAAAAGCGAAAAAACTGATCTAAATGTCCGGGCTCCAATGGTCTGAAAGAAGCATCGATCATTGGTCTTGGAAGTATAAGGCGATTTTTGAATTGCGAAAAATATTGAAGCCATCATTTAGTAGGAAAACTTAGCTTTCTGCACTTTTTAGAACTTACTTTTTTCTTGAAAAAAAAACAAGATTAAAAAACAATAAAAAGGCTTTTTGAGAGCCGAGTAAATAGTGAAGCGCAAGATACTCTGAAACCATTGTTATCAAAGGGTTACATTAAACACCAAGTATTTTAGTCTGCCGGAAATTGTTTTACTCGATCTTTTTTTCGGCAAAGTAACTTATGTTTATTTGAGTTCTGGTTACGTCTAGGATAGTGCGGCTGTCCCGACTGGTGTCGGGAGCGATTTGGTGCGAACCCGAATTTTTTTACATTTGGGTCTCATATTTGGGCGTCAGTGCAAAAAATTCATCCCGATAATTATCGGGAGGCAAATCGCCTTGTCCCGATAGATATCGGGATTGTTACTTTCTTCATCAAGGAAGAAAGTAAGTTCTAAAAAAAACAAAAAACACGTTGTGCATCGACTAATAATTTTTTGAAGATGGGCCAAAAAACAAAAGCCCATCCTTTGTGGACGGGCTTTTGAATGTAAAAGAACCAATATTATTTCTTTGCTTTTAAATAAAGTTCATTCACCTTATTCCAATTGATCACGTTAAAGAACGCGGCCATATAATCAGGTCTGCGATTTTGGTAATTTAAATAATAAGCGTGTTCCCATACGTCCATACCAAGGATTGGCGTGCCTTTACAACCGTCAACCACGTCCATTAGTGGGTTATCCTGGTTGGGTGTGCTGCAGATGGCCAGTTTGCCGTCAGACTTCACGCATAACCATGCCCAGCCGCTGCCAAAACGGGTAGCGCCGGCCTGTGAAAAATCAGTTTTGAATTTTTCAAAACCGCCAAGATCCGATTCAATAGCTTTGCCTACTTCGTTTGAAGGAGTTCCACCACCGTTTGGTGCCATGATTTCCCAGAACAAAGAATGGTTAAAGTGCCCGCCGCCGTTGTTGCGAACTGCAGCCGGGTATTTGGAGATGTTTTTATTGATCTCTTCTATGCTCAACTTCTCAGCATCTGTGCCGGCAATTGCGTTGTTTAAATTGGTAACGTATGCCTGGTGATGTTTACCGTGGTGGATCTCCATGGTTTTGGCGTCGATATGAGGTTCTAAAGCGTTAAACGCGTAATTTAATTTTGGTAATTCAAATGCCATGATTTCTAGATTTTAAATTGAAGGACAAATTTAGCGTTTTTAAACCAAAACAGGGCCTGAATTTTCAATTGCGGCAATTTAGGTTCAGCGAATCTTTATCAGGGAGGCCGTTCGATGATTTGTTACAAGTTGGATAACCGAAAAAACGCAAAAAAAATCCCCGTTCCGGTAAGGAACGGGGATTTTAAAAGTTTGATGTTATAATTATTGTTTTACAACTTTAACTACTTCAACAGTTTTGTCTGATGTTACTTTTACGTAATAAACACCATTGGAAAGATTGCTGATGTTTACTTCAAACTGGTCGCTGCTCGTAGCGCCCGTAAGCACTAGTCTACCGGTTACGTCTACCACGTCAAATGATTTATTAATACCATTTGCAAGCGTTACGTTAAATACGCCGTTGTTCGGGTTAGGATAAACCATCAGTTGATTAGCCACGATATTGTTTGAACCGATACCTGTACAGGCTTCTACCAATACTGCACGGTTGCTTGTTCCGATACATCCATTAGCATCAGTACCACTTACCATGTAAGCCATACTTCCTGCAGGAGGAGTAATAGAAACCGGTGTACCCACTACATAAAATGAAGGTGAGCTCCAGGTGTAAGTAACAGCGCCGGTACCGGCAAGGGAGAGGCGTTCACCAAGGCAAATTACTGTGTTTCCTAAAACCGAAATAACAGGCAAAGGATTCACCGTTACCAGTTGCATAGCTGAGCCAACACAACCAAAAGCATTGGTTCCTAATACGGTGTATGATGTAGTAGCATTCGGGCTAACAGTAGTCTGCTGACCGTTTACACCGCTGCTCCAGCTGTATGAGCCAGCACCAATCGCGTATAAGGTGAGAGACGAACCCTGACAGATTTCACTCACAGTGCTGAGGATAGTCATGGCCGGCAGTGGATTGGCAATGATAGGTTTTGAGATTGTATTGCTACAGCCTGAAAGCGTGTTCATACCAACCGCCGTGTAAACAGTAGTTGTTGTCACGATCGGCGTGTAAGCCGGTGTATTTGGACCAGATACCCATGTATAACTGTCAACACCTGTTGCCATTAAACTGGCTGGTTTGCCAGAACAAACAACTGATGGACCGGTTACAGAAAGGTTAGCCTGATTTGGAGAAAGTTGGCAAGGAATTGTGATTGCGAGATCATCCCATGCAAAGAAATCGTAGCTGTAATTATCTGTTGTTTTAATTGCAACGTAATATAGGCCAGAGGTAGGTACGTTGAAGGTGTTGGTTAATGCCGTGTACTGGTTAGCGCCAGGCTGGGCCACCGATACAATGGATGTTAAACCTGTAGGACTCTGCGTGGTTCCATAGGCCAGTTCAAAATCATTCACGGTAGAATAACCCGGTGTAACATACCATACAGAAGCCGAATAAGTAACACCCGCAGTTAACTGCAAGCCATTGGTATAGTGATACTGAGGCGTACCAAAACCATTGTTGTTGGTGCCATGGTAAGCGAATTTACCACCGGTACGGGCAGTCATCCAGAACATAGGACCGGTTGCCGTGTGGGCGCGGCCGGCATTGCTGAGGCTCCATGAGCAGTTTGGCAGTTTTTCGGGACCCTGGATGCCTTCAAACCCTTCAAAATAAGGAGGGGTATTGATGGTAGTACCCGCAACCGTTACCTGTCCGGCCGCGGCTGTAATGGTATTTCCACCGTTCACACAGAAAAGGCTCACGTTGAACCAGGCTGAGCTGGCAAGGGTTTGCGTTAAAGAAGCAAGGGTAGCACCTGAAATTGCAGTGTATGGTCCCAGGGGATTGGTAGGAGAAATTTGCCATTGAAAACTGATACCGTTTACTGTATAGCCGCTTGCTAACATCAGGCTGTTGAGTTCAGAAGGACAAACTACATAAGTTGGGGTAAGCACCGTGTTAGAACCTGGCGTACCTGTACATTGTGTGTTAAAGAACTCAAAAGCGCCGGCATCTGGGGCAGGTAAATTTCTTGCCAGGCCGTTCACGTCGGTTGCTACTCCTAAAGGCATACCAATGTTATTTAAAGCTGGTACAGTTGGTGTGTAGTCGAATAATCCCGGGTTCGCGAAAAGAGGGTCGGCGCTCGCGCTGGACTGATCCCAGGCACCACCATTGGCGTTTTTCCATGCAGCCAGGGTCGCGAAATCGGCATTGTAATACGCGATATTGTTGGTACCCGCAGATGAATTCTGCCACAAAATATTATTGTTGGAAGTAATGGTATTATTACCAAAATACATACAATATTTGCTGCCACTGCCACTGCGGTTGCAGCTCACAAGGTTATTCCTCACGATAGAAGGAGATGGCGCATAGGTCATGATCCCGTAAACAGAACCACTGGTAGAGGCTACGTCATCCAGAATAACTGAATTATGAATCATCACATCATAAGCATAGCCAGGATTATAATATCCATAGAACGAGCCGTTAAAAGAAATATTGGAGATCACATTGTTCCTGTAGATAGCTTCAGTTCCTGATCCGGCACCATAATTACCATTGTAAATACCCATAAACTGATTGGTTGAGCTAAGTGCGCCCGCAAATTGGCGCCTGATCCTGTTGCGCTCAACAATAGTGCTGGTGCCCGGAGAATAATCAATAAAGATGCCATAAGTAGTGGTAACAGTCGTACGATTTAATCTTTCCAGTAAATTACCACGGAAAACAGAGGCATTGCAGTTATACTGGTAAATACCACGACCGTAATAATCAAGAATATTACAATTGATCACCTGGTTGCCGGTATTACCAGAACCGTAAAACACCACGCCATAACGGCCGCTGTTTATGGTACAACCATTCCAGATGTTATTGTTACCACCGCTGCCGCTTGAGAGCACGGTTGTAGCCGAGCCGCTTAAGGACACGGGGTACATATTGGTAACCGTTGTGTTGGCCGGTAAAGTAAACACACAGTTAATGAACTGGTTGTTGTCGGAGTTGTTGTATAGGTGCAGGGCATGTCCTGCCGCGCCTGTTCCAACAACTGTGAGGTTATTAAAGAACATGTAATCAGCACCGCCTAACAGGATGGTGTGAGGGGCACCCGTTGTTCCCGGAAAAGTAATGGTGTTACCGTTTCCATTGATGGTAATGGTGTTCACAGATGAACTTCCAGTAAACTGGTTGATGGTCACCTGTTCGTTGTAAGGCCCGGTTCCCGAAACTACGTTTACTGTTACAGGACCCGAAATACCTGAAGAAGCAAGGGATGCAGAAAAGGCCGTGAACGAAATAAAATTGCTCGAACTTGCCGCGATGGTCTGGTTGATCGTGTACACGCCATTCATCTGAGCACTCAGCTGAAACGTACACATCGTCGCCAGAACAACAGAGGTGATGGTTTTGTAAAGTTTTTTCATTTATGTGGTTTTTTTATTAGTTAATTATTTCAAATGTAATTAATTATTGTTTTAAAGTCAACTACTTGTAAAAGAACTCTTAAATTTTATTAATATTTTATTTTGTTAAATTAATAAGATAAACAAAAAACCCTGTCCTAATTCCGTTTATGGCGGAAAGGACAGGGTTTTTACTAAAACTTAAAACCTTTTAGTCTTTTACAATCTTTAAAACGCCAACTGCATTGTCGGATTTTACTTTAATGTAATACACCCCATTTGAAAGTATATTGATGTTCATATCAATCTGATCATTCATGGTACTTACTGTCATTACCACGCGACCCGTTACATCAGTCACCTCAATGGTTTTGTTTAAACCGTTGATCAATTCAACAACAAAGGCACCGCTGGTTGGATTCGGGTAAACACTCAGATTTTTAATTGATCCACTCTGCGTATTGATACCTGTGCAGGTAACAACCTGCTGCACAATGCTGATGGTTTTCTTACAACCATTCGCATCGGTACCTGTAACACTGTATATAAGTGAAGAAGCAGGGCTTAAAATCGTTACGGGGCTTCCCACCGCGTAATTAGTGTTTGACATCCATGTATAAGTTGCTGCACCTGAGCCTGTGAATGTAATGTTATCACCAGGGCAACTTGTTGAAGGCACATTGGTAGCGGCCACGTTCGGAGCCGGGTTCACATTGATCATTTGCGTGCTCATTCCCACACAACCCCATGAGTTAGATCCTACAACAGTATAGATGGTATTTGCAAGCGGACTCACAGTAACAACCGGGCCGAATCCACCGTTACTCCAGGTATAGCTGGCTGCGCCTGTGGCGTTGAGGTTGGTTGAAGTACCTTCACATATATTTGGACTGAACGCGTAAACCGATACTACCGGTGTTGGTTTCAGGATCACATTTTTAACAACAGTACTCACGCAACCTGTTAAGGTATTGGTTCCCATTACAACATAAGAGCTGTTGGAAGTAGGCACGTCTGAAATAGTCGCTGTGTTAACGCCTGTACTCCAGGTATAGGTGTTGGCGCCGTTAGCTGTTAAATTCAGGGCTTGCCCGCTACAAAGTGTGCTAGCGGTGGTTCCTGTCAGAGTAATATTGGTAGGGTTCAATTCACATGGAATGGTGATTGACAAGTCATCCCAGCTCAGGTAATAAGCAAATGATCCGGCTGTACTCTGAACTTTAATGGCCACATAATAAATACCGCTGGTTGCAACCGAAAAGGTATTGGCCAGTTGTTTGTAGATAGGACTCATCACAGGGCCTGTTTGAACTGCAATTGGGCTGAGACCATTGGTCGACTGGGTGGTACCCAGCAAAATCGATAATTCGGCGAAATTGGTGTAACCGTAATATTCAGTTGTGTAAAACATCGACGCAGAATAGGTAACACCCGCGTGCAATTGGATACCATTTGTCCAGTAATAACTTGTATTGGCTAAATTGTAACCATACACCGAGGCAAATTTGCTTCCTGTATTAGGGATCTGGTTGTTGGTATTTGAATTGGTGCGGGTTTGCGCGTTTTTGTTGTTAATCAGCCATGAACAATTGGGCAGATCGTTGTTGTTCAAAATACCTTCAAATCCTTCGTAATACGGAACACTGTTGGTAACCGTGGTCGCTATCTGAACCTGTCCTGAGGTAGCTGTTACAGAAGATCCACCGTTCACACAGCTCACTGTAAACGTGTACCAGGTAGAACTTGCCAGTGTTGAGGTCATCAATGAAGCCAAAGTTGCTCCCGAAATGGCGGTAAATGGACCAAGCGCCGAACCAGTTGAAAAGCCCCATTGATAGTTAAGGCCATTCACAGTATAAGTATTGGCAAGGCCAAGTGATGATATGGCCGAAGGACATACAATATTGGTTGGCACCGTTACTGTATTCGACGATGGCGTACCGGTACATTGTGTATTAAAGAACTCGTAAGCACCGGCGTCAGGCGCGGGTAAATTCCTTGATAAATTCATAATATCCTGTGCCACACCCAATGGCTCGCCCATGTTATTGATGGTTGGTTCGCTTGGCATGTAATTACCGGTAACAGTACTAGTGTATAACGGATCAGCACTTTGACTCGCAAGGTCCCAACCGTTGGCGGTTTTCCATTGTGCCAGGGTGTTAAAAATAGCGTTATAATAACCTACGCCATTGATGCCGGTGGTACCTGCATTATAAAGCATGTTGTTATTAGATGTAATACCTGTGGCCGACGCGTAATACAGGCAATACTTGGTGCCCGTGCCGCCACGGTTCATGGTAATAATATTGTTCTTAATATTGATCGCGGTATTTCCACTGCAATAAATAGCATAAGATGTACCCCCTGTAGCATTCACGTCGTCTATGGAGATGGTGTTATGATAGATGTCATAATAATTATAACCCGGATCATAAATCCCGTAAATGGTACCATTGCAACGGATGTCAGAAATAACGTTATTGCGGATGGTGTTTACATTGAGGGCGGTTCCGCCGCTTAAAAGGTAAAATGCATAACAGGATCCTGTGCTTGGTTGTACACCATCAAACATTTTCCTGATCCTGTTTTTTTCCATTGTGATACCGGTAACACCGGTTGTTAGATAAAATCCATATCCGGTGGTAGGATTGGTACGGTTAACACGTTCGATGGTGTTGCCTCTCCAAAGGGTTCCTGTTGTGTAATAATTATAACAGCCGTAAATGTAAAAATCCACGATGTTACAATTGATCACCTGGTTGTTGGTGTTAGGCGCAGAACTGTTTCCAACGATGGTGGTACCATAGTATCCGCCACTCATGGTACAGTTTTCCCAAACGTTGTTGTTACCGCTGTTGCCAACTGTTGTTGCATTGTTGTTTGAACCGCTCAGTGAAACCGGAGAGGTTGCAACTGCTGTAGCAAGCAGGGGCGCGGTAAACGTACAATTATAAAAATTATTATTGTCCGATTGATTATACAGGTGAAGTACAAGCGCATAAGTGGCGTTTGTTCCAACCACGTTGAGGTTATTCACGAACATATAATCTGCCCCACTCAGCATGAGCGTATGAGGAGCCGTACTTACCGTTGCGTTAAAGGTTAAAGTGTTACCGTTACCGTTAATGGTGATGGTATTGGTTCCGGATGTACCTACAATAACGCCGAAGTTGGCCTGTTGCGTGTATGGCCCGGTACCCGTAACAACGTTCACGGTAACCGGTGCTGATACTCCTGAGGCTGTTAAAGCAGCCGCCAGCGAGGTGAAAGACACAAAGTTGGTCGGACTGGCCGCAATGGTCTGGTTAATGGTATAAACGCCTGATAGCTGCGCCTGCAACCTGACAGTAATCAGGCTGAGTGCAACATAAAAAGCCGCTATAAATTTGAATTTATTTTTCATGTGTTTGGTCTGATTTAGGTTAAATTCTGAGTACTGAAAACTAAAAACCAAGCCTGGTTTTCAGGCCTGGTTTTTAAAGTACAAATTACTGTTTTACAAGTTTAAGAACCTCAACAGCGTCGCTGGTGGTAACTTTTACATAATACACACCATTTGCAAAAGTGGTCATGTTCACGTTAAGCTGATCGTTAACGGTTGTTTGCGTTAACAACAAGCGGCCTGTTACATCCATGATGGCAATTGTTTTGTTTTGACCGTTCGCTACTTCAATGGTAAACTCACCATTGTTTGGATTCGGGTAAACGTTTAAACCGCTGATGGTACCTGAGTGTTCGTTGATACCTACACATGATACAACTGTCTGGTTGATGGTTATTACTTTCGAACAACCATTTTCATCAGTACCTGTTAATGAATAAGTGGTGTTGGTAGTCGGATTAACGATCACCGGGTTACCTTGCACATATCCTGAACTGGCGATCCACTGGTAAGTTGTTGCACCCGAGCCAGTCATGTTAACGTTTTGGCCAGGACAAGAAGTTGCAGGTGAATTGATCGCTGAAATATTCGGTAAAGGATTTACTGTGATCATCTGCGTGCTTTGTCCTGTACAATTGTTATTCGCGTAGCTACCCAAAACTGTATAAGTTGTATTAGCTGTCGGGTTCACTGAAATAAAGCCTGAATTAGAACCGTTATCCCAGGTATAAGATGCTGCACCGATGGCTACCAGGTTAATGGAACTGCCTTCGCAAACCGCTGTATTGCTGGCCACGATCGAAACAACCGGGGTTGGTTTTACAGTAATGTTTTTTGTCATCGAAGCACTGCAATTGGTGAGTGTGCTGGTACCTGTGGCTACATAAGTGGTGTTGGCCGTTGGAAAATCAGTAATGGTAGCGGTGGTAGCACCGGTGTTCCAAACATAATTGTTGGCACCCGTTGCGGTTAGGTTAACAGGCTGACCCGCGCAAATGGTGCTTGAGTTGGCTGTTACTCCTATTACCGGTGTGTTCAGGTGACATGGTATGGTAATTGAAAAATCATCCCAGCTCAGGTAATTGGCATACTGGTTATTGGCTGAACTTACAATTTTAATGGCTACATAATAAAGACCGCCAGTAGCAACAGTAAAGGTATTCGCCAGTTCTTTGTAAACAGGGCTTACCGCCACCGACTGAGTTACTATGTTAATAAGGCCCGTTGGAGATTGGTTAGGACCATACTTAATAGACAACTCTGTAAAGTTGGTGTAACCGTAATATTCTGTTGTGAAAAACAACGAGGCAGAATAAGTAATACCAGGATACATGTAAATACCATTGGTATAATAATAATTGGTGCCGTTCATGTTATAACCATACACCGAAGCGAATTTGCTTCCCGTTCTTGGAATCCTGTTATTGGCTTGCGAAGAAATATAGGTTTGCGCGTTGGCGTTGTTTACCATCCATGAACAGTTCGGTAATTGGTTATTCACCTGGATGCCTTCAAAACCTTCGTAATATGGAACGTTGGTAGTGGTCACCGGAGAAACGGAAACCATAGCGGCAGCGGTAGTTAAAGTTGAACCACCATTGGCACACCATGTGTTTAACTGGAACCAGCTTGTCACTGAAAGGATCGGGCTGGCAAGCGCTGCTGTTGTGCTCGCTGTTGGAATCACTGTGAATGGCCCAAGAGCGCCATTGGTAGAGTATGACCATTGGTAACCAATATTACCTACCGTGTATGTGTTTAAAAGACTCAAAGGTGTGTTGGTGTTCGGACAGATCGGGTTGGTGGTAGTTACAATGCTGTTAGCACCAGGAGTAGTTGAACATGGTGTTGGAGGAACGATGTTGATCACATAGTCTTCAACCTCTCCCCAGGTGATGTTACCACAAGGACCACCCATTACTGAAGTTTCTGATTGCCAGATGCGCAAACGCGTCAAACCCGGGGTTGCGGTAAACGGAATAGTGATACCAACACCCGGTGCCGAGAAAATATTAAAGGCAGGAGATAAAGCACCAGTGCTCGGATAAGTAGAGTTCCATACATTTTCACCCGGATCTAAAAAAGATCCGTTTTGATTGTAGTCAATAAAAGCGCCAAAGATTCCGGAATAAATTCCAGAAGCGCACATCGTTAATCCTGCTGATAGTGGATAAGAGTTACCCATAATTGCGACAGGTGCCGGAACTGAGCCTGCAAGGTTTGGAACACCTGTAGAACCCGTAAAATTTGAATAGGCACCGCCGATAGAACCAGGACCCGGAGCAACAACGCTGCAGCCAGTAGTGTTGCTCATTGTTCCGAACAGAACATAACGAATCTCGTCATCAGCCGCAGGGGATGATACAACAGGAATGCAATAATTCTGGCCACGGAAATCCGAAGACAGGCATAACAGCACTACAAGTGCGCTGATTAATTTGTACATTTTTTTCATGTGTGTGGTTTTAGTTAAAAGTTAATTAATCTCAAATATAATTTAATGTGATATAAAAATCAAGAATTTGTGAATAAATCCTAAAATGATTTAGACTTTTAGGGTAAAAAAGTCGTTTTTTAACAAAAAAAGCCCTCCCATTTCCTGCCGGAGGTTGGGTTCGGATGAAAGGCGAGCTTACTTTTAATCTGGATTTTCTGCGGTGAAAAACTATTGTTTTACAATTTTAAGAATCTCAATAGCGTCGCTGGTGTTATTTATATAATACACACCATTTGCAAATGGTGGTGATGTTTTAATGCAAAAAAAAAGCGAACCATCATGGCCCGCTCTGTTTACTTTTACAAGTTCGTTGCTTAAACTTTTTCTATAGAATATTTGTGCATGAAATCCATCACCATTTCAACCATCTTCGAACTGCCTATAAACAAAGGCGTGCGCTGGTGAAGTTCCTTCATGGGTACTTCCATAATTCTTTTTCCACCTGTAGTAGCTTTTCCGCCAGCCTGCTCTATAATATAAGCCAGCGGGTTGCATTCATACAAAAGACGCAATTTGCCATTGGGCGATTTAGTGGTGGTTGGGTAAATATAAACGCCCCCGGTAATCAGGTTCCTGTGTATATCTGCCACTCCCGAACCGATGTAACGCGACGAATAAGGGCGACTGGTTGCCTTGTCTTCTTCCTGGCAATATTTAATATACTTTTTAACCCCGTCAGGAAAATGCAGGTAATTTCCTTCGTTTACCGAATAAACAACGCCATTTTCCGGCGTTTTCATATTAGGATGAGATAAACAAAACTCTCCAATGCTCGGGTCGAGCGTAAATCCGTTCACACCTTTTCCGGTTGTATAAACCAGCATGCAGCTCGATCCGTAGATGATGTATCCCGCGGCAACCTGCTCGGTTCCCCTTTGCATAAAATCTTCAAGCGTACCCGGTCCGCTAAGACTGGTACGACGATACACCGAAAAAATAGTGCCTATCGACACATTTACATCGATGTTGGAAGAACCGTCGAGCGGATCCATCGCAACAACATATTTAGCGTTTTTAGAAATCTCTGAATCAATAGGAATAATGTCGTCGTTCTCTTCACTGGCGATGGCACAAACTTCGCCACCCGCCTTTAACGCGGCGATAAACTGCTCGTTCGCATATACGTCAAGTTTCTTAACCCGTTCGCCCTGTATATTGGTCTCACCTGTCTCACCCAAAATCTCAACCAGGCCCGCTTTGGTAACTTCGCGATTTACAATTTTTGCTGCAATACCAATATCACGCAAAAGTCGCGACAATTCACCCTTTGCATAGGGAAAATCGGTCTGTTTTTCAATGATAAACTGCCCTAATGTTTTTACGTTCATTTTCTAAAAAAATTTAATTGCCTTTGCGGGCAATTGGTTACTAAGTTAATTATCATTCAAAAATAAGAATTTTAAATGAAGGGAATCAAATTGTTTTTAGAAAGGGGGTGTTTTCAGGAAGAAAATTCTTCGCTTAGAAATTCGCGCCAATCGCTTAAATTGGCTATCACCTGTAACTGACGGTACTGGTAATGAAATTTTTCTTCCTCTGACTGAGAATTCAGTATACCAATGCGGTACTTATCGAAATTTGATAATGCGAATTTTTCTTCCGCCGAAAGTTTAACACCACTAAATTCTTTGTCCCGCAGGTCGTTAATGCTCACAACGAGCCCTGAACCTTTTTTATTCAGCAGTTTGGATATGAAGTCGGATTTAATTTCCACAATGTAAAATTACTTTTTATGCGGCAGCGACAGGAAAAAATAATACATTAATACTAACATCTTTTTGTTAATTGTCCTACTTTTGAAACATCATGTCCAGGGCGCTCAAAACAATAATCTTCTTACTGATTTCGGTTAATTGTATTTCTCAAACAATTGTACTTTCAAAATACGAAAAGCGCTGGGCCCTCTGGCATCCCTTTGCGGCGCTGAAAGTAAAAAAAATTAACACACGCGCCTTCGCTGTTTATAACGAAAAAGATCTGCGTATTGTGCTTGATAATTTTCCTGGCGGTGGTAAACTAGATGCTTTTAGGCACACATTTTTTATGGCAGCCTTTGCTCAAAAAATAAAAGTAAAAAAACTCCGAAAACTGGGAATAGCTCACGAAAAAGGCAATTACAGGCAATTTTTAAGTTCTGAAACCGAAGAAGGAGAGTTGCCGGACAGCCTTGCATCTGTAATGGATCTGCAAAATAACGAATTGGGATTTAAAATAGGATCAGCTAACAAAGATAGCAGTCTGGCGTCACTAAAGACATTGGTCATTAACGACATTACCGCAGGTAAAGCGGTAATTATGAGAAGAAATAAAAATGGTGAGTATGTAGACTGTAATAATGCGCGGGTAAAAAAAACTGCGCCGGTAAAAAAATGGAGCCTTCCAAAATGCCTGGTGCGTTCTGACTACCGTTACGTAGATTGAATCTGGTCGTAAACGAGTTTGCAGTTGACCCACTCGTCGTTAAATTGTGTACTGTATTTTTTATAGAATCCAATGGCCTGCTTGTTCCAGTCAAGCACCTGCCATTCCATCCTTCTCACTTTTTCGTGTTTTGCTACTTCAACAACTTTATTAAATAGTAATTTTCCGTAACCGTTTTTTCTTTCCTTTTCGGTAACAATGATATCTTCCAAAAAAAGACATTTGCCTTTCCAGGTTGAATACTTGTAGTAATATAAAGCCAGCCCTATTATTGTATCGTTTTTTACCAGTACAAAAAAATCAAACATTTTTTCATTATTCAGCCAATTCTCCATTTCTGCAACGGTGACTTCCACTTCCGCGGGTTCATTCTCAAACCGCGCGAGTTCCCGAACCAATTCAAGGGCGCCGCCAAGGTCAGCAGGGCTGCCCTTCCGTATCTGAACATCCATTCCTTTTAAACCGAAAATTTTTTCTTGAGCACTACTTTTTGCAGAATGCGCTTAATGATCAGCTCCGCCATCAGCTCTTCGAAAGCCATATCGCCATTGAGTGCCCGCGCGTGCTGTATCTCTGTTTCATTGATATCGACGCGGTATAACAGCGAGGTGAGGAGCGAGTTATTGTGCGATACCGGTTTCAGCGCGCGCCCTATCACTTCTTTCAGGAACAGCCACTCCGGCAGCAGGTTTTCGGCGAAACCGGCTTCAACACCCGAGGTTTCAAAATCTTTTTTCAGTTGCTTTTTAAAGAGCTTGAACAAATCTTCATTGATAAGGTAGGCTCCGATTTCTAATTCTTCCATGATTTTAAGATTAAACGTTCAACAGGAATTTTATTAAGGATATGAGACTCTATGATTTCTTTTACATCGGTACTTTTTACGCCCACATAAAATGTGCCGTCGGGATAGATGGCCACGGTAGGCCCGAAGTCGCAAATACCAAGACACCCGCTTTTGTTGGTCCTGATCTTTAAATTAACCTGGCTGTCTTTGATCTGTTTTTTAAATTCGCTTACCAGTGCCAGCCCGTGCGATTCTCCACAACTTGGTTTTTCGGTGCCGCTGCGTTGATTGGTGCAAACAAAAATATGAATGTCGTAAACCATAAACATTTACTAAATTAAACTGTTAAGCTAACAAATAAAAATTTATGGCGAAAATATTAATTACCGGCGGAAGCGGTCTTTTGGGAAAGGCAATTTCAGACATCCTGATCAAAAAGAATCACCTGCCGGTATGGCTGAGCCGTTCGGGGGATGAGTCGGGACCAGTAAAAAAATATAAATGGGACCTCAAAAAACAATACATAGACGAAAAGGCGTTTGAAAACACCGACTACATTTTACACCTGGCCGGGGCGGGTATCGCCGACAAACGCTGGACCAGCAACTACAAAAATGAGATCGTTTCGTCGCGGGTAAACAGCAGCGCGCTGTTACATGACTGTATCAGTAAAAATGCTTATCCCATCAAAACCCTGGTGGGTGGCAGCGCCATAGGCTACTACGGCGCAAGGCAAAGCGATACCGTTGTTCACGAGAATGAACATGCGGGAAATGATTTTCTGGCGCAAACCTGCTCGCTGTGGGAAAAAAGCTATCAGCCATTTACGCGGCTGGGGATCAGAACGCCTGTAATAAGAACAGGTGTTGTATTAAGCAACAATGGCGGGGCATACCAGAAATTGTCGCCTGTTTTCCGCGCCGGTTTTGGCGCTGCGATGGCTGGCGGGAAGCAGTATTTTCCCTGGATCCACATCAACGATATCGCTGCTATGTTCGTGTATGCCCTGTTCAACGGGAATATGAACGGCGTGTACAATGGCGTCGCTTCAGAACTGATCGATAATAAAAGTTTTTCAGAAAAACTCGCTCAGAGTTTTAACAAAAGACTCATCCTGCCCAATATTCCCTCAGCCGCCCTGCACCTGGCAATGGGGCAAAGAGCGCAGATGTTGACCGAGGGATTAAAAATCAGCAATCATAAAATAAAAACAGCGGGATTTGAATTTCAATTTGACAGCATCGATGCTGCGTTAAGAGACCTGGCCCTCAATAAAGCCACTTAATTTCCTTTACGTCCACTTCGTGCAAAGTGCCGTTTTTTTCCTTCAGCAATAAAAGCCCGCGATCGCTTACCGAGGTTACCATCAGCGTTTTTACAACGTCATCTATCTCAAAATCCATCCAGCTGTTTAAGCCAAAAAAATGTTGCATGTAATTGTCTTTGATGGCGCCCAGCTTTTCATTCTTAAGCGCCAGATAATGCTTTTCGAGGTGCAGGCAAAGCCGCTCCATGACATCATGAACAAAAAACTCTGTCCCCGTCAAAAGCCTGGTAGACGTGGCGTTTAGCTCACGGTCGAAAAACTGCTGGTTGATATTAACGCCTATGCCCACGATGCAGCCGTTGATCTGGTTATTGAGGACGTTGTTTTCGATCAGGATGCCCGCGATTTTTTTTTGATTGATCAATATATCGTTGGGCCATTTAATTTTAATGTCAAATTGGCTACTGTCCAATAATTCAGACATCGTGTCATAACAGGCCAAAGCACTTACCTGGTATAAAAAGAACTGGTTTTTCATGCTCAGAAAATTCGGTTTTAAAATTACCGACATGGCCAGGCTCCTTGCTGGTTCAGACTTCCAGCAACTACCGCGTTGCCCTTTGCCCTGCGTTTGATGAGCCGTGTACACCACCGTTCCTTCAGGTGAGTTAACGTTCTTTAACAAGTTCATGGCATAAGAATTGGTGCTTGGTACTTCAGGTAAAAAAATGAGATTTCTCCCTACAAATAATGTTTCCATTACGCCAAATAAAAAGTTAAATTTGTTGTTCAGTGTAAACCTAATAAAATTAATTAAAGCTAAGCAATAAAAATTCTTCATGGCTAAAAGTCCGGTTAAAAAAACTCCGACCACTATCGGGACAAAAAAAACTACAAAAGCAGTTGCAAAAAAAACAGTCAAAAAATCGGTGAAGGCAAAATCTGCACCGGCTAAAAAAATGGCGGCTAAAAAGCCGGTTACTGATAAAGAGCGTGAATTCAGGGAAGCCAACCTCATTGCCAATTTAGAAAATAAGAAGAAGGCGAGCACCAGGAGGCCAAAAAAATCTTCCTCCCCAAAACAAACTTCAACTTTACTCGATTCGATTGTTGAAGGCATGCAGGAAAGAAAGGCCAAGAACATAGTAATTCTTAATTTAAGTGAAATTGAAAACCGTGTGACCGATTATTTTGTTATTTGTGATGCAGACAGCAACACCCACGTGAATTCAATCGCAGACAGTATAGAGGACACCGTAGTAAAACTTACCGGTGAAAAGGCTTACCACACCGAGGGGCGCCAGAACGGAGAATGGATTTTAATTGACTACATCAACATCGTTGCCCACGTATTTTTACGCGAGGCGCGTGAACATTACAATATTGAAGGCCTTTGGGGCGACGCGGAAATTACAAACATTGAAGATTAGCAAAGCAGACAACCGGAAGCATTGCTATTAAAAATAAAAAAGATATTACCAGACACATGAGCGAAGAACAAAAACAAGAAACTACCCCGCCCGATAACAACCGTGACCAGGCCAACAACCAGTCATCCCCGGATGAAGAGAGGAAAAAGCAATTTGAGAGGATGAAAGAAAAGTTCAGCCGTCAGAACTCTTCCCTAGGCGGCAACAAAGGCGGCAACGGCGGCAACAATTTTTACTGGATCTACGGCATCGTTGTAGCGGTGCTTTTATTCATAGTTTTCTACGGAAATGGCTTCACCCCAAAATTACAGGAAGTTAGCCAGGGCGAATTTTATAATAACATGCTCGCCAAAGGCGATGTTACCGAGGTTGTGATCGTTAATAAATCAATCGCGAGGATCTATATCAATTCAGACAGCCTGGCGATAGCAAACCGCTACAAAAACCCCAAAGACGGCAAAGCTTTGTTTTCTGACAGGAATTTTAAAGGTCCGCATTTTTTTATCACAGTGCCATCCATTGACAACCTGATGCAGGGAATGGAAAAGGTTCAGAACGACGCAGGGATTCCGAAAGAAAAACAGATTTTTGCGCGCAGCACCGAAGAAACCAATTGGATGAGCGACCAACTACCCTGGTTATTGCCTATCATCATTATGCTGGTGATCTGGCTGGTAATGATGCGCAGGATGGGTGGCGGCGGAAGCGGCGGCGGTCCCGGCCAAATCTTTAATATTGGAAAATCTAAAGCTACCCTCTTCGACAAAGACACCCATGTGAACACTACCTTTAACGATGTTGCCGGTCTTGACGGCGCTAAAATGGAGGTGATGGAAATAGTGGATTTTCTTAAAAACCCTAAAAAATATACCGACTTAGGCGCAAAAATTCCGAAGGGCGCTTTATTGGTTGGCCCTCCGGGTACAGGTAAAACCCTACTTGCAAAAGCTGTGGCGGGTGAAGCAAAAGTACCTTTCTTCTCATTGAGCGGATCTGATTTTGTGGAGATGTTCGTTGGTGTGGGCGCTTCCCGTGTTCGCGACCTGTTCAGGCAGGCGAAAGAAAAAGCTCCTTGTATTATTTTTATAGATGAGATCGATGCCATTGGCCGTGCCCGTGGTAAAAGCGCTTCAGCCGGCGCCAACGATGAGCGCGAAAACACGCTCAACCAGTTGCTCACCGAAATGGACGGCTTTGGAACCAACAGCGGGGTTATTATTTTAGCCGCCACCAACAGGGCCGACATTCTCGACAGGGCCCTCATGAGAGCCGGTCGCTTCGACAGGCAGATTTATGTGGACATGCCAGACCTCAATGAAAGAAAAGAGATCTTCGCTGTGCATTTAAAGAAAATAAAAATTGATGAAAGCGTAAATATCGATTTCCTGGCCAAACAAACGCCTGGATTCAGCGGCGCCGACATTGCCAATATTTGTAACGAAGCGGCACTCATCGCTGCACGCTCGAATAAAAAAATGGTGCAAAAGCAGGATTTCCTCGACGCGGTAGACAGGATCATTGCAGGCCTTGAAAAGAAAAACAAAATCATCACACCACAGGAAAAAAGGGTGATCGCTTTTCACGAAGCCGGTCACGCCACTGTGAGCTGGATGCTGGAGCACGCTAGTCCGCTTGTAAAAGTAACCATTGTGCCACGTGGCAAATCGCTGGGCGCAGCCTGGTATTTACCCGAAGAGCGCCAGATCACAACAACTGAGCAGATCATGGACGAAATGTGCGCCGCATTGGGTGGCCGCGCCGCTGAAGAAATTATTTTCGGCAAAATAAGTACAGGCGCGTTGAGCGACCTTGAAAAGATCACCAAACAGGCCTACGCCTGTATCGTTTATTACGGTTTAAATGAAAAGATCGGGAACATCAGCTATTATGACAGTTCAGGACAAAGCGAATATTCGTTCAGCAAACCTTATAGTGAAAATACTGCCAAGACCATTGATGAAGAGGTTAAAAAAATGACGGATATCGCTTACGCAAAAACCAAGCAGATTTTAATAAGCAACAAACCAAAATTAACTTTGCTTGCTGAAAAATTACTGGAGAAAGAAGTGATCTTCAAAGAAGACCTTGAAGAGATCTTTGGTAAAAGGCCTTTCGACAAACACGAAGAAGTAATGAAACCGGAATTTATTATTCCACCGGTGATCACGCCAAATACCTAAGAGAGTAAACAACAAATTCAAAACGCAGCTTCCATCGAAGCTGCGTTTTTTTGTTGCAGCATTTTATCGATAAATTCAGTCAATAAAAAAACCAGGACCGGGATCCTGGTTTTTATTTTCAATATAAATGCAATTCTATTTTTTTCTCGGGCCGATGAGCATCAGCATTTTCTTGCCTTCCAATACCGGTAATTGTTCAGCTTTGCCCCACTCTTCGAGTTCATTTGCAAAACGCAGCAATAAAATTTCGCCCTGTACTTTAAATACTATTTCCCTTCCCCTGAAGAATACAAAAGCTTTTACCTTGCATCCTTCCTGAAGAAATTTAATGGCATGATTCTTTTTAAAGTTAAAATCATGGTCATCGGTATGCGGGCCAAAACGAATGTCTTTTACAACAATCTTAGCTGCTTTGGCTTTAATTTCTTTGGCTTTCTTTTTCTGTTCGTATAGAAACTTACCGTAGTCTACAATCTTGCAAACAGGAGGATCGATGTTCGGAGCTATCTCAACAAGATCAAGACCATGTTCCCTGGCCATTTCAAGGGCCCTCGCGATCGGGTATACCCCTGCTTCGAGGTCTTCGCCAACAACGCGAACCATAGGTGCTGAAATACGGCCGTTTACCTTGTGTAATTCTTCTTTTACTCCCGGACGTTTAAATCCGGCTTTTAAACCTCTTGGTTGTTTTACAATTGGTTTTGGGGGACCAGATGATGCTGGTGATGGAATGTTTGGTTTTTTTTGATTGATAGTAGCCTCCGCTTTTAGTGAATAAATAATAAATACAAATCTAAGAATTTAATTTTTGATTAAAATCATTTTCGATCAATTGATTAACATGCTTTACAAACTGGTCCAGCGAGAAGACGCCAATGTCTCCTTTTCCGTGTTCCCTCACCGCCACCATCTTTTCGGCAGCTTCCTTTTCCCCAACAACAAGCATAAAAGGTACCTTTTTTACCTCGTTGTCCCTGATCTTCTTCCCTATTTTTTCGTTCCTGTCATCTATAAAACCCCGTAATTCAGAGTTTTTGAGCGCTTCCACCACTTCAAGGGCATAATCGTTGTATTTCTCACTGAGGGGTAAAACCGCAAACTGGTCGGGGGTTAACCACAATGGGAAGTTGCCTGCACAGTGTTCTATTAACACTGCGATGAAACGTTCGAGGCTGCCAAAGGGCGCCCGGTGGATCATTACCGGCCTGTGCTTTTGATTGTCGCTGCCGGTATATTCCAATTCAAAGCGCTCTGGTAAATTATAATCCACCTGTATGGTACCCAGCTGCCATTTTCTTCCCAGGGCGTCTTTCACCATAAAATCAAGTTTGGGCCCGTAAAAGGCCGCCTCGCCCAGTTCGGTCACGGTGCGAAGTCCTTTTTCACTGGCTGACTCAATAATTGCCTGTTCTGCAAGTCGCCAGTTTTCATCAGAACCTATGTATTTTTCCTTATTGTTTGGGTCACGCAAAGAGATCTGCGCGGTATAATCCCTGAAATCGAGGGCTGTAAACACCTGTAAAACCAGGTCAATTACCTTACAAAATTCTTCTTTTACCTGGTCAGGACGCACAAACAAATGCGCGTCATCCTGCGTAAAGCCGCGCACCCGGGTTAACCCATGCAGTTCGCCTTTTTGCTCATACCTGTAAACTGTGCCAAACTCGGCGTACCTCACCGGTAAATCCTTGTATGACTTTGGTGAAGATTTATAAATTTCGCAGTGATGCGGGCAATTCATGGGCTTTAGAAAAAACTCCTCGCCTTCATGTGGTGTTTTAATTGGCTGAAACGAATCGGCTCCGTATTTTTCATAGTGGCCTGAAGTCACATAAAGATCTTTATGACCGATGTGTGGTGTTGCCACAGGAAGGTAACCGGCTTTTACCTGGGCTTTCTGCATAAAATTGATCAACCGTTCACGGATCATGGTTCCTTTTGGTAACCATAATGGAAGCCCCATGCCTACTTTCTCGGAGAACGTGAATAATTCAAGTTCCTTGCCCAGTTTGCGGTGATCGCGCTTTTTGGCTTCTTCGAGTAAAACCAGGTATTCCTTTAATTCTTTGTCTTTTGGAAAAGTAATGCCATAAATACGGGTAAGCATTTTGTTTTTTTCATCACCCTTCCAGTAGGCACCGGCGATGTTTAAAATTTTAGCGGCCTTAATAAATCCTGTACCTGGAATATGCGGACCGCGGCAGAGATCGGTAAAGTTGCCCTGTGTATAGAGGGTAATGTTACCGTCGTCAAGACGTTCGAGCAAATCCAGTTTATAGTTATCACCTTTTTCTTTGAAATACGCAATGGCATCAGCCTTTGAAATTTCTTTCCTAGTAAATGAATTATTCTGGCGCGCCAGTTCGAGCATCTTCTGCTCTATCTTTTCAAAATCGGCAGGGGTCAGTGTCTGACCGTTCAAATCCACGTCGTAATAAAATCCATTTTCGAGCGGTGGTCCTACCCAGAACTGAACACCGGGATAAAGGGCTTCAAGGGCTTCCGCCATGATGTGCGCCGAAGAGTGCCACATGGTTTCTTTACCCAGTTCATCGTTCCACGTTAAGAGGCTCAGGTTGGCGTCTGTGTGAATAGGACGCGAGGCGTCCCACACTTCGTTATTGATTTTTGCAGCTAAAACGTTGCGCGCAAGCCCTTCGCTGATACTTTGTGCAACCTGCATGGAGGTAGTTCCGTTTTCGTATTCTCTTACAGAACCATCGGGGAGAGTTATTTTTATCATAAATTTTTTTTACCTGCAAACAACGCAGGTTTATTTTTCAGCAATAAAGATATAAAAAATTAAACTATCCTTTGCATATAAATACCCCAAAACATAAATATTGCGAACCCCGCGGGAGAACTTCAACAAAAGAAAGATCTAAACTTAACCTGGTCATAATAAAGGGATAACATATATTAACAGGGGCCGTATAACTATCAGAAAAAACAAATCCGGGTGCGTCATTAAATTATTATTTTTACCTTTTCAAAACCTATGGGAAATTATATTTTTTTAGCGCTTGTCATCATTTCTTTTTTTGGCCTGAGCAAGTTATTTACAAAAGCCGGAATCGAAAGCTGGAAAGCGTTTATCCCCTTTTACAATTTTTATTTATTGGCCAAATTACTGGATAAACCATGGTGGTGGTGTTTGATCATGCTGGTACCCGGCGTAAACATTATCATGTATGGGGTATTTGGTTTTAATACCGCCCGCGCATTTAACAAACCCAGTAACCAGGACCTGCTTTTCGCATCGTTATTGCCCTATATCTTTTTTTTAAAGATAGGCTTCGACGACACCGCTAAATTTGTTGGCCTGAATAAGTTTAAAATCGAGCCAAGCAAAATTATCAAAAACTGGGTAGACCCCATCATTTTCGCTGTAATTGCCGCGTCTATTATCCGTGGTTATTTTATCGAAGCCTTCACTATTCCCACCTCATCACTTGAAAAATCGCTGATGGTGGGAGACTTTTTATTTGTGAATAAATTTGCCTACGGCCCAAAAATCCCGCAAACGCCACTTTCATTTCCATTTGCGCACCAGACCCTGCCTTTCAGCGAAACCAAAAAATCATACCTGGAGTGGATCAAACTGCCTTACTTCAGGCTTCCTGGTTTTGGAACGGTAAAGAACGACCAGATCGTGGTTTTTAATTATCCTGATGGTGACACAGTAGCCCTTGGCTTCCAGGACATGAGTTATTACCAACTCGTACGATATGTAGGATATGAGAACATTAACAATCCTAATTTTATGCCGGATCCGAGAAATCAGCGTAAAGTTGGGAAAATCGTGTCACGGCCTGTAGACAAGCGCGAACACTATGTAAAAAGGTGTGTTGGTATCGCAGGTGACAACCTTGAAGTGAGAAATTCAGAGATCTATATCAATAATAAATTGCAGAAAATGCCGGAACATGCACAGCACAATTACATGGTGAAATGTAGTTCGCAATTGTTCGGTTATGAAGTAGTTATGCCAAATGGACGGCCGGGGCTTTCCAACCTCGAGCTTCTTGACAAATACGATATTTATGCGACAGAAGTCGGGATATTGGCTGAATCAAAGGATACAATGATTTACAGGCTCAACATGCCTGCGCATATAGCAGAAGAAATAAGAAAAATCCCTACTGTTGTTTCCGTCATCCGCATGAACGAAGAAAAAGGTCTGGCTGAACCCTCCATTTTTCCCCACAATCCGGCATACGCCTGGAACAATGATAATTTCGGACCACTGTTGATCCCGAAAAAAGGCCTTACCATTCCCATCGACACACACAATCTTTGCCTTTATGAAAAAATAATGAACACTTATGATAACGGCATTCACCAGGTGAGCAGGCAAGGCGCGCAGGTATTGTACGACGGGCAGCCAATTACGAGTTATACCTTTAAACAGGATTATTATTTTATGATGGGTGATAACCGCCATAACAGCGCCGACAGCAGAAGCTGGGGCATGGTGCCTTTCGATCACATCGTAGGTTCTCCATTCTTTGTATGGTTCAGCATGAAGTATCCTGAAAACAATCCCGTGAGCGGAAAATCGGTTGTGGGCTCGCTCTTTAAAAACAGCAAGGAGGGAAAATTCCGCTGGGAACGCTTTCTATCTTATGTTGAAAATGGAAACCTGCATTCAGTTAAAATTCCGTTTATACTTGTTATTGCCGCTATTTGGGGCTTAAGCAAATGGAACACACGCCGCAAAACGAAAGTTAAAAAAGCATCGGCCTGATTAAAGATATATTCGACTTTGTAAAAAGAATTTATTGGTTCATCAGCGCTTTCACCGCACTGGTATTATTTATCCTTGTAAAAACATTTTTGTTTGACCTGGTGCAGGTCAACAACAAAGACATGCAGGAAACATACCGGTATGGAGACGTGCTGCTGATTAAAAAAGCCCTCACCTCCTACCATGTAAACGAAGTGCTGTATTTTGAGTACCCGGTTAAAGACAGCGCCGAAATAAAAAAAACTTTCCTTTTCCAGAGAATCAAAGGAATTCCCGGTGACACAATTGAAATTGTAAATAAAATTGTATTTGCTAACGGCAACCAAATTGAAGAAGACTCAGCGGTTAAAATGAACTATTTTATTGAAACCGGCCACAAGCCACTCGACAGCCTTTTTAAAGTAAGGTATCATTTAACAGAAGGCGGCGAAATTTCTAACGACTTTGATTATAGTTATTCGCTTACAAAAGCGCAGAGCTTATTACTGGGCCAGGATTCTGCCATTAAAAAAGTTGAGCTCAAAACCGAAAAAAAAGATTCTTTCGACGACACCTGCTTCCCCTACTCGTCTCAGTATTCGTGGAATTCCGACTACTATGGTAAAATTTACATTCCCAAAAAAAATGATACGCTGCGCCTGGATACTACGAACATTCGTATTTATGCCTCAGTCATCAGGGATGAAAAAAACACCCTGGAAATAAAAGGCGACAGCATTTTTATCAGCGGCGTACCGTCGCAGGTGTATGTAGCCCAACAAAATTATTTTTTTGTATTGGGCGATAACAGGGATAACGCGAACGATTCCAGGAGCTGGGGATTTCTCTCCGAAAAATACATTATTGGCAAAGTAGTTTGCAGGATCAAAAAAGGAAAAAAATGAAGGCGCTTCTCTCAACCGCTTATTGGCCCAATCTTCATTATTTTTTTTATGTTTTAAATGCAGAAAGCGTCACCATCGAACAGCATGAAAATTACCAAAAACAAAGTTACAGGAACCGCACGGGCATTTTATCAGCCAACGGCCCTTTAGATCTTTCCATCCCGGTTAAAAAACGATCCCTTAAAGAACTAACAAAAGACATTGAAATCAGCTACAGTGAAAACTGGCAGATCAGGCACTGGCGGGCAATCACAAGCGCCTATAAAAATTCACCTTATTTCGATTTTTTTGAAGATGAGATCAGGTATTTTTATACGCGCCAGTTTGAGTCTTTGCTAAATTATAATACAGAGCAACTCAACCTGGTTTTAAAATTACTGAGACATAAAAAAGAAATAATTCTCACATCACATTTCGAAATGCCTGCCGACCAGATATACGAAGATGTTCGTTTTAATATTCACCCCAAAATCAGTTTTGAAAATGACTGGTTGGTAAAAGAAAAACTAAAGATCAGTTATTACCAGACGTTCGGGAATAAATTTGATTTTTTACCGAATTTAAGCGTTCTAGACCTGCTGTTCAATAAAGGATTGGAAACTAAGGACTACCTCGCTTTAATGTAAATTTATATTCGGAAACATTCCCGGTTTTATCGGCGGCTTCAACCCTGAATTTCAAATTTCCGGGAGGTGTGTTTTCATCAAAGAAATAAGTAAGCAGGCTTGATTTGGCATCATACTCTGCAAGCACCCAGTCGTCATTTAAAAATAAGCTGTACGTTGCCACGCCACTCAGGTTATCGCGGATAATAAAAGAAAATGAACTGAAACTTTTGACACGTTTTATTTTTTTTGGTGTGAGTTGCGTTTTGATCTTTGGTGCCACTGTATCCTGTTTCAATTCAAAATGCCCGAGAGAAAAAACCGAATAATAAAGAGAGTCGCCTGAGAGTCTGGGGCTATATGCTATGGAGCCGTTCATTAAAACCAACTTTTCCTTTTTATCCCGTAATTTTAAAGAAGGTAAAAACCCTATCCTGATAGCAGTCGCCAGATTAATATGCGCTGGAAACAGAGTAAGTGTGCCTTTGGTGTTTATAGAGTTTTCGATGGACAATGGCCTGGAATGATACAAGGTACGTGCCGGAACCGAAATAAAAAGGCCTTTTTTGGTGGCTACAAGATCTTTGTTGCAGTTCACAAACACATCTCCTTTTAAAAGAGGAATGGCATAATTCTCTATTTTACGTGTCTTGAAATAAAATTGCAGCGATCGTGTATTGTTGTGCTCATCTTTCACTTTCAGCGTTAAAAGGTGGAAATTAGTGTCGGCTAAAACAATTCTGCCTTTATTGAAGCTGTTACCATACACGGAGGCAGGATACAAGGTTGGTAAAAAACATTTCTGGTATTTAATCTTGTTGACTGTTTCTGAAAACTCATTAACATAACGCTGATCCTCAAATGAAATATTATTCATGGCGTAGCTAAAGATCTGTTGTTCATCCACAAATAGCTGAGCGCTGTATATAACATTGGGATTGCCTTTAGCTACAAAACGGTCGAAACCCGAAAAAGCAAAACCAAGAATTGAATGATAAAGGATAACAGAATCTTTCCTCATAAACAGGCTGTCATTTTTCGAAGCAAGGATCTTAAAACTCTTTTTCAAAACAGGATTATTTGTATCGGCCAGATTGTAAAATGCTACTTCCTGTAACTCGGGCCTGATGGTATCTTTGAGGTCGTAAAAATCAAATACATTCAAGGGCACTTCGGTCTGTTGGTTACGTATTTCAAAATGCAGGTGCGGGCCCGATGAATTGCCGCTGTTGCCGGAATAACCGATCAGTTCACCTTTTTTTACTTTGATTTCCCCGTTCGCAGGGAACAATTCCACTTCATAAGCCTGCTTAGCCTGTTGCGCAGCACTCACGGCCTGGGCAATGGCCCCGGCATAAGAAGTTAAATGAGCGCAGAGACTTAATTTGTTGCCGGGATAGGTGATGTAAACAGCTTTGCCGTAGCCTCCGGAACTTACTTTGAGACGTGAAACAAACCCATCGTCTATCGCGTAAACCGGTAAATTAATTTGTCCTTTTGTTGAAAAGTCCCAGCCCATGTGAAAATGAT
Source organism: Bacteroidota bacterium (assembly GCA_040386615.1). Lineage (GTDB taxonomy): Bacteria > Bacteroidota > Bacteroidia > B-17B0 > Aurantibacillaceae > Aurantibacillus. The sequence goes on from JAZKFC010000001.1 coordinate 82,965, forward strand.
TGGGGCGCAATTCTCCGTAATTACCAGTAATAGTGTGCGGTGTATCTATGGGCCAGGCATAGTTTTCACCAGGTTGAGAAAGACAAAAAACGGGCAACAGGCACAGCAGGAATATCAAAGACTTTTTATTCACCCAGCAGCTTTTTTTCATTCGTCAGGTTAAAAACACAAACGAAAAAGGTAAAGAATAAAATTCCTGCCGCTGTTTGAAGCATGCTCTCCACTAAAAAGTTGAGAGAAACCAGGAGCGCGAACATAAACAATAAAAAGTTCTTTTTCCATATGGCTTTTATCAACTGGCCAACAGTGAGAAAGCAGAGAAGGATAAAACCCACAAGCCCCATGCCTATAAAGGTTTGTAAATACTGGTTGTGCGCGTTTAACTTATGCTCGAGCGCGCCGGTGATGCCCTGTTGCCTGTACGCATTGTACAAATCATCATTCACATCCCCTACCCCGGTGCCAAATAATGGATTCTGACCAATGAGGTCAATGGCCTGGTCCCAGATCAGGATCCTCACGGCCGTACTTTCGGCGGATGTTTTATCAGGCGAAGCCGATACTGAAGCGATGGACCTTAACCTCGAAAAAGATCCAGGAAAAACGACATAGGCCACTACCAGTAAAACCAATACCGAAGACAGCACCACAATCACCGTTTTAGTATTTAACCGGTCCTTTAAACGGTACAGGGCGAGTATTGGCATCGCGATAAAAAAACTGATAATGCCCAGTTTTGAAGAACATAAAAAAATAGTGATGACAAAAACAGCCACAAAAAAATAGGCGCTATACATAATGGTTCGCTGAGTACTGAACCATTTACGATAAAATAAAATAACGATCACAATTGCCAGGATAAGGTACATGGCGAAGTAGGAAGCGTGGATGAGATCAGAAAAAAGAGAATAAAAAAAATACTCCGGTTGCCCGTTAAATGAATAATAAAAGGCCCTGGTGATCAGGTAAACGCAGGCAAAAAAACAACCCGAAACGAAGGCAACGACGCAACGTTTTAATATTTCGGTGGGCCAGGCAAAACAAAACAAAAGCCAGGGAAATAACAACACGCTCAGTTTTACTTCTATGCCAAAAAGGCCTTCTTCCCTGTTCTCTGAAAAAAGAGCGCTGATAACTGTAATTATAAAAAATAAAAAAAGCAGCCACAGGCTGGTGTTTTTAAACCCCTGTTTTATGTCGGCTTTTTGAATATTAAAAAAAGAAACAATGGTCCAGCAGGCTACGATTACACTCAGAAGCCTCGAGCCAAACGGCAGGGAAAAACAAAACAATACCGGGAAAAAATAAAAAAGTTTTTGTTTTAATGGTAGTTGCATCTGTCTCTGAATTTTAGTTGGTGCCTGACAATTTCAGCAGGCGCTGATGAAATTGCTTCGCTATGTTTTCCCTGTTAAAGTTTTCTGTCACAAACCGCCTACCATTCTCACCAAGCCTGACCGCCAGCTTTTCGTCGCCTTCCAGGCGAATGATAGAGTCTCTCAGCGCAGTGGCATTTTCCGGTTCAAAATAAATACCGCAATCCCCCTTTTCGATGAACAGTTTTTTTGCTTCTCCGTCAACACCCAACAAAACAGGTATTTTCATGGCAAGGGATTCAAAAATTTTCGAAGGAATAGCGCCCAAAAACAGGTCCAGCTTTTTAAGCGGAATGATAGCCGCATTCACCGATTTGAGGATTGAAGGCATTTGCGATTTGGGAACGCCATTGATAAAAAACACATTTGTAATTTTCTCAGTTTCTTTTTTCTGTAAAAGTCGCTCCTTTTCAGGACCACTTCCCATTAACACAAATTTCACCCGTGGCTGAGCAGCGAAAAATTTCGCTGTATCGAGGATTAATTCCAGTCCCTGTGCGATACCGATAATACCAGCGTAAATTAAAATGAAATCTGTTTCCCGGAAATTGTTTTCTTTTCTCCAGTTGCCCGGTTGCACTTTTTCAGGATCATAAAAGTCCAGATCAACACCATTTGGCAACCAATAAGTTTCAACCGACGGAAACCTGCTGTTGATGCTTTCACAAATGCCCTGTGTTTGCCCGGTTACCAATACGGATCTACTATAAAGTTTTTCTTCAAGCCGGTAAGCCAGGTCAAGAAGCGTTTTGTTATTCACTACGCCCAGTTTTTCTGCGCTCTCGGGCCAGAGATCACTGACATTAAAAATAAGCTTTGCCTTTTTTCTTTTAGACAGGTACATGGCGCTGTATCCTAAAAAAAGAGGGGGTGACTCACACAATAAAAAATCGAAATTCCCAAGTTTTTTACCTCCGGTGCGGGCACTTGAGATCACAAAAGAAAAATAATTGCGCAAACGTGGAAGGATGCTTTTGTTTTTTGAAACAAAGATCGCGGACCTGTGTATTTTTAAACCTGCCGTTTCTTCATAAACATATTTTTTACCGGCATAACCCTTGTAAATTTCCATTTGCGGGTAATTAGGCATGGCCGTAAGAACTGTAACATCAATGCCAAGCGCCTGCAAGCGAACGGCTAGTTCAAACAGCCGGTTCTGGGGCGCGCCTACCTCCGGCGGAAAATATTGTGTAAGGATCAAAAGTTTCAAAATACAATTTAATTTTTTACAGCCTCGTAAAAAGCTTTATGAATTTTCCCTCTAATACCCAGTTTAGCCAGCTTATTATCTTCTGCGTTGGGATAAACCCTGTTACTTAAAAATACCACAACGAGATTATTTTTAGGATCTGCCCAGGCAAAAGTACCTGTAAAACCGCTATGGCCAAAACTCTCAAGGCTGCATTCAGAATTCACAGGGCTGTCTTTTTTCAGGTCAGGTTCTGGTTTTTCAAAACACAAACCCCTTCTGTTGTCGGGGCAGAAGTGACAAGTTGTAAAATCTTTCACCACGTTGCTGTCTAAAATTCTTACGCCATTCAGCTCGCCCTTGTTCAGGTATAACTGCATAATTTTTGCAAGGTCAAGCGCGTTGCCAAACAGCCCAGCGTGACCGGCAACCCCCCCCAGCAGGGCGGCACCCGGATCATGCACATAGCCGCGTACCACCTGTTTTCTGAACTTCGTGTCGTTTTCGGTAGGCGCGATCTGGTTCACCGAAAAATAATTTAAGGGCTTGTAGCTTAGGGCCAGTCCCAGCTGCGCATAAATGTCTTTCACATAATCATTCAGACTTTTTTGTACCTGTTGTTCGATTATTTGTTGCATAAAATAATAACCCAGGTCGCTGTACAGGTATTTACCCGGCGTTTCGAGTTTGGTATTGATGATGCGTTTGTAAATGGAGTCCTGGAAACCTTTTACGACATACAAATCTTTGGCAACCTGCGTTGGAAAATTCTCAGAAGGTTTATCATCATAAAAACCAGGTTTATATTCATCCTTTTTATTGATGGTTCGCAGGTAAAAAGGGATCCAGGCCGGAAGGCCAGCCTGGTGCGATAATACATCATCTATTCGCAGGTTCTCCTTATCAGTTCCGCGCAAATAAGGCAGGTAAAATCCAAGTGTTTGCCTGTGATCGAATTTACCTTCCGATTCAAGTTTCATAAGGGCTAGAGAAGATGCCGCGATCTTGGTAACGCTGGCCAGGTCATAGATAGTTCCGTTGTCGACCGGCTTTGAATCGTGGTTGTAGGTAAAAGCGCCGAAAGCTTTCTGGTAGATGATCTCGCCGTTTTGCAGAGCCACAATTTCACAGCCGGGGTAAGCTTTTTCAGTAATTCCGGCAAGCGCGATGCTATCTATTGAACCAAATTTTTTTTTTTTGAAATTCTCCCTTGCGGTCAGGTCTTTATTCTGCGTGAGCGGTTCAACGTTTATGCCACTATTATAAGGAAACAGTTTTGTACTTACCGGTAATTTACCGTTAACCCTGTTTACGCCCATCATGGCATTGGCTGATGCTTTAAGCAGAGATGGCATATTTTCATAAGCGAGCAGCACTGCTTTGAAATTTGAAACAGCGTTCATTTTATTGAGCAGGTAAGGATTACCGGCTATCACCAGGGCCGATGGTTTTAAAGCGGCAATCGAATCCATTAACCTCAGCGTTTGATTGCCCACACCGTAATTATTGTCGGCCTTTAACGTAGTTTTATTCAACTGAACAATCACGAGATCTGCTTTGCTTATTTTTTCAAAAGCGGTACGAATAGCCAGGCCTTTCGCATCATGAGCGATAGCGATGTGTTCAACGTTCGCGAAATCCTTTAAGGTGTTGAACAGTGCGTTTTTTTCTTCTACCCCGAAAGAAACTTCCGCTATCTTCAGGTTGTCCATTTTTTTAAGCGGCAAAAAATCGTTTTCGTTTCTCAGCAAGGTAATAGCCGCTTCTGCCAGCTTGTCGTTAAGGGCTTCTCCTTGTTTTGTATTTAATTCCTTAAATAAATTGCGGGTTACAATCTGTTGTTTTTCATTTAAGCCGCACCAGTATTTTGCCTTTAATATTTTTTTACAACGTTCGTCTATTTCCTCCCTCGCAATTAAGCCTTCAGTCACGGCCTTGTTAATTTCGGCCATCGCTTTTGGAACATTTTCGGTAAACAACAGCACATCATTTCCGGCCAGTAAGGCTTTCACATCGACTGTGCCTGGCGCGAAAAATGCTGACGCGCCTTTCATGTTAAGAGCATCTGTAAAAATAAGGCCTTTGAAACCCATCTTGTTTTTCAACAGGTCGGTTACTACTTTGGGTGACAGGGTTGACGCAAGATTCTGCGTGGTGTCGAGACTTGGTATATTCAAATGCGCAACCATGATGCTCGCAAGGCCACGGTCGAAAAGATACCTGAAAGGAAACAACTCCAGAGAATCGAGGCGTTCGGCGGAGTGCGGCATAAAGGGAAGCGTTTTGTGCGAATCACTATCGGTATCGCCATGACCGGGAAAGTGTTTACCGTTTGCCATCACGTGTTCGTCCTGCATACCGGCCATGTACATATATGCCTTTTGAGCCACCTTCACCTTGTCTTCACCAAAACTGCGCATGCCTATTACAGGATTGAGAGGATTATTGTTGACGTCGGCAACCGGCGCGAAATTAACGTGAATGCCAATGCGCTTGCATTCACGGGCTATCTGCCTGCCCATTAAATAGATCAATGAATCATCCTGTATTGCGCCAAGGGTCATTTGCTTTGGATAACGAATGGTGCTGTCGAGTCGCATGGCCAGGCCCCACTCACCGTCGATACTATACAACAATGGGGTTTTAGCGATACTTTGATAGTAGTTGGCCTGCTTACCCTGGCGTACCGGCCCGCCCTGCATCCAGATCAAACCGCCAATATTGTAGTTCACCACCAGGTCTTTGATCTCCTTCACATGTTTAAGATCCTTGTTGCTGTATGCGGCCACCATAAACAATTGGCCAAGTCTCTGATCGGGTGTAAGCGAATTAAAAACAGAGTCCACCCATTTATTCTGAACAGAAAGAAAATCGGGTTCTTTTTTTACACGCGGGGGCACAACGAAAGAAAAAGAAAGAAAAAATAAGGATAGTATAGAAATTTTAAGAAAACGCTTCATCCTTATAAAATTACCTGTAATACAAAGGTAAACGCAGGATGGGCAACAATGTTTTTAACAAGTGGAGTTTTAATAAAAATTGACTTTGGGGGTCTCGACTACGCTCGACCTGACCGACTACGCTCGACCCGACAAACTACGCTCGACCTGACCGACTACGCTCGACCTGACCGACTACGCTCCTTCGGTCGCCATGCGCCTACGCTTAAGCGCAAGCGTGAGGCTTGCCGAAGGCGAAGCGACCTGACAGACTGCGACCGACCTGGCAGCGAAACAGATTGGGACGCATCGGGAACGCTTCCCGATACATTCCTCTTACTGTCGGAATTACTCGAAGTGACTACATTTTAACCCTTGACCTAAGATCGATTTCAATCCCATTCAAAAAAAATCCCTCCCGCAAACCGGCGGAAGGGATCGTGCTTTTTCATAAAGCTTAGAACACTATTTTGGCCTTTTGGCCCACTAACTGCTTATATTACGAAGACAGTCGCCCCGGGGTTGGGTAAAATAAATTATTTATATGAAACGGCTATAACTGCCTCTCCATCAGTAAGATTTATTGGTCCGTTGGCGCTTGTAAAGGAGCAATTGAATTTTATTTTAACTTTTTTAGTGGCTTCGTTTTTCTCGTTGTTTTTGTATGGTTCCACCGAAATGATCTCAAACCGGCTGGAAACAGGTTGATTTATATTTGCAGAAGAATAATTCACCCCATTTTGGTCAGTAAAACCAATCGTAATGGCTGAGGCGAGTTTTGGATTGAGAAAAGGAGTAAAGGTGCTTATATAGTTGGCATTTGGGGCCGAGGTGTCTCGTATCTGGTATTTGGTAACACAGGTGTCGTTTTTAGAATTGATCAGCGTTAATGTAGGATTATTATAATGAGGGCTTGAAAATGACAATTCAGGGCCTGGGGACGACGACTGCCCGTTACTTCCAAAGTCCCAGAGGTATTTGAATCCATCTCCTTCCGTGCTGGATGAGAATTTATATTTCAGAGTAGAAGCGTCGAAAGTGCTTTTGATATATGCTTGCAGGTGGCTCCCTATTTTGAATTTTTTTGTGAGGGATTCTGAACCCAGGCCTCCTATATTATCATAATCCAGCTTTACTGTACAACTGCCGGCGCTTTGAAAAATCTTTTCTACCTCCCGACCCTGAACTGTACTGTTGTCATTGCTAAAAGTCCAGAGATAATCGCCATCGTCTTTTTCAGCTCTGAACAGTCCTCTGTAAAAAACAGGTTGCCATACACCGTCATTATAAGGATGAATTCCAACAGACAAGGCGCTGTTAACTTCCTGGGCGGCATTCAGTTCCCGGAGCATGACATCATTGATCTGAACAGACATGGCATAACTACAGTTACCTGAACAGGTGGCCTGTTTTAGCTGACTTTCGTACACATACAAATTATTTTTGTCCTGGAAGTGCGAAGCCTGCATTGCATAAGTATTTTTTCCTGCTTCAATTTTCATAGGAACACCGTTTACATTGCATTTAAAATAAAATACGGGTGTTCCGGCTTCCTCTTCATTTTTGGGCAGTTCATTTTTCTTGCATGAACTAAGCATCACACAAGTCAACAAGGTATATATCAATCGTTTTTTCATGGTCTCATTTATCAAAAAGTGTGTATTGCAGGCTAATTTTAAAGCCCATAGCGCTTTCGGTATTTTTATTGGTTGGAGTGTTGTTAAACAGGTCGGTTAGTCCGTATACAAACTCGCCATTCAATGCCAGGCGTTTACTGACCTGGGTTTTATAAAAAGCGCTTAATAATAAATTGTTTGGGGCAATGCCCTCATAAGCCCCTGTTTTTTTTGTTTTCACCGGAACGGACTTGCCACTTTCGGAAGTGTTATAGGTTTCAATGGTATTGGAAGCATTCACCAGGTATCCCATATTAAAACCAAGACCTAGTTGATTCTGCGGGTTAAAGGCATACGCGAACTTTACGGGCAGCGAAGCATAATAAAGAGAATGCGCGGTGATCACCGTATAATTTTGCACTGCAGAAAAACCATATTCGGTTTGTGATGTTGTATAAAAAGCCTGATTGATGTTTGAGATGTTATAAGCCTGCAGGCCTGCGCTCAAAGTCACCTTCTTCGACAGGTAAATGCCATAATTGATACCGCCATACCAGTTGAATCCTTTACCATCTGTGCCTTTCTTTGATTGCCAGCCAAACAGGTAAGTAGTTCCGCCTTCAAGATTAAGGAAATGAGTTTTATATTTTTCTTTTTTATAATAATCTTCGTCGTAAAATTTTGGCTCAGAAATGGTTGCGGGTAAAATATCTTTTTCATCGGGACTCAAAGGGAGAGGGGTATTGATCATCTTCAATGATTCAACCTGGTTAAGACCAACAACTTCTTTTGCCTCTTCTGAAATATCTGAAATACCGCTACCAGTCTCAGTATTCTCAACAGGGCTGTTCGCAGGCTGAACTACCGCAGGGGACGCGCCAATGATTTTAGCAGGGGTTGATGCGGCGATGGTGTTTTCGTCTTTGTTTAAAAGTGCTTCTGGTTCCTGTGGTTTTTCAGTTATTGTTTCATTAACCACCGATGCCTTTGCTTTTTTAGTCATACTTATTTCAGAGGCAACGTCGTTTTCTTTTTTCTGTTTAGAAAGGCGCAGATTGTTTGGCGGATTCACAGCACTTGCATAGGTAACGCCCTTGTCAGTTTCAGAAGCAGGCGCTTTTTGCGACCTTGTTGCGTTTGTATTTTCTTTTACCGGAATTTTTTCAGGATCCGGTGAAACTGTTTGTTTTACAGGGCTTTCGGGCGTTTCGCCTGCCCGGGGTTTTTCAAGGGCCGGCTCTTTTGAACCCGGGTTGTTGGCGGGTGAAACAGTCTCAACAAGTGGCGAGGTCACCGCCAAAGCGGCATCCGGCGTTTCGATTGTTGTATAAATAAGCACAGTGGTAAAAGTCGCAACCAGCAATAAAACAATGGCCACATACGCTTTATTCCTTTGAATAAAACCCGCGCCTCTTCTCTGCTCATCCAACTTCTGGCTCATTTTTTCCCAGTTCTTCTCATCAAAAGAAAAACCCGCCTCATCGGTTTTTTGCCTGATTATGTTATCAAACTCTTCTTCGAAACTCATCTTTTCTATTTCTCTAGATCCTTGTTAATATGTTACTTTCAATTTGTTCTTTTAATTTCTGGCGCGCGGCATTTAAATGCCATTTTGAAGTGCCTTCGCTGATGCTCAGCATCTCCCCGATTTCTTTATGCGAATAGCCGTCGATCACAAACAGGTTAAAAACCTTTTTAGTGGCCTCAGGCAGTTTATTGATCTCTTCGTAGATCTGCGCACAATTAAATTTGCTGAGTACCTCGTTCACCTCCGAAAAGTCGGATGAATCGTAATAATCCTCCACGTAAGACAGCTTCGCGCGCTCTCTCTTATTTTTCCTGTATTCGTCAATCAGCGTGTTTACCATGATCCTGCGGATCCACGCTTTAAAAGGGATCTCAGGTTTGTAAGCCCCGATGTTCTTCAGGATTTTCATATAACCCATGTTCAATATCTCAGAGGCTGTATCCTTATCTTTGGAATACCGCAGGCAGATACTCATCAGGTAACTATAGGAAAGTTTATACAATTCATACTCAGCCTTGCGGTCTTGCTTGATGCACAACGCTATCAGTTGAGGCTGAATATTCATATTCTTAACTAGTCTTTAATTTAATACGAATAAAGTTAATGAAAAGTTGGGTGATTTCCCAGAACTAAGCCGCTAAAAACCAGCTAGTTGATTTAAAATGGGTAGAATAAAGTTGAGCAGCCACGAATTTCACCAGTTTACGCTAAGCCAAAACTGCGAAAATTCGTGTTAATTCGTGTAATTGGTGGCAAAAAGCGGCCAGGTTTTAGTGTTTAGCTCTTGAGCATTTTGAGCAAAGTGCCCAGTTTTTCCTTCAGTTCAGTTCTTGGAATTATTTTATCGAGAAACCCGTGCTCTAACACAAACTCAGCGGTTTGAAAGCCTTTGGGAAGGTCTTTACCGATGGTTTCTTTTACCACACGCGGACCGGCAAAACCGATCAGGGATCCGGGTTCGGCAATGTTCATATCGCCCAACATGGCGTAACTGGCTGTTACACCACCAGTTGTAGGATCGGTTAACAATGAAATATAAGGAATTTTATGCTGTGCGAGCTGGCTGAGCTTAGCTGATGTTTTAGCCATTTGCATCAGTGAAAATGCGGCTTCCATCATCCTGGCCCCACCACTTTTTGAAATAATAAGCAAGGGTGATTTTGTTTTGATACAAAAATCAATCGATCTCGCAATCTTTTCTCCAACCACGCTTCCCATACTTCCGCCAATAAAACTGAAATCCATGCAGCAGATCACCAGGTCGTTGTCGTTTACCTTACCATAAGCGCTGCGCAGCGCGTCTTTCATGCCGGTTTTTTTAATGGTATCTGTCAGCCGGTCGGTGTATTTCTTGGTGTCTGAAAAATCAAGAGGGTCACCGCTCACCAGATTCTCATTTAATTCAGTGAACTGGTTGTCGTCGAAAATAATTTCGAAATACTCCCTGCTCCCGATGCGTTCGTGGTACCCGCATTCTGAGCAAACAAATTTATTGGCCGCGTGATCCTGTGCTGTATGAATTTTTTTGCAAGAGGGGCATTTGTACCACAAACCTTCTGGTGTTTCCTTCTTTTCCTTTGTGGACGTTGTAATGCCTTCTTTTAATCTTTTAAACCAACCCATGTTTTTATTTAAGATTTGTGATTTAAGATTTTAGATTTACGAAACCTCAACTCTAAAAATCTGATTTCTACTTCTGCGATCTAACTTCTTAAGCAATTGTTATTGATTTATCGAGATATACATCCTGAATGGTGTTCAGCAACTGGATACCGTCCTTCATTGGTTTCTGGAAAGCTTTGCGGCCGCTGATCAGACCCTGGCCACCGGCGCGTTTGTTGATCACAGCTGTTGTTACGGCTTCCGTTAAATCGCTTTCGCCTTTGCTTTCTCCGCCGCTGTTGATAAGACCCATGCGGCCCATATAACAGTTGGCAACCTGGTAACGGCAAAGATCGATAGGGTGATCGGTGCTTAATTCTGAATAAACCTTAGCGTGTGTTTTACCAAAGTTAATGGCTGTATACCCACCGTTTTTATCGGATAATTTTTGTTTGATGATATCGGCCTGTATGGTCACCCCCAGGTGATTAGCCTGAGAAGAAAGATCGGCTGCGGTATGGTAATCTACGTTATCTTTTTTGAAAGCGTTGTTACGGGTATAACACCATAAAATGGTGGCCATACCTAACTCGTGCGCGCGTTCAAAGGCTTGCGCCACTTCAACGATCTGGCGTGAAGATTCAGGCGAACCAAAATAAATGGTGGCGCCAACGGCAACCGCTCCCATGTTCCAGGCATCGTCAACCGAACCAAACATGATCTGGTCAAATTTATTGGGGTAAGTTAAAAACTCATTGTGGTTGATCTTTACTATAAAAGGAATTTTATGCGCGTATTTCCTGGCAACAGACCCTAAGACGCCGAAAGTGGAAGCCACCGCGTTGCAACCGCCTTCAATAGCCAGTTTAACGATGTTTTCACTGTCGAAATAAATAGGGTTTGGTGCGAAACTTGCGCCTGCACTGTGCTCAATACCCTGGTCAACCGGCAAAATGCTCATATAACCGCTGCCGGCGAGCCGACCAGTGCCGTATAGTTGTTGCAGGCTTCTCAAAACCTGTGGATTTCTGTTAGACGGCGCAAATAGGCGGTCAACAAAATCGCCACCCGGCAAATGAAGGTGTTCTTTGGAAATGGTCTTACAGGTGTGCTCTAATAAATTGCCTGCATTGGCGCCTAATAATTCGGAAATTTTAGTTGGCATAGTGTGATTTTAAGGGGCAACAAATATAATAAAAAAACCCCGTCCCGTTTAAACCGGGACAGGGTTTTATTTAGAAATATCAAAAATTATTCATTAACCATTATCATTTTAAACGGCACATTGATGATTGCCTGATAATCTTCTCCGGCTTCCAACATATCTTCATCATCTTCCTCATAATGCCAGTTGATGGTAACGGCGCTTCCGCCCTTGTTAATGCCTTCTAATTTCTTAAACACATCGAGGATGCATTTTGAAGAAGATGTATTAAAATACTCCAGTTGCACATTTACTGTGGTTACTGGTTTAGCGGAACTTGCGTATTTATCTAATGCGTCTACCAGAGGTTTATAGAATTCTATAGAGTTCTCAGGAATTGAACGGCCTTTAACCTCTAATACGCCACCATTTAAATCAAAATTGATACTTGGTGTCTTTGGTGTGCCTTCAATAGCATATTTTTCCATAATGTTATATTTTAATTTTGATTTGAAACTTTAATTTTAAGTGTAAAGAAAGAAACTTTATTGTCAATTTCCAAAAAATTATACTCTAATTTTTCACCAGTCTTCCGGGCAATGTCAATCATGCCTAAACCACCCCCACCTTTTAACGACATTTCGCCGTTATTTAAAACTTTTTTGTAATATTCCTTTAATTCTTCCTTACTAAAACTGTTTACTTCATCCAAACGGTTCTTTAAGCCATTGATGTTCTCGTTCAGGATATAATTTCCGGTAATGATGGAATAACTGTTATCTATTTTACCTATCATAAATATGGCCGATCTGATTCTTTCGAAATCAACTTCAGAAATTTCATCCAGGTGGTGATACAGGTTCTGCAGGCATTCCACGAGTACATTGTAAACCTTCTTTTTCATTTTAGGTTCTTCCTGCATGTTCTCCATTTTGTTTTCCATGATCTGGAGAATGGACGTTAAAAGATCGGAAGTTATTTCGCCTTTAAAAGAAAGCAAAATGTTATTCCGCTCCATTTTATCATATATATCAAAAACATCCACCCTGGAAATATTTATAATAATTTTTGTAAATGTAACTTATTTTAATTTAAATGCAACAGTGTTTCCATTCACAGAATATGACGCGTCTTCATCACAGCCATTATAAGGAGCCGGGGAAACGCTATAACCATAGTCAATTATTCTGGCCGCATAACTTTCGGGGGTTAAGGTCTGAATACCACCCGAAATATATTCACAGCTGCGGTATTTAATGAGCGGTGTGGCCGAAGGGATATCAACCGTAAAATTACGGCCCTGGCGGTTTTTACCTGAGGCTGTGCCATAGATCATGGTCACAGGATCAGTACCTATTGGGTTGCCCTTAGGGTAAAAACTAATGGTGCGGTCTAAAGAATAATTAATGGTCCAATTGTTGTTTTTCTGGCACACCCCGTTGATCAATTTAACGTTAAACGAAGTATAAAGCGGGCTGGAGGCAAGTGTGGTCACAATCATGCTGTCGCAGCTGTAGGAAACCGATGCTGCCGTGTAATTAAAAAATTTAATGATCATTTTTGAGCCCGCATCCCTGATCTTACCGGTTAACCTTACTTTAATGTGCCCTGTTCTGAACCTGCCATCGGGCATACTTTGCGCGCAAACAGCGTTTGAAATGCTCATGCTGTAGGTTGGATTGACGTGATTGGATGTTCCCCACAGGGTATCACCACTGATCAGTGTAAGTGTGTCGCAGACCGCGGCGGTTCTTTGTTGAGCGCCAGTTCCCTTGGTATTGATGGCATGGCTCTGGGTCGTAGGCACCACAGCCATGTATTCCTGGTCGGCAATGGCATTATCCACGGCTGACTGGGTTTCGTTGTCAACTTCAGCCGCCTGCTCTTTTTTGCGGCATCCTGTAAGACATAAAAATGTAATTAAACAGATGGTTGTAATTACTTTGACAGAGTTTCTCATTTAAACGACTTGATGCAGACAAATATATCAATTAAACTGTCCTGTGACAACGCAAAGTCATATTTTGCTGAATTTATACCTATTTTAATGGATCAAAATCTCAAATTTCAATTCCAACAATTAAAACGTCGTCCACCTGCTCATGGTTGCGGCTCCAGTCTTCAAAATTCTTGTGCAGTACCTTTTGTTGCTCTTCGGCCGGGTATAAATGGATAGTAGTCAATAATTCGTGGAAACGCTTTACCATGAATTTTTTTCCTCTTTCTCCGCCAAACTGATCAGCGTATCCATCGGTAAACATATAAGCCATGGAGGCTATCCTGATATCTATCTGCCGTGTTGTAAAAAACCTGTCGGTCTCCATTTGGGCTCCACCAACCGGGAATTTGTTACCGTCGAATTTTGTAAAAAGGCCGTTGGCGTCGATGAGGATGAGCGGCCTGTTGGCACCCGACCACTTCACCTCTTTTTTGGCGTCGTTAATGGTGATGATGGAACAATCCATCCCGTCGTTGGTTTTGATCTCGTTCTGTCCCTGGCGCAATGCTTCCTGCACGCCTTTGTGTAAATTGTTCAGGATCTCCGCGGGATCGACAATGGCCTTTTCAATCACGATGCGGTGCAGCAAATTATGGCCGATCATGCTCATAAAAGCACCTGGTACACCGTGCCCCGTGCAGTCCACCACCGCGAAGATCTTCACGCCATCCTTCTCGGCGAACCAATAAAAGTCACCGCTCACAATGTCTTTAGGCTGGTACAAAATAAAGATCTTGTTTATTCTTTTAAAGATATGTTCTTTGGATGGGAGAATGGCTTCCTGGATCCTTTTGGCATACTCTATGCTGCTGGTAATATCGCGGTTCTTCTCTTCGAGTTCTTTCGTACGTTCGGCAACTTTATTTTCAAGCAACCTGTTTTCCTTTTTAATAGCAGCAGTTCTGTATTGAAAAAACCCAAAAATGCTCCCAAAACCTCCCACGATAACAAGGAAATAAAACCATTTTGTTTTCCAGAAAGGAGGCACCACCGTGATAGAGACCTCGTAAGCCTTCTCATTCCATGTACCATCATTATTGGCCGCCTTCACTTTAAAAGTGTATTCACCCCCTTCGAGTTTCCTATAGTCGATGTATCGCACACTGGTGGGCGCCGACCAGTCGTTGTCATACCCTTCGAGCTTGTACCTGAACTTATTTTTTGTCGGGTCGGTATAGTCCAAAGCCACCACCTCGAACATGAAAAAATTTTCGGACCAGGACAATTCGAGGTGTTTTTTATAGGTGATCACGGTGTCAGTTTGAACAGGATCACCGCCGCGTGTATAACCGATAATGTAAGCACTGGGCGCGTGCAAATTGTCTTTAATAGCTGAAGGCCTGAAGGCATTAAAACCTTTGGCGCCACCAAAATACATGTAACCCGACTGGCCGGCGAAGGCAGCACCCATGTTGTACTCGGTATTCACGAGGCCGTCCTTGACCCCGTAGTTTTTAAAGACGATCTCATTTTCGCGTCGCAACGGATTGAACCGGATGATGCCATTGTTGGAGCTCATCCAAAAATGATCAAGGCTGTCCTTGAGTATAGAATAAAGGTAGGTGTTCGACAAACCATCTTTTTCATAAAAATTATAAAATGAATTATTGCCTGTTAATTTGCTTAAGCCTGTTGCCGTTGCCACCCAGATCTTCCCGTTTTTATCTTCATTCACACTAAACACAATATTCGACGCTATCTCGTCGCTGGCCCCGGCGTTTTTGTATATTTTTTCTATCGGCAGTTTTCCATTCTGATAGAAACCCTTCATTTTCACCAAACCACCATCGTAAGTGGCCAGCCACACATTTTTTTTTGAGTCAACAAAAATATTGTTGATGCTCTGAGCCGGGAGACCGTCTTTGTTTGTAAAATTAGTGACGGCAAAAGTTCCGAGATCTATCTTAAATAAACCATCGCCAACAGATCCGGCGTAAAGATTATTTCCTGAGATTTTCAAACAAACTATCGTGCCTCCTAATTCCTTACTCAAAAAATTTCTGATTTTTCCGGTGGATTTATCATAACGAAAAAGTCCATTACCCCATGAACCCATCCAGATTATATTATTATTCTCTCTTTCTATCGAAAGCACAGTAGTGCCGCCAGGTAGACCTCTTAAGTCGAGCGCAGTTGACGTTTTAAAATTTAATTCATGTAGTCCGGCAACACTTCCAATCACAAGCATGTCTTTTTGTTCTTCATAAAAAGAGTAAATATTGTCGAATTGCATTTCAACCTTATTGATTGAATTAGGAAATTTTAAAGACTGGAAAAACGATACATTTACACCTCCAAGAGACGTCCCCACCCAATAATTACTTTCACTGTCGATAAAAATTGTATTACATTCATTAGAGTTCAATGAGAAAGAAGCACCATCTTTCAAATAGGGTTCAATTTCTTCACCAATTAGACTATATACAATAACCCCGAACTTTGTTGCAGCATAAATCTTATTATTCCTGATCGTAAAATTTTTAATTGAATTAGAAGCTTCTTCCTGCCGGGCAAAAGAGATCTTTGCTTCCACTTCAAAGTTGTTTGCATCCATCTTAAAGATCCCATAACCATCGGTACCCAGGTAAATGGTGTTGCCGTACTTTTCGATGTGGGCAATGGCCGTCAACTCCCCTAAAGGAACTTTTATCAGGTCGGATGTGTTAAGTACAACTTTTGTCAGCTTATTATTTTTGTCAAGGCTCCACAAGCCCTCACCTTCAGTACCGATATAATAGGTGTCACCTATTTTTTCAATACAGTTGACATTGGCTGTTGTTCCTTTGAAAAAGTAATTTTTCATCACCCTGGTAGTCAGATTGATCGAATACAACCCTTTTTCAGTGCCCACCATGGCATTGGCAGAATCCAGCTTTAAAATAGCATTGATCCGGGGTTCTTGCTTGCTATCGGCTTTTTGAGGTCTCGAAAATTTTTCGGTAACAGGGTTAAAAAAGTTGAGACCTTCCCGGGTTCCAACCAAAATAAGATCCTGGCGCACCTGAGCGAGGGCTGTGATCTCTGAATTGGATAGCGAATTTTTATTGGTAGGGTCTTTTTTGAAGATCTTCACCGGGTTCTGAATGCCGGTACCATAATATTTGTTCAGGCCGTCCTGGCTGCCGAACCACATAAAGCCCAGGTCGTCCTGCATGATGCAGGTAATGTAATTTGTACTTAAACCGTCTTCGCTGGTAATGTGTTTAAATCTCAGTTGCTGCGAGAACAAGGGGTTGAGGGCCAGTAAAAAAATCCAGGAAACTATTCTCGTGAAATTGTTCAAAGTAATACCTATAATATTATTTTATAAACATACGAAAAACTATATTTACAACCAAAATAGCGGAACGAGCGGCGCGTGCAGCTAAATGCGGTGCGCAACCGGATCACCCGCAGCTAAAGCGAAATAAAAACCCTCCCAAATTCAGCGCCAGCAAAATGCCAAAAGTACTCCGCATTATCAACCGTTTTAATTTAGGCGGTATCACCTACAATGTTTCTTACCTGAGCAAATACCTGCCCGCGGAATTTGAAACACTTTTAATTGGCGGTCCGGAAGAGGAAGGTGAAGAAAGTTCACTTTATATCCCAAGGTCATTAGGATTAAATCCTTTGCTGATCTCTGAAATGCGCCGGAGCATCAATCCACTGCAGGACTATTTCGCATACCGAAAAATAAAACAACTCATCAGGGAATTTAAACCCGACATTGTACATACCCATGCCAGTAAAGCGGGCGCCATTGGCCGTTTAGCCGCTATACACTGCAGGGTGCCGGTGATAGTGCATACTTTTCACGGTCACGTTTTCCAGGGTTACTTCTCACCGGCCAAAACCAATGTATTTAAGTGGATAGAACGTTACCTGGCCCGCAAAAGCAAAACGATTGTTGCTATCAGCGAAATACAGAAAAAAGAACTCACAGAGATCCACCGCATTTGCGACAAGACTAAAACCGTTGTGATCCCGCTTGGCTTTGACCTCGAAAAATTTACGGTCGATAAGGCCGAAAAACGGAACTTGTTCAGGGCCAAATACGGATTGAAGAACGACGAACTGGCCATAGGCATCATAGGCAGGCTGGCGCCTATAAAAAACCACTGTCTTTTTATTGATGCCATCGCATTTGTGTTAAAAAAAACGAATAAAAAAATAAAGGCACTCATCATCGGCGACGGAGAAATAAAAAATGATCTCACCGCTTACATAGAACAAAAACAAATGACCTGGGACACACAGGCAAATGAAGAGGCCACTTTTATTTTTACAAGCTGGATCAGGGAAGTGGATGTAGCCCTGGCGGGGCTTGACCTGGTTGCGCTGAGCTCTAAAAATGAAGGAACGCCAGTGAGCCTCATCGAAGCACAGGCATCCGGAAAATTTATAGTCACCACTAACGTTGGCGGCATTAAAGATATTTTAAATCCCGCCTGTGGTTTGTTGTCAGAATTGGGCGACGATGCAGCCTACAAAAACAACTTATTAAACGCTGTCGAAAATTTTGAAAACCTAAGTGCAATGGCCGGTGTGGCCAGCGAAGAGGTGATTAAA
The DNA here is from genome assembly GCA_040386615.1 of Bacteroidota bacterium. GTDB lineage: Bacteria > Bacteroidota > Bacteroidia > B-17B0 > Aurantibacillaceae > Aurantibacillus. The sequence continues at coordinate 100,909 of JAZKFC010000001.1, forward strand.
AAATTCAGTTACACGAGGTTGTGCAGGGATATGGAAGCGCTTTACAGAGGCCTGTTGCGATAAAATTGATTTAAAAATTATCGTTTGAAAAAATTCTGAGGAGCCTACTATGAACACCTTATGGACTACGCTCGACTTCTCGACTACGCTTGGCTTCTCGACTACGCTCGACTTCTCGACTGCGCTCGAAGTGACATTAGTTGAACTGAAGTTCTGTGCGCGTTAAATCCGCACGCCCATGATGCAGACATCATCGACCTGTTCCAAAGAACCTTTCCAGTTCATAAAAGTTTCGTCGATTAATTTGCGTTGGGTAGCCATGGGTTCATTTGAAACCTTTAAAATAAGTGCCTTCAGGTTCTTGTATTTGAATTTTTTTCCTTTGTCGCCTCCAAACTGATCGGCATATCCATCTGTTAGCAGGTAAACCTGGTCACCGGGAAACACTTCTATTTTTTTAAGATCGAACTTTTTTCCCTCGGTTGTGTGGCCTCCAATGGAATACTTATTGGGTTTATGTTCTATGATCTCATTGTTTCTCACAATAAGCAAAGGCCGGTATGCGCCGGAGTACTGCAGAACGCCTTCGTTTTTATAGTATGCGCAAAGCGCTATATCCATGCCATCATTGGCCGAACTCTCTGAGGTTTTTTTGATCAGCTGCACCAGTCTTTCATCTATGAGTTCGAGTGCCTGCGAGGTAGTGGTTACGTTCTGGTCCTTGATGATCTTATCCATGATATCGCGGCAGATGAGCGACATGAAAGCACCTGGGACGCCATGGCCGGTGCAATCGGCTGCCGCAAACAATGTGATCCCGGCGTCGAAATTCTCGATCCAGTAAAAATCACCACTTACGATATCCTTGGGTTTGTATAAAACAAAAGAGTCGGTAAAATTCTTACTGAATTCCTCCATTGAAGGGGAGATGGCCTGCTGGATCTTTTTGGCGTAACGGATACTGTCTGTGATATCTTTATTTTTCTCTTCAATGATCGCTTTTTGTTTGATCACTTCACTGGTGCGCTCCTTTACTTTTTCTTCGAGATTACTGTACAAATTTGCATTCTCCATGGCAATGCCAATAGATACCGCCAGGTTTTTGAGTATGTTAAAATGATAATCAGAATATGCGTTTCTTTCAAAACTTTGTACGGTGAACACACCAATGATATTGCCCTTGGCGTATAATGGAATGTATACAATCGACGTTGCGTCCTTTCCCGAAACTGGCGCCTTGATACCGCTCACGTATTTTTTATACTCTTTTGAATAATCGTTGATAAGAACAGTCATTTCATTCCCAAAACAATAAGCCGCCAAGCGATCGGGATCATCAGCAGGATATGAAAAATCATTCATCAGCTGGTTATTTTCAACGAAGCCTTTAAATTCAAGATCGTTGTTCCGTGGATTATACAGTCCTATCCCAAACATGGTAGCGTCCATGAGTTTGTTTACATTCTCGTAGAGTTTGCTACTGATGGTTTCAACAGAAAGTGACGAACTGATGTCTTCGGCAATATGGCTCAGCAGGCGGGTATTTTCGTAAGCCGTGCTGATTTCCCGGGTCCTGTCCTTAACCATTAACTCAAGGTTGTTGTAAAGAGAGGCGTTGTCGATGGCAATAGCGGTATAAGTGGCAAGGCTCTTGATCAGTTGCAGGTGATAGTCGGTGTATGCGTTTGGTTTAAAACTCTGAACGGTCATTACCCCTATTTTTTTATTGTTCTGTGTTACCGGCACATAAATAATTGACTCGGGCGCGGCACCCTGCAAAACCTTATAGTTGGATATTTTGTTCCCGATAATAAACTCCTGGCTGAAATTATTGATCACGTAATCCTGCTGGCTTGTAAAACACAGGATGGCCGGGCGTTCCACTTTGGTTAACGAATATGAATAGTCATCCAGCTTTACCCCATTTTCGATAACGCCGGTAAATACGATCTCATTTTTCCTGGGATCATAGATACCGATGCCAAAAATAGCGGCATCCATCAGTTTGTTGACGCTGTTATAGACCTTACTGATAATTTCTTCAATCGAAAAGGTGCTCGAAATCTCTTTTCCAATCATGCTTACCAGGCGGGTGTTCTCGTAGGTCCTTTCGATCTCTTCTTTTTTATTTACCACGTCGATGGTTCGTTCCTTCACCTTGTCCTCCATATATTCGTAGAGGTAAGCGTTTTCGAGGGCGATCGCGGTGTAGGTTGCCAGTGTTTTTAAGATCTCGAGATGAAAGGGCTGGTAAGCGAATTTTTTAAAACTCTGAACGGTGATAACACCCACCAGTTTTTCACCAAGCATCATTGGCGTAAATAAGAGCGACGAAGGCATTTCGCCTGTAACCACCCTGATCTGGTTCACATACTTATGGTACTCGTTAACGTTATCGTTCAGGAAAATATCTTTTTTATTTTTAACGCACCAAACCGTATAGTTATCATCATCAGACAATGGCACAAAAACAGGATTCTCCATCTTGCCATTTTCTATCTCGAACTTGTACTCAACAGCGTTTATCTCGGGACGGTAGATCCTTACACCAAAACACTCGGCGTCCATGATCTCGTTAACAGACTCATATAATTTTTTAAAGATCTTACCGATGTTGAGGCTGGCAGTTATTTCCTTGCCTATCTCGCTCAGTTTTTTATTGGCGCGGTAAGTTCTTTCAATCTGCTCTTTGCTGGCAACCAGTTCTTTCGTACGCTCTTTCACTTTCAATTCCTGCTCTTCGTACAATTTCGCGTTTTCGAGCGCAATGGCCGTATAGCTGGCCAGGTTTTTAAAGATATTAACCTGGTAGTTGGTATAGGCGTTTTTATTAAAACTTTGTACGGTCATAACTCCCAACACCTGGTCCTTATGTTTAAGCGGCAGGTAAATGAGTGACGCCACCTTTGCGCCAGCTTTTGGCGGACTTCTTTTGGAAATAATGGTCTTGATATCGTTTTCAAAATCATTGATCACAATTTCCCTGGACTGGTTAAAACAAATAGCGGTTAGCCTTGTTTCATCTTCAAGATCGTAAGCCAGATTTTCAAACCTCTCATTTCCCTCGATATACAGCGGATAGAGGATGATGTTTTGTTCTTTGTTGTAAAGTCCGATGCCAAAGCCCGGTGCCTCCATCAATTCGTTAACGCTCTGGTAAACCGTTGTAACAATATTGGCGACCGACAGGTTCGATATAATCTTCTGCCCCACTTCGCGCATTAACTCAAGACTTTCCGAAAAATTTTCAAGTTCCTTGGCGCGCTCCTCCAGTATTGCCCTCTCGGCCTGTGATTGCAGCATTTTATTCTGCAGTTCAAGGCTCTTCGACAGTTGTTCACTTTTATGATTTCTTACATCTTCCCTGGCCTGGTGAAAACTTCTGTAATATTTATAAGCCTCTTCGTATTTATGCGCTGCGCTGTAAAGTTCTGACAGCTTCTCGCTCGATTGGTAGATGCCTTCCTTATTTCCGATCTTAGTCGCCATTTTAAATGCATCGGTTAAATGCTTGATGGCTTTTTCGGTATTCGATTTTAAAATATATAGTTTACCAATGTTGGTGAGTGTGGCGGTGACACCGAATTTAAAATCCATTTCCAGCCTGATCTTGAGGCTTTGTTCGTAACATGAAAGCGCTTTTTCAAATTGCTGCAAACCAGCGTAGGTTCTTCCAAGTCCGTCGAGCGCGAAAGCGTGAACCTGTGGTGAACCATCCAGTTCGAGGATCAGGGCTATGCATTTATTATAATAAGACAGCGCCTTATCATACTCTCCTAAATTATAGAATGTTTCGCCGAGACCGTCCTGCACCTTCACGAGGATCTCTTTAGCATTGTTTCTTGTGCAAAGGATCTGGCTTTCCAACAAAACCTCCAGGGCCTTATCATTTTGTTCGATGGTGTAGTACACAGAGCCCATGCCGTTCAGTGCGTCGGCCATGCCTACTTCCGAGCCTTTTACAACATTAAGGTCGTAACACCTTTTGTAATATTTAATGGCGGTATCATAGTCCGACAAATAAAAGAAATTAACGCCCAGCACATAATTTGTTTCGGCTTCATTGAGGATGTCGTGAAGTGAATGAAAAAGGGAGATGGCTTCGAAACAATAGTTAGCGGCAGCTTCATTTCTTGAGATCCAAACATGACAGGCGCCAAGGGTCTTTTTTGCACGGGCAATACCTTCAACATATTTTTCTTCTATAGAAAGGCTTAATGCCTGGTTTGCTAAATCAATGGCTTTAACAGCGCTTTTCCTGTTCAGCTGCCACGCTTCAGTGTTTAACCTGTCGATTTCCCGGGTGTTTTTATAGATCAGTTGCGGTTTCACACCTAAAGTAAAACGCTAAATCTAATGTATTTAATCTAAACTAACAATAAGCACAGTGACGGAATCATCAAACTATTCGACGAAAATATCAAATGGGAGTCTCGTTTGGATTCCTTTTAACGACATAACGTTTTGTATCTGCTTAAAATATAAATACGTTGGGCCCAGATTGTTTTTTATAATACGTGTTTCAAGTTCGGTTTCTTTATTTCCCATAAAAGCGTCGAAGGGATTTTTTTGTTTTGGCAGTTCAACAACTTTAAATTCTTTAAGACCAGCCTTTTTCGCAGCGTAGGCGATCGCGTTTCCTACACCACCCAACTCGTCAACAAGATTTATCCTTAACGCGTCGGCGCCGGTCCACACCCTGCCCTGCCCAATACTGTCTACCTCCGCCTGGGTCATTTTCCGGCCTTCGGCCACACGTTTTGTAAAAGTATCGTACACTCTTTCAACACTGTTTTGTATAAAATTATATTCGTATTCAGAAATACTTCTTAAACCCGAGGCTACGTCGCTGTATTTGTTTGTATTAACAGTATCTACCGTGATGCCCAACTTATTCTCCAGCGTTTTCTGAAGGTTAGGGATGAGGCCAAACACGCCGATTGAACCGGTAATGGTATTGGGTTCGGCAAAAATACGGTCGGCGCCGCAGCTGATATAATACCCGCCGCTTGCCGCAACATCACCCATGCTCACTATGGTTGGTTTTGCTTTTTTAGCAAGCACCATTTCGCGCCAGATGACGTCGCTCGCTAAAGCACTCCCGCCCGGTGAGTTAACACGCAATACAATCGCTTTGATTTTATCGTCAAGCCTGGCTTCTTTAATTGATTTTGCCAACCTGTCACTTCCAATAGATTCATCGTCGCCATCACCTCCCGAGATCTGGCCAACAGCGTAAATCAGGGCGATTTTTCCGGCACCCGCTTTACTTTCAGGGCTGCTTTTTGCGGTGTATTTGTCTATATCGGTAAATTTCATTTTGTCTTTTTCAGACAGACCAATTTTCTTTTTCAGTTCAGCAATCACTTCGTCCTCATAATAAACTGCATCTATCAGATTACCCACTGCGTCTTCGGGGTAACGGATCTCAAGATGGTTTGCCATTGTGTTCAATTTTTCAAAACTGATCTTTCTGTTCTCTGAAATACCCGTTAACATCGCATTCCAAATGCTGTTCAAATAGGTTTCTGACTGCAAACGATTGGCCTCGCTCATTTTATCCAGCAAAAATGGCTCCACAGCGCTTTTAAATTTTCCATGCCTGAATACCTGCACTTCAAGGTCTAATTTCTCGAACGCATGTTTGAAAAAGATTCTCTGCATGCTCAAACCTTTCCAATCGATATTTCCCTGTGGATTCACAAATATTTTATTTGAAACCGAGGCAAGGTAGTATTCCAGTTGCCCGAAATTCTCGGAATAACTGTAAATGAACTTGCCCGATTTTTTGAAGGCCTTGAGTGTATTTCTCAGGTCTTCAACGGTAGCGAACCCGCCTTCAAGGTCTTTAAAGCTCAGGTAAATTCCCTTAATGTTCTTATCTGACTGGGCCGAAATTATCTTTTTGGTAAGCGTATTCAATGCCAACTGATCGTCGTCGCCAAAAGGAGAAATATTTAATTTGCTGAAAGGGTTCTGTTTCTGGCGTTCCTGAATTGGCCCGCGCATTTCTATCTTTAAAATGGAGTTGGCGCCCGACTGTGAAGTTTCTTCCTTATCTTCCTTAAGCCCCGAACCGACGCTTGTTTTAATGACACCAACAATAACTATTAACACTAAACCTGTAGCGATGACCAAACCGAGGATAGAACCGAAAAACGCGCCGAAAAATTGTTTCATATTGTGTAATTTACTTTATTTAGGCCTTGTAAGAGGCTTTCATGACAATTAATTGTATTGCCTATATTTATACTTTTTTCGGGTAAATTTAAACATATAAACGATTTGAAACAGAAAGATGTTATGAATGTGGTTTTTTTGAGTTTAGGCGGAAATTTAAACAACAGGGCCGAAATACTCAAATCAGCAAAAAATGCCATCCGTGGGCAGATCGGTGAAATTGTGACTGAATCGGGCATTTACGAAACGGAGGCCTGGGGCAGCCCTTCTCAGAAAAAATACCTTAACCAGGTTATTAAAATAAAAAGCCAGCTGACACCCGAACAGCTACTCGCGGCAACTTTGCTGATAGAGAAAAAAGCAGGCCGAAAGAGAACCGCAAAACAAAACGCCGACAGGACCCTTGATATTGACATTTTGTTTTTTAATCAACTGGTATTAAACCGTAAAAACCTTCAAATTCCTCATCCCAGGCTCCATCAAAGGAAATTTGTGTTAATTCCCCTCGCTGAAATAGAAAAAAAACTGGTACACCCTGTTTTGAAAAAGAATATTAACGCCTTGCTGAATGAAAGCAATGACAAGCTGAAAGTGACACTTTACAACGAGAAAAATTTTCCTTTATACCTCTGCATCGAAGGCAATATAGGCTCGGGAAAGTCGACCCTCGCAAGGGCTCTCTACAAAAAATGGGGTGCTGCTTATTTGCCTGAAATATTTGAGGAAAATCACCTTTTGCCTTTGTTTTATGCCGATCCGGCGCCTTTTAGTTTTTCGATGGAATTTAGCTTTTTAATCAGCCGCTTTCAGCAAATTACGGATGAAATGAGGCTTAACCGAAAAATGATTGTAAGTGACTATAGTATCTTTAAAAGTCTCTGGTTTGCGAAGGTCAACCTGCCGGAAAAAGAATTCAGGATATTCAAAAAACACTTTAAAACACTCGCGGCGCTGCTGCCCCAGCCCGACCTGATCGTTTATCTTGACACCAGCATTGAGAATGTTGAAAAGAACATCAGGAAACGCGGCAGGCCTTACGAGGAGGAAATAAAAAATTCATACCTGAGATCAGTAGCAAGGTCTTATAAAAAAGGCATGAAAGAACTCGGCGGCATCAAAAAACTGGTGGTGCCGGTTAAAAACTACCACCAGGGACTGGAAACAGAGTTGATAACGGTAATTGAAAATTATGTAAAAGAAAATTTTGGCAGCATAGGCAAAAAAACTACTTTTAATCTCCTTAAATGATAAAATTTCAGGTCTTATTGAGTTCAATCCTGTTTGCCCTATCCTCATATGGGCAGATTACAATAATAGGTCACAACAAGCTTAACAACGATCCTTTAAAAAATACGGCTATTATTGTGAAAGACGGCACTGTACTTACGAGGACCCTCAACACAAAAACCAGCAACGACTTTTTATTAAAACTCGATTTCGGCAGAAAATACCGGGTCTATTTCCAAAACGCCAAAAGCCCTGTTACTTTCCTGGAAGTAGACGCGACAAATGTTCCCGAGGATAAGTATTCCTATAAAATGGTTCATGAAATCGACATTCCTTTTTACAACAAAGAGGATGAAGATATAGACACCACCATTTTTAAAGATCCATTTAACCGCATCGTGTTCGACGGTAAAACAAAGATGGTAAGTGATTCGGTTTACAATAATATTTTTTCAAAGAAGGTGCTCAAGGTGCACTCAGAAGATGAAAAGACTACGACACGGGCCTTTAACCATGAAGCGCCAGTGATGATCGCCGGACAAATTATCCTGAACAATAATTTCAGGCTGACTGTTAATAATAAGATCATCGTTCTACTTAACAAAAAAGGCGAGGTGATGGGTACTACCGCCACCAATCGCTTCGGGGCCTTTTCCTTTTCAAATGTGAAAGCCTCTGAAGTCGCAAAATTAAGAATGGAGCTTAAAGAAGTAACCGTTTCAAACAGTGTGTTCACGCTGGTAAATTCAAAAAATTATACCGTAACGGCGGCTAAATCTGAAAATGGGTACTGTAACTGGGAGCTCAGCCGCGACGATGTTAACAGCGTTATCGACAATCACTATACCATCAGCATAGGTGGAAAACTTGTGAGTTCCTCACCCATTCAAAAAAAGGTCTTCGCCAACAAAACCGTTTACCTCTGCAATAAATTCAATACCATTATTAAAAAAACAAATACGACTTTGCTGGGCACTTTTGTATTTGAAGGTTTGAAGCCCGACAATGGTTATTTTGTTGGCGTAGATCAAAAAGAGTTGAAGGCCGGTGAAAAGCTGGACCTTCTCAATAAGGACGATAAATTCATTGCAACCCTCGACACCGTTGCAGGAGGGAAAATCCTCTTACGGTTAAAATCTTCATACAACAATACCTTCAGCGAGATCTCCATCAGCAATGCCGAAATGACCATGAACGTGAAAGCCACTATTTATGGTGACAATCTTAACAATCCTATCGGAAAATTAAAGGTGATCCTGCTTAACGATAGTTACCAGGTAATTGACAGCGCTGTTACCGATGATTTTGGCTCGTTCAAATTTGTGTACCTGCCATTTTTGAAACGGTTTTATTTGAGCGCTGAGAACAGTGAAAATATTCTTGACGTTTTTAATAATATCCTCATCTACAACAAAGACTATAACCTGGTGAAAATCATGACCCACGAGAAAGGCAGCAAGTTCACCTACAAACCTTTGAGCGCGGAAATCTTTAGGTTGAGGGATGTTGAACTTGAAGATCCATGGCTTGATTTTATTGGGAGCAAGAAAACCGGTACGGCAAACAAAATAATCATAGAGAACATTTTGTTTGACAATAACAGCGTTGATATTAAGCCCCAGGCAAAGGAGATTCTGGATAAAGTGATTTTGGTGCTGGAAACCAATAAAAAACTGAAAATTGAAATTGGCGCCCATACCGACAGCCAGGGAAAAGACGAAACGAATTTAAAGCTGAGTGAAATGCGGGCAACAACCGTTTTAAATTACATTAAAACCGCGGGGATAGCTCCCGAAAGGATCATTTCAAAAGGATACGGAGAAACAAAACTCCTGAACAATTGCGATGATTCGCGTCCCTGCGACGAAATAGAACACGCTAAAAACAGGCGCATCGAATTTAAGATATCAGAAGAATAACCATAAAGCGACCGATCCCGATAGCTATCGGGACGCTTTATAGTGTAAAAACAAAAAATGAAAATGAAAACTACCGAACTCACCTTTAAGGTCACTGTTGACGAAAACAACCTTCCCCTCAACATTCAATGGGAAGCACCCGGCTCCGGCGAAAAAAGCGAATGTAAAAGCGTGATGATCGCGCTGTGGGACTCTAAAGAAAACAATACGCTGAGAATTGACCTTTGGACAAAAGACATGATGGTGGATGAAATGAAAAAATTCTATCACCAGAATATCATGACACTTACTGATACTTATATCCGCGCCACAGGCGACGAAAAAACCGCTGACCTGATCAAGGGCATTTTAAATGACATAGGAAAGAACAACGGAGTTTTAAAATAGTAGGGTTCTCTATTCTAATTTGCCTTACTGAGCATCTGGCCGTGTAAAAAAACTAAAATTCACGTTTCCGTATTTCCTGTGTTGAGTGAAATTTTTTAAGGCTTCGAGTTTGGTGCGCGGACCATGTTCAATGATGAGGATCGCGCCGGGATTAAGCAGATCTTTTTCGAACACGAGTTCGTGGATCATGGGAATATTCTCCATTTCGTAGGGAGGATCGGCAAAGATCAGGTCAAACTTTAATGTAGATTTTTTCAAAAAATCAAACACCTCAGATCTCACCGCGTTGATGGGAAGATTAAAATCGTTGCTCAGGCTTTTTAAGAACATCACGCACTTTACATTCTCGTCAACCGCTGTGATGCTATTGCTTCCTCTTGAGGCGAATTCCATTGAAATATGCCCCGAACCACTGAAAAGATCGAGTACCGCGGTTTCATCAAAATCAATTTTATTTGTGAGAATATTGAACAGGCCTTCCTTGGCGAAGTCTGTGGTTGGCCTCACGGGAAGGTCTTTGGGGAATTTAATGGTTCGCCCTTTTAAGGTGCCGCCTATAATCCGCATAAGTGCTGGTTGAATAAGGTAAAATAATACTGTTGCGGTAATTGACTGAGTTCGCCGTTTAAAACTATTGAAGGATCATTCACGCAAAACGAAACATATTTGATGTACTTTTTCAGGCTCTTCACCAGTTCATCCGTCACGGGGACCTGCCCTGCAAGAGACAATTTTACCAATAAGGGGTTAAGACCGAACTGCTCCATAGTGAAAAGCAGGTAATACAGAATATCTTCATTACTCTGAAAATTAAAGACATTGTAAAATTGCAATTCTGTCTTGTTTTTAATTGCCAATTCAACACAGCCGTCGCCTACGTTCATGAATACCTGCGATTCAAGCAATGAATGCTGGCTGAAAAGCAGCCCGATATTGATCGCGCCCGCGTGTCTCACGGAGGCATTCACAAAGGTTTTCTCAAGATAATCAGACAGCTCGGGATGAACGGTATGCAAAAATTTAATTCCTTTTATAAAATGTGTGGCGGGACTTCTCAGGGCTGTATTGCCTGTACTGAAATTGAGCAGCGGTCTCAGGTTGCTTTCGGTAGCAAAAGCTTCGGGAACAAGCGTGAAGTCATGATTCAAAAAAGCGATATGCACCTTCTCGAATTTTTTCCGCTGCAAAAAATAATTTTGCACCAAAAAAGCCACCTGTTCTTTTAACTGGGCGGCCGTATTCGCGGCATTCCCAAACTGAACATGCAGTAACTCAACTATTGTCTGGAAATTTGAAGTAGAAATGGCGTACATAAATGAAGAGTCGCTGATATGCATAGAAAGACAATACGGACCCGCCGGAAAAGGCTGTTCACTGTAAAATTGCTTTGTTATGTAAGCTTCCTTCAACATTTTGAACAAATCTAAGACATTCTTAAAATAAAAAATATTTTTTTTATCCCGATTAAACCTTTCACCTTTGTTGCAATCAAAGAATCAAACAAACAAAAACTTTATAAAATGAAAACATCCGACTTTTCAAGGTACCTGGCACTTATAATTGTTGCCGGCGCTTTAACACTTTCTTCGTGCCGTAAAAAAGAAAAAGAAGTTATTGAAGAACCCGACACCGAGCAGGGAACGGCTAACGATAACAACATGGCCGAAGGGATCGTAAATGATATTGACCTGATGGGAAGCCAGGTTTCTGAAAACGGCTCCTTAACTACCTTTAAGACTTCAGGCGCAAGTTCTGTTAGTGGCGGTATCCTTGGCTTGTCGTCGCTTTGCGCTACGATAACAGGCGTAGGCACTCAAACAGTTGTAGTTAACTTTGGAAATGTAGGCTGTTTGGGTCTTGACGGAAGGGTTCGCACGGGACAACTCACGTACAATTTTTCAGCCTCAAGTCCAAGTACCGCGGTTCGCTACCGCAACCCGGGTTTCAGCATGACGGTGAGTTCACAAAACTACGTGGTTGACGGCAACCAGGTGAACATTATCAATAAAACAATTACCAACTCCACGCCGGTTAATATTCCTACCGGACCTAATCCCGGCACAAATCTTACCTGGGGCATCAGCGCCAATGTGTCTATTACCAAAGCAGGCACAAGCAACGCTATTTCGTGGGTATGCAACCGAACCAAAGAACTGTTAAACACCAGCAACTCTAATTGTTATAACGGACAATCCTCTCCGATTAACTGGACACAGGCGCAGATCCAGTTAAATGGCAGCTCTGCCGGTGTAAATGCCAGGGGAGAAAACTATACCGCTAACGCCACCAACCTTATTAAGTACTTTACCTGCAGCCCCGATCCTAATCGCCCGCGCCGTCACCCATTTATCAGTGGAACCATTTCTTATACGCCGGGCACGCGACCTACCAGGCTGATCAATTTCGGTAGCGTAACTTCCTGCGATCTTAACGCAACGCTCACTGTTAACAATCAAACTTATACCATCACGCTACCGTAATTAAAACATTTCTTTTCAACGGCCATTCCCATTTTGGGAATGGCTTTTTTTATTTTTACCTGGTAAAGATGCCGTCTTAAATCCAGCTTTTTGATTTATATTAGAGGCAGATGCCCGTAAAAAACGCCATAGAAAACCTTATCAGTCTGATCCCGGGGTATCTGCCATTCACGCCAAACAGCGATCAGCAGATAGCCATTGAAAAAATCTCTGAATTTATTTTTAATCCGGATGAACGCGGCGTTTTTATTTTAAAAGGTTACGCTGGCACAGGTAAGACCAACCTTATCTCGGCCTTTACCAAAGCGTTGCCTGGTATTAAATGGCGAAGCGTTTTACTAGCCCCCACCGGAAGAGCGGCCAAAGTGTTAAGCGGTTATTCGCAACGACAGGCACAAACCATCCACAAAAAAATATTCAGAAAACAAATGGGTGCAAACGGCGTTATTCATTTTACGCTCGCTGAAAATTTACACCGCAACACCCTTTTTATTGTTGACGAAGCATCAATGATCAGCGCCGATTCGGGTGGAGAAAGCCTGTTTAACAGCCTGCTTGAGAATTTATTTGAATATGTTTACAGCGGCGAGAACTGCAAACTTATTTTAATAGGCGACACGGCCCAACTGCCGCCGGTGGGCAGCGACGAAAGTCCTGCGCTTAACCAGAAATACCTGCGGGCCGCCTTTCATCTGAACATCGGTCTTTTTGAATTAAAAGAAGTAGCCCGGCAACGTCTCGAAAGCGGTATTTTACTCAACGCCACCAACCTGCGAAGAAGCATGGAAAACGCTGAACCCGGGTTTCCAAGACTGGTGTGTACGCAGGACTTGGTGAATTTACCAGGAGATGAACTTGAAGAGACGCTGCAGTCGTGCATTTCGAACTATGGCGAAGACAATGTGGTGATCATTACCCGCAGTAATAAACGCGCCAACCTTTTTAACCAAAGCTTCAGAAACCGCATTAAATTGTACGAGGAAGACCTGGTGGGGGGAGACAAGATCATGATCGTTAAAAACAATTACTTCTGGCTGGGAGATAATAACGGTGAAGGCGGATTTATTGCCAATGGCGACACGGCCGAAATAACAAAGATTCTCAATCGCGAAACACTTTATGGATTTAATTTTTGCGACTGCTTCATAAAATTTTCAGATTACCCCAATTTGCCCGAGCAACAGGTTAAGATCATAACGGATAGCCTGTTTACAGACAACCCGGCATTAAGCACCGAAGAACAGAAAAAACTCTATGAAAGTGTACTTGAAGATGTGAAAGATGAACCCGTTAAAGGCATCAGGATGGCCTACCTGAAAAAAAGTCCGTATTACAACGCCTTGCAGGTAAAATTCAGCTATGCCATTACCTGTCATAAATCACAGGGAGGTCAGTGGCCGGTGGTTTTTATCGACCAGGGTTATTTAAAAGAGGAAAATATTAACGAGGGTTTCCTGAGATGGCTTTATACCGCGCTTACCCGCGCTACAGAAAAAATATACCTGATCAATTTTAATGAGCAGTTTTTCGGGCCTTCCCAATAACAATTTCAACCGCTGCCCCTTAATAAAATGAGCAAATTTATTTTTTAGTTTAGCTATAAAAGAGTATTTTTATTCGGATTTAAAACTAAATGAGAAAACTCTACGCGGTCCTGGGTCTGTTTTTCGTAGCCTATCACTCTGACGCTCAAAGTTTTGTGCGGGCTGGGGAATGGAAAAGATACAGGAAAGAGGTATTTGTAAGCCTGGGCTCCGTGAATTTTCTGGGTGATCTTGGAGGAACTGCCAAAGCCGGCAGGGACTACAGCCCGGCGGATTTAGATTTTTCTCAAACCCGTACTGCCTTTGGCCTTGGGGCCCGTTACAAAATAAAACGTTACCTGAACGTGGCTGGTAAATTCAATTATTTGATTTTAAAAGGCGACGATGCCAAATCCGAAAATCCGGCGCGAAAAAACAGGAATTTGAATTTTAGGTCGAGTGTTTTTGAGCTTTCCACGAGGGCCGAAGTAGGTCTGCAAACAAGCCGGACATCAGCTACCAGGTACAGCATTAAAAAAACATACAGCGCCGCCGCTAAAAAGTTCACCCATAATATCTTCGGATTTGTGGGTGTGGGTGTTTTCTATTTTAATCCAAAAGGAAAAAATGCTGCCGGTAAATATGTGGCGCTACGCCCGCTACACACCGAAGGTCAGGGTTTACCCGGAGGACCAAAACAGTATTCCAATATCGCAGTGTGCGTTCCCATTGGTGTGTTCTATAAATTAAACATTAACAAAATATGGTCGCTGGGCGTTGAAGTAGCGTTCAGAAAAACTTTTACTGATTATATTGACGATGTAGGCTCCAGCTATTATGACGCCAGTGCCCTGGCAGCGGCTTACGGACCTGAATCCGCACAAATGGCAGATCCAAGTCGCGGAGATATTTATGGTGCCAGTTTACCTGCGGCCGATGGCACTGCTGCTCAGCGGGGCGACAAACAAAGGGATTTTTATATGACCTTCGAAGTCACGGCAGGTTATATCTTCAAACAGAAGCGTAAATCTGCGCGCCTCAGGAGTAAATTCTAATTCCAACATCTGGCGGGCAAACCCGGCTATTTTATTAATTATGACGATACAAGACCTGCAGGATATTTGCACAAAATTAAATGGGGTCACCATCGACATTAAATGGGAAAATCATTTATGTTTTAATATTGGCGGGAAAATGTTCCTCGTTACCTCTCCGGATGAAATACCCCACAGCGCTTCTTTCAAAGTTGCCGACGAGGAATTTGATGCGTATTGTGCTAAAACCGGGTTTATAGCGGCGCCGTACATGGCAAGGCACAAATGGGTGAAACTCGATGACATCACCCGGTTAAACAAAAAACAATGGGAAGGCGCAACGAAACGCTCTTACGATCTGGTAGCATCAAAACTGCCTGTTAAACTGAAAAAACAATTAGGCCTGTAATGTCAATTTAAGTTCCGGAAAATTCAAACTGGTTTTTCTTGTTAAAAAATTCCTGTCCGGGAACAGATTCTTAAATAAAACACCAACCAATTTTCGGGATAATCTGATATATTTGTATTGTCCCTTGTTTCTTTATTTTTGCCCTGACACAACATGAAAAAAACATACTTCGGTATTTTATTTCTTTGGTCCTTTTTTAATTTGTATGCGCAACCCGGAAAGGATGGGCCTCTAACAGTTACTACCTCTACACAGATCCTTAATCATTATTCTCCTGTGTCGGCAAGCATCAGCGCTAACAGCAATACACTAAGCATCGCTAGCTCATCCATCATTTCATTGTGTGGTGGAGATCTGATAATGGTTTATCAGGCCCAGGGTGCTTCCCTTGACTTTACAAATACTGCCAGTTATGGCGATATTACTGCATACAACAGCGCGGGCCTTTATGAGTTTAAGTACGTACAAAGTGTGAGTGGAAATGTGATCACCACTCAAACGCCGTTTACATACTCCTATTCTTTATCGGGTCGTCCTCAGATCATCAGAGTGCCCCAGTATACGACTTTGACTGTTAATCCGGGAAGTTCGATTGTTCCAAAACCATGGAAAGACACTGTCATCTCCGGAATTTCTTACCGCTTTGGCGGATTGGTAGTGATTCACTCGGCAAACATTGTTAACAATGGTTTAATCACCGCTAACGCATCAGGTTTCAGAGGTGGTGCGACACCAACCAATGTATTATCGTCGTTAGGAACAACATTGTATGTTAGCAATCTCATTGGTGATGGCGGAGAAAAAGGCGAAGGTATTTTCGGGTACCAATCAGACTATGATCTTAACGGGGGAAGATACGCACGGGGTGCCCCGGGAAATGGTGGTGGTGGTGGTACCGCACACAACTCGGGCGGCGGCGGCGGCGCCAACGCCTTTAATGGAAACGTATGGAATGGCTCAGGTGAAATGGTGGTAAATCCAGCGAACCTGTTAGCTGCCTGGGCATTAGACCCGGATTATATTTCAAATGGAAATTCACTGACAACGTCCTCTGGTGGCGGCAGGGGCGGATACAGTTACGGGGCTACGAACGCAAATGCGAATGCGAGCGGACCCGGAGCAGCTGTTTGGTCGGGAGATTTTAGAAGGAACATGGGTGGACGCGGCGGCAGGCCTTTAAACAATATCGATCCTGAAACAAGAATTTATTTTGGCGGAGGCGGGGGTGCCGCCAGTTACAATCAAAATACTTCTCCGCCAGGGGGCAACGGCGGGGGCATCGTTTATTTGATCGCAACAACAGGCTTTTCAGGAACAGGTGCCACCTCATCTTATGGCGACTTTGGCGGCAACACATTTGGCTGCAGTTGCGACGGTGCATCTGGTGGTGGCGCCGGGGGCAGCGTTGTGATAAAAACAGGGGCGTTCCCTGCAACGCAATTTGCTTACGCCGGTGGAGGGCCGGGTGGAAACCAGTCGGTGCTTACGGCTCCCGGATTGCCGCTAACTGAAAGTGAAGGGCCCGGTGGAGGAGGTGGCGGTGGCCTGGTAGCGATTTCAACCGGACTTTTTATGCCAAACATAAATATATTGGGCGGCATAGGTGGCTTCTCTCTTTCAGGAGCAGTAACCGAAATGACATCCAACGGCGCAACCCGGGGGGCGCCAGGGCAAACAGCAACGGTTACTTCGTCCGTTATCAGTTATGTACAGACAAATACAGTAACCAGCAATTCCCCCGTTTGTTCGGGCTCCATATTGAGTTTTACATGCGCTGCAGCTACAAGCTACACCTGGACTGGGCCCAACGGCTTTTCTTCTTTTATT
>JAZKFC010000002.1:0-146672 GCA_040386615.1 Bacteroidota bacterium
TGCGTAAAAACTCTCAGGACTTCAAAAGCGTTTCGAAAAAGCTTTCGAAGTCTTAAGCATTTAGTTGGTCAAGGAGCTTTTTCGAAAAGGCTTGTGCGTGGAGGATATGCTGGACCCGTGTGAGCGCTTGGTGGGCAGGAGGGGCCATGATCATAGACTCCAGCTTGAAGTACTGATGAGTTTTAGCAAAATATTATGTAGCCTTGAACTTTTGGTTCTTTTCTTTCAAGAGAAAAGAACGGACGAAAAAATCCAAAGGCTGCCGATTAACGCAAAACACTCCAGCTATGAGACTGTATTGAGATTCAGAAAGAAAGCCAAGACTTAACTTGATGCCTACTCGATTGTCATAGGGATTGCTTCTTTTAGCGCCAAGATGGAAAGACGACATGAAAAAGGAAAATTTTTAGAGTCAAATAATTAAAAATCATTATACACATTCCAAAAACTGGTTTTGAAACCCAAAAAGATATAAGGGTTTTGCAGAACATAACCCATTGTGTTTTGCTCCGCGCGCTGTATGTAACCCAGTTCCAGCCTCATGTTTAGATCAGGAATAATAAAATAAGTCACCTTTACCTGGCTTTGCATAACGGTTGTTTTAACTCCCTGCCCGGTGCTGTGCCCGTACTCAAACGGACGTTTTGTATAACTCATAAAAATATTCTGACCAACACTGTAGTTTGATCTTGCCGAGTCTTTTCCCACGAGCGCATACATACCTTGCAGGCTTAACTCCCAGTTGTTTTTGCGGTAGTTGATAAAACCCAGCAACTCTTTAAAGTTAGCACCAAAAGGATGCGCAAGCGCTGCACCGTAATGTGAGTAATTCTGCTGCACTACGCCATGACTGTATGTGTATGGCCGCACCTGGTTATACTCTGCCTGTAACTTCAAGCCTTTAATGCCAAAGGCGTTAATATATTTTCCGCCCAGCTGCCAGCCCTGTTTGTTGCCCCACCAGCCTTTACGCGCGCGAATCTCTTTCAGAAAAAATTCATCAAGGGCCAGTTGCCCGTACAATTTTATTTTTTTAAAAATGGTGGCGTTGATGTTGACGCCGATAAATGAATTGTCCGGGGAACCTACTGCATATTCCTGCGGCCTGAAAAATATAACAGGGTTGAGGTAATTCACATCAAAGGTTCGCACCTGGTTAGTGTCGGTGCCGCGCCACACAATGTTTTCAAAAAGACCTATGTTGAGCTCTTTGATAATATTGTAGCTTAAATAATGAAAAGTTCCAAACTTGTTAGAATATTTTGATTTAAAGCCGTTAGCGCCTGTTACATCATACATCCAGGTGTACCAGGCGTTGTACTGAAGGCGCCAGAGGCTGGTGTTGATCCTGAAGTAGGGGTAGGCCGGGCCGTAATCGCTGAGCAGCAGACTTCTGTATCCATCACCTATAAAGTGTTTATCACGCCCCAGCTGAAAATTAAAGATCTTGCTGTTATTGGGAGAATAAGAGACATAACCGGTGTAATCTACAAATGAATATTCACCGGTGTTTTTGCCGTAAGCCTGTCCGTATGCCGGTAGAATTTTATGGGTAGCGATACTGGTGTCAAGGAAAAAAGGCAGACTTGTTTTCCCACCGTAGAGCGACGCTGCAAAAGTAAAATCATTGTTGATGTTGAGTTTTATATGTGTACCGCCAATGGTTGAAAGCAAAGGCTTTTTCAAAACACCATCATAACCAATTTCAGCGTCGAGAATGGGATGCACCTGAACATTGTACCAATCGGGCTTTTGCGGTTTTTCGTTGAGGGTTTTGCTCAAAAAGAAATTCTTAAACGCGTAAAACCTGAAGGGTACCACCGAGTCGGTGGCGTTGGTAAAAGTGCTGCTGAGGTAAGGTTTAAATGAAGAGTGAAAAGTAGTATTGGGCCTTGAAATGTTCCAGTAATCAAAAGCTTCCTGCATGGGTTGATTGATGAAGGCGTTGCGCGCCAGGGGCTCGTATTGGCCATAACAGGCCATGGAAAAAACAAGTAGAGACAGGACGAGCGATCTTTTCATTAATAGTGTAAAAATAAACAACGATTTTTACTTTAAATCAAAAAAAAACACCAGCCCGTGCAGGATGGTGTTTTTTTAGAAATAAATCAGAATTATGAAGGCTTCATCTCGCTCAGCACGCTGTTCATGCTTCTTACAGCTTCGGCGCTTTTAGCGAAAGCCGCTTTTTCTTCTTCGTTCAGGTTAAAGTCAACAATTTTCTCCCAACCGTTTTTGCCGATTACTACCGGCACACCCAGGCAAATGTCTTTTTGCCCGTATTCACCTTCCAGCAATACGCAGCATGGAAATAATTTTTTCTGATCGTTGATGATGCTGTTTACCAACTGGGCAACTGCAGCTCCTGGCGCATACCACGCACTCGTTCCCAGCATACCTGTTAATGTTGCGCCACCAACCATGGTGTCGGCCGCAACTTTTTTCAAAGCGTCGGCACTCAGTGATTGTGAAGCGGGAATACCATTATTAGTAGCAAAACGGGTCAGAGGGATCATGGTAGTATCTCCGTGCCCGCCAATTACAACACCTTGTACGTCGCTTGCCGGCGCGTTCATCGCCATTGATAAATAACATTTAAAACGGGCGCTGTCTAAAATGCCACCCATTCCTATAATCCTGTTTTTAGGTAATTTACTTTCTTTTAATGCCAGGTAAGTCATGGTGTCCATAGGATTACTTACCACGATAATAATGGCTTCCGGTGAATGTTTTAAAACATTTTCGGTAACGGTTTTTACAATGCCGGCGTTGATGCCGATCAGTTCTTCACGCGTCATGCCAGGTTTACGCGGGATACCGCTTGTGATCACCACCACCTTGCTGTTCGCTGTTTTGCTGTAATCGTTTGTGCTCCCTGTAATACGGGTGTTAAAACCGTTCAGGGTCGCGGTCTGCATCAGGTCCAAAGCTTTACCTTCGGCAAAATTTTCTTTAATGTCCAAAATAACAACTTCGCTCGCAATGCGGTTAAGCGCGATATATTCGGCGCATGTAGCTCCTACATTTCCTGCCCCGATAACTGATACTTTCATATGTATATAATTTTTAAGTTTAAAGTCATATGGAATTCGCATAAAATTTATTCACTATAGTGGTGTATAATGGTAAATTTTAAGTCTCATTTCATGATTTTATTTTTTTAGTTGTGTAAATGTAAATATTTAAAAACAAAATTTTCTCCTGTTAATAATTAATTTTGGCTTTTTATTTTAGAAGCCAGGTTCAGCAATTTCGCTTCCTCAAAGTAATTGGCCATGATCTGCAGTCCCATAGGCAGCCCATTGCTGTGAATGCCACAGGGAACAGATATGGCAGGAATGCCGGCTATAGGAGCCTGCGCGGTAAAAATATCCTCCAGGTACATTTTAATAGGATCGGCGCTGTTCTTCCCGAATTCGAAGGCAGTACCAGGTGTGGAAGGGGTGATTATAAAATCAAAATCCTTAAAGATCTCCTTTGTTTTCTCCTGGATCACCCTTCTTACTTTCTGGCCTTTGCTGTAATAAGCGTCGTAGTAACCCGAGCTCAGAACAAAGGTGCCAAGCATGATGCGGCGCTTTACCTCTTTTCCAAAGCCTTCGCTGCGTGATTTTTTGTAAGTGCTTTCCAGGTCTGTTGCCTTTGCCGAGCGGTGACCGTAATGTATGCCCGAAAAACGTGAAAGGTTGGAAGAGGCTTCGGCTGTAGTTAACACATAATAGGTGGGCACCATGTAATCCAGGTAAGGAAAGCTGATGGCTTTTAGTTCATGACCCGCCGCTTTTAAAGATTCTACCTGCTTTAAAACGCTTTGTTTCACCTCTGGGTCTAGGCCATCGGCCTCAAGACATTCTTTTAAATAGGCAATTTTATATTTTTTATCTTCAGCCAGCGCCGTTGAATAATTTTCTACAGGATGCGAAGAAGAGGTATTGTCGTGCTTGTCTTTACCACTGATGATTTCGAGCACCAGCGCCATGTCTGCCACGGTTTTTGTAATTGGACCGATCTGATCAAATGAAGAGGCGTAAGCGATGAGCCCATAACGCGAAACCCTGCCGTAAGTAGGTTTAATACCAACATTGCCGGTAAACGAGGCCGGCTGACGGATAGATCCGCCTGTGTCGGAACCGAGTGTAAAATGGCAGAGATTGGCTGCAACCGCGGCAGCAGAACCACCTGAGGACCCACCCGGAACACATTTTTCATTGAGCGGATTTAACACGTTGCCGTATGCCGAATTTTCGTTGCTGCTGCCCATCGCGAATTCATCGCAATTCAATCTGCCGATAACGATGGCGTCCTCGGCCAGCAACCTTTCAACGACCGTTGCCGAAAAAAGAGATTCAAAGCCCTCCAGGATCCTGGAAGATGCCGATACCTTATGTCCTTTGTAACAAATATTGTCCTTCAGACCTACAATAGTGCCGGCGAGCTTACCGGCTGTTCCGGCTTTAATTTTCGCGTCTGTTTTTTCAGCCAGCGCCAAAGCCGAACTGTTATATACTTCGAGAAAAGCGTTGAGGTGTTTTTTTTTGGAAATGTCTGCTATGGCCTGCTCTACAAGGCTTTTGCAGTTGACCACACCCGACTTCAGGTCAGCCTGTAATTGTTGAATGGTTGAAAATTGATACACTTGATCGGTTTTATTAAAATAACAAAAGCGTTATTCGTACATGGAATAACGCTTCAAATCTACACATTTCTGTAATTGTCCGGACTGCGTCCGCTTATTTTTTCTCAGCTTCGCCGTTGTTGGCTTCGCCTTTACTTGCATCTTTAAAATCCTTGATGCCTCTTCCGAGACCCTTCATTAATTCCGGAATTTTTTTACCGCCAAACATTAATAAAAGAATAATTAAAATAATAATAATTTCCGGGGCGCCAAGGCCGCCTAAAATCCCTAGTATAAAAGCTGCTGTCATTTTTTTTGTTCTTGGTGCAAAAGTACGTAAATATCGTGTTAAAACAAATTAAGCGCCCTTTATTTAGGCGTTTAAGACAAAAACAGAAAAGCGCCTGAAAATGCCGCATATTTAATTAGTTGGCAGTAACAACTCTTATTAAAAGAAAGCAAAAATAATATACAAAATTATTGCAACGAATTGCACTAAAAAGCCAGCGTTCACGAAAAATAATTCCCGATTTTTTATGCAGAAAAGTTTGATGGTTTATGTAAAAATGGTTAATCTTACAGTCTAAAGTAAATGTTTATGAGTTATAATTCTCCCCTGGATTATCTTCCGATTTTCATCATGTTTACGATCGCTGTAGGGTTTGCCGTGGTGTCCTTATTCGCCACACACGCGCTTGGCCCAAAACGCAAAACCAAAGTAAAACTCGAGTCTTTTGAGTGCGGTATAGAAACCCAGGGAAATGCCCGCGTTCCGTTTTCTATAAAATATTTTCTCGTTGCCATTTTATTTGTGTTATTCGACATAGAGGTTATTTTCATGTATCCCTGGGCCGTTAATTTTAAAGAACTGGGAATGCTTGGTGTAGTTGAGGTATTTAGCTTTATTGCTTTGTTGCTGGTTGGATTTTACTACATGTTGTCAAAAAAGGCCCTTACGTGGGAAGAGTAAATGGATTGACAATTGTGCGGATTGACAATTTACAATTGCCAAATCGTCAATGGTAAATTTTTTAAAACTGTAAATTATAAAAATGGCTGATGAAATTATAAAAAAATCAAAACTTGAAATCGCGAAGCAGCCCGAAGGCATGGAGGGACCAGGATTTTTCGCGACCAAGGTAGATGATGTCATTGGAATGGCGCGCGCCAACTCTCTATGGCCTTTGCCTTTTGCCACGTCTTGTTGCGGGATAGAATTTATGGCTACCATGGGATCGCATTATGACCTGGCACGTTTTGGCATGGAGCGCCTGAGTTTTTCGCCCCGCCAGGCAGACCTTTTAATGGTGATGGGTACTATTGCGAAAAAAATGGGACCAATTTTACGCCAGGTTTACGAGCAAATGGCCGAACCACGCTGGGTATTGAGCGTTGGGGCCTGCGCGAGCAGCGGCGGCATTTTTGATACTTACAGCGTGTTGCAGGGTATCGACAGGATCATTCCGGTGGATGTGTATGTGCCGGGCTGTCCTCCACGTCCTGAACAGATCATCGAAGGCATCTTAAAGATCCAGGAACTCGCCAAGAACGAATCGGGAAGAAGAAGACATACCCCTGAGTATAAAAAACTATTGAATAGTTACGGCATTGAATAAATTGACAATTTAAGAATTGACAATTTACAATTTCTAAATCGTCAATTGTAAATACAAAAATTGTAAATAATTAAGAATGAGTAAAGAAATTTTAGACCAGGTCAAAGAAAAATTAAACGCTAAATTTCCGGGCTCCGTTGAGGCTGCCGAGTTGTTATACGATTTTGCTGTATTTACGGTGAAACCAGACAACGTTCATGACATTCTCAAATTTTTGAAAGAAGATGCCGACCTTAACTTTCACTTTCTCACAGACCTTACCGGTATGCAAACGGCTGATGAAAAACAATTGGGCGTTATTTATCATCTGCATAACATGCCTAAAAATATGCGCGTGCGCATCAAAACTTTTTTTGACATTGCTAAACCCGAAATACCAACAGCAGTAGATCTCTGGCCGGGTGCCAACTGGATGGAACGGGAGACATACGATTTTTTCGGCGTACGTTTTAAGGGACATCCTAATTTAGTACGCATACTAAATGTAGATGAAATGGATATTTTTCCAATGCGGAAGGAATACCCGCTTGAAGACCAGGTAAGGGAAGACAAAGAAGATAAAATGTTTGGACGATAAAGAGAAGTTAGTCCCGATAGCTATCGGGATTGGATTTTAGAGCTAAGAAATGGCAGACAGAAATCTTAAATCTAATATCATAGATCTTAAATCAAAAATGGGTAAAAAAGAAAATACAATAACACCACCCCCGGATACCATCGAGAAAGAGTATTCAACCCTTAACCTTGGACCAACGCATCCAGCCACACACGGCATTTTTCAGAATGTATTAAAAATGGATGGTGAGATCATTCATGATGCAGTACCCACCCTGGGTTATATTCACAGGGCCTTTGAAAAACTCGCTGAACGCAGGCCTTACGCGCAGATCACTCCTATAACCGACAGGCTCAATTACTGCTCCTCGCCGATCAATAACATGGGCTGGCACATGACAGTTGAAAAACTGATCAGGGCAGAGATCCCAAAACGCGCCGAATACATGCGCGTGATCGTTATGGAACTCGCCCGTATCGCCGATCACATCATCTGCAACACCATTATCGGGCAGGATACCGGCGCTACAACCGGCTTTCTTTATTTATTTCAATGGCGCGAACACATCTACGAAATTTTTGAACGCATTTGCGGCGCGCGCTTAACAACCAATATCGGCCGCATTGGCGGCTTCGACCGGGAATTTGATAAAGAGACCTGGGATAAAATTAACGCCTTTGTAAGAGATTTTCCAAAAGCGTTGACCGAATTTAACGCATTATTAATGCGTAATAAGATCTTTATGGACAGAACCATCAAGTGCGGACCAATTAGCGCGAAAATGGCTCTGGAGTACAGCTTCACGGGCCCCAACCTAAGGGCTGCAGGCGTGGATTATGATGTGCGTGTTGCAACGCCTTACTCTTCCTACCAGGATTTTGACTTTAAAATTCCGATTGGAACTGCCGGAGATACGTACGACAGATTTACAGTAAGGGACGAGGAGATGTGGCAATCGCTCAGCATTATTAAACAGGCAATTAAGAATATGCCCGACGGACCGGTACACGCTGATATTCCTGACTTTTTCCTTCCACCCAAGGAAATGGTATATAATAACATGGAAGCGCTCATCTATCACTTTAAAATTGTGATGGGAGAAACAGATGTTCCGGTGGGAGAAGTATACCACTGTGTTGAAGGCGGTAATGGGGAACTGGGCTTTTACCTGATCAGCGATGGTGGCAGAACACCATTTCGTTTGCATTTCAGAAGGCCTTGTTTTATTTATTACCAGGCTTATCCCGAAATGATCAAAGGCGCGATGCTGAGCGACGCGATCATCACAATGAGCAGCATGAACGTGATAGCAGGGGAACTTGACGCATAATAAAGGTACTGATCGTTGAAAAACAATTCAAAATTTATAAGGATTAAAAAATGAGTAGTCACTTACACGGAACACAACACTTTGACGAGACCAAACGCGCTAAGATTAAATTCAGCGATGAGGCCATGAAGACAGTGCAAACCATTATTTCACGTTATCCCGAAGGCAAACATAAATCGGCGCTTTTACCGGTGCTCCACGTGGCGCAAGCCGAGTTTGGAGGTTGGTTAAGTCCCGAGACCATGGACTACGTTGCTTCGGTACTAAACATCAAACCCATAGAGGTTTTTGAAGTGGCTTCTTTTTACACCATGTACAATTTAAAGCCCATGGGCAAATGTGTGCTTGAAGTTTGTCAAACAAGTTCGTGCTGGCTGATGGGCGCTGAAGACATTGTTAAATACATTGAAAATAAACTGGGCATCAAGGTGGGCGAAACCACTAAAGACGGCATGTTCTCGTTAAAAGTGGCTGAGTGTTTAGGTTCATGCGGCACCGCCCCAATGATGCAGTGTGGCGCCAGTTACCACGAAAACCTCACCTACGAAAAAGTGGACCGCATTATGGAAGACTACAGGGCGGAAAATAAATTAAAAAGTTATACGGACCTCGATTATAAAAATACATTGTAAAATTAAACCTGCCCTCCTTTCAACCGGGAGTGGCGCTAAGGCTTATGGGTAAAAAACTATTAATACACAACGATCACCTGCCAAACATTCATACCCTTGAGGTGTATCGCGCCAACGGCGGTTATGCCTCGGTAGAAAAGGCACTCAAAACCATGGCGCCCGACCAGGTCACCGACGAAGTAAAAAAATCGGGTCTGCGTGGTCGCGGGGGAGCAGGTTTTCCTACAGGGATGAAATGGAGCTTTCTCGCAAAACCAGAAGGTGTGCCGCGTTACCTGGTGTGTAATGCCGATGAATCTGAACCGGGGACCTTTAAAGACCGTTACCTGATGGAAAAGATTCCGCATGCCTTAATAGAAGGCATGATCACTTCTTCTTATGCCCTGGGAGCAAAAAAATCATACATCTACATTCGTGGTGAATATTTTTATGTGGCGCGTATCGTTGAGGCAGCAATTGCCGAAGCCTATGCCGCGGGCTGGTTAGGGCAAAACATTTTAGGAACTGATTTTTCACACGACTGTTATGTACAAGTTGGCGGTGGCGCTTATATTTGTGGCGAAGAAACCGCTTTATTGGAATCATTGGAAGGCAAGCGCGGCAACCCACGCATCAAACCTCCTTTTCCCGCAGTAGCCGGGTTATGGGGTTGCCCTACCGTGGTTAATAATGTTGAGACCATCGCGGCGGTTTGCCCTATTGTTAACATGGGCGGCGAAGAATACGCTAAGATAGGAATCGGGAAATCCACGGGTACTAAACTGATCTCGGCTTCAGGACATATCAATAAACCCGGCGTGTACGAAATCGAACTGGGGCTTCCGGTTGAAGAATTTATATACAGCGAGGAATACTGTGGTGGGATCCGCAATGGCAAAAAAATGAAAGCGGTGGTTGCCGGTGGTTCATCGGTACCTATTTTGCCTACTGAATTAATTCTGAAAACAGCAAAAGGCGAACCAAGGCTCATGACCTACGAAAGTCTGGCTGACGGCGGATTTATTACCGGCACCATGCTGGGTTCAGGTGGCTTTATTGTGATGGATGAAGATACCAGCATAGTGAAGAACCTTTTTACCTTCACGCGTTTTTATCACCACGAAAGTTGCGGGCAATGCTCGCCATGTCGTGAGGGTACAGGTTGGATGGAAAAGATCCTGAAAAAATTCCTCAATGGTACGGCAACCGAAAGCGATGTGGACCTGTTATGGGACATACAAAGCAAGATTGAAGGTAAAACCATTTGTCCTCTGGGAGAAGCCGCGGCCTGGCCGGTAGCTGCTGCCATCAGGCATTTTAAGCAGGAGTTTATTGATGTGGCGAAAAGTAAAAAATTTGTAGACGTAAGTCATTATAACAGGTTTAATAAAGTTTTGGTATAGTTGAAAACAGGATCTAAAATATTAGTATTGTTTGTTCTCATCAGCACGGGGTTGTTTGCGCAAAAAAGTGAGGGCGCAACAGCAGCATCTGAAGTGTTCACTATTGTTGAAGAAATGCCTGAACCTCCCGGAGGAATGGCAGCCTTTTATAAATATTTAAGTGCCAACATCGTCTATCCTCAGAAAGAAAAAGAAGCTGGCATCTCGGGAAAATCTTTTATCAAGTTTGTTGTTGGAACCGATGGAGACCTCTATGACATCCAGGTTTTGAAAGGTGTGCCTGATTGCAAGGCCTGCGATAATGAAGCTGTGCGTGTGATAAAAAGTTACCCCGAAAAATGGAAACCCGGACATCAAAACGGCAAGGCTGTGAAAGTGTATTATACGCTGCCGGTGTCATTTAAAGCGCCTGTTAACGAAACAAACCCACAAACAAAATGAAAATAGCCAGAACCATTGCCCTGCTTTTAATTGCTGTTACATTATTTGACTCCTGTAATAAAAAGAAGGACCCCGAGCCTGAGCCGGCGCCAGTTGTGCCGACTATTAACGGCAGCATGACCGCCAACCTGAATGGTAATAGCTGGACCTCAGTTAAAAATTATGCTGAGTTGCTGATCGATGATACCGACCAGATCTCGGCCATAGCTATAAACGGTGAAACAGCGGACAACATGTTTGTGTGGGGGATTGATTTTCCTACTGCAGACCCGAACATAGCGGTAGGTAACCATGACATGGGGCTGACCAGGGATGACGCCGTAATGATTTATGTGAAAAAAACAGCCAATGGGGGTACATTGATCGAGCATTCACCCGACGAGGGCACCATAAATATCACAGCGGTTGACAATGTGAATAAAAAAATATCAGGCACCTTTACTTTATTAGCGCATAAAATTGGCTCAACTGCGGCTGCAGACAGTATTAAAATTACAAATGGCGTTTTTACAAATATTTCTTTTACTACCAGGCATCAGCAATAAATTTCAGCGTTAAAGACATTGATATATAAAAAGCATTAAATGAAAGTAACAATAGACGGAATAGAAATAGATGTGCCAAAAGGCACTACCATTTTACAGGCAGCGCGCATGATAGGACCTGCGGTTGCCCCGCCGGCCATGTGCTATTATACAAAATTAAAAACCAGCGGTGGTTATTGCCGCACCTGCATCGTTAAGGTAACGCAGGGTAGCTCGGCTAATCCAAACCCAATGCCCAAGCCTGTTGCCAGCTGTCGTACCGAAGTAATGGATGGTATGGTGGTTGAAAATGTAACCAATCCTGAAGTACTCGAGGCCCGTAAAGGCGTTGTTGAATTTCTACTGATCAATCACCCGCTCGATTGTCCGGTATGTGACCAGGCCGGTGAATGCAAGCTCCAGGATCTGGGTTATGAACATGGCGCAGTTACCACCCGTTATGAGTTCAAACGCCGCGAGTTTGAAATGATAGACATTGGCGATAAGATCAAACTGCATATGAACCGTTGCATCCTTTGTTACCGTTGTGTTAAAACAGCTGAGCAGATCACCGATGGCCGGGTGCATGGTGTGATCGCCCGTGGCGACGCTTCAGAAATCTCAACCTATATTGAAAATATTATCGACAATGATTTTTCTGGCAACGTGATAGATGTTTGCCCGGTTGGCGCGCTTACAGACAGAACTTTCCGCTTTAAACAACGGGTATGGTTTACCAAACCGGTAGATGCCCACCGCGATTGTACCAAATGTTGCGGCAAAACGCGTGTTTGGTTAAAAGGTGAGGAAGTAGTGCGCGTAACAGCCCGCAAAGATCAATGGGATGAGGTGGAAGAATTTATTTGCAACGATTGCCGTTACGATCAGAAGAAAAAAAGCGACTGGGTCATCGAAGGACCTTCGCCTATTCACCGTAACTCAGTGATTTCGCAGAACCACTATCAGCATTTGAATGAATTAAAATTACAGGTATTAAAACAACAAAAAGCCCTGGGCTTTATGCCTTTGGATAAAAAACCTTAAGACAATACATAAGAATGGTAGAATTTATCATATACAAGTCAATTATCTGTGTCGCAATTTTTGCAGTGTCATTAGGCATCGCGGCGTACTCTACCTGGTGGGAAAGGAAATTCGCGGGTTTGCTTCAGGACCGCTGGGGCCCGAGCCGCGCAGGCATTTGGGGATTATTGCAGCCGCTGGCCGACGGGGGCAAAATGCTGTTCAAAGAAGAGATCATTCCCAATGTATCCAATAAATTTTTATTCGTACTTGCACCGGGCCTGTTCATTGTAACGGCCATCATGGCGGGGGTGTTGATTCCCTGGGGACCGGCCTTACACATTGGTGATTCCGTTTATCCATTGCAGGTGTCTGATGTGAACGTAGGTGTGATCTTTTTATTGGGCGTGACATCCATCGGTGTTTATGGCATTATGATCGGTGGCTGGGCATCAAACAATAAATACTCTTTGCTGGGTGCCATCCGCGCGTCGGCGCAAATGATCAGCTACGAACTGGCCATGGGCATTGCCCTGATCGCTTTGATCATTACTGCCGGTGGCACACTGAGTTTCAGCGAGATTGTGGCGGCGCAGGACGCTGGTGTGGCAAACGTGGTATGGCAACCGCTGGGCTTCTTAATTTTCTTTGTTTGCGCCCTGGCTGAAACCAATCGTGCACCTTTTGACCTTGCAGAATGTGAAACAGAATTGGTAGGCGGTTACCACACCGAGTACTCAGCTTTTAAGTTAGGCTTGTTTTTATTCGCCGAGTACATCAACATGTTTGTATCTTCTGCGGTAATGGCCGGTTTTTATTTCGGAGGCTATAATTTCCCGTTTGCACAAGAATTATACGCAGCCCTGGGACTGCAGGAAGGCTCCTGGATTATATCCCTCATTGGCTTTGGCGCTTACTTCACCAAAACGCTCATCTTTATTTCTGTGTTCATGTGGATCCGCTGGACCATTCCGCGTTTCCGTTATGATCAGCTGATGAACCTTGGCTGGAAAGGTTTGTTACCGCTATCACTTTTAAATTTAGCCATCACCGTCGTAGTTGAGTATTTCAGGGGAAATATTAAATTTTAAAATGAAGTTATTTAAAAAAATACAATTTTTGTTTCACCTC
Source organism: Bacteroidota bacterium (assembly GCA_040386615.1). Classification (GTDB taxonomy): domain Bacteria; phylum Bacteroidota; class Bacteroidia; order B-17B0; family Aurantibacillaceae; genus Aurantibacillus. Next base: position 13,251 of record JAZKFC010000002.1, read on the forward strand.
GCTGAGGGGTGTGAAGTTTATTACATCATGATTATCGCACTTGTTTCAATCATAAAATCTTAATCCAATGCAGTTAACTAACAGAAGTATAGTCGTATCTCATAAGGAACAGAGCTTTTCAGAGAAGCTTTATTTCCCTGCGATTGTGAAGGGGATGGTTATTACATTCAGCCACTTGTTTAAAAAGCGGCCAACCATTATGTACCCCGAAGTAAAACGGCCAATCGCGCCGGTGTACAGGGGCAAACACGTTTTAAAACGCGATGAAAACGGTGCCGAACGCTGCACTTCCTGCGGTATGTGCGCGTTGGCTTGTCCTGCAGAGGCCATTACCATGGAAAGCGGCGAGCGTAAAAAAGGCGAAGAAGGATTGTACAGGGAAGAAAAATACGCCAAAACCTATGAGATTAACATGTTGCGCTGCATTTTTTGCGGGCTCTGCGAAGAAGCCTGTCCGAAAGAAGCCATCTTTTTAACCGACAGGCTGGTGGACGCTGAGTATGAAAGAGATACTTTTATTTATGGTAAAGACATCCTTGTTGAAAAGATTGATAAACGGATAGATGTCAGCAAACGCCAAACACCCGAAGTACTGGCATTTAAAAAGATTCCCGGGTTGAAGCATAATGAGCTGCACCAGGGTAAACTGCAGGGAGGGAAACACTAGAAAAAATTGACGATTTAAAGATTTACAAGGTACAATTGTAAATCGTAAATAATAAAATTGTAAATAAAAGATATGTTAGGTTACACAATTACACAATGGCTTTTCGGGATACTGTCGTTCATGGCAATTATGTTTGCTTTGATGGTTGTTTTCACGCGCAACCCGGTTAATTCGGTCCTTTATTTAGTACTTACATTTTTCTGTATAGCCGGGCATTATCTTTTATTGAATGCGCAGTTCCTTGCAGTGGTCCACATCGCGGTTTACGCAGGCGCCATCATGGTATTGTTTTTATTCGTGATCATGCTCATGAACCTCAACCAGGATGCTGAACCTCAAAAGACTGTTGCGTCGAAATTAATTTCGGGGATCATTGGAGGACTATTACTTATTGTGATGGTGGCCGCTCTGCGCGGTACCCAGGGATCTGAACTTGTACAAACCGGCGCTTCAGAAATAGGTCTGGTAAAAAATCTGGGCAAGGTGTTATTTCATGAATATCTGTTTCCGTTCGAAATTGTTTCAGTGCTGTTGTTGTCGGCTTTGGTTGGAGCGATTATGATCGGGAAGAAGGAAATTAAATGATAGTGTATTTACAATTTATAAATTGACAATTTACAATTGCAGATGAGTTTAACTCCGGAAATATTAAAAAAGAGAACCTTTGACTTTGCCTTGAGTACATTGAGGATCATTGACGATTTACAAAAGTCAACAGCAAATGACATTATGGGCAGGCAAGTGATGCGTTCGGCGACATCTGTCGGGGCGAATTACAGAGCAGCATGTAAAGCCAAATCAACTGCAGATTTTATCAATAAGCTGAAAATTGTTGAAGAAGAATCAGACGAATCTACTTATTGGCTTGAACTGATAAAAGCCTTCAATAATTTGGCTGACGGAAAATTTGAATTATTATTGAAAGAGTCAAAAGAGCTGGAGAGAATTTTTTCGGCCTCTGCAATAACTGCAAAAACGAATAAGATTAAGAACACGCAATCGTCAATTGTAAATAATAAAATTGTAAATCAATAGAAAAAATGCTGAACGGAATTTCAATAAATATGTACCTGATGCTTAGCACGATTATTTTTATCATCGGCGCAATTGGCGTAATGGCACGACGCAATACCATTATTTTATTTATGTGCATAGAATTAATGCTCAACGCGGTTAACCTGTTGCTGGTGGCTTTTAGCACACTGCATGGCGACGCGAGCGGCCAGGTGTTTGTGTTTTTTATTATGGCAGTTGCAGCTGCTGAGGTGGCCGTAGGGCTTGCGATATTGAGCATGATCTACAGAAATGTAAAAAGCATTGATTCGGATTTGTTGGGTAATTTAAAAAACTAGTTAAAGCGTAATATGATAAAATTGACTGCACTTATTCCACTGTTTCCATTGTTAGGATTTCTTATCAACGGGTTCTTTGGAAAAAAAATGAGTAAAGGATTAAGCGGAACGATCGCTTCTGTGTGCATTTTAGCCTCCTTTATTGTATCTGCTATGGTTTTTGTGGACCTGCAATCTTCAACTCAAAAATCGCACATCATTAATTTGTTTTCGTGGATCAATTCCGATACACTCACCATCCCTTTCGCGTTTTTAGTGGACCCTCTTTCCGCGGTTTTTTTACTGATCATTACCGGAATTGGATTCCTGATCCACGTTTATTCAACCGGGTACATGCATGATGACGAAGGCTTCGCAAGATTTTTTACTTACCTCAATCTCTTCGTGTTTTTTATGCTTTTGTTGGTGCTTGGCAACAACTACCTTATTATGTTTGTTGGCTGGGAAGGCGTAGGATTATGTTCTTATTTACTGATCGGTTTCTGGTTTAAAAACACAGCGTTTAACGACGCTGCCAGGAAAGCCTTCGTGATGAACCGCATTGGTGACCTTGGTTTTTTACTGGGCATCATACTCATCTTTGTTACTTTCGGAAGCATTTCATTCAATGAAGTATTTCAAAAGGCCGGTACGGTTTCAACACCGGTGATCACATCCATTGCCCTGTTATTGTTTATCGGCGCCATGGGTAAAAGCGCGCAAATCCCTTTATACACCTGGTTGCCTGACGCCATGGCCGGCCCTACACCGGTATCGGCTTTAATTCACGCCGCCACCATGGTAACTGCCGGCATTTACATGGTGGTAAGATCAAACGTGTTTTATTCTATCAGCGAGGTGGCAAGTGAGACGGTTGGTGTGGTTGGTGTAGCAACGGCTTTGTTTGCCGCTACCATAGGCCTGTTTCAAAACGACATCAAAAAGATCCTTGCATATTCAACGGTATCACAACTCGGCCTTATGTTCCTCGGGTTAGGCGTGGGTGCCTACAGTTCGGCCGTATTTCATGTGACAACACACGCATTTTTTAAGGCGCTTTTGTTCCTTGGGGCGGGTTCCGTTATCCACGCCATGGGCGGTGAGCAGGACATCAGGAAAATGGGTGGACTGAGCGGTAAGATCAAAATAACGTTTATCACCATGCTATTGGGCACCATAGCCATCAGCGGTATCCCTCCCTTCAGTGGCTTTTTCAGCAAGGATGAGATCCTGGCGCACACTTACGAACACAGCAAAGTGTTATGGCTGCTGGGTATGATCGCTTCCATGTTGACCGCTTTCTACATGTTCAGGTTGTTGTTTCTGACCTTTTTCGGCAAATTCAGGGGTACCCACGAACAGGAACACCACCTTCATGAATCACCGTCTTCGATGACCGTACCTTTAATTGTTCTGGCGATCCTGTCGGTTATAGGCGGGGCGCTCGGTTTTCCTGAGTTTTGGCACATGCCCAACTGGATGGCCCACCACCTTGATCCCATTATTGTGAGAAAAGATCCATCCATGCTGTCACATGAAACCGAATGGATGTTGATGGGACTGGCAGTTGCAGGCGCGCTGGCCATGATCTGGTTCACTTACCAGTTGTTTATTAAGAACAGGGTTTTGCCGGCCGAAAAAGAGGCGCAGCTAAAACCATGGCAGCGTTTAATTTACAACAAATACTATGTTGACGAACTTTATGATGCGGTAATCCGCAAACCGTTAGATTTTATGTCGACTGTTTTCCATAAATTTTTCGACCTGCAGGTGATCGACGGAATAGTGAACGGTGTAGGGGCCTCTGTGAGGATGATAGGGGCTTCGGTGAGGTACTTTCAAACCGGTAACATTGGCTTTTATGTAATGAGCATGAGCATGGGGGTGGTCCTGATTATTCTTCTAACTTTTTTAATTAAATAAGAATTTTATATTTATGTTAACAGTCTTACTAGTAATTTTTCCATTGTTGGCGGCCCTGCTTGTATTTTTTACAAGGGGAAACACGTCACGCAATATCGCGTTTGGGTTTTCGCTCGTGGAGTTCGTTATTTCACTGGTGGCCCTGTTCCAGTATAAACATAATCCCGCATCGGGACTGTTGGACTGCAACCGCGTTTGGGTTGAAGCATTAGGCATACATTTTTCGCTGGGAATCGATGGTTTAAGCATGCTGATGGTGCTTTTAACGGGTTTCCTGGTACCGCTCATTATCTTAACCTCTTTCAAATCCACCTATACAAACGCGCACAGCTTTTATGGCCTCATCTTGTTGATGCAGATGGCACTGATGGGTGTATTTGTGGCCAATGACGGATTTTTGTTCTATGTGTTCTGGGAACTGGCTTTAATTCCGGTTTATTTTATCTGCCTGATGTGGGGTGGAGAGAACCGCGGACAGATCACATTTAAATTCTTTGTATATACCCTCTTCGGATCACTCTTTATGCTCATTGGCTTGATTTACCTATATAATCACACCAATGTAGAAGGCCTTAAATCCTGGGCGGTTCAGGATCTTTACAATGCAGGCCGCAGCCTCGCCGAAAATCAGCAAAGCGCCGTTTTTTGGCTGATCTTTATTGCCTTCGCGATTAAAATGCCGGTGTTTCCCTTCCATACCTGGCAGCCCGATACATACGTTAACGCGCCAACTCAGGGCACCATGCTGCTTTCGGGTATTATGCTCAAGATGGGCACCTTTGGGTTGATCAAATGGCTGTTGCCGGTGGTTCCGCTGGGTCTCGAAAAATGGGGCTGCACCGCCATCGTCCTTTCTGTAACAGGAATCATTTACGCCTCAATAATCGCTATCTCACAAAAAGATTTTAAACGCTTAATCGCGTATTCGTCCATTGCGCATGTGGGTTTAATTTCTGCCGGCATCTTTTCTGCCAACCAGCAGGGGCTTCAGGGCGCCATCATGCAGATGCTCGCGCATGGCGTGAACGTGGTTGGTTTGTTCTTTATCGCTGATATACTCATGCGTCACACCGGAACCCGTGAGATTGATAAGCTGGGCGGCATCAGGAGCATGAATGGCAACTTTGCTGTGTTATTCCTCATCATCCTGCTCGGCTCAGTAGCCTTACCACTCACTAATGGTTTTGTGGGAGAATTTTTACTGATCAACGGGGTGTACCAGTACAGTGCGGTAATTGCCGCCTTCGCGGGTTTAACAGTTATTTTGGGCGCGGTGTATATGCTCAGAAGTTATCAAAAGATCATGCTTGGCGACAGGAATGATTCCAACATGGCTTTTGGACCACTGGCCTCGTCAGACAAAACAGTACTCATCATTATCTGTATCACCGTGATCGCCTTTGGCGTTTATCCAAAACCGTTGAACGATATAGCTGAACAAAGCGCGAAACAAATATTAATGAATTTAAGGTAGAAATCAGACCAGTAAAAAAGGGTTTGTACAATTAAAAAATATTAAAGTACATATGAAAGGATTATTAATTATAAGCGGACTTGGAATTTTAGCAATGCTCGCTGAGATTTTTAAGTTTAAAAAACTGTTGTTGCCATTGATACTCCTGGGGATTGTTGCGGCCTACGCGTTTAATTTTATGGAGTGGCGCACAGGCATGAGCATCTCTTACTTTGATAACATGATCGCGTTCGATAAACCCGCTATTGCTTTCTCGGGAATAATTATTGCCACCGCTTTTTTCTGGTTTATACTCGCGAACGATTATTTTGAAGACGACTCTAATCTTGTTGACCACTTTGCCCTGGTGCTGTTCGCGCTGGTGGGCGCTTTAATGCTTACCGCCTTCAAAAATATGACCACGCTGTTCCTGGGCATTGAGATCATGAGCATTCCTTTGTACGTATTGGCAGCAAGTAAAAAGAAAGACTTTAAAAGCAACGAAGCTGGTTTCAAATACCTGATCATGGGTTCATTTGCGAGTGGATTTTTGTTATTTGGTATAGCCCTGGTTTACGGCGCTACGGGTAGTTTTGACCTGATGAAAATAAGAATGTTTATTACCGAGCACCGCGATCAGCTACCAGCGTTTTTTAACGTAGGTGTTATTTTAATGATGGCGGCCATGTGTTTTAAAGTTTCTGCGGCGCCGTTCCACTTCTGGGCGCCCGACGTTTATGAAGGATCACCTACTTTAATTACCGCCCTCATGAGCACCGTAGTAAAAACGGCTGCATTCGCAGCCTTTATGCGTTTGTTCCTGGTAGGGTTTGGAGCAATGAACGATCTGTGGGCGGGTGCTCTTGCCATGATCATAGCGCTGTCGCTCATCATCGCTAATTTTTCTGCGGCCATGCAAAGCAGTGTAAAGCGTATGCTCGCGTATTCCAGCATCAGTCACGCGGCCTTTATGCTGATGGTGATCCTGGCCAACCTCAGGAGTAATATTTCGGTTGACGCCATTATTTATTATTCTCTGGCCTACTCGGTCGGCAGTATCAGCGCCTTCGGGATTTTATATTATGTAAGCAAAAACGGTAATGAGAATTTCGACGCCTTTAACGGTCTTGGCAAACGGAACCCGCTTCTCGCGCTGTGCATGACGGTGGCTATGTTATCCCTGGCCGGAATTCCAATTACCGCCGGATTTTTCGCCAAATATTTTGTGTTCACCACCATGATAGGCACTCCTTACAAATGGCTACTCATCCTTGCCATATTGACTTCTGCTGTTGGCGTATATTATTATTTGAAAGTGATCATCGCCATGTATTTTAATAAAGCCGATTCCACCAACGCCGTTCCAGTTGAAAAACTGGGTTCCTTGGTGATCGTGCTCACCACCATCATTACCGTGTTAATGGGTATAGCGCCAGGCGCTATAGCGGGGCTGTTTGAGTTTTAGATTTTCGGATCAACAATTATAAAAACAAATTGCCATGACCAGGAAAACCCTGTTAATTTTAAGCTGCATTTTATTTTTCGCGTTTTGTAAAAAAAAGGACGGTGATCCCGAACCCTCACCGACCCCGGTCACGACCGGCACATTGCCCAGTCTGAACACCGACAATGGAATGTTTACGAGTTTTTATAATGAAATTAAATGGCCAAATCTCCCGACTTATACAGACAGCCTTGTTCAGGCTACTTTTTTTATTTCGCCCGGTAGTTACAACGCCCACATAAACGCCGGCACAGTTAGCGTTAATACAACAACACTAAACTTAACGGTCAATAACATTTACACCACGAGCATTCCTATAAATCTCAAAAACCTGAACTGGCAGGTAAACGGCAACGGAACGATATCAGCCTGTAGTTTTTCGTACAGTCCTTTGTATCCTTCTTATAACGGCGCCAACTCATTACCTGACACTCTTATAAAAGCCAACGGAATGAGTTTTGATCTGAATGGATTAACCAACGGGAATAGTTCAGTTGTGTTTTCAGTTGGGCAGGGTAGTATTTCTGTTTCAAAAATGATCACTTCGGTTCCATCTACGATCAGTTTAAGCGCTGCAGAATCAGGCAGTTTTTTAACAAACGCAGATTTTACTATTCGTTTGTCTGCCATCAACTATTCAAGCGTCACGCTTAACGGAAATAAGTACGGGATAAATGCAGGGCGCACGTATCTCAAGGTTTGTTATCTGAAATAGCCGCTACAACCTCCTGAACAGATCCTTAATATAATCCATGGTGGCAATTTCTTTGTAGTTGTCGCCAAACGCGTGGTTCCACATAAAAGGTAAATTATAAGACACGGTTGCCATCTTTGTGATCGTTTCTTCGTCCCAGCCATTACTCAGGTTTTGCGGCAAGGCGATCTTGTGTTTTTTGATCATGACATTAAATTCTTTAACACCCTGCGGGTAAATATCTTCAAGATGCTGAAAGATCACGCAGTTAGCAAAGCAGTGCCTTGTTCCCAGTATTTTAGAGAGACCATAGCTAATGGCGTGGCAAACACCCACCTCGCTGTAAGTAAGACTCAGGCCGCCCATTAACGAGGCAACCATCAGCTTATCGTTATTTTCAGCCGTCTGGCCCGCCCCGTCGTTTAAATACACTTCGCGGCAAAGCTGTAAAGCCTGGTCGCCGTAGGCAAGGCTAAATGCGTTATTACGGATACCGTTATGAGATTCAATGCAGTGAATGTAAGTGTCCATACCGGTATAAAACCACCAGTCGGTTGGCACGGTTTCAATTAACTCGGGATCGAGGATCACCTGGTTAAACACGGTCCAGTCACATTTTAGTCCCAGTTTTTTTTCTGGCCCGGTTAACACCGCAGTCATAGATACTTCAGCGCCAGTGCCACTGATGGTTGGAACACCCAGGTGATAGATTCCGGGCATTTTTACAAGGTTCAGGCCCTGGTAAAGGGTTGACGATCCTTCGTTGGTGAGCATCAGCGATAAGGCTTTTGCAATGTCCATCACGCTGCCGCCGCCAATGCCGATAACACCGCTTGGTAATCCTTTTTTAGCCAGGATCTCATCCCGCAATTGGTCTACCTGTTCAGTGGTTGGCTCGTATACGTCTACATCAACAAAATAAACAAGATCAGCAGGTTGGTTCTGAAGTTTTTCACTCAGGGCTTTCCCTTTGAAGTAATGGTCTACAATAAAAACAAAATATTTATTGTTTTCATTCCTTATCGGCTCTATGGTTTGCGCCAGCTGAGAGAATGAGCCGCGACCATAGGTGACCTTATCAATATTTTTAAAATTTTTATGCGTCATAATTTTTTGTACCACGATTCCTATAGCTATCGGGATCACTCATGTTCGCCAGGAAAATTTTTCACTGTTTAGTCGAACTGCAGTCTAATGATCTGACTTTTTAATGTATCGTTTTGTGTTGATTAGTGTAATTAGTGGCTTTTTATTTAGCGGTATATAACTCCTCTGCTTTGCCCCAGTTCACGATATTCCACCAGCCGGCTATGTAATCGGCTCTTTTATTCTGATATTTCAGGTAGTAGGCATGCTCCCATACATCCAGCGCCATAATAATGCGGCCCTGTTCGGCTACTACTTTCATTAAAGGATTGTCCTGGTTGGGAGTCGTTGTGATCTTTAATTTGTCGTTTTGCACAATGATCCAGCACCAGCCGCTGCCAAAGATCTTAACCGCTGTTTCAGAAAATTCTTTTTTTAAATTCTCGAAAGAACCAAAATCTTTTTTAATCGCCTCAGCTAGTTTTCCTGTTGGCACATTTGGGCTGGCAGTTGAATTTGGTTTTAAGAGTGTCCAGAAAAGGCTGTGGTTGTAATAACCCCCAAGGTTATTCCTTACAACCGCTGCTGCTGAGCTATCGATACTTTTGCATTTGCTTTCGTCGCTGGCCTGGTAATCAATATTGGTGGAGGCGGTATTGTTGAGTTTGTCGATGTACCCCTGGTGATGTTTTGTATGATGGATCTCCATGGTTTGTTTATCGATGAAGGGCTCTAAAGCGTCGTAAGCGTATGGCAAGGGCGGAAGTTTAAACGCAGGCGACCCCGCTGAAAAAGTATTGGCGGCATTTTCGATCTCATCTAATCTCCCGGCGCCGGCAATACTGCCCACTATGCCGGTTAATCCGAGCAAGGCGCCTTTTTTTAAAAAGTCTCTCCTGTTGTTCATCGTTAAAATTGAATTAAGATCTGGTTTTTTTCAACCGCGGTGCCTTTAACTGCTGCAATTTTTTTTATGGTTCCGTCGGCAGGTGATTTTAAAATATTTTCCATCTTCATGGCTTCCAGCACCAGCAGCGCGTCTCCTTTTTTCACAGTATCGCCTTCGTTCACCAGTATATTTAGAACCATGCCGGGCATGGGCGCTTTAATATCATTTAATTTTTTGGATGCCAGTTTATCGAGACCAAGATTATGCAGCAGCTCGTCGTATTTATCTTTCAGCTGAAGGCTGAACTTAACCGAGTTGATTTTGAGGATCAGCATTTTTTCCTCAGTGTTCAGGGAGACGACATCTATATTGTATGACTTGTTCCCGAACAGGAGGTGGTACTGAAAATCATTCAGCTTTAACAGGTCTCCTTTAACGAGCGCATCGTTAAGTGTTCCCTCGAACGAAGTTCCGCTTAGTTTTAAATCGGTTTTATATTGTTTATCTCCGTTTACCGTTATTGAATACATATTGCAAATTTAAACTTATTAAAACAAAAAACCCCCTTCTGTGAGGAAGAGGGTTTCAATTCTTTTGGTGGGTTTATTTTTTTGTGAACTCGCCCATTTTATTGTCGTAGTTGATGAAGTAACCGCCTTTAGGAAGATTACTGATATCTACTTTATTACCAAATCCTTTTTTAACAACATTACCGTATTGGTCGTAAATTTCATACATGGTGTCAACAGCTTTGTCTGCTTTGCCTTTAACAAAGAAGTTCAATTCTTTGGTGGCTTTCTGCTGAGGTGCAAATTCGGCTTCGGGAACATCGCTTGTAAAATCAACAGGCTTGCTTAAACGCGGCTGGCCGCTATAATCAGTTTGGCGTACACGTAATTGGTTTTTACCGCTGTGCGGCGCTACTTTAAATGAGTATTCACTGTTTGCCGGAGTACCTGAACCATCCACTTCGCCAACTTTTACCCACTTGTTCCAGCGGAACTGCTCAACAGCGTAGGTTAATTTGCCGGTTTCTGATTTAGTTGACCATTTAAGCATGCCGTCTTTATCAGCGTTCATAGAGATCACCTCAAAAGTACTTTTTGGTTTCAATACCTCAGGGTTTAAAACTTTTGGCTTACAGTCTGCTTTATGAAATATTTTTACCTCTACTTTTTCACCCACGTTAAGTTTGTGACTTTTAAGGTCAATTTCAAAAGCGCTTGATGTAAGCTCATCTGTTGTGATATTACCATTGACCCTGACTTCTGTAACGCAAAAGCCGACTCCACCAGAGGCAAAAGGATTTTGTACATATAAAGGTTTTCCCTGGTAGTTTCCTTCTAAAATTATCACCCCGCCTTGAGCATTAATAATATTAATACCGACAAAAAGGAAAAATAAGTGTAAAATAAATTTTTTCATTTAAAAAAACTACGATTCTTAGCGTGCAATATTATGATCTAATTTTTTAATTACAAAATATATTTTGAAGAAATTACGATTTATTTCATTTATCTTTATCTTTAAGTGTGAAAAGGTTATAATAATTATTTTAATCTTGCAGGTATGAGAGCTTTTGTGTTTAAACTGTTCGCGGGCATTTTTCTGTTGTTTTTAAGCGCATGTTCCGGCAAAGATGGATTAGGGGTCTCAGGGGGGGCAAAAAGTTCAAAAAACACCCAAAAAGTGGTCAGAATTGCCGAAATTTCATTGCCGGCCACCATTTTTCCCCATAATATTACCACTTCCATAGAAGGCCTGATAACTTCCCAGATTCACGAAGGATTGGTGAAGATCAACCCCAGGGATTTAACCCTCCTTCCCGGCCTGGCAGAAAGCTGGGAGATCGACGAAGCCACAAAAACCATTACTTTTCACCTCAGAAAAGGGGTAAAGTTTCAGAAAAGCCCTGTAATTCCGGGCAGCGACACCGAGATCACCTCCAAAGATGTAAAATTTACCTTTGAATTGCTTTGTACCGGCAGGCCCGGGAATGTTCATTTTTATACGGTTTGCAAAGACCGTGTGGTGGGCGCCGACGCGTTTTACAATGCTACAGCGGCTGACAAAAACGCAGAACTTAACGGATTCAGGGTAATTGACGACCATACCTTTTCCATCCGGTTGTTAAACTCCCCCAACATCTTTCTTCAGATCTTATCCAACCCGGTTGCCGCCATAATTAGCAAAAAGGCCTATGAAGCCCGAAAGGAGGCTTCAAATGTGGGCGCCGGAGCCTTCATACTCGACGAACAACATTCTACAAAAACACACTTTTCCCTTTATAAAAACCCCGATTACTACGCAAAAGATAAGGATGGAAAGTCACTTCCTTACCTCGATTCGCTGATTATTGACATTGTTACCTCCACCGAGGAGGCTCTTGAACTCTTTCAAAGCGGCGCCGTGGACTTTATCAGCTCGGTTCCCAGTAACCAGCTGCGACAGATCGTGGAGGACAACATCAAGTCTTTTAAATATCCGGCAGAATTTATACTTGAGCAAAGACCCGAAATGATAAGCTACTATTATCTTTTTAATACCCATAGCGCGCCATTTAATAATTTAAAACTCAGGCAGGCGGTTAATTACGCCATCGACCGTACCAAGATTGTAGACAGGGTGCTTCACGGCCAGGCGTATGGCCCTGCAGTGTACGGCGTTGTGCCCCCGACTTTTGACTTCTATAAAATAAATGCCATACAGGGTTACGACCTCAATCTCGACAAAGCAAAGAAATTGTTGAAGGAAGCCGGTTACGCGGATGGCAGCAACCTGCCAGAGGTAAGGCTTATTGTTAACTCAGGTAACACCCGTAATAACACTGTGGCCGCCGAGATCCAAAGGCAATTAAAAAACAATCTCAACATCAATGTTACTTTTGAATCGCTGCCAAACGCCGAAAAATACACCCTTCAGCTCAAAGGCAAAGGCGATCTGTTCAGGGAGGGCTGGGTGGCCGACTATCCAAGCCCCGAATCATTTCTTTCGGTATTTTATGGCGAATATGTTACCAGTGACACCGCACACGAGTCTTACCCCAATACCATGAGGTACCAAAACAAAAATTACGACAAGTACTATGAATTGGGACGCGATGCCACAAGCAGGGAAATGGCCATGGGTTATTTTTTAAAAGCTGAACAGATCCTGCTCAACGATGCGCCCCTGATCCCGCTCTGGTACGAAAGTAATTGCAGGCTGATCAAAACCCGGCTGAAGAACTTTCACTCTAATCCGCTGCGGTACCTGGATTTTACGAAGGTTGATGTTGCATTAAATTAAGAATAATCCCGGCACAGGCATTTTATTTCTTTTTTGTACTTTTATCTCCTATGAGGTTCAGATCTGCACTGTGGTTTATCATTTTAATCTTATTGCCATTTGTTTCAGCCGCGCAGTTTACCATAAAGGGGAAAGTATTTTCGATAGAAAATAAAGAAGCCCTGCCCTTTGTGGCCATTATAATAAAAGGCACCAACGTGGGCGCGCAAACTGATTTTGACGGGAATTTCATCATTAATTCGCCGGTGCCGGGCGACTCCCTCATTGCCTCCTACGTAGGCTACAAGCGCATGTCGCGGCCCATCAATAAAAACCTTAAAGAGCAGGAGATCAATTTTCCTTTAACCAACGCCGAGGGTGTTTCGCTGGATGAGGTGGTAGTGGTGGCCGGCGAAAATCCGGCGCACCGGATCGTGAGGAACTGCGTAAACAATAAATACAAGAACAACAGGAACAACTTAACAGCCTATGAATACGAAACCTACAACAAGCTGGAGTTTGACCTTAACCGCATTCCTAAAGAGATGCGCGAGAAAAAACTCCTGAAACCCATTAGCTTTATTTTCGATAATGTTGACAGCACTTTCAGCGGTGAAAAGCCCTCCCTGCCATTTTTTATCATTGAAAATCTCTCGCAGTTTTATTACAAGAGCAACCCACGGCGAAAAAAGGAAGTTGTGATCGCAAGCAAGATCACAGGCATCGAAAATGCCAGCGTGTCGCAGGTTTTGGGAGACATGTACCAGAACGTAAATATTTACGACAATAATATTCTTGTGTTTAATAAACAGCTGCCTAGCCCCATTAGCGAGAATGCCCTGTTTTACTATAAATTTTACCTGGTGGACAGTGCGTTTGAAGGCAACCAATATATTTATCACATGAGCTTTAAACCCAAAAGGACCCAGGAACTGAGTTTTACCGGGAATATCTGGATAGCAGACACCACCTGGGGAGTGAAACGCCTCGAAATGAGCCTGCCCAAAGACGCAAACGTTAACTTTATCAATACGGCCAACATCATCCAGGAACACGCCTATATGGACAGCACATGGACACTTGTGAAAGACAGGCTGGTTATTGATTTTGCGCCTACCAAAAAGGCCATTGGCTTTTATGGAAGAAAAACCTCGTCCTATAAAAAGATAAAACTAAACGATCCGAAAGAAGATAAATTTTACGAATTCGGTGATAAAATTGTGGTGGATGAGGATGCGCTTAAAAAGTCAGACGCTTTTTGGATGGAAAACAGGCACGATAGCCTCACCGTGCGCGAACAAAAGATCTTTAAAATGATTGATACTATACAGTCGTTACCCATTTACCGCACCTGGGTGGATGTATTTTACCTGGTTGTGGCCGGATACAAAAAGGTGAATAATTTTGAGATCGGTCCTTACACCAACCTGGTGTCGTACAACCGCATTGAGGGAATGCGGCTGCGCTTTGGAGGCAGAACCAGCGATGTGTTCAGCAAATGGTATGAACTCAACGGTTATGTGGCTTATGGCTTAAAGGACGAAAAATGGAAATACGCCCTTGGCTTTAAGAGTTTTATCACTAAAAAACCCAAACGACAGATCGTAGGCATGAACTACCGGAGCGACAATGAGATTCTCGGTCAAAGCACCAATGGTTTCTCCCAGGACAACGTACTGGCTTCATTTTTTCGCTCAAGCCCGCTCACCAATTTAACCCGGGTAAGCAGTGTGCAGGGGTATTATGAGAGAGAATGGTTTCCGGGTCTGATCACCAAACTGAGCCTTATCGGCCGGCAATTCATTCCCCTGGGCACCAACAAATACCTGTACCCTAAAAACGATGGCAGCATCGCCGAACAGGAAAGTATTTACAATACCGAGGCCAGGATCAATGTGCGTTTCGCCTGGAAGGAAAAATATGTAGGCGAAGGTTTTTCACGTTTGTCTATTGGTACAACCTGGCCTGTGATCCAGGTGAATTATTCCAAATCACTGCAGGATGCGTTTAAAGGACAGTATGATTACCACAAACTGGTGGTAAACGTGTCTGACAGGTTCAGGATCACGCCGATTCTTGGTTATACCGACTTCACCATTGAAGGAGGAAAAATATGGGGAATAGTACCTTATCCGTTGATGGAACTGCATGGTGGCAACCAGACATACATATATGATTATATGGCTTTTAACCTCATGCGTAACTACGAATTTGTGAGCGATGAGTTTGTTTCGGTTGCCGTGTTTCACCATTTCGAAGGATTGTTTTTAAATAAAGTACCTTTGTTGCGTAAATTAAAATGGCGTGAAGTGATTACAGGCAAAGCAGTATGGGGGGCGGTGAATGATAAAAACAGGAACACCCTGCTTTTCCCTAACACACTGTCGGCACTCGACAAAGGCCCTTACGTTGAAGCGAGCGCGGGTGTTGAGAACATCTTTAAAGTGTTCAGGATAGACGCTTTCTGGCGGTTAAACTACCGGTTCGAAAGGTCATTAGACAACTTTGGACTTAAATTTGGGTTTCAGTTAGCATTATAGAGATGATTTTAAGAAGCGAAAATTTAGTAAAAAAATATAAGAACCGTACTGTTGCCAACCAGGTGTCGGTGCAGGTGCAGCAAGGCGAAATTGTAGGCTTGCTGGGACCGAATGGCGCCGGCAAAACCACGTCTTTTTATATGATCGTGGGCATGGTGAAACCCAACAGTGGAAGGATTTTTCTTGACGACCTCGACATTACCAAAGAACCCATGTACCGCAGGGCACAGTTAGGTATAGGCTATTTGCCCCAGGAAGCTTCGGTGTTTCGCAAGTTAAGCATAGAAGATAATCTTTATGCCATACTCGAAATGACTAAACTCACAAAGAAGGAGCAGGCCATGAAAGCCGAAACCCTGCTCGACGAATTCGCTTTGCACCATGTGAGAAAAAATTTAGGCGACCAGCTGAGCGGTGGCGAAAGGCGAAGAACTGAAATTGCCCGTGCCCTGGCGACCGACCCAAAATTTATTTTGCTGGATGAGCCGTTTGCTGGTGTTGATCCTATTGCCGTTGAAGACATTCAAAACGTAGTAAGAAAATTAAAAGAAAAAAATATCGGGATCCTGATCACCGATCACAATGTTCACGAAACACTGAGCATTACCGACAGGGCCTATTTGTTATACTCCGGAAGCGTGATCAAAAGTGGCACCGCCGAAGACCTTGCCAACGATGAACAGGTGCGAAAGGTTTACCTCGGCGAGAATTTTGAGCTGAGAAAATAATTCAGCCGGCCGCTATGAAAATAGTTTTTGCTTCAGCCAATAAAAACAAGATCAGCGAGATCCGCGCGCTCTTGCCTGGTCATTTCGAGGTGCTGGGCCTGGCTGATGTCGGCATCACCCAAGAAATTCCCGAACCCGGAACAACGATAAAAGAAAATTCTTTTTTAAAAGCACATTATGTTGTTAATTTTTTAAAGCAAAAACATTTTGAGGCGATACCTGTTTTTGCCGATGACAGCGGGCTCGAAGTGCAGGCGTTGAACAACGCGCCTGGCGTATTCAGCGCCCGTTATGCAGGCGAACCAAAAAATGATTTAAACAACAATCAGAAACTATTACGCGAATTACATAATGTAACCAATCGTAAAGCACGTTTTGTAACTGTGATCAGCCTGATCACCGAAAAGGAAATTTGTTACTTTGAAGGCGAGGTAAAGGGTACAATCGCGTTTGAGCCAACGGGCGATACAGGCTTTGGGTATGATCCCCTGTTTATTCCGCAGGGATACCGCAGCACTTTTGCGCAACTTGGAACTGAGGTTAAAAACGCGATCAGTCACAGGGCTATGGCTGTAAAACAATTAACCAATTTTATTATGAACTTATAACCGGAAACACGTAACCCGAAACTACTTAATCTCCCATTCCTTCCAGTCCATTTCTTCGCCATTTAAAATGCCCAGGTAGCTATTGTAGCGCTCCGGGCTGATTTCACCGCTTTCTACCGCGGCGATGACGGCGCATTTAGGCTCATTCACGTGAAGGCAGTTGTTAAATTTGCAATCGTTCATGCGTTCACGGATCTCGGGAAAATAATGACCGACCTCTTCTTTTTTCATTTCAACAAGTCCAAGTTCTTTAATGCCGGGACTGTCGATAATATTGCCGCCAAAACTTAAAGGATGCAGTTCTGCAAAAGTAGTAGTGTGCATGCCCTTGGCGTGCGCGGCCGAAATCTCACCGGTTCTGATGTTTAGGCCTGGTTCAAGCGCGTTAATAAAAGTTGATTTACCCACACCTGAATGCCCTGCAATTAAAGTGGTTTTATCCCTGAAAATATTTTTTAGGGCTTTAATTTGTGTATGATTCATGCTGCTTACTTCAAAACAGGTGTATCCCGCCTTTTCATATATAGCAATGGTTTGCTTTTGAATTTCAAGCAAAGCTTCGTTCAAAATATCACACTTGTTAAAGATTATTTTTGCGGGGATGCGATACGCTTCGGCTGTAACCAGGAAACGGTCGATAAATCCCAGGCTGGTGCGCGGCGAGACAAGGGTCGCTATCAGAACCGCCTGGTCTAAATTACTGGCAATGATCTGCGCCTGTTTGCTCAGGTTGATGGATTTGCGGATGATGTAATTTTTGCGGGGAAAAATATTTTTTATGATGGTCTCACCGTTCTCTTCAAAGTCGAATTCAACCTGGTCGCCAACCGCAATGGGATTGGTTGTTTTTCTTCCGTCGAGCCTTATTTTTCCTTTCAGAACACAGTCATAAACTTTGTCTTCCGCTTTAACCTGGTACCTGCTGCCGGTTGATTTAATAACTATGCCAATCATTTTTGCAGCCGCTAAATTAAAGCAAAAAGAAAAATAATCGCGACCGATGTTCAAAACATTTAACGTAATTCTTTTAATTAAAACTGTAAATTTGGCGCGTTTAAACACACAACAAACATTATGAAAGAAGTATATATAGTATCTGCGGTAAGAACCGCCATTGGATCTTTTGGTGGCACCCTTGCCGGCATTCCTCCGACCAGATTGGGCGCTGCAGCTATTAAAGGCGCGCTTGATAAAATCAAGCTTGATGGAAACCTAGTAACGGAAGTATTTATGGGCTCGGTGTTGCAGGCCAACCTGGGTCAGGCGCCGGCCAGGCAAGCGGCCAAATACGCAGGGCTGCCCGATTCGGTAAATTGCACTACAGTTAATAAGGTTTGCGCGAGTGGCATGAAGTCAATCATGTTTGGCGCGCAAAGCATTATGCTTGGCGATAACGACGTGGTTGTTGCAGGAGGCATGGAAAGCATGAGCCAGGTTCCTTTTTATCTTGAAAATAACCGCTGGGGAGCCAAGTATGGTAATGGCGTTGTGATAGACGGCCTGGCAAAAGATGGCCTCACAGACGTTTACAACAATTTCGCCATGGGCAACTGTGCCGAACTTTGCGCAAAAGACATGAAATTTACCCGTGAAGAACAGGATGCTTTTGCTATCGAATCATACAAAAGGTCTGCCGCGGCGTGGTCTGCAGGCAAATTTAAAGAAGAAGTTGTTCCGGTAACAGTTAAAACAAAAAAAGGAGATGTCGAATTTAGTGAGGACGAAGAATACAAGAGTGTGAACTTCGAAAAGATCCCGACCTTAAAACCGGTATTTATAAAAGACGGAACAGTTACCGCGGCCAACGCGAGCACCATGAATGATGGCGCCGCTGCGCTTGTGCTCATGAGTAAAGAAAAAGCTGTTTCATTGGGGCTAAAACCGCTGGCGATCATCCGCGGTTATGCCGATGCCGAACAGGCGTCGGAGTGGTTCACCACTGCACCTAGCCTTGCGCTTCCAAAAGCGGTTAAAAAAGCAGGCTTAAAAATGAGCGATATTAATTATTTTGAATTAAACGAAGCCTTCAGTGTTGTGGGATTAGCAAATAATAAACTGATGGATCTCGACGCCGCTAAAGTAAACGTTAACGGTGGCGCCGTTTCATTGGGCCACCCCCTGGGAGCCAGCGGCGCGCGCATTATTGTGACGCTCATCAATGTTTTAAAACAAAATAAAGCAAAATACGGCGCAGCCGGCATTTGCAACGGCGGCGGCGGAGCAAGCGCGCTGGTGATAGAAAATGTTGATTAAAGAATGAACAAAAAATAAAAACCTCAACGAAATCAGTTGAGGTTTTTTGTTACTTTTATGCCTTCAGATGGAAAACACTACAATGAAATCTACTGCTTTAACTGAGAAACACGTTTCTCTGAAAGCAAAAATGGTACCGTTCGCGGGATACAATATGCCGGTATCCTATACTGGTTTAAATGAAGAGCATCAAGCTGTAAGAAACAGCGTTGGCGTTTTTGATGTGAGCCATATGGGAGAATTTATTTTAAAAGGCCCCCATGCGCTGGATTTGATCCAAAAGGTTACCAGCAACGATGCTTCTGTATTAACAGATGGCAAGGCGCAGTATTCCTGCCTGCCAAACAATACAGGCGGAATTGTGGACGATTTGATCGTTTACAGGATCGACCAGCAGACTTACCTGCTCGTTGTGAACGCCAGCAACATCGAAAAAGACTGGAACTGGATCAAACAACACGATACCTGGAATGTTGACATGAAAAATATTTCAGATGATACTTCTTTACTGGCTGTTCAGGGGCCAAACGCGATTAAAACCTTACAAAAACTTACCGATGTTAAGCTTGCCGACATTCCTTATTACGCTTTTGCAAAGGGAAAATTCAACGGCATCGATAACGTGGTGATCAGTAACACAGGTTATACCGGTGCAGGCGGCTTTGAACTTTATTTTGACAACAAACACGCCGATAAGATCTGGGACGCGATCTTTGAAGCCGGAAAGGAATTCGACATCAAACCAATTGGTTTGGGCGCGCGTGATACCCTGAGACTGGAGATGGGTTTCTGCCTTTACGGCAATGATATTGACGATACCACTTCTCCCATAGAAGCTGGTCTGGGCTGGATCACCAAGTTTACTAAAGACTTTACCAATAAAACAAACATCGAACAACAGAAATTACAGGGAGTTACTAAAAAACTGGTGGGTTTTGAGATGATAGATCGCGGTATTCCCCGTCACGATTACGAAATTGCCGACGCCAAGGGTGCAATTATCGGCAAGGTAACTTCAGGAACCCAATCTCCAAGCTTAAACAAAGCCATTGGCATGGGATATGTTAAAACTGAATTCTCCAAAGCTGATACCGAAATATTTATTTTGATCAGGGATAAAGCCATTAAAGCAAAAGTTACCAAGCTGCCATTTTTAAAAAAGTAAAGGTTTTAGATCAACACCGCTAAAAGCAAGACAAACCGGGCAACCTTGACTAATCATCGGGAGTAAAAAGTAACGGATTTAGATTTTAGTCCGGATTGTGTCTGAATCTTTTAGTAAATATTTTTTTAAAATTTGGTCTAAAACTAAATTATTAATCTCAAAAACCTTTATATTTGATTTTCTATTCATGAAAAACTTTTTGCATAATCTAATTTTAATTTGTTTTGTTTTGTCTGCAAAAGCGCAGTCACCTGAACTTTACGGCAAAGACACAATCAATAAAACAGATATTGAAGGTAAAAAACAAGGTAAATGGGTGCTGTTTGGTAAACACAAACCGGGTACCTGCTACCAGCCTGATCAAAAAACCGAAGAGGGTAAGTATGCTGATAACCGCAAAGCCGGTGTGTGGGTTGAGTTTTATTGCAATGGGAATATGATGAACAAACTCACGTTCACCGGTGGCAGGCCCGATGGTTACGCGATCATGTTCAATGAAAATGGCAAGATCAGCGAAGAAGGTAACTGGAAGGTAAACCGTTGGGTCGGTAATTACAAATTGTATTATGAAAACGGGCAGGTGCAGCACGAATTTGTTTTTAATCCTTCAGGAAAACGCGAAGGCCCGCAAAAATACTACCACGATAATGGGCAAATCGCCATTGAAGGTAATTTTGCCAATGGCAAAGAAAGCGGCCTTATAAAAGAATTTTATGAAAACGGCGATGTAAAAGCTGAAAAAAATTATGCTGAGGGTAATGTAGACGTGGCCTCAATAAAAGAATTTGAACCTAAAAAACCTTTGCCTAAAAAATCCGACATTCCTGCCGAGAACGCGCCTGTTGTAAAAGTAAAAGAAGATGAAAAACCGAACGAGGCCGACAAAAAAGGAAAAGCAACAGGACCTTTGGTATTAAACGGGCAACAAACTTTGTATAACAGGAACAAACAAATAACCAAAGACGGTATTTTTAAAGATAATCGTTTTATGGATGGTAAAGCTTATATGTACGATGACAATGGAATTCTTCAAAGAGTAGCCGTTTACAAGAACGGGGTTTATGTCGGTGACACCCAGGTTGAGAATTAAAATTAAGGCGCTTTAAGGCGCCTTTTTCTTTTACAGATTAAAAATTTATCTTAATTTTACGCACTCAGAAAAAACACCTATGCTTGGTGTGCCGCCGAAGTTTCAACGGAGGCGCAAAAGCTTCGGTGGATAATCCACCTTCGCAAAAGCTTCGGTGGATAAAAAAAAGGGGGATTAGCTCATTTGGCTAGAGCGCTTCGCTGGCAGTGAAGAGGTGATCGGTTCGAATCCGATATTCTCCACCATAAAGTAGAAAACGCCTTTCGGTAATTAATCGGGAGGCGTTTTCACTTTATGGTGTCCTGAAGTGAACGCACCCGATAGAGTCGGGTGTGTTCTACTTCAGGACCAACAACTTTTCACTCAGGCTAAATTACCGGATAACAAGAGGATTTCGGAAGGGCTTTTCTACTTTATGGTGAATGAGCCCGATGACAATCGGGAGAATTCTACTTCAGGGCTAACAAAATTAATCGCCTTTCGGAACAATTCGGGAGGGCGTTTTCGCTTCATTGTCCTGAAGTGAACGAATCCCGATGTGAATCGGGAGAGGTCTACTGCAGGATAACTCGATTAACGCCTTACAGCGGCGAGATAGCTATCGCGGCGCGCTTTCTACTTTATGGTTACAGATTCTGCGGCACCTTGCAGCCCGCGCCCCCTAAGAAGTGTAGAATTTTATGCCAATCTCATTTAAAAATAGCCCAATACTGCGATTTTTAAGACCAATTGGCAAAATAAACGTTAATCTTTGCCTGTTAACACGGGTTTCACCCATCCTTTTGCCCTAAAAAGCTGTATATGTATGAAAAATACGGCTTTAATTGCTTAAAATCATTGGTACGTATTTTGATTGTTACTCACTAACATCATGGAACTAATGGAAATATTAATAATAGACGACGACGAAGAATTTCTTTATCTGTTGAAAGATCTGATCAGAAAATACGGTTTTAATGTACACACATCAACAAACGGCATAAAAGCCCTGGAAGTGATGATGCAAAATAAGATAGACCTGGTAATTACCGACGCAATCATGCCCGATACTCCAATCATGTCATTTATCTGTACCCTGAAAAACTCTTATCCGAGCACACCTTTGATACTGATCTCGGGCCTGCCGGACAATCCACTCATTAATAACTCTCTGATTTTGGGCGCCGACGAATTTATTCCCAAGCCCATTAACACAAGTTCATTGGTAAAAACAATCAATAAGTACAATAGAGCGGCTTAGTTGGAAACTCAAAGCAGGTGTATTTGAATTCGAGAGTTCATTTGCCCGGCTCTTTACATAGTGCGCGCCAGCTTAAGACTAGTGAATTATTAACGTAATTCTTTCCCCAGAACCTCCTGAAAACCTGATTTTTTCGTAATTTTAGGGTCTTAAAAAATTTCACCCGAAAAATGACTACCGATAAATTTGCCAGCCGTCACAACGGCCCTCGCGAGCAGGAGGTTAAAGCCATGCTTAAAAAAATTGGCGTTTCAAGTGTTGATGAATTGATTAACCAGACTGTGCCACCGCACATCCGGTTAAAACAACCGCTTCGAGTGGCCCCGGCAATGAGTGAATACCAATACGCAAAGCATTTAAAAGCCCTGGGCAAAAAAAATAAAACCTTCCGCTCATACATAGGACTGGGTTATTACAACAATATTCTGCCAGCCGTGATCCAGCGCAATGTGTTGGAAAATCCGGGCTGGTACACCGCTTACACACCCTACCAGGCCGAGATCGCCCAGGGCAGGCTGGAAGCCATCCTGAATTTTCAGACCATGGTGATGGACCTAACGGCCATGCCTATCGCGAACGCTTCGCTTCTTGATGAAGCAACCGCTGCGGCGGAAGCATTATTTATGTTTTACAGCAACAGGAGTAAAGACAAGGTGAAAAATAACGCCAACAAGTTCTTTGTAAGCAATACCTGTTTCCCTCAAACCATTGATGTAGTGAAGACTAGGGCGGTGCCCTACGGTATTGAGCTGGTAGTGGGCAATACCGATACCTTCAAATTTGACGAATCATTTTTTGGCATGCTGATCCAGTACCCTGATATTAACGGGGAAGTAAAGGATTACAAAAAATTTGTTGCCGACGCCAAAGCGCTTGACATACAAGTGGCTGTGGCAACCGATCTTCTGGCTTTGGCCCTGTTAACACCTCCGGGTGAATGGGGTGCCGACTGCGTGGTGGGTAACTCACAGCGCTTCGGTGTGCCACTGGGTTATGGCGGCCCTCACGCGGCATTCTTTACCTGCAGGGAAGATTACAAACGTTTGATTCCCGGGAGGATCATAGGTGTATCTATTGATGCAGAAGGCAACCAGGCATTGCGCATGGCTTTGCAAACACGCGAACAACACATCAAACGTGATAAAGCAACTTCCAACATTTGTACGGCTCAGGCGCTGTTGGCGATCATGGCCAGCATGTATGCCGTGTACCATGGTCAGGAAGGCATCAAAGCCATAGCCGAAGGTGTGCATAATGCCACTGCCTTTATCGCATCCGAATTAAAAAAGACTGGCCACGAAATTAAAACAAAACTATTTTTTGATACCATTGTAGTAGCCGCCGATGCGAAGAAGATCCGTACCCTGGCAGAAGCTAAGGAGATCAACTTCCGTTATGTTGATGATCAGCATGTGGCTATTTCCCTTGACCAGACAGTAGAAGATAATGATGTGAATGACATCCTTTCCATTTTCGCTGAAGCAAAAGGAAAAACATATAAAGACAATGGTTGCGATGTACAGAATTTAATCACCGGTACGTTTGCCGAAAGAAAATCTTCTTACCTCACCCATCCAACATTTAATACCTATCACAGCGAAAGCGAAATGATGCGTTACATCAAACGCCTCGAAAACAAAGATCTGTCGCTGGTACACTCCATGATCTCTTTGGGATCATGCACTATGAAACTGAACGCGGCTTCAGAGCTGTTGCCGATCACCTGGCCTGAATTTGCAGGTATTCACCCATTTGTCCCAATTGACCAGGCACAGGGTTATGCCGAGTTGATAGAGCAACTGAACAAAGATCTTTCAGAAATCACGGGTTTTGCCCGTATGAGCTTCCAGCCTAATTCGGGCGCGCAGGGAGAGTATGCCGGCCTGATGGTGATCCGCGCTTACCACATTGCCAACGGGCATCCGAACAGAAACGTTGCTCTTATTCCTTCTTCAGCTCACGGAACCAACCCGGCAAGCGCTGCCATGGCGGGCATGACCATAGTTGTCACAAAATGTGATGACAAAGGAAACATCGACCTGACAGACCTCAAAGAAAAAGCAGAAAAACACAAGGAGAATTTATCCTGTTTAATGGTGACCTATCCGTCAACACATGGTGTTTACGAGGAGTCTATCATGGATATCACAAAAATGATCCACGACAATGGCGGCCTGGTTTACATGGATGGCGCCAACATGAATGCCCAGGTTGGTCTCACATCACCCGGTAATATCGGCGCGGATGTTTGCCACTTAAACCTGCATAAAACCTTCGCTATCCCTCACGGCGGCGGCGGTCCCGGCATGGGCCCAATTGGCGTAGTAGAGAAATTAGTACCGTTTTTACCTTCACACACCATTATCAATACCAGTGGCGACAAAGGAATTACGGCGGTGTCTGCGGCGCCATACGGCAGCGCGCTCATCCTCCTGATCTCTTACGGCTACATTAAAATGCTTGGCAATGAAGGACTGAAGCAGGCCACAGAAATGGCCATACTGAACGCCAATTACATCAAGGAAATTTTAAAAGACCACTATAAAATTTTATATACCGGTAAAAACGGACGTTGTGCTCACGAGATGATCCTTGATTGCAACGAATTTAAAATGGCGAGCGGGGTTGAAGTAGCCGACATGGCCAAGCGTTTGATGGATTACGGGTTCCACGCACCCACAGTTGCTTTCCCTGTTGTAAACACCCTTATGGTGGAACCAACAGAATCGGAAGGAAAAGCCGAACTCGACCGTTTTTGCGAGGCAATGATCGCCATACGCAAAGAAATAAAGGAGATAGAAGAAGGCAAATTCGACAAGGCTGACAACGTTATAAAAAACGCACCGCACACCTGCAAACTGGTTGTGAGCGATGACTGGAAAAAGCCTTACAGCCGTCAAAAAGCTGCATACCCTTTAAACTGGGTGCGCGACAATAAATTCTGGCCTAGTGTGGCCCGCGTTGATAACGCGTTTGGCGACAGGAACCTGGTTTGTTCATGCGCTCCGATTGAGGCCTATATGGACGAAACGGTTGAAGCTTAAGTTCGCAACTGGCGTGAGTTTCGGAAGAAATTCATTTTTGATCATGGATTGAAACAATTCCTTAAAAAAGGTAAATGCCTGTTAAGAATTGTTTCAATCAAAATGGCGCCGACCCTTACACGATCAAATTTCCATAACTTTGCAGGTCAATCTTATACTGTAAAGTGATAAAAAAAGCACTGATTTTTATTGGGCTGATTCTAATGGCCGTATGCTTTGGAGGCTGTTACCTTCTTAACAGGTACGTGTACACCGACAAAGAATTGGCCGAACACTATAATACATGCGATTCAAAACCTGTATATAAAAAACTTGATTTTCTAAACCGGAAACTGCATTATGCCACTATGTGCAGCAAGGATACTTTGCCTTTGCTGGTGTTTGTACACGGAGCGCCCGGCGCCTGGTACGGTTATTTAAACCTGATGGATGACAGCTTGCTTCAGGCCAACTTTAAAATGGTTTCAATTGACAGGCTTGGTTATGGCAAATCAAATTATGGCGTACCTGAACTTTCTGTTCAGATGCAGGCTTTGGAAATAAAGAGAATCATAGAGGAAGAGAACAGGTCAGGCAAGAAAGTATTTTTGGTTGGCCGGTCTTATGGCGCGCCAATAGTGGCCTGGTACGCCATCAACTATCCGCAGATGGTTGAAAAACTGTTCATGATCTCGCCGGTGATAGATCCCGACAAAGAAAAATTTTATTGGTTCAGCAGCATTGGGCGGGCTCACCTGGTGCAGCTCCTGTTGCCAAAAATGCTGAATGTTGCGACCAGCGAAAAATACTCACATGCCGAGCAGATGAAAAAAATGCTGCCAAAATGGAAAAAACTGTATTCAACTACCTATGTCATTACCGGGGAAGATGATCACCTGGCAGACACTGCTAATTTTTCTTTCGCGAAGAGAAACATGGTAAATTGCAATTGCACATTTTTGAAACTGCCGAAAACGGGTCACCAGGTTACCCGTCAGCACCCGGAGTTGATTAAAAAATTACTGCTGAAAAAAAACTGATCAACGCGCGTTGATCTTACCCTTTACGATAAATGCCGGAAAATCAGGCTGAATTTTTTTAAGCAGTTCGTAGGCCTCCAGCTTGGTTTTGAAATCTCCCACCAGTACTACCCAATAAGGTTGCTGGTAATCTTCATAAGTTCTGTATTCAGGAAATCGTGCCGAAAACTTTGCTTTAGTGGCCTTGGCTTTATCCCTGTCAATATCAAAGTGAATTTTAATACGGTAACCATCCTGCTGGCCTCCGGTTAAACGGTGATACTCCGCTTTTTTTTCGATGAGCTGTTTTACTTTTAATTGCGTTTGGGCCTGGTTGCCTTGTGCCATAAGCCCTGCAAAGCAACACATAAAAAACAGGCCAGCAATGGCAAGTCTATTTAAGCCCATGGTCATAAGGGCAAAAGTAATGTAAAAATGGCTCATGTATGGCAAAATTTGTTAATTTTGTAAGCTATTCTAATTCACTAAAATGGACAAATTTTCTTATTTAGGAAACAGTGATGTCAACGCGATCGATGAGCTTTTTATAAAGTATCAAAAAGACCCCGATTCGGTGGATAATACCTGGAAGGATTTTTTTAAGGGGTTTGAGTTTGCCAAAGCGGATTTTTCCTCAGGGGAAGACAAGATCCCCGAAAATGTAGGGAAAGAATTTAAAGTGATCGGGTTGATCAGCGGCTACCGTCAACGTGGTCATTTATTTACAAAAACCAACCCGGTTCGCCAGCGCCGTACTTACGATCCCAACCTGGCCCTTGAGAACTTCGGGCTTTCAGAAAAGGATCATGATACCGTTTTCCAGGCGGGTAAGGAAGTTGGTCTCGGGCCATGCAAATTAAAAGACATTATTGACCACCTCGAAAAAACATACTGCCAGAGCATCGGCGTTGAATATTTATATGTACGCGAGCCACAGGTACTCAAATGGCTGCAGTTGCGTATGGAAAGAAGCCAGAACACACCTTCCTTTTCAGGCGACGAAAAAAGAAAGATCTTAAAAAAGATCACCCAGGCCGTGGTTTTTGAAAGTTACCTGCACACCAAATTTGTAGGGCAAAAAAGATTTTCACTCGAAGGCGGCGAAGCTGTTATCCCAGCCATGAATGTGCTGATGGAACACGGGGCCGAACTGGGAATTGAAGATTACGTGATAGGCATGGCCCACCGCGGCAGGCTGAACGTGTTGACGAACATCATGGATAAATCCTATAAAGATGTTTTCACCGAATTTGAAGGCAAACAAAGTGAGGATTCTTTATTTGACGGCGACGTGAAATACCACATGGGTTACTCCAACGATATTGTGAGCGCCAGCGGAAAAAACGTGCATGTGAGTTTAACGCCCAACCCTTCGCACCTTGAAACCGTTGCTGCCATTGTGCAGGGCATTGTACGTGCCAAGATCGACAACCGCCACAAAGGAGATAATTCAAAAGTTTGTCCTATTGTTTTACACGGCGACGCTGCCATCGCGGGCCAGGGTCTTGTGTATGAATTGTTGCAGATGAGCCAGCTCGAAGCGCACCAGGCCGGGGGCACCGTTCATTTTATCATTAATAACCAGGTGGGTTTTACCACCAATTTTATTGACGGACGTTCTTCCACCTATTGTACCGACGTTGCAAAGGTAGTGCTCTGCCCCGTATTCCACGTGAATGGCGACGATGTAGAAGCTTTGTGTTTTGTATCGAAACTGGCCATGGAATTCAGGCAGACCTTTAAAAGGGACGTGTTCATAGATATTTTATGTTACCGTAAATACGGTCACAACGAAGGCGATGAGCCACGGTTCACACAGCCGCTGTTGTATAAAGCCATTGCGGCCCACCCCAACCCAAAACAAATTTATGTAAAGAAGCTGGAGGCCGAAAATTCTGAATTTATCGCTGAAGCCAAAACCATAGAAACAGAGTTTAAAGCCGAACTGGATACCAACCTCGAGGAAGCTAAAAAAGTGGACAAAACCAAGGTGACCTCTTATTTACAGGGAAGCTGGAAAGGTGTGAAGATGGCCACGCACCATGACTTTGAAAAACCCACGCATACTGCTATCGACGAAAAATTATTTTTAGAGATCGCTCAGAAATCCACAACGCTTCCAAAAGATAAA
The DNA here is from genome assembly GCA_040386615.1 of Bacteroidota bacterium. Classification (GTDB taxonomy): domain Bacteria; phylum Bacteroidota; class Bacteroidia; order B-17B0; family Aurantibacillaceae; genus Aurantibacillus. The sequence goes on from JAZKFC010000002.1 coordinate 41,862, forward strand.
AAATTCTTTAATAAGATCCAGAAGGTGTTCGATGATCGGGCTGCCATGATCAAGAACGACAATTACGATTGGGCCATGGGCGAACTGATGGCTTATGCGTCGTTGATGAAAGAAGGGTTCCCGGTACGTTTCAGCGGGCAGGATGTGGAGCGCGGCACTTTTTCTCACAGGCACGCTACGGTAAAACTCGAAGACAGCGAAGAAGAATATACGCCCTTGAATAATATCGGCGCTGATGTTAAATTCTATATTTATAATTCCCTGCTCAGTGAGTATGGTGTATTGGGATTTGAATATGGTTATTCATTCGCGGCACCAAATACGCTCACGATATGGGAAGCGCAATTCGGTGACTTTTTTAATGGTGGCCAGATCATCATCGACCAATACCTCACCTCAGCCGAATACAAATGGAGGCGCATGAACGGCCTGGTAATGCTGTTGCCGCATGGCTATGAAGGCCAGGGCCCTGAGCACTCGAGCGCCAGGATGGAAAGATTTTTACAGGCCTGCGCAGAGGATAATTTACAGATCGTGAATGCCACTACGCCAGCCCAGCAATTCCACGTGCTGCGCCGACAGTTAAAAAGAGATTTCCGCAAACCGCTGATCTGCTTTACTCCTAAAAAATTATTGCGTTACCCGAGTTGTGTAAGTAAATTAAAAGACTTTACAGAAAAAAACTTTGTAGAGGTGCTTGACGACGACAAAGCAAAACCCAAAAAAATCACAAGGGTTGCTTTTTGTTCAGGTAAAGTTTTTTATGATCTGATCGAACGCAGGGAAAAAGAAGGAACCGAAGACATTGCATTTATAAGGTTGGAGCAACTGTACCCCTTCCCGAAAAAACAGGTGGACGCTATTTTAGAAAAATATTCAGGCGCTAAAGAGTTTTTATTTGTGCAGGAAGAACCAGAAAACATGGGCCCGTGGAGATTTGTTGACAAACAACTCAGGAACCTGAATTTAAAATACGTTGGCAGAGAAGAAGCCGCCAGTCCTGCTACAGGCTTCGGTAAACGCCACGCTGCTGAGATTGAAGAAATGATGGTGACTGTTTTTACCAAGGTGCTGGTTAAATAATTCATTTTATAAATTAGAAATTTATGATTCAATCCCGATAGCAATCGGGATCAAAAAAAACCAAAAGTATGGCAATTGTAGAATTAAAAGTGCCCAGCCCGGGAGAATCGATCACTGAAGTGATAATCGCCCGTTGGGTAAAAAATACCGGTGACGTTGTTGAAAAGGACGAAGTGATCGCCGAAATTGATTCAGATAAAGCGACACTCACGCTCAACGCTGAGGAAGCCGGAAAGATAGAAGTGTTGGCAGCGGAAGGCGACACAGTAAAAGTAGGACAGGTGGTGGCTAAGATAGACACCAGTGTTAAGCCCGAGGCAAAAAGTGAAGCCAAAGGCGAGCCAAAAAAAGAAGAAGCGAAGGCTGAGGTTAAAACTGAAGCAAAAAAGGAGGCAGTGAAAGAAGCTGCTCCGCAAAAAGCAGCAGCGAGCGGCAGCCAGACTTACGCTACCGGAACCGCCAGCCCGGCCGCCGGTAAAATAATGGCTGAAAATAACATCAGTTCAAAACAAATGAACGGCACCGGCAAAGACGGCCGCATTACCAAACAGGATGTGATGGCCGCTCTCTCTAACGGTTTACCAACTGCCGCTGGCGTGATGTCCAATTCATGGCAGGGAGCAAGAGACAAGGAACGCAGCAAAATGACCTCTTTGCGAAAAACAGTTGCCAAAAGACTGGTGGCAGTGAAAAATGAAACCGCCATGCTCACCACTTTTAATGAAGTGGATATGAGTGCCATTTACGCCATCAGGGCCAAGTATAAAGACAAATTCAAAGAAGTGTACGGCAGCAATATTGGGTTCATGAGCTTTTTTACAAAGGCTGTTACCGAAGCGCTGTTCCATTATCCATCGGTGAACGCTATGATAGATGGTGAAGAAATTGTTTACCATAAATACGCGGATGTGGGTATCGCGGTGAGCGCACCTAAAGGTTTGATGGTACCGGTATTACGCAGCGCCGAACTCATGAGCCTAGCACAGATAGAAGGCGGGATCAAAGAACTGGCCCTTAAAGCAAGGGATGGTAAATTAACCATACAGGACATGGAAGGCGGTACTTTTACCATTACTAACGGTGGTGTGTTTGGTTCCATGATGAGCACACCGATCATTAATCCGCCGCAGAGCGCTATTTTAGGCATGCACAATGTGGTGGAAAGACCTATGGCTGTTAACGGCCAGGTGGTGATCCGTCCCATGATGTATATCGCCTTAAGCTACGATCACCGCATTATTGATGGCCGGGAAAGTGTTGGATTCTTAGTAAAGGTGAAAGAAATGCTGGAGAATCCTACCAAGATGTTGTTTGGCGGTAAGAATCCGGAAGAGATTTTGTTGGGGCTTTAGTTTAGATCCGAATGTGTAATTAGTCCTTTACGAACTTCCCGGTATAAATTTCCTTGCCCCTGTTTTTAATGCTTAATACATAAAGGCCTGAGGCTATGTCAGAGATCTCAATTTTATGATCAGTTGAATTTAATTCGTTTAAAGCTACCGCCTTTATTTCTCTCCCATAGAGATCCTTAAAACTTACTAGAATTTCTCCATTGAATAATTGGCCTTCAGAACTAATATTTAAAATTTCTGTAGCAGGATTGGGATAAGTTTTGACGCTGGAGTTTTGATAGTTTGTTTCTATGCCAACATAGTCCACGTAATTGCAGGGTTTATCAGTGAATTGCTTTAATCCAAATGTATCATCCTGGTAACACAAAAAGCCGGTGAAGATTTCGTAGTCGGAAACAAAAATTTTATTGTAAAAATTAAAAAGGAATTGACTGCAACCAAAACGTTCCGTGATAACGACCTGATCATAGCCAGTGGATGGTGACGCATATTGGGAATAATACTTAACATAAAGCTCCCTTAAATTCATAGAATTAATAGTGTTAATTTTTACAGAATCAACGGTAATAGTGTATGTAACTGCCAGTGTCGTCGGCGTAGTTATAAATACGCTTATATTATTCTGCCAACTTTGGCCAGCAACAGCTCCGTAATTATAAAGTATTTGCCAGGAATTCAACGTCGACAGGTTACTCATAAATACCGTATCTCCTTTTTGTTTTATTAAGGTTAACTTTTGCCCTGGAGCCAGATTTTGACATTTAAAAAAGCTAAAATGCTCTAAAACTTTAACGGTCTCATTTCCAATTACTGAATCCCTGACATATTTAATTTGTTCATTGTATACTTCTCCAAAAAAAGTATTAAAGCGATAATGCCACTCAGCTCCAGATGGACAAAATGCAACCTGAGAATCTGCTCTTTGAATTGAGAGAAGAATTAAAAAAAGTAATAAAATTTTTTTCATGATGTTTAATCCTGCTTGATCAACTTGGTTTTATGTAACAATACTTTGCTTCTCGTGATAGTAATGATATAGAGGCCATTGCCATAGTCCTTCAATGGAATAATTAGTTCATTTTCACTATAAATAAAGTTAGTGTAAATTACTTTTCCGAGCAAATCTTTAACTTCTACATGAGCCTGCCCGTCTTCTTTGGTATTGTAATAAATAGTAACAACGTCTTGAGCGGGATTTGGAAAGATTTTGATGGACTCGCTGTTGGTTTTTATTTCCGAATCACCTGTTGCAAACTGTTGCCCATGTCTTTCGCTCTCTTCTGCGTCCGGGTAAGGTCGGAATACTTCATAGTCAGTACCTTTTACGACTTTAAGAAATGCCTGTGCGCAGTCCTGCCCGTCTTTACCATCATTATTTGCTAAGTCCGTAAAAAAATCCAGGTATACATCTTCCCCGTCAGTGCAAAAAATCCCGCCCGGCTCCTGGTAAAGTTCAATTAGCTTTAACAACAGTTCGCCCCAGTCCCCTCTGTCTCCGTTCAAGGCATTTGCTAATGTGTAGGCGCTGGTGTAATCTTCTTTACTAAGATAAGCAAACACCAAAAGAATATCAGCGTCATCCATATTACCTGGATTGTCAGTCAGAATTTGAATGACTGTGTCCATCGAGCTCGGTAAACTATCGGTCAGGTAGTGGTTGAGCTTTGTAGCGACCGTTGCCTGAAGCTCGAATTGGTCAGCACCAATACCTTCATTTAACAGGTCACTGATATGGGAATTGAGGTTGGCCAGTTTTTCGGCTGAACTTGTAAAGGTGCCGCCGGATGAGGTCAGACTTGGCAGGCAGTCGGCAGTGTAATTAAAAGCGATTGGAAAAGCGGTAGCCGTTACAATGGTATTGCTGCACGAGGGTTGTGGGTTGGGTTCTGTTACACCTGCAGATAATGAATTGGAATTGCAGCCGTGAAGGATCTGGAGGGTATTGGTGCCGGCCCCTGCCGCAAACCATCGTGCAGAACCGCTGCAATATGCGCCGTATTTATTACGCACCAGTTGGGTTGCAGTTGGGCTTACTGTTTCTCCCTGCTTCCTCATCACTGTGGGTGCATTGAAACCCGTGATGGCAGAACTGGTGGGATACATGGCAATGTCGAACTGATTCGCTAATGGTGTAAAATCATTGCAGTTCATTTTTAGACCATTGTATATATTGCCATAGCCACTGTTATTATTTAGGGCTGCAATGGCGGTGTTAAAACCCGCAAAGCTGTTTCGATACACCAAGTGAGCGCCAATCTCACTTTTTAAAATAAACATGCCCATGCTGTAACGACCACCTTCCTGCTCAAAAACACTATTTTTTACTGTGTATTTTTTACAATAGTTCAAATACATCCCGCAATTGCCTGGTACGTCTCGCGGAACGTTGAAATAGTTCTGATCAAAAACAGGAAATTCCATGGTATGGATATACATCCCATCGTAAATGTTACCTTCAAAACTACAATTGTTCACACTGATCACTGCCAGTGGGTTAATGTTAAGCACTCTGATTCCGAAATCAAGGTTTTTAAAGGTTGAAGGCGTTGCGCAAAGAGTACCTGCACTGCCACATAATTTATCAACGGAATATTTCGCGTCAATGCCCCAGAGTCCCATCCCGTGTGCGGTATAAGTGGTTCCGGCAGCATATTCGAAATTACAGCCCATAAACCTTACATTATTGACTTTATAGAAGCTCACATGAGCAAAAGGTTGAAGAGAACTACCAATACGCCCTATAGTTTTAAACTGGCAGTTTTTAAAGTAGCTGGCGCTTGGCGGGCTATATGCTAAAAATTCTACATCCCTTGAGTTATCGATAAAGTTCGCATTCTCGGCAATAATGATTCCACCCGTGCTTCCCCATTGAACAACGTTATTAGCGTCAACCGTGTAGTTCGCAACGGCCGTCCCAGCTTTGCTGAGTGTGCCACCATTCTTAATTCGTAACATACCCTGGTAAGTTCCATAGCCAGTAGTAGGATTAAAGCTCTGATCCTGGCCGGGATCACCAGAAACATGAATGCTTGCCCAGGGGTGGCCTGAAATGTTGGTAATCGTTCCCCCATCAATTATTAGTTGGGCCTGCCGTTCGACAAATATCCTCGCGTTTTGTGTTAAAGCGAGTTGACAGGACAAGGTGAGTGTTGCGCCTGCCTTAATTGTAATGTTGCCTTTAAAGTAGCGATCTATAGTCCAGGCCTGGCTTGTGCTTACAGTGAAATCGGAAGCGGCGTTTCGGTTTAAATGATTGTTATAGCTATGTGTTGCTAATACTTTGCGGAAGTCAGTTCGCAAATGATAATGAATAACTGCCATTTGTTGAGGTGAGAGATACCTGTTGCAATTTGCGTCTTGGCTCATCAGATTGTTAGAGCCTCTGGGATGTGCACAATTCCTGCCGAGAATAGAGTCTTCTAACACGTAGTCTGTTGCGGTTAAGGTTGTGCAACACCCGCTTGCTGGATAAACGCACGTTGCTCCAGCCTCATATCTGAAACCCTGGTAATCACCATTCCAATAATAAGACATAGTGGAGTGTTCTAGTCCTAATGCGTGACCCACTTCGTGCGACAGTGTCCTAGCGTAGTCCAAGTTGTCAATTGAACTTGAAATATTGGCTAATGAATATACAACTAGTCCGGGTGTTAATGGTGTTCCGGTAAAGCGTGGCCCGCTTGTATATCCTAGCATTAGGGTAATTGCAAGAGAGTCTTGATATGGTATGTGAATTAATGGATTTTGTAATGAATAATATGCTGAGTTCAGAACGTTCGTAAAAATGTTTCTCTTGAATTTGATCCTAGAATGTGAAATAAAAGAAACGCCACTAATCGGTAGTTTTGGTGTCTGTAAATTTCCCCACACACTGTCATTCATTAAACGAATTAATTCGTCTGCGTGTGTAGAAGTGACAGCATCCCAGATACCAATTCCGACCGTTGGTGAAAAAACAATAAAATTAACATTGACAACTAAAGTTGAGTCAGTTGTTTTTTGGAACAAAATCATTTAAATATTGGGCACAAACAGATTGGGATTTGGCCTCGAAGTTTGATAGAAAAGTAAGCATTGCTAGAAATTTCATTACTTTTTTCATGCTGTAGGATTTTAAATTTGAAAAAATAAGGAGGCTGAAAGAGAAAGTTGGTAAACCTCTCTGAAGATAGTAATTAAATGACGGGTGCGACAAAATTCCTTCAAAATCATTTCATCTTACGAAACTCCCGTCATCACTCAATTGTCATTTTCAAGAAACAAAAAAGTACGGTTAACCGCCCTTTTCTGTTTTAACATTTAACAATGAACAAATGTTAAAAACGTCAGCGAAAGAACTATTTTGATGTAAAAATGAAAATCTTCACGAGTCAAAAAAAACAAATCAACAAGGATACTTTTCTTAGAACTCAATTCGATTTGTTATTAGTTCACAGGAAATGTCCGGGAATAAAAATAGACCAAACAAACTACTCCTCCTCTTTCTTCTCTTCCTTCTCTTCTTCAGTTCCATAAGCTCCCAGCTGTTTCAGTTTGCGCAGGAAGTCATCTTTCTTTTTAGCGGTGGTTGCGTCAAAGCGGTAAGAAGGCCCTTTTTCAGTCTTCATTTTTTTGCTGCTGCTTTTTAATTCGTTGATCTCTTTATTAAAATTCTGGTTGCTGCTCACAGCCAACATGGTGCCTTTGTAAAAATTAAAATAATACCAGTTGTTCGCGTCGGCTTCCAGGTAAATGTCGAGAATATCGTTACCGCGTTTTTTCTCGATCTTGATCACGCTGTTGTTAAAATAACGGAACAGCTCAGTCTTTAACACGTTGCCCAGACCCAGGCGTCCTTCAGAGATATAGGCTTTTGCCCGCCTGTTGTAAGTCATTTTTACATCGTTGAACACCAAACTCTTCTCCAGTTCATCCGGGAATTTTTTATACTCCGAATATAAATTCAATTCTGATAAGGCCCTGTCGCCCCGTTCCTTGCCCAATAATTCTATCATGCCGTGGTTAAACACGTCACCTTCAAAGGGTGTGGGATCAAGGGTACCGCGGTACAATTCAAAATCCTTGGCCATTTTTTTAAGAGCGCTGCTTTCGAAAAAGAAATCCACCACCATCATTAAATTAAAGCCTATGCTGTCGCTTACTGCGTTGTAAGCAGCATTACCCACGCTGGTGAGGATCACCTGCCCCAGGTCGGTGCTGATATTATAACGGCCTTCGGAGGTCATGAGACAGTTGTCGGTGTTCAGGCTCACGTAATTTCCGGGCAGACTCATCTCCGCCAGCTTCTCCTTGTTCGAGATCTCGTATTGTTTGTTCTCCTTGTCGTAAGTGAGCAAACCGTCAGCTTCAATCACGTCTTTTGAACTCCTTGCACCTTGTAGCGATAAAAACGAGGCATATACCATGTTGGTGTCCTGGCTGTAAAACAAACCGGTTCCCACATTGGCGCCGTTCATGTCGAGGGCTTTTTTAGGGATAGGGATGAGGATCTCTTTGGGATTGATCTCACCGGTGAATTTTAAATAAGACTTACCGATCTTATTACAGTTGTGAACGATCTTGGTGCCGCCATCGAAGGTAAGAAATTGCTGCGAGGCCTGCAGGTACACTCTTCCCGCAAAACTGAAATAATCGTTGAACTTAAAATTGTCACGCTCCGGAATAGCGCCCTCTGAAATGGTCTGGCCCGAGGTATCGGGTTTAATGGTTTGAAAAAAGATGAGATAAGGCTTGTCATTTTCATCGAGGTACTGGTATTCGCCCGAGGCCAGGTAGTTCCTGCGACCATAGATATTGGCTGTGGTATTCCTGATGGTGTGGAATTTGGTAACGGTATTCGCCATGATGGACGATTCGCGGAGTGTGTCCATCACCGCGTTCTTAAACAGCTTTACATCGCCGTTCTTGGGGAAGATCCTTGCATCGGCCACGTTGATATAAGGCACATTTTTACAGGAGATAATATACTTCCGGAGATTGTACTTCGCGGCGGGCGCAAAAAACCTGAGCGAGTCCTGTTTGGGGTGCGTGCTGATGAATTCCGGCCCTTCGAGGTCAAGCCCTTGTTCGGCAGCTTCCTGGTCCAGCTTTTTTTTCTCGTCACCGAGTTCTATTTCCTCGGCATCCATGAACCACTTAAAGCGATCCATAAAAGCGATGTACTGGTTCTTGTCAAATCTTACGTAAGAGCCAGAACCGTTGGTAATAAAGTCGCCCGTTCTGCTGTCGAGGTCAATTTTCGCGTTAACGTTCACCGTACTGAAGGTGAAGCCTTCTTCTTCAAAAGCTTTCAGGTGAAAATTGGAGGTGTCACCAAAAAACCGCCGTTTCACAAAAAGTATCCTGCCGGAGCTCAGGTCGGCCTTTTCAAATTCAACTTTTCCATTCCCGGTGAGTTCTTTATAGGTGAGGTCGAGACGGCCTTTGAACACAATGTTTTCTTTATAAAGTTTAAATGGTTTTTTAAGGTCAAAAGCCTGCAGTAAATCACCGTAAGGCATAAAGTGCAGGCGCACTGTATCACCGTGGGCCTTCGGAAACTCGGGATTATCGGCTTCATTCACGTCGTATACATTCGCGTTGCCATTGGCGCTGTCGGGAAAAAAGATCAAATCGGGAACCTTAGAGAGACTTGCACTGAATTTAAAATCCCCGCCTCCCCTGAGCCCTTTATTACTCAGGCGGATCTCCTGTTCGAAAATACCCTTGCCTCCGTATATGGGAAAACCACCAGGCGGCGTTTGCCTGATAAATCCAAATGAATAATCTTTTTGAAGGGTGAGTATTTCCTTGAAGTCAGGAAAAATACCGGCTGAAGAAAAATTACCATCAAAACGAAGCGCTTCATTTCTGAAGTTATCGAGACTGTCGATACTGAAAGGATCGAGTTTAAAATAAAATTTGTCCCTGTTGTAAACACCTTTAAAGGTCTGGCGTTTGTCGTAAAATGTATAACTGTCTTTAAAGCTCTGGAAGCTTGGGAAAGTTGGGGCACGGCCCCAGCCGCTTTTATTTTTTGGCGCGTCTATCCTGAGTTCCCCGTTCACGTTTTCGATTAAAGTTTGTACTTTTTTAAAGGGAACATTACCGTTCACATCGGGTTCAAAAGCCTCCACGAAGATTTTGATCGAGTCAATGGTTTTCATCTGCACTTTAAATAGCTCGTAATCAAAAACAAAGTCTTTGCCTATAAATTCAAATTTTCCTGAAGCGAGCGTGCCGCTGAAATCCATGCGCCTGTTTTTTTTCAGGGTGATCTCGCCGTTCTTAGGGAACATAAATACTTTTTGTGTGTCGCTGAGCAACACCTGCTTCACGCCGTGAACCGTTATGTCGTAATTGAGCAGGTTCATGGTGGCATTATCTCGCCCCGGCGTTACAGAATGCAGGGTGATGATGTCATAGTCATGTTTGTGTTTGAGGTTTTCGGCGTAGTCAAACAAACGCTGGCGCACGGTGATAACGTCGGTTTCGGGGTTAAAATAAATGAGCCCTGAAATGGCCATTTTAAAAATAAGAGGACGAAGGTCATTGGCCAGGTACTTGATGTATTTGGCAAAATCAATTACAGTAAACGACATGGTCTTGTCGATGTGGTAATGGTATTCTATCATTTTTGTGATGGGGCTGATGTTCTCGCCGCCTTTGATCGCTTCCGATTTCTGAGCCGTGAAAAAATCCACCGATTCAAAATACGCCTCGCCCTGGAAATTGTTAGGTAAAAAATTAAAAGCCAGGATGGGTTCATCGATCTGCCAGACGATCTGTTCAAAAGACATGTCGTATTTATGGTAGGAGTCTAAAAACGGGGTTTTCTGAAGGCCATCGTCGCCGCGGTAGATGGTCACAAGTCGTTTGTCTACCTGGTACGTAAAGCTCAGCCCGGGATGATAGATGGTGTCTTTTTCGAGGAAAAATTTCACGGTGCCGGGGTTGGCCACGATCTTGTCTTTGCCCATGCCAAATGAGCGGGCGCTGATCTCGAGGAACTTTACATCTTCGCGTTTAAAAATGATCCTCGCTGGATTGGCGGCACTTCCGGAGCCAACAAATTTAGCGCCGCGCATCCCAAATCCACCGTCGTAATCTATGTCGGGATAGATATTCTTTACAACCAGTCTCCTGCTGTAGGAATCAAACCTGGGATAAGTTTTTTCGCCATTCTCTGAAATGATCCTGTCCGTAACCTTGCCCAGCTGCGGTTTGTCGAAAAACTGCTTGCCGTTAAAGGTGGCGCTGTCGCTTATGTATGTGCCGGTTTTACAATCAATGGTGTAGCGTTTTAAAGAAGCGTAAACCGAATTATCGAGACCGCAGCGTTCCCAGCTTACCTTACCACCCTTGCCCACAAATCTGCCACTGGTTGGGTAAAAAGTGCCACCCGTTTCTTCTATGGCAATACTGTCGCCGCGTGAGTTCTGACCTATAAGCGTAATGTTCTCGAGTCTTACTTTCGGAATGCTGTCGTATTCAAAGATGAAGGCCTGTTCTTTACTGTAATAGGAATAGGCGGGAGTTTTATAAAAGGTACTGTTCTTAAAAAGATTTTCGCTCATTTCTAAAAATTCGGGCACGCCTCTAATGGATTTTGCCGCCAGGGTTTTGTACACGCAAACCTGCCAGTTCTCGAAATTTTCACCAATCTGGCCTGAATTTATGGCGTTGATCATGGTGTTAAAATAGGAATAGAAGTAAGGATATGGCTTGAAACGCTTTGCCAGCATTGCGTTGGCCGTTTTAATGGCTGTTTCTTTAAAGTACCCGGCTATGACGTTGGTGGACCAGAGTTTTTCAAAATTCCTCACAAATTCAGTCGACTGATCTTTGTTCACTGTGTTTTCGATCATGTATTGCCCAAAATCCCTGGTAAATTTATTGGTATCGTTGGCAAACTGCGTTATTTTCTGAGCCCTGAGGGCTGAAGAAAAAAGCAGGAGAATAAAAACCGTGAAAAGGCCTGAAGGTTTTGGAAGCATCGGGTAGAATTAATTAACCAAATATAAATAATCAATTATATTTTTAATAGAAAAGCCATCATTATTTACGAAACTGGCGTTTGCGGCCCTGCACCACGGCATGAACAGTTATCGGGTGGGCGTAAACAGCCCGGAGTGGTGATTGGTGTGGACTTTAAATTACCGGTGTTTTGGATCAATTTTTCCATGCAAAACCTGCAAAAATCAATATCTTTGCCCTCTAAATTTACCATATGCCGGGCATTAAATATTCAGAACAATTGGCTGACCTAGAAGCAGCAAAGAACCTCGGGCTTTTGCCTGAAGAATTTGAAAGGATCAAAACAATTTTAGGCCGCACGCCTAATTTCACAGAGGTTTCAATTTTTTCGGTGATGTGGAGTGAACATTGTTCATATAAAAATTCAATCACCTGGTTAAAAACTTTGCCGAAGGAAGGGCCGCATATGCTGGCGAAAGCGGGTGAAGAGAACGCCGGCCTTGTTGACATTGGTGATGGTCTGGCCTGTTGTTTTAAAATTGAATCGCATAATCACCCGAGTGCTCTTGAACCATACCAGGGAGCTGCAACCGGTGTAGGCGGCATTAACCGCGATATTTTTACCATGGGAGCGCGCCCTATTGCGCAGTTAAATTCACTGCGTTTCGGCGACATTAACTCTCCAAAAACACAATGGCTGATCAAGGGTGTTGTTAAAGGCATTGGCGATTATGGCAACGCTTTTGGCATTCCAACGGTGGGCGGCGAGGTATTTTTTGACGAGTGTTATAATGTGAACCCCCTTGTAAACGCAATGAGTGTGGGCATTGTAAAGCACGGTGAAACCGTAAGCGCCACATCGTATGGTGTTGGCAACCCCGTATTTATTGTAGGCTCCTCGACCGGTAAGGATGGTATAGCCGGTGCGGCTTTTGCCAGCAAGGACCTAACAGAAGATTCGGCCAAAGACCTGCCATCGGTACAGGTAGGTGATCCTTTCCAGGAAAAATTATTGCTGGAAGCGACACTGGAGGTTATTAAAACCGGCGCGGTTGTAGGTATGCAGGATATGGGCGCGGCAGGCATTACCTGTTCTACTTCAGAAATGAGCGCCAAAGGCGAACACGGCATGAAGATCTGGCTGGATAAAGTCCCTACACGCCAGGCAGGCATGCATCCTTTCGAGATCCTGTTGTCCGAGTCACAGGAACGTATGCTGGTGGTGGTTGAAAAAGGCAAGGAAGCCATAGTGAAAAAAGTATTTGATAAATGGGATCTGAACTGTGAACAAATTGGTGAAGTAACAGAAGGCAACCGCCTGAAATATTATATGAAAGACGAACTGGTGGCTGATGTACCTGCAGATGTATTGGTACTTGGTGGCGGCGCCCCGGTGTATAAACGTGAATTTAAAGAGCCTGCTTATTTTTCGGAGTCAAAAAAATTCAATATTGATTCGGTGAAAGAACCTGCCGACCTTAAAGCAGTGATGCAGCACCTGGCCAAACATCCTAATTTAGCGAGCAAGCGCTGGGTGTACAACCAGTACGACAGCATGGTGGGGACAATCAACATGAGCACCAACGCGCCAAGTGATGCGGCCATTGTGAATATTAAAGGCAGTAAAAAAGCCCTCGCCATGACGGTGGATTGTAATTCACGTTATGTGAACGCTGATCCGGAAACCGGCTGTGCGATAGCGGTGAGCGAGGCGGCGAGAAATATTGCCTGCAGCGGCGGCATTCCAAGCGCGGTGACCAATTGTCTTAATTTCGGGAATCCATATAACCCTGAGGTGTACTGGCAATTTGTAGGATCCATCAAGGGCATGAGCAAAGCCTGTTTAAAATTTCAAACACCGGTGACCGGCGGTAACGTGAGTTTTTATAACCAATCCAGTTATGAAGGACCAGTGTTTCCAACGCCTACCATTGGCATGATTGGTATTGTAGAAGACAAAGCGCATCAAACTACCCTTGACTTTAAGAGTCAGGGAGATGTGATCTACTTGTTAGGCGAAAGTAAAAATGATATTTCATCATCTGAATATTTATATAGTTTCTGCAAAGTGAAAAACTCTCCTGCTCCTTATTTTGATTTGGATACCGAACATAAAGTTCAGCAGGCGGTTACCGCGTTGATCAGGGCTGGGCTTTTAAGGTCTGCACACGATGTAAGCGATGGAGGATTGTTTATGACCTTGTTGGAAAGCGCAATGGTGAACAACCTGGGCTTTGAAATTTCCTGCGATGCTTCGGTGCGCAAAGACGCGTTTTTATTCGGTGAGGCGCAAAGCCGTGTGGTGGTAAGTGTTTCCGCCGATAAGGCCGGCAGTCTTGAAGCGCAATTAAAAAAATCAGGTATTAGCTATTCAAAACTCGGATCAGTAAAAGGTAACGGTTTGGTGATTGACGGAAAAGACTATGGATCGGTAGCCGAATACAAACATGCTTTTGATACAAGCATCGAAGGGTTTTTAAACTAAAAGAGCATCCCGCGTCGTACAGCAGGGGCTTAAGGCTGACAAAAGGTCACTGATGTTGCGCGATCGGAATTTCGATCACAATTGTATCCCCAGAACCATTACGTCATCTGTTTGTTCTGTGCTCCCCTTCCAGTCATGTAATACTTCTCTTAACTTCGCTTTTTGATTTTTAACAGGCAGGTCATTCAGGGAACTCAACAATTCCCTGAAACGTTTTTTCATGAATTTTTTGTTATCCGGCCCTCCAAACTGAGAGTAATAACCATCGGAGGTCAGGTAATTGATTTGCCCCGGAACAACAGGTAGCCTGGTGGTATCAAATTTCTTATTTGTCTGCCGCGCCCCGCCAATTGGAAAAGGGCTTCCGGCCAACTCCACTATTTCTTTATTTTCATTGACATAGAACAGGGGGCGGTATGCGCCCGAGTAATGTATTTCATTGAAATAGCTGTCTACAACAAAAATGCTGATGTCCATGCCGTCATTTACGTCACCATGTGCATTGGTAATGGTGTTCGAAAGTTTCACATCAAGTAGTTCAAGTATTTCGGCCGGGTTTTCTATGTGATCTCTTATGATAATGTCATTCAACAGATTGTTGCACACAATCGACATCAGCGCTCCCGGAACGCCGTGCCCGGTGCAATCGGCTACGATGACAAATTTTTTATTGCGGTTCTGGTGACACCAGAAGAAATCTCCGCTGACTATGTCTTTGGGGCGGGAAAATATAAATGATTCCGGAAACATTTCCTGCAGCCTGCTGTGAAGCGGTAACATGGCAGTTTGAATGCGCTTCGAGTAATGAATGCTATCAATGATGTTTTTATTTTTTTGTTTGACTTCAGCGGTTCTTTCTTCAACCCGATGTTCAAGCTCCAGCAATGTTTTTTCCAGTTTGTCCTCGGCAATTTTTAGAACAGTAACATCCTGTGACATTCCAAACAACCTCAGGGGATTGTTTTCCGAATCAACATCCAGTCGAACGACAGAGTGAAAAATCCGCTCTTTTTTGTCATTGCTCCTGATCAACCGGAACCAGAATTCAGTTTTGTTTCCTGTTTGCCGAACTTTGTTAATCTCTGCAAGTGTTTTATCCCTGTCTTCGGGATGGATCATATTCATAAATGCGTTAAGCGTTGCGGTATAATCAGGGTCAACCCCAATAATCTCCCGAAGGCCTTCAGACCAGAAAACAGTTTTTTTTGCGTAATCTTCACTCCAGTTTCCAGCCTTGCCCAGGCTTTGCGCTTCTCTTAAGAGCTGGTTGCTTTCATTAAGGTCTTCGCTAATGGCAACAAGAGCTGCCTTTTGCCTTCGGTCTTCCTGCAACTTCCCTATTTCATAACTTTGATTGATCTGACTGACGTTGGATTTCTTTAAGTTGTATGCCCATAAACCACAGATAAAGAAAACAATTGAAGCGAGAATTCCGTGAATGATAAAAGTCTGCAGCGTCATGTAATCCAATTGGGTAAAATATATTTCATCATAACCGATGTATTGCAGGTATCCGAATAGGGCATGATGCAGAACCACACCTACAGCAAGAGGAATCTGCAATTTCCATTCCTGGTAAGTAATAAGAATAGCGCTCCCTATGAACGCAAAGAAGTGCATTTCGAAGAGGCCATGCATCTGGTAGATGTACTGGGCCATAAAGACGGCCAACACGCCGCTCAAAACATATTGGTAAAGCAAACCGTCGGGTAGAAGGCGTTTAGTAGAATAGTAAGCGATGAGCGATAAACCGCCAACCCCGACAGCAATCAGCCAGGTATCGTAATAGTTAGCAAGCAACAGTCCTATGACCAACAGACCAAAAAGAACATAGTTCATCAACGCGTCAGACTTGTGTTTAACCTGGGCTAAGACCCTTTCCAGATGCTTTTCCTGACTTTGAATGTTTGATATCATGTACCGGAGTTCTTTTATTTTAATAATTATTTAGTGCAAACGGGCAATTCACAGCCATAACTTTTAAGAGCTGCTTTGGCAAAAATTGGCTTAGCGGTTTTATTTATCAATGAATCAATGGCCATTTGAGCGTAGTTACTGTTTTTATCGGTGCAATAGCGGCTTTTGTTGTAGTTGCCCCGGTAATAAAGTTTATGATCAGTGTCGATTAGTACGGCTTGTGGGGTCGAGTAAACGCCGCAAGCTACAGCTATGGTGCTGTCAAACGACACCGGTATTTTGGCGTCAAACTTATCCTGGATTTCCTCTTCCGTATAGTCTTCGTTGCTTGCCAGTACTACAACCGCAAAAGAAATACTACGGCCGTATTTTTTAATCAGCGAACTCACATGAGGTACATTAAAGCGCGAGCAGGGACAAGCCGGGTTAAAAAAATGCACAAACAATGGTTTTCCTTTTTGTGATTTTATTTTGTCGGAAACGTTAATAAAGCTGCCGGTTGTTACCGATTGATAACGCTTGGGCACAGGGGTTGGCAAGGTGTATTTGAACTCATTTTGCCAGAACAAAAAAGAAATTCCAGAGAACAGAAGCACAAGCCAGGTGATCGCAATAAATAGTTTCATGGGTCAATAGGTACAGTGGTAAAGATAAATTTTTTCTATAAAGAAAAAATAATACGGTGCAGTTTAACATTTAAAATTGAAGCGTTAACAAATGATCAAATAAGCCGATATTTTAACAGATGAAACCTGTTCAGAAAAATAAAAAAATCAATGATTGAAGGTAAAAATGAGAAAGATTTTGAATCATAAACCGCGAGGGTTTGTATACCGGTTACTTAGACAGATTGCAATTCAGGACGCAACGCCACCTCGTGCAATACTTCAAGAATACTATCGGTAGTATCTAAAGTTACCAGTTTTGTGCGCGTTTCTTTAAAATCGGGAATGCCCCTGAAATAATTGGCGTAGTGATTGCGCATTTCGAGCAGGCCCAGTTTTTCGCCTTTCCATTCAACAGATTTTAGCACGTGTGTTTTACAAACCTCTACGCGGTTCACCAGTGTTGGTTTTGGCAAGTGTTCACCCGTTTTAAAATAGTGTTTGATCTCGTTAAAGATCCAGGGATACCCAATGGCGGCACGGCCGATCATCATGCCATCGAGCCCGTATTTATTTTTGTACTCCAGCGCTTTTTCCGGGCTGGTGATGTCGCCATTACCAAATACCGGAATGTGCATACGTGGGTTATTTTTTACTTCGGCAATGTATTTCCAGTTAGCTTCACCTTTATACATTTGCGCGCGGGTGCGGCCATGTACGGTGAGCGCTTTTATGCCTACGTCCTGCAGGCGCTCGGCTACTTCAATGATGTTGATCATGGAATCATCCCAGCCCAGGCGTGTTTTTACTGTTACAGGCAGGCCGGTACTTTTTATTACCGCTTTTGTTAAGCGCACCATCAGGTCAATGTCTTTTAAAACTCCTGCCCCTGCCCCTTTGCAAACCACTTTTTTTACCGGGCAGCCAAAGTTAATATCCAGCAGGTCAGGATTGGTAGCGTCGACAATTTTTGCCGACATGGCCATTGCTTCCTCGTCACCACCAAAGATCTGTATACCGATTGGGCGTTCGTAATCAAAAATATCGAGCTTTTTACGGCTTTTGATCGCGTCGCGGATAAGGCCTTCACTGCTGATAAACTCGGTGTACATGAGGTCGGCCCCGTATTGCTTGCAAACGTAACGGAATGGCGGATCGCTCACGTCTTCCATTGGTGCGAGCAATAAAGGAAAGTCAGGAAGCTGGATATGATCACCGATTTTTATCACGCCGCAAAGGTACGTAAAATCAGGGAAAAAGAGAAATTATGACGATTGTGCTCTAAACGAAACTTAGCGCGTGTTCTGGTAATACACCTCTTTTAGGTGGAACTCCATGCCGGGGTTAAGCAGGTTAATTCTGCCCATGTTCACATTTATTGAAATGGTCTGGTTCACGTAATATAACTTTTTGTATACTTTAAAATCTTTAGTGGCAACAGGCACCGAAAAATTAATCTTGTAGGCGTCGTACTTTAAATTGCCGTTTCCGCTTACTACCAGGCTGTTCTCAGTGTTATAAATATTTATCTCAATCTTTTGCTCACGGATAACCCCGTTAAAAAAAACCTCGCCGTTCAGCATAAAGGTCTTATTACTCTGGTTGCTCAGCGGTGGGAAGGATTCCTTTGGAAAAGCAGCCTTCACATACAGGGTTGAATCGAGGAGGTCGTTTATCCATAAGTTCAGGGAGTCACGTTCTGACCTGAATTTGCTGAAATCTACTTTCAGGTAAAACGCGTTGCGCATTTCGTCATAAAACAGGTAACTCACATTATTTATTGTGCGGCAATCCTGCTGATCAAGACACGATTCAACACCCGTGTTGGATGAAATAAGGTCCTGTGCCCGAAAATTATACGCAGTAAGGACTATCAACAGGGTTAGAATATTTTTCATCTGTTTTTATTGATGCAAAACGAGTGCCATAAGCATTTATTCGGCCTTTTTGCGGTTAAATTTCAGGGCTTTCAGCATCCAGTCGGGCAGAGGTTTTTCGGGCGCCCGTTTTTTAAGGTCAAGGTACCATCCCCATTTTTTCATGATGGGTATTTTTTTTGTTTCAACAAATTCTATCAGGCTGCCATCGGGATCTTCAATATAAGTGAAGTGTCCTTTTGCCTCGCCCATTTCAAAGCCAGCGCCACCGTCAATAGTAAAAGGGTGTCCCGCTTTTTCACAGGCGATTTTTAAAGCCGCCATGTTTTTAATGTCAAAACAAAGATGAATGAAACCCAGGTCGCCCCAAAAACGATTTTCGAATATCTTCCGTGGTTTGTAATCAACGGCCTCAATCAGTTCAAGATAACTATTGCCAAATAATTTAGCAAAAGGCCCTTCACGTTCCTTGCTGTGTGTAATAATAGCGCGTTTTACCCTTTTGCCACCACCAGGCAAAGCCGCAAGATCCTTAAACGTGTCTTCACCTTTATACAGGATCCTGTCGTAACCCAAAAGTTCAGCGTAAAATTTCAAAGACCTGTCGATATTGCTCACACCCATGATCATGCCAACAGGACCACCCGTTTCCTGTAGTCCTTTGCCAAACCACGCATTGTCTTCTATGATCTCAAATAAATTCTCAAAAGGATCCTCTATAAAAAAGTGGCGTTTACCCGCGGGGTTTGAGCTGACCTCGCTCAGAATTTTTACCTGTTTTGATTTTAAAAAAGCGTGGGTAACAGTTATGTTCTCAGTTTTGATTTTAGCGCAAAGCAAGCCCAAATCGCCTAGCTGAGGCCTGAAAGCGGGAGCCTGTGGCGTACGGCTTGTGTACTGCCAGATCTCGAAACCCCCTCCGCCTTTCATATTAATAGCCAGGATGGCGTGTCGTTTGTGCGGCATGCCACCCGTGTAAGGCAACATGAGATTAGCTTCAGCGGCTTCTTCAAAAACCGGAATATCCATTCCCAAATGTTTATTGTACCAGTTAAAACCCGCCTTTACATCACTAACGCCGATGCCCACCTGTTGTATTCCCGAAATAATGTAACGATCCATAAGGGCACAAATATATCGTGAATTTTTTAATTACTGCAAACAAAGAAGGCCGCGCAAAGGCATTATCTCAAAATAATGCGGCGCATATAGGTTTTTTCTCCGGCGCTGATCAAAACAAAATAACTGCCGCCGGGCAGCTTGTTTTCGGTATCAATCACCACCGTATTTTTTGCCGGTGAAAATATTTTATTGAAACAGGTCCTTCCCCAGGAATCGATGATCTGCACTGTAACCCTGCTGTCTTCAAAGATCCTGCTACTGATATAGAAAGTGCCCTCGGCGGGATTTGGGTAAAGTGTAAGGCTCTGTGCTTCGACATCGTAATACACCGCAGCCAGTCTGGAATAAGTAATTTTTCCTGAATGATCGCTTTGTTTTAACCGGTAATACGACAGGCCCCTGTATGGCTGCAGGTCTTCACTGCTGTAATGTAGGCTTGAGGAACTATTGCCGGCACCCTTTACAAGCGCCACCGTTTCAAATTGAGCACCATCTTTTGTTTTTTCTATTTCGAAGCCGGCATTGTTTTTTTCGGAAGAGGTATTCCACCTTAAAGTCACTTTGTTTTCTTCAGGAGTGGCAGCAAAATCTACCAGCTCAACGGGCAGCACACTCAGGGTGTGGTTTTTGCTTCCCAGCGTGTAATAGCCGTCGGCCGTTAACGATATGTTATTAAAAAAAGCCCTGTCGCCAACAACTGAATTGGCCGTTGCCAGTTCGGTCCAGTTACCCGTTTGCCCGGCCCTGTATAACAAAACATAATTAGCGGCGGTTGTGCCAAGAGGTGCAGAGCCCATTCCGCCATCGGTAGCGCCAAACTGAATATTGGCGCTAATGGCTGTTGAGGTGTTAGTGATGTCAATGTACCAGACTCTTTGCCAGCGACCGTTGTTGGCGCCAGTCATGCCACCAACATCGGTCGTTTGAAGCGCGTTCACAGGAACTGCGTGACCAGCCAAAACATAATCTGTATTGTCTAAACCTGATGTGGCTGTCAGTCCCATTCCACCTGACACTGATGTTGAAAAAGCGTTGTTGTTGCCGGTACTTTCCTGCCCGATCCCTGCGACCTCCAGATCGTAATCACCGTTGCCATTGTTATCGCCGGCGTATTTATCATTTGCCGCGAGAGCGATATTGTATTTGGCAGACAAGTAATTATTTACAATGATGCGTTGAGCGGGGAGCAATGCCGTGCGATAGATTATGACCTCAGCGATGTAACCCCCGTAAGGTCGGGGATCGGTGGCATCGGTTGTTCCAAGGATGATTGGTGAGGTGTTGTCGGGAACAAGCGTTGCGCTCTCGCTAGCAGTGACATCAAGCGTTTCCCCGGTGTAAAGCCGGCTCCTGGAACCGCTGGCCAATGTGCCATCGTAGATCACATCGGTGATGTAGTTATTTCCGGAGGTAAAGGTGAAGGCTGAATTAAAGCGGTTATCGGTGGTTTGAATATCGACATACAACCTGTTGCTGGAATAATAAAACAACATAAAAGACTGATCCACCGACACTGTGGTTCTTTTAGAAACGATCACGCGGGCATTGCCATCAAGGTTTTGGGGTCGCGTGACGGTAAAAAAACTATAACCAGCGGTATTGTCAAGAATGGGTGAGTCAGGACCGATCATTTTATCGTTAGTAGTAGAAACGTTATCGAACTGAATGGCGGGCATGCCATTGATGACATTTGTGGCGAAAGAAGGCTGTTGGGCTGTTACTGTCTGGGTCACATTGATGCCATTGCCAGACTGGTCGTTCCATGCAGAGATAGGCGTGTTGTTAACGCTGCTTGACGTTCCTTTGTCGGCTTTGAGCCAGAAAACATTGCTGGTGGATGATCCCACGCCCGCCGGACCGCTTTGGGCCGGAGAAACTATCCGGCAGTAGGAAAATGCTAAAATAAGGAGTAACCGGAACATCGCTGCAAAAGTACACAATTTTTGGTTGAATTTCCTTTAAAGAGCCCGTGAGCGCCGGTAATTCGTAAAAAAGAAAATTTAATATTTATTCTTTACTTTTGGCATCTGAATATTAAATCCTTCAATTATGTACGGCCAGCTAAAACAGCAATTACAAAACACCTTAACAGAGATCGAAAGCAACGGGTTATTTAAACGCGAAAGAATTATCGACACGCCAATGGACGCCATTGTGAAAGTGAACGGAAAGGACGTAATTATTTTCTGCGCCAATAATTACCTGGGCCTTTCTTCGCATCCAAAAGTGGTGGAAGCTTCAAAAAAAGCGCTCGACAGCCACGGCTTCGGAATGAGCAGTGTACGTTTTATCTGCGGCACGCAGGATATTCATAAAACACTTGAAAAAAAGATCTCCGCTTTTCTTGGCACCGAAGACACCATTTTATACGCGGCGGCATTCGACGCCAACGGTGGCGTATTTGAGCCCTTGTTCGATGAACAGGACGCGATTATCAGCGATGAACTGAATCACGCCAGCATTATTGACGGGGTGCGTTTGTGTAAAGCACAACGTTACCGTTATAAGAACTGCGACATGGCCGATCTCGAAGAGCAACTAATTAAATCACAGGCGCAGCGTCACCGCATCATCGTCACCGATGGCGTATTCAGCATGGATGGATTTGTGGCCCCGCTTGATAAAATCTGCGACCTGGCGGATAAATACAATGCTTTGGTAATGGTTGATGAAAGCCACGCCACAGGCTTTATTGGCAAAACAGGCAGGGGAAGTATAGAGCACAATAACGTGATCGGCAGGGTTGACATAGTTACCGGTACCCTTGGAAAAGCCCTGGGCGGCGCTATGGGTGGTTTTACCAGCGCACGCAAAGAAATTATTGAGATCCTGCGCCAAAGGTCAAGACCCTACCTGTTTAGTAATTCACTGGCACCTGGCATTGTAGGCGCAAGTATCGCGGTATTTGATTTACTGAGCGAAACCACTACCTTAAGAGATAAACTGGAATGGAACGTAAAATATTTCAAAAAAGGCATTAAGGCCGCGGGTTTCGACATCAGGGAAGGTGACAGTGCCATAGTACCCGTAATGTTGTACGACGCTAAACTCTCGCAAACCTTCGCCGATAAATTATTACAGGAAGGCATTTATGTGATAGGATTTTTCTTTCCTGTGGTTCCTAAAGATAAGGCAAGGATCAGGGTGCAGTTGAGCGCGGCGCATGAACAGGCGCATCTCGATAAAGCCATCACCGCGTTTACCAAGATTGGTAAAGAGCTGGGGGTGATTAAATAATGGTTTTAGAAGCTATTTAAACCTGGAGCTTGCAGCACCTGCATTTCCTCGGAAAATTTTTTATTTTTTGGGCGCCCTTCGCCTTCACGTAGCCGCTTCGGCAGAGCAAGGCGGGCGGGCCACTTCGGGCTGCGGTTTTTTTGGACGAGAAGAGACATCGCCCAAAAAGAACTAAACCCTGCGTGTCCCTGGCGCAGACTTAAATCAAATTGATGCTTTGTCATCACACTTTTTAGGGGCTCAAAAACTTCGCCTGTTTTTTTGGCGAATTAATCTTTAGAAACAATAACTTTAAAGTTGTGGACTTCACCTTCAGAAGTCCTAATACATAAAAAGTATAAACCCTCTAAAAATTCAGCAACATCCACTTTGATTGGAAATACATCACCAGATTGTTCTTTAAATGCAAGTAATTTCCCTTCAAAATTAAATATTCGCATTTCAATTGGAGATTTGAAAGTCGCATCACTGTTAATAATCAGGTAGTTTGTGGCAGGGTTTGGTGACACAGAAAAACGCACTAAATTTTCTGGATTTAAATAACGTTCTGCTACCGAAACATCTATGATTGGCGGATAGTTAACAGTGTCGAGTGGTGCCGAAGGCCCATTGCTACAACTGTAAATAATTTGCGCATCTTTGGGAGTGTGAACGTACGCAGTATCCCTTAAGTAATTGAATGTACTATTTACTAGTGTTATATTGTTGTACTGTGGAGAGCTGGAGTAATTATTGCAAACCAGGTTTAAAGTATCGGTACTGCAAAAGCCTGGTAGGACAGTGTCAGCAACTCCAAATAATCTGCCTGCGTTTGAAAACAATCCGAAAAGTACCTTGCTGTTTTGAATCGGCAGCATTTGAACAGCAAATTGTATCGAACCGGCAGGATTAAAGAGGAGACTTTTTCTAGGAACACCTGTTGAGTCCACGAAAGTAAACCCTGCCCTTCGAGATCCCAGGAGTTGGTAATCAACAGTCAACAAAGAAATGATATTTCGGTCGTGTACAATCAAATCTGTAAACTCGACTACAGGTGATATTCTTTCATAAAGTTTATAATATTCTATTTGGAGTTGATTATTTACTTTTAACAGGTTCGCGCTTCCAGAATTTGTACCAGGTCCCGAGCCAACAATATAAAAACCCGAGTCAAAATTATTTCCTGCACTATAAAATTGACTGTAATTTTTGGGTATAATCATGTCGTTTATTTTATTTCCACTTGAATCACAAAGAATGGCAAACGGATGTGAATTACTACTGGTTGGAGAAGTAATAAACTTGTAACCTACTACAAGCAGACTTTTGTTAGCCCCCTCTATAATTTGTAACCAAAATACCTGCAACAATTTAGATCCTGGTGTGATAGATTTTTGCTCCAGAGAACATTGCAATCTTTATCCAATAATACTAATTTGGCATAACGATTACTGTCTAAGGCAAGAATAGCAACCTTTTTATCCTTCATGACAATTATTCTGGAAATCCGTTGTTTGGGATAGAGTTTAACCGACTTCAAGTGACCGTTGGAATCTGTTGTCAACAAAATTCCATCAGGGTTTTCCTGACTTGAGAGGTTATATGAGGTTCCGCCCGCAATAATTTCGCTATTATATTTAATTGCCACGTCAAATAATCTCATGCTTCTTTTTGCCAGGTGATATTTTCTGAACCATTTGGTCAAACCATTAGTTTGATTCTTCACCAGATAACCATCAGCAAGCATTGTGTCATACCAGACCATTGGCCCCCGTTCGTAAGACCCACTTAGAATGAAAGATGAAGGGCTTAAAGTAGCTATACCCTGAGTTAAGGTATGCTGTAGGACATAGTTTCCAGGAACTGAACCAGAATAGGTTGTGGTTGCGCTAAAAGTCTTCAGAAAATTCGCTGGCTGAGCCGCTAGCAGTTTTGCCATTAACAACAGGCATATTATTATGAACGACTTAAAAGGCATATAAGTATTTTTTACTTTTTGCGTCATTCGTCTTTACAGACAAAGCATTTTAAAGATAGACAAAAAACAATAAAGTAAATTTTAGTCTCAGTGTTCATCAGTGTAATCTGTTTAATCAGTGTTCCGCGATCTCTGATCAGTGTTCTATTCTTTCTCTTTCTGAAACTTCGCCTTTAATCTCAAAAAAGGTTTTTCAACCAGGTAATATGAGAACAGGGCCGCGGCAAACATAAAAAAAACGTTCTGCGGAAAACGCGTCATCCAATGGCCGGAGACATTCATAAAGGCCTGCTGCCATAAATAAAGACTGTAAGACAACAAACCCACATAAGCCACGGGTTCTAAATTTAAAAAGCCTGACCATATTCCCGGCGGTCCGAATACAGAATACATCATAATGACGGCAACTAATACATTGGCAAGCGTTCCCGCGGTAACACCCAGGGGAATAAAAATAAATTCCAAATTAATTTTCGTGGCCTGTTCAGGCAGGTAGCGTAAAAAGAAAAGGCAAAGCACACTCAGGTAAAAGATCATTCTCCAATATGGGCGCATGGTTTTTATAATCCGGTCTTTGTAGATAGCGAACAAACAACCGGTGGCTATAGCGTCAATGCGCATAAAGAGCGTCATTTCGTTCAGCCAGTCAGTCGGATAATAATTGACGATCACTCTTAATATCGGAACCACAATGAACAGGGCCAGGGCAATGATCTTCCTGCTTGTTTTCCCAAAGATAAACACCAGGGGCCACAAAATGTAAAACTGCTCTTCGATGCTCAGCGACCAGGCATGGGCCGTGTACCAATCCAGCGACCAGTTAAAATACTTGGTGTAGGTAATTGAGCTGAGCCAGGAGGCGCCACTGAGGCTTATCACGCCTGCGAGTTGAAGGACAAAGTAAACCAGCAACATAAAATAATAGGCAGGAAAGATCCTTAGGGTTCGGCGCATGTAGAAGTTCTTTAAGGAAATTTTCCCTTCTTGCTCTTCTTCACGCATCATGAGCGAGGTAATGAGGAAACCCGAGATCACAAAAAACACGTTCACTCCCAAATGCCCATCCTGTATAAATTCTATAAAGGGCACCAGCCATTTGTACTGGTAATAATCATTTAACACATGCTCAAGCAGGCAGAGATGGTGGGTGATCACCATCACAATGCTGATGGCCCTGAGTCCGTTGAGGCTGGGGTATTTTATTTTAATAAGATCCAATTGAGCGATGAAGATAATATTTTATGTTCAGCCAGAAATGGAGCACCAGACTTACTCTCTGACATAAGTAGGATTACGGGTATTGTATTCTAAAATGTAAGCGTATAACATGCTTTTTCTTTTTCTTTTTGAAACAGATAAGAACTTTTCGTAAAGCATGGGGTCACGCTTAAGGACTTCATCAACAGCGTCATACCTTAGACTTTCTATTGACCTGGTTTTAAGATCTAAAAAGTAGAGGTCGGCCTGTGTGTCGTTTTGTTGCGCATGCATACCCCAGCCTGAAGAAAATGTGGGCTGCAATTTTTTATGTTCTATGTAGAAAGTAGAAATGCTGCCCAGCAAGATCAATTTGTGAAATCCATAATCGAAGTTCACCGACATTTTACCATTTTGAACAATGGCAAATACGGGTTCATCGTATTTATCAATACCTGAATTATCATTATAAAAGTAAAGGGTTTTAACGCGCAGCGGGCCTTCTCTTACCTCAAACTTAACATCACGGTACTTAGGCGAGTTCTGAAGCATTTCGGCGAAGGAACTGTAGACACCATTTGTGAAATTAAAGTTTTTGTCGAGCAACACACTGTCGCCCTGGGCAAAAAGCACAAAGCCACGCAGTAGTATAAAAAGGAGCATGGTGTTTTTCATCAAAAATTTTCCGTGTAAAGTGGGTTCAAAATGTAGTTTAAAGATACAAATGTTTTTGAGCCCGCGTAAAATGTTGTAATTTTCTTTTTGATTTTCTATTTATAAATTAGTCTTATGGAGATGTATCAAATTTTGCTGATCATGGCCGTCCTTTTGTCATGGATGTTTTATTCAAATTATAGGAAGCGGCAAAAAATAAGAAGAGAGTTGAGCGACAGCCTTGATGACGAGACGATACATGTAGATGGTGTAAGGGTGAGTTTTGAAGATCTCGGTGAAATAGCCAAAGGTGACCCCGAAGAAGGGGTAAAGTACGTGAAAGATACCATGTTCAGGGAAGACCTGATGCAATTCAAAGGAGAATTTTTGATCCCTGGCTTGCCGCTCAACGAAGAAAGACGACTCTCCATCGACGACTGCTTTTTATACCTCCAGGAATTATTTGGGAAAGACCTGCTGTTGAATAAAGATGTACTCACGGTTCACGACGCTATCTTCCCAGTTGAGATCAACAGTACTTCTGAGATTGTTCCATTGGCGCATAGCGTTGCCAGGATCATGGATATTGATCCCAAAAAACTGAAGATAGGTTTCTTCCAGGGCAGCGCGCCGGTTGATCCGGCATCGGTAGACAACACACAGGAAAATAAAAGCGCGGCGGGCTTGTACTATGGGAAAAACGAAAACGGCATCTACGAAGTGAATTTCGCCGATAATATTCACCAGGAACCAGAACGACTGATAGCAACCATCGCGCACGAATTTGCGCATATCAAACTACTGGGTGAAGAACGTATGGATGAAAATGCAGAAGAACTCACCGACATGGTGCCCCTCTTTTATGGCTTCGGTTTATTTAACTCCAACGCTGTGTTTAAATTTTCGCGCACCAACGAAAACTGGTCCACCAATACACTGGGCTACCTTTCGCAGGTTGACTGGGCTTACCTGTTCGCGCTTTACCGTTATGTGCGCAATGAAAAAGATCCGGAATGGTTCAGGCACCTGAACAAAACGATCGCTAAGGATTCTGATCTCGCGTATGATTTTATTTTGGCGAATCCGGCTAAGGTTCTGCAGTCTCACATGTAATGCTTAAAGGAAGCCAAAAAAGACCGCCCAAATGGAGCAGCCTTTTCTATTAGCGTTAACTATAAGTCTATTCTATCACTATCTTCTTCACCTGCGAGTTTTCTCCCTGCGCGATCTTAATAAAATAATTGCCTTTGGGATTTTGACTGATATCAATTTCCTTATCGTAATTGCCTGAAAAATTTGGCAGCTTTTCGTTGTAAATGGTTTTCCCTTCTATATTAAAAATAGTGATATCGGTGTTGGCCTTTTTAGCAAGGGTAAAAGCCAGGTTAAATTTACCATTGTTGGGATTGGGGTAAAATTTGATCTTGTCCACAGACAGTTTATTATCGTTGATGCCGGTTTGTTTGCCCAACAGTTTGAGCTCATCATCGCTGGCATTCACGATGTTCACTTTTTTTACGATCACAATGGTAGTGCATTCCTTCACGCTGTCAATTTCTGATTGGCTGGCACCACACCTTACTTTTTTGATCATGACCTGCTGCCCCTCTTTTGGAAGATTAACGCCGTTTTTCGAATCCTCCTGCATCAGCAGCGCCTTGTTAAGTTCCTCCCTGACTTCCATCATTTTTGCTTCGTCCTCCGGCGTGAGCTTGTCTCCATTTTTAATGATGATCACCTTACCGTTCTTGCCCGGATCACCGGTCATGTCGATGGTTTTGTGAATGATCCTGCCGTCTTTGTCTTTTTCGATCTCATCGTTCACTGTGACTATCCTTTTGACATTGCCTTTTTCATCCTTTATTTCGCGGATCTCGACATCAGCGCCCTCCATCCCGATGGAAGAAGGGTCGTTTGTTGTAAATGTGGTGTCGGTTGTTTTTTCAACACCATTGATCACCACTGTTTTTTTCATCCTCACCGTGGCGGGTTGATCACTTGTTTGGGCGCTCAACAATGTAACGTTGAAGAGCATCGCTGTAATAATAATTTGTTTTGTGTTCATAATCATAGTTTTTAAGTGAATAATCTTTGATACAAAATTACCGGGAAGGCAAAGAGTTCAGGGTTAAGGCGCGGTTAAACACTGTTAACGAAAAGTTAAAGTTGGAGCCTTGTGTTAAATAGTGGTTAAATTTGAAAAGCATGAACGCGAAACCTTACAAGGTAATATTTAAGCTCCTGGTGTTAGGAGTTGCGGCTGTACTGCTGCTCCAGGGTTTCTGGATCAGGAATTTTTACCTTCAGAAGCAGGATGAATTTAATAGCAGGATCTATTCGGCACTTGAACAGGTAAGTGCCAGGTTAAGGGAGAGGCAGGGACTGCGGGTGATCCGGCAGCACATGGACAGTGAGGCGACCTTTCAACCTGACAGGGTATTATCAGGCAAACCATCGGTCAACAATAATATTTATGTGGAGCTGGGCGCCGGCAAAAAACCAGCATCCGCGGATGGAAGCGATGCGGTTAAAGCGCAGAAGAGACAGGTAAGGCAGGTAAAAATCACCGATTCGGTGGTGAAGGTTTTAAAAGGTGGGCAAACAATTATCACCAGAAAAGAAATTACAGGAACAGACATGACTGAGAAGGAGATGAACCAACTCATGGATAAAATGATCACAGAGATCAGGATCATCGATAAAGACGAAAAAAATCCCGATACCCTTAAAGCCGTCATCAGCGATATATTTTCAAACAAAGGAATTTTTATACCATTTGAATACGCTTTAAAAAAGGTGCTTGGTGGCAAAGAAGAAATACTGTCGCAATCGCCGGGCTACAAGGACTCAGGTAAATCTTTTGTCACAGACCTCTCTGCCAATAATGTGTTTAGCACACATCATTTTCTTTTTATTCAATTTCCCGGCCAGGGCAATTACGTTTTTACTTCCATTAAAAACATGCTGCTGCTTTCGCTGGCTTTTTCTTTGCTGATCATCGGTGTTTTTTATTATACTATGCGTCTCATCATGAAACAGAAACGTTTAAGCGAGATCAAGAACGACTTTGTAAACAACATGACCCACGAATTAAAAACACCCATTGCCACCAATGCTCTGGCCATTGACGCTTTAACCAACCCCTTGGTTAAAAATGATGAGCTCAGGTTCCAGGACTATATCCGCATCCTGAAGGAAGAAAACCAGAAACTGAATATACACGTAGAGCGGGTACTGCAAATGGCGCTCCTGGATAAGGGTGAACTGCCGTTGCAAAAATCAGGCGTTGATCTTGCTGGCCTTATTAAATCTGCAGTCGATCACCATAAGCTGCAGATCAACGAAAAAGGAGCCACCATCAATGTTAATACGCCATCAACAAAGATTATGTTCAATGCCGACGGACAGCACCTGCAAACGGTGTTTAGCAACCTGCTCGACAATGCGATTAAATATTCTAAAGAAAAATGTGTGATTGATATCACCATTGCCGAAGACGAGGACGGCATTTCTGTTTGTTTCAAAGACAATGGCATTGGGATAGAAAAGGAACACCGCGAAAAAGTCTTCGATAAATTTTACAGGGCGCAGGGCGGAAACCTCCACGATGTGAAAGGCTTTGGGCTTGGCCTGAGCTATGTGAAGTCTGTTGTGGAAGCCCACCAGGGACACATTACGCTCAAAAGTGAAGGGGGCAGGGGATCTGAATTTACGATCAGTTTTAAAGCAGCATAGGTAAAAGGAATAAAGAACAAGGGTGCGACAAAATAAAAATGTATAGAATTTTACTGGTAGAAGACGAAAAAAATTTTGGTTCGGTATTAAAGGAATACCTGAAGATGAATGCTTTTGAAGTAACGCTCTGTGAAAATGGCGAGGAAGGCATAAAGACATTTACGGCCGGGAAGTTCGACCTCTGCATTATTGACATCATGATGCCCAAAAAGGACGGATTTACATTGAGCGCAGAGATCAAGGCTATTCAGAAAGACATTCCCATTATATTTTTAACGGCCCGGAGCATGCGCGAGGATATGGTGAAAGGCTACAAGCTCGGCGCCGATGATTACATCATCAAACCCTTTGACTCTGAGTTATTATTATTAAAAATCAAAGCAATTCTTAACAGGCACTACAACCAGGTAAACGAAAATCAGTTCCTCTACCAGATCGGGCAATTCACTTTCAATGCCAAACTCCGTTCGTTAAAAGACAAACAGGGGCATGAAGTTAAGCTGTCGCCGAAAGAAGCGGAGTTGTTGAATTTACTATGCCAGTCTATCAATGATGTGCTGCTCCGTGAAATAGCGCTAAAGAAGATCTGGAAAGAAGAAACTTATTTTACAGGTCGAAGCATGGATGTGTACATTGTAAAACTGAGAAAATACCTTTCCGCTGATCCTTCTATCGAGATCAACAACCTGCATGGCAATGGTTATAGTTTAATGGTGAAAGTTTAAACCACAAAGGCACTCAGTGCATAGAGAAACACTGAGAAGTATCAGGCCTATTCTCTTTGTGATCCTATGTGTACTGAGTGTCTTAGTGGTGAGATGTAAATGGTGCTAGCGGATCACGCAGGCAGTTTCACTCATGGGCACAGTCTGGTATTCTTTTGAATAGTCGTCACATTTACGGGTGGCTTTTGCTTTAGAGCCTTTAATTTCAAAGGTTTTAAATACACCGCCTGGGTTAAAACACTCACAGGTATAGGTCTTTCCGCAGGCACCTGCAAGCGCGGCAAACAATACAATTAAGATAAGGGCAAGGTTTTTCATAGTATCTGTTCTTGTTAAATTAAAACGTGGTCCAGCTAAATTTATTGTGCTGAGGCTTTAAACGCCGGCCATGCCATCCAGGTCCCTCCGGTCTTTTTTGGTAGGTCTTCCTGAACCCCTGTCGCGCTTTACGCTCACGTGAAATGCCGAAGGGTGGATTTCCTTTTTTTCAGTGGGCGGTGAGTGATCGATGTAATGCTGTTTGGCTATTTCGAAACCCTGTCTTTTTTCAATGAGGGCCGACACTTCGATTATTTTTTTCACTGTGCTGATCGTCATGCTGTAACGTTCGCCTGTTTTTACAAGATGCGAGGGCTTAAAGTTCTCGTCGTCCAGCTTCACTTTTCCGGCTTTGATGGCTTCCGACGCAAGTGTTCTTGACTTGTACATCCTGATGGCCCATAAATAAGTATCCGCTCTTACTTCCATTATTCTTCAATGATCCACACAAAAGTGTTGTTGTGTTTGTAATACAAAGTTAAAGTATAATTTCCTTTTTGCAGACCCAGTTTTGTTGTATCTACCACTAAACTGTTCCTGCCCTTCCTCATCTTTTTATTTTTAGCTACTGTTTTTTCGAAACCCGCTTCCAGAGGTTTGGTGATCACAGCCGACACTTCAGCATTATTTTTTAATGTAAAGTCTATCTTCATTTTTGCCGACCAGGTAAATGTTTTTTGGATCTCAATGTCGTCGGAATAATTTTTGTTATAAGTTTTTAAAGCGGCTTCATCTATCAAGGCTGTATAAATACCGGGGATGTTATTTTTATCGCTTTGTGCCCAAATCGGACGCACAACGCCGTTCACTGCGCTGAGGCCAAAGTATCTGCCATAGAACTGTTGCGGATGAGGTTTAATAGGCGTTGCATTCACTCGGTAATAGTCGAATTTTAATCCCCCGTTTTTACTTTGTGCCAGGTAGAGATCAGCCAGGTCTCCGTCAACAAAATTCTGCTGATCGTAATATAAAATGTAAACGGTGCCGTTGCTTTGGTCAATAGTCATACAGGGCATAAACTGTTCTTTGTGATTGGGGCGGTAGGTTACCACGATGGGTTCTGTCCAGTTTTCACCCTGATCGTCGCTGTAAGAAAGAAAAACATTTTTATTGCTCGGGCCATGTCTTTCATCGCTCCAGCAAACATAGAGCCTGCCCCTGTGTTCGCCCTGGCTGAGGTCGCAGGCTATAGTAGGCAGGCCGTTAGAAGCATTTTTTCCCACCTTGTATTGCCAGCCGTTTTTGATAGTGGTGATTATTTTTTCTGATCGCGCGATGGTATCCGACAAGTTCCTGAACACGAGCCCCTGATTACCGGCCCAGGCGGCATAAACCTGGTGATCAGGACCGGTGCAGCAGGTGGCGCCCATGAGAGTGCTGTCGCCATTCGAACAGTCGCCACCGTAGCTGCTAACTCGGGTGGGCTTTGACCAGGCGCGCTTGCCGTGATTTAAAGAAGTGTAAAATATAAATGAACTGTCGTTGTGGTTTTTACTATTTCGGGTATCCATTTGCGTCCATATCGTGTGAAGAGTTCCGTTGCTGAGCTCTCCAAAGCTTTTTAAACCCTCTGATATTTTTCCTGATTCCCAATTTAAATTGTAACAATTGTTATAAACTAAACGATCACCAGAAGTGCGAATCACAACCAGGGTACTATCCCTCCCGGTAAGGCCACTCAGGCAAGAACCCCGCTGACTCCAGAACACCTGGGGACTGCGGTATGCGCTAACTTTAATGCAGGCCGGATCATCCCTCTTCCAGGTGCGACCACTATCGCTGCTTAAATAAAATCCCGCCCTGCTTGCCGCGATTATTTCTTTTGCGTTAGCGGGGTTTATGGCAATTGATAGTTCTTCGGTACGGGCGTCTTCTGAAATTAAAACCCTGCTGAACTGCGCATGTTGGAACAAGGGGAAGATCAGGGCGAAAGTTATATAACGGAGGGGTTTCAAACTTTACAAAATTAAAAATGCTTTATTAAAAGCTGAAAAAATATTTCCCTTTATTAGGCTCAAAACCCTAAATTAGCGCTTTTAAATGATATGGATAAGTCAACGATAAACACCTACCTGGACAAGAATAAAGAACGCGTTTTAAACGAACTGTTAGAACTCCTCAGAATACCTTCGGTAAGCGCCGACAGCAAATATAAGGCCGATGTGATTAAAACCGCTGAAGCTGTAAAGCAACGCCTGATCGAAGCGGGGGCCGATAAAGTTGAGATCTCAGAAACCAACGGGTTCCCGGTGGTATATGGTGAAAAAATGATCGATCCCGCGAAACCCACGGTTATTGTGTATGGACACTATGATGTGCAACCGGCCGACCCACTGAATTTGTGGGACTCCCCGCCATTTGAACCGGTGATTAAAAAAACTGCTGCACATCCCGACGGTGCCATTTTTGCGCGTGGTGCCTGTGATGATAAAGGCCAGATGTATATGCACATCAAAGCTTTTGAGCTTATGATGCAAACCAAAACATTGCCCTGCAACGTTAAGTTCATGATTGAAGGTGAGGAAGAAGTTGGTTCGCCAAGTCTCGGCCCCTGGATCATTAAAAACAAAGAGAGACTGAAAGGTGACGTGATCCTTATTTCCGACACTTCCATTATTGGCAACGACACACCAAGCATTGACACCGGTCTGCGTGGCCTGGCTTATATGGAGGTGGAAGTGGTAGGACCCAACCGTGATTTGCACAGCGGTGTTTACGGCGGCGGCGTTGGCAACCCGGTAAACGTTTTATGTAAAATGATAGCAGGTTGTCACGACGAAAACAATCACATTACCATTCCCGGATTTTACAATGATGTTGTTGAGTTGAGCAAGGCAGAACGCGATGAGATGGCAAAGGCCCCGTTTGACCTCGAGGTTTATAAAAAAGACCTGAACGTAGCAGAAGTGGCCGGTGAAAAAGGTTATACTACCATTGAGCGCACAGGCATTCGTCCAACTCTTGACGTGAATGGTATTTGGGGCGGCTACACAGGCGAAGGCGCTAAAACCGTACTGCCTTCAAAAGCTTTTGCTAAGATCAGCATGCGTTTGGTACCCAACCAGGATTCGCATAATATCAGCGAACTGTTCCAGAAATATTTTGAAAGTGTGGCGCCCAAATCTGTTAAGGTAAAGGTAACCACCCACCACGGCGGAGAGCCCGTAGTTGTGAGCACAGAAAGCATTGGCTACAAATCGGCCAGCAAAGCCATGGAACAGACCTACGGTAAAAAGCCTGTTCCAACAAGAGGCGGCGGCAGTATTCCTATTGTGGCGCTCTTTAAAAAAGAACTGGGGCTCGACAGTATTTTGTTCGGCTTTGGTTTGGATTCAGACGCCCTGCATTCGCCAAATGAGCATTATGGTCTGTTCAACTATTACAAGGGCATAGAAACCATTCCTTTGTTTTATAAGTATTACACTGAACTGTCTGGTAAATAATGGCCCTGAGCGACTGGATCGGCACAATAGGTGTTACGCTGTTGTTGGTGGCATTTGCCCTAAACATCGCGAAGAAGATCACACCTGAATCTAAATCCTATTTGATTTTGAATATAGCCGGTGCTGCGTTGGCCGGTGTATCCAGCTACATGATCGCCTTTTGGCCTTTTGTGATCCTCGAAAGCGTTTGGGTCATCGCCACATTGATCGCATTAATTAAATCTTCCCGACCATGAAAAAATTCGCCAATCATCTTCTGCTCCTTCTCGTTTGTATTTTTTGCATGACAGCCTGCCGCGACCTTAAGGAAGTGCAATGCACAGGAGTAAAAGGTTTTAAGGTCAACCAGGTGAACATGGAAGGCATTGATGCCGACATTATGCTGGGCATCAAGAATCCAAATAACATGGGCTTCTCAATTTACAAAAGTACTTTTGATGTAACTTATGCCGGTGTTTATTTGGGAAAGGCAAAAATGTCGAAAAGGGTACACATCAATGCCAACACCGAAGCCATTTACAGCTTTAATTTAAAAAGTGATTTTAAGGGCGCTAATCTCCCCGACATTATGAAACTGGTGAGCGGCGCCATTGGCAGGGGCATGGTTGAAGTAAAAGGCGACCTGAAGGCCGGTAAATTTTTGCTGCGAAAAAAATTCCCTGTCAATGTAAAAGAAAGAGTGGGCCTGAATTAATCCTTTCCGAAAATCAATTCGGTGAGGGGTCGTAAGTGAAATCAGAAAAAATGCTGTAGCTGTGCTTTATTTCACTCAGTTGCAGTCCCCAGAGGTCTTCGGCTTCGTTACCAAAAAAATCTGAATCCACGGGTTCGTGAACCAGCCAGTGTTTCTTTTTTATCTCACCTTCCAGCTGGTGTTCTTCCCAGCCGCTGTATCCCGAAAAGAATTTAACCTGGTAAGACTTCACCTTGCCATGATCGATTAAATGAAGCAATTCATTAAAGTCGCCGCCTATGTAAATATTATTTTTAACGTGGTACGAATCGCTCACATTATGGCCCAGCTTGTGAAGAAAAAAGAGTTGGTCTTTGGCTACCGGGCCGCCTTCGTAGATGGGAAAGTTGCCGTTTTTAACCTGTGGCCGCAGGTCACGGAGAAAAAACTGTGTCTTAAAATTCAGGCTGAAGCCAACGGAGCCTTCAGCATTGTGATTAGTTAAATAGATCACTGAGCGGTTAAAGAATCCATCATTCAGAAGCGGATGGGCGATGAGCAATTTTCCCTGCATGGGTTTATTTTTTTGAAATGTAAAAAATTCAATTGAATGTATAACGATTTTTTGCAAATATTTATTGTGAGAAGGGAATTAATTTAAATAGGTTTGTATTTTCCTTTTAACAACCACAAATGATTATTGCCGCTATATATGCCGTAGACCTGAATAATGCCATTGGAAAAGACAACCAGTTATTGTGGCATTTACCGGCAGACCTTAAATTCTTTAAAACCACCACCATGGGCTGCCCCATTATTATGGGCCGCAAAACCTACGAAAGCATGGGCCGTTTATTACCGGGCCGGAAGAACATCATCATTACCAGGAGTTCAGATTACAGGGTGGAAGGGGCCGAAATTTTTCATAGCGCCGAAGCTGCTATTAAATTTTGCCAAACCAACCCTGAAGTTAAAAGTGAAAAGATCTTTGTGATTGGCGGCGCTGAGATCTTTAAACTCACACTTGCT
Source organism: Bacteroidota bacterium (assembly GCA_040386615.1). Lineage (GTDB taxonomy): Bacteria > Bacteroidota > Bacteroidia > B-17B0 > Aurantibacillaceae > Aurantibacillus. The sequence goes on from JAZKFC010000002.1 coordinate 78,226, forward strand.
GCAACCACCGAGATATACAGAACACTTGTAAAGGCAAAGTTTGAGGCCGACGTGTTTGTACCCGAAATAAATAAGGCTGAATTTAATTTAAGCTTGGAAGAATGCCACGAAGCGGACGAAAAAAATAAATACGACTATTGTTTCCAGAAATGGGAGCGTATAAACTGAACATAAAATTTTAGACAGTTGTAAAACGGAAAATTACATTTTGATCAAAAAAAAAACCGCAGAATTTCTCCGCGGTTTTTTATTTGAAAAGATACCTGTTACTGAACAACAATTTTTTTATTGTAAATATTTGTACCGTTACAAATTTTAATGAAGTAGATTCCTTTTGGCTGTGCCGAAAGATCGATCTGAATTTGTGATCCAAAGCCTGAAGCACTTTGAATTTTTTCTCCACGCACATTATACAGTTCCAGCACACTTGCGTTGGAATTTGAATTCTCAAACTCTATTTGAAAAATGCCCGCTGAGGGATTCGGGTAAATGCTGATGAACTGTGCCCCATCATTTCTGACAATGCCTGCTACGATGCCGCAGGGCGCTGGTATCTGAATTGGCACTTTACTTTGTGTAGATGTTCCATTGCCTAGCTGCCCAGCTCCGTTACTGCCCCATGACCACACGGTGCCGTCACCTTTTATCGCATGAGCGAACTCTCCGCCGGCGGAAATGGATGTAACATTGGTAAGACCGTTTACTTGTACTACAACGTTACTGTTCACATTTGTTCCTATACCAAGTTGCCCGGCATTATTTCTTCCCCACGACCAAAGGGTGCCATCACTTTTTAAGGCAAGGAAAAAATTATTTCCCGCTGAAATGTGCGTGATATTTGTTAAACTTAACTGAACAGGAACATTGCTGGATAGGGTAGTACCATTTCCCAGTTCTCCGTTCGAATTCCCACCACAGGTCCAAACGCTGCCATCATTTTTAAGAATGGCTGAAGTATTAGAGGCAAGCTGAATAGTCTTCACATTCGTTAAAGCTGTTATTTGAATGGGAGAAGAAACGCTTGTATTGTTTCCGCTGCCAAGCTGCCCTATAAAATTGCTTCCCCATGCCCAAACCGTACCATTATTTTTCAGGGCCATGGCATGGCTTGCGCCCACTGCAACTGCGGTTATTCCGGTGAGAGAATTTACCGCTACCGGGAAATAGCTGTCTACTGAGGTGCCATTGCCTAATTGACCGGAGCCATTGCTGCCCCAGGCCAGAACTGTACCGTCATTCTTTAAGGCCAGAGGACTGAGCGCGCAGGGCGCCGCTGCTATAGCCGACACGTTCGTAAGGGTGTTTATCAGCAAGGGAATATTGCTGCTGGTTGTGTTTCCGTTGCCGAAAGAGCCCAGAATATTAGCGCCCCAGGCCCAAACTGTTCCGTCATTTTTAAGGGCGAAGTTCCAACCCCAGCCCCCGTATACGGCCGTTACGCCGCTGAGATTACTGACAGGCACAGGCACATAACTTTCAAATGCGCCACCGTTGGTGCCGTTTCCAAGCTGACCATCATTGTTATTCCCCCAGCTCTTTATCGAGCCATCGTTACAAAGAAAAAGTGAGTGTGCCGCGCCCGCGCAAATTGTTCCAACCATTGTTTGTGGAGGAACAACCGCGGTGATGGTTGCCCCTGTTGCCGGCGACACGCAGCCGATTGACGCGGTGTGCCTTGCCGTTACCTGGAAAATGCCCGGCGCAAGACCGGTAAAGGAAGTGCCTGCCTGGTAATTGAGATCATCTATGCTGTAATCAAAAGCGCCGGTTGGTGAAGTGATCGTAATAGCGCCTGTTAATACGACGGCGGTAGGTTGTGTAACATTTACTGCCGGGGCCACCGGTGGAGTTGAAAAACAGGATAATAATCTTCGGATGGTATGATAATCATAATCGGCGATGTAGAGCGCTTCGCCAGAAGGATTAATGGAGATGCCGGTAATGTATGCAAAGGTGGCGCTTAGAGCCGGACCGTTTGATGCGCCGCTGATGCCTGAACCCGCAAAGGTTGTGACTACAGCCCCGGAAGTTATCTTACGTATTTTTTTACTGCCGTCGGCTACATATAAGTTTCCTGCGCCGTCGATTGTAATGCCTGTTGGATAACTAAAACTTGCAGCTGTGCCGGTACCGTTTAAGGATCCAACGGCACCAGATCCTGCAAATGTGGTCACCACACCCGCCTGGGTAATCTTACGTATTTTTTGATTGGCATAATCGGTTACAAATACATTGCCTGACCCATCTACGGCAACACCGTGGGGATTATTAAAACTGGCGGCAGCGCCGGTACCGTTAGCGGAACCGGGAATACCGGATCCAGCGAGGGTAGTAACAACTCCCGCTGCAGTGATTTTCCGTATTTTGTAGCTGCCGTCGGCAACATACACATTGCCTGAAGCGTCCACCGCCACACCGATAGGTATATTAAAACTCGCCGCGGCGCCCGTGCCATCAGTGCCACCTGCAGTACCTGAACCGGCCAGTGTTGTTACTGCGCCGGCAGAGGTGATCTTGCGTATTTTGTGATTGTTGCGGTCTGCCACATACACATTACCCGACCCATCCACAGCTATGCCATGCGGGTAATTAAAACTTGCGGCAGCGCCGGTTCCGTTTGCAGCACCGGCGACACCTGAGCCCGCGAATGTACTTACCACGCCTGCCGATGTTATTTTACGTATTTTATTGTTCCAGTAATCTGCCACATACACGTCGCCATTATTATCTACAGCGACACCGCTGGGGTGACTAAAACTGGCCAGGTTACCGGTCCCGTCTGCCGAGCCAATCGTGCCCGATCCCACAAAAGGATATACGATCTGGGCATTGATTGTTGTTTGAAACAATAACGCGTATAAAAAAACTTTGCTTTGAGTAAAAAAGCTTCGGGTAGCAAAATTGCCTGATTTCATTTTTTATTGATTTAACTGATTGATAAATAAGCCCCGTTTTTTATACTGTTTTCGTGTCTATAGTCATGCGATCTAAATTCGAAAAGGCTTTACTTATCGAGATTCAATTTTCATTTGCCTGTTTTGTCTTTATACCCGCCCCTCATAAAGCAGTGACGGCAAACAAACAACGATAATATTGTAATGAGATCAAATTTACATTAATTTTCTAAACAACAAAGCCGCGGGATCAGTATTTGCGTAAAACCGCAAACAGTTAGTAAGCCGTGTAGGTGAATGAGATGGGAAACACCTGAAATTGTAAGGAAGACTCTGCTGCGTTTTACCTGAACTGGTAATCAATGCCGGCCAGGGCCTGCGTGAGGAGGGTATCCGGCGCGTCGGTGGCAATGGCGCGTCCTTCCAGTTTGGGAGAAACGGGAGAAAACTCGGCAAGGTAATCTTCAACCACGCTGTGCAGGAAGATGCCCTGCTTTACAGGATTGTGTACATTCAACATCCGGCAAAGTACATTGTCAGGATCACCATCGCGCTCGCAGGCAACCATAGTATAGGTTTTGTCCAATTCGAGGGGCTGATCTTTGATGCAAACCTCCTGTACACGTTTTCCTTTTTCGTTGCCAATGGTAAAGGTTACTTTCATGCCGTTAAAACGAACAAACCATCCGCCAAAACGTTTGCTGGCATCTTTAGAAAAAGCATTTTCCAGTTCTTTCTCCAGCCAGTTCATGATTTGTTTTCCTTTTACATCGGCCACTTTTACTTCCGAATCAACTGGCAACATGCTCCACAAATAATCACGGGTAATGTCTGCCAGGCCTGTTTTTGGATCGGGGATCAATGGCGGGCAAAATCTAAATCCATTTGAAACGGCAATATCAGTTTTGAATTTCCACATCACCGCGTCGGTAATGAGGTTGTCCATGGGTGTTTCAATGATGTAATAACGAAGCAGCGGTGTTTTACTTTGTCCCAAAACCTCGTTGAGTATTTTTTTGTAAGGTTTTTTTACACTGGCAATGGCCCGCGTCATTTCCTCATTGGGTTTGTATTTTTCAGGATCCACTTCCAGCAATTCGTACACCTCGTCTTTTATCTTTCCGTTCTCTATTACTATATCGAGCTTTCCGATAAAGGAACCAAAGGCGCCCGGCTCGGTCACTTTACTGAATTTCCCAGGCAATGGCTCACGCACCCGCTCGTGGGTATCGGCACCCAGAATGTAATCAACACCCTCCGAACATTTTTGATTGGCCAGATGCACCTGTTGCGAAAGACCCATGTGTGAGATCACGAAAACCATGTCGCAGCGTTTTTCTTCGCGCAGCAGTTTCACGTACTTTTCCATGTTACGTTCGGGCCTGGTGAATTTGATACCCTTTGAATAGGCCGGTGACTGGCGGACCGGTGTAAGTGGATCGTTATAACCGATGAATCCTATGCGCGTGCCACCTAAATTAAAGATCTGGTAGGGCGGGAATAAAAGATCATGATCAAGGTCATCATTGTGAAACATGTTAGCGCAGACTTTAGCAGCCGTGTAACTGTTCATATCATGGATCATCATTTTTTTGCCATAGGCCACTTCCCAGTTGCCGGGCAGCACAAGATCATAATTTAATTTATTGGCCAAAGGAACAATGCCCTGGCCCTGTGTTAATGAAGCAATGCCGCTGCCCTGGAAACAATCACCCCCATCAACCAACAAAGTGTTCAATGGATTTTGTTTTCTTAATTCGTCTACCATGGTTTTTAAGGTAGCAAAGCCTCCTCGTTTTTTGAAAACCGCTTTGCCGTTCTCCCAAAAAAATTCATCGTGAACATCCAGTTGCCCGTGAATATCGGAGGTATGTAAAATGGTGAAGCGTTGCGCTTTTCCAGTTATAATCGCGGGATTTTTTATGATCTCATTTATTTTTCCTTCGTCGCGCAACCACCAGGTAATGGCGGGCGCTAATCCCAAACCTACAGCACCGAGGCCTACATATTTTAAAAAATCACGACGTCCCGAATCGTGCCCCGCTTTTTTCGCGATCGCGTTTTCAAGGGGTTCGTGATGGCAGGAACAATTACAATTCGGATTATGACAGGTTTTATCGTCCATTAATGAGGAAGTTTATCTTTGATGAGGCCGTAGGTATAAGTGCCCAGCACCGCGCTTAAAAATACAATGGCAAATACTGTGACGCCGCTGCCGAGCAGGGCAAAAATAGGTCCGGGGCAGGCGCCCGTCATGGCCCAGCCCAGGCCAAACATCAGTCCGCCATAAATGTTCCCTTTAGAAAATTCTTTGGGCGCGATTTTTATTTCGTCACCCGAAAATGTTTTTACCTTGTATTTTTTAATGAGCAAAATAGAAACAATGCCAACAGCCATGGCTGAGCACATCACGCCATACATGTGAAAGGACTGGAAGCGGAACATCTCCTGGATGCGGAACCAGGAAATAACTTCGGCCTTCACCAAAATAAAGCCAAAGGCTGTACCGAGTAATAAAAATTTTAAATTTTTCATATTTAGTTTAGCCCTGCGAGGGCAATTTTTATAATTTCATAATATAAGGAAGGATCACCCAGGTCATTAACATACCACCGGCAAAAAAGCAACAGGTGGCGATCAAAGAGGGCAGTTGAAGGTTTGACATACCCATGATGGAATGCCCCGAGGTGCAGCCCCCGGCATAACGGGTTCCAAATCCGACTAAAAACCCCCCGACAACAATCAGTATAAAACCACGCAAAGTGAGGAGCGAAGAAAAATTAAAGATCTCTGATGGCACCAGTCCCGAATAATCTTTAATACCCAGTTGGTTCATGCTTTCGATGGCTGAATCTGAGATCTGTACCGGGTTAGGATTGCCCAGCAAATAACCGGAGATCAAACCGCCAATTATTATTCCCAGCGCCAGGAATAAATTCCAGCTTTCTGCTTTCCAGTCGTACTGAAAAAATTTTGCTTTGGTTGGAATGCACATGGCACAGAAATGCCGCAACGAGGAAGAGATGCCAAAGGCCCTGTTTCCCATTAACAGCAATAAGGGCACCATGAGACCAATTAAAGGACCCGCGATATACCAGGGCCAGGGTTGAGTTAAAAAATTCATGTGGGTTGTTTTATTGCTTAAATATATGATTATTTTTTATGAAGCAGAACACAGCTCTCTTCATGGTCTTTTCGCAGCAGCGATGGGGCCAAAGGGACCAAATTTATGTTGGGCTTCAGTGAATTTGTCGGCGTAGGGGCCAAAGGGATGATCGATGGGTTTGCCTGCGGTCTTGGGCCAGTCTTTGCTGAGGTCTTTTTCTGGTCTGGCCTGTGAATTCACAAAGGCCGCTACATCCCAGGCCTCTTCATTGCTTAATTGCGGCGCATCATAGGTGGTATTTTGCGGCATGTTCGATTTTACATAACCTGCAAAGCGCGATAAACGAAAGAGTCCCGCGCCGGTATTGTAGCTGTGCATTCCCCAAAGCGGAGGATACTGATAGCTGATACCATCGGCGTTTAATTTGCCTTCGCCGCCGGCGCTGTGGCAGCTTTTACATTTTTCGGAATAAACAGTTTGTCCCTTTGCGGGATCAGCGGCCCTGTCGATAAAAGCTAATTCTGTGAGTCCCGCGCCTTTTGGTTTTTGTCCTTTGGGCACATCTTTGCCCAGCCATTTGATGTAAGCAACAATGGCCCGCATTTCTTTACCGTTGGTATCAAGTGCTTTGCCGTTGAGGCTGCGTTCGAAGCAGTCGTTCACCCGTTTTTCCACAGATTCCGTGCTTCCCGAGCGTTCACGGAATTTGGGATAAGTAGAGGCAACCGCGCTGTAGTTATTTCCGAATGGCACGGTGCCGGCTTTTAAATGGCAGTTCTGGCAATTCATGCCGTTGCCGCTGTGTTGCAATTTTCCATTTGGTCCAAAATAAAAAGCGGTATTGGCAATGAGATCTTTGCCATACGTGATCTCGGCGGCATTTTTTTCTTTGTTTATTTCTTCAAAATCCGGGGCTGTCCAAACATCTGCTATCGTTTTGACTTCAACGGGCGTTGGTTTTATGATTTCTTTTTTTTCCGGCAAATTTTTCTTTGGTGACTGCAGATCCATAATATTGATCACGATCAGGGCAATGATCAGGAGGATCATGATCACGATGCAGGTGACCAGGCGATGGATGATCTCAATGTAGTTTTGTTCGCTATTGTGTTTAAAATCACTCATTAAAATTCCGCGGGCCTAAGGTACTTTTTATTTTGAATTGCGCCAGAAAAACAGGCATGAGTATACAACCAGGAGGGTCTGGACCGGCGCTCTTGGTATTTGAACCCCTAAGGCCTAATTGCTAAGACACATTTGACGTTTAAGCAAAATAAGTATACTTTTAATAAACCGGCACAGAGCTTCGCCTATCCACATCACGTAAGATAGATAAGCGAAGTTTTGTGACGGGTATAAGGTAGTTATAGGCAAGCTTTAGACATACAGACAATGAAAAAATTAAAGATTGGCTTAAAATATTTCGCCGTGTTTATTCTTGGTCTGACAATTGGAGTATTTTCGGAAGACAGCCTCCATCAACTCGTGAGACATCTTTACGTACGTTTGACTTACGATAAAATTAGTTTTGACCTGCCCAAATTTGACCTGTATTTCTTCAGTATTCCGTTCATCATATCATTAGGCCTTTACTTTATTGTTCTTCTTTTCCTTTTAGGACGACAAACCTCAAGACAAAGGGTAATCAATTCTTTCTTGACTTTGATATTTCTGATTTCAGCCTTTTTAATCAGCTGCTATTTTGACGCAAATATTAAACTTATCGAATGTACTGCTTGCGACGACGGAACAAGAGTTCTAAATTTCTACGACATTAATTACACAAAAATATTCATCGTGACATTACTCTCATCGTGCATTCCTTGCATTTGGACAGACATAAAAACTCACCAAAAAGCAAACCGACAAACCGTGTTTAAAGCTGGCTAGACCTACAATGACAAGGATAATGACCTTAATACTATTTCTGCTCTCGGTGACCAAAACATGCGGACAAACATCAGCTGACTCAACTCATCCTATCGACAAAAAATGTGAATACTGTCTTTCAAAAAATAATGAAAAGACGACGGACATGATGCAATGTTTCGTAAATGCTCGAGACTCGTGGCAAAAAGAAATGGAGAAGTATTATAATCTCCTATTAGCTAAACTGAAAGGCGAACAAAAAGCTAAGCTAATTGCTTCTCAAAACTCTTGGACTACATACAAAGACAAAGAATTCGACCTTTCAGGGTCAATTTATTACGATGACGAAATGGGAAAAGAAAAGCGCATTGATGCGGTCGCCCGACAATCAGAAATATATAAACAGCGGACACAAGAATTAACAGTGTATTACGAACAACTGACGGGACAATAAGCCAGCCTATAACAGCAGTCTTGCGTCCATGCCGGGCATCGTTTTATTTTGGCATCTCGTTGGACATTTGTAAATTTATGACATCACGGCAGACCGACACGGCGCAAGGCTGCAAAACGTTAGGCGTAAGTGTATGACGACACAAGAAATAAAAACAAACTGGGACAATCTTGCAGAAAAGGCAAATCCCTTGACATCCAAAGACATTGACTCTTTTGGGTTAAGCGACCAGACAGTTACTTTTTTAAAACAATGCGGACTCCCCTCTCAATCCGCTCCTTTCTTATCATTCGTTGACAATTCGAATCGGGAATTAGACACTATAAATAGTATCTCAAATTTATATGAACTACCTAAAGAATTTGATCGATATATAAACATCGGCGGCGACGGCAGTGGTAATCCAATCGTAATTAACACGAAAAAAAATGACATTATAGAATTATTGGATCACGAACAGGATTTCGAACCACTTGACTTCATGAATACAAATGTTTTCAGTTTGTCGGCTTGTTTAATTGCGTACAAGACTTTTGTCAAAACTGTAATCGAGACAAACGGATCTAGTGCTTTCTTAGATTCAAACTTTACAGACCAACAATTTGAAATCGTGACGAACATAAAAAACAGAAAAAATAACGCCTACACCCAACAGCGGGCAATTGCGTCATTTTTGCGCGTTAATGCTCAAATGCATAACTTGGACTTGCAAAAACGGACGTCTGCCTGCGGTCCTTTAGCTGCAAGCACAAAGACATGACCCAAGTCACAATTAATATATCGCAGAAATCGAGACAATCCGTCAAAATATTTGTCGTCGTGCAATTAATTTTATGCGCAATATTTTGTCCTCTTCTCATAATGGAGGGTCTAGACATGATCAAAAACGTTGTTTATTTGGGCATACTGGCCATTGGTGGCGGACTTTTCTTCATTTACATAGTTATAAAACAAGTGCGTCCTGCTTTTGAACGTGAATACATATTACTAGACAAAAATACGGTGACAATTTATCGCCGACACTTATTCGGATCGACTTCGGAAGATTTTCCCGTTATTGATCTTATTTCGATCGAGCACGTTGGACATCGTCAATATACTGAACATCCAATGGCTAACAGCGTTGTTGACGTCACCGGATTAGTGGCGGGCGAAAAATATGTACAAACAATGGTCGACGACGGCACGATGGAAATTGTTTCAAAAGATAAAGTGGTTCGTTTCGGTAAAAATGTTCCATCCTGGGACGCCGACAAAATAATCAGTGAACTCGAAAAGAAAACCAAACGCCGACTTAGTAAAAAATAGTTGTGACGAGCCAGCCGGTAACATGGGCCAATGGCGCCAGCCGGACATCTGTACATCATTTGCAAATTTACGGGGCAGACGCTTTATTGTTTTTGCAAATGCGCAATTTATTTCAACTTCGCGTTGGACACTGTAACGTTTAGCATCTGCGAAATCGTTTTTCGCCAGCGCCTATCGGAAGACGGAAGTTCCGTGCTCTTGAATTACGAATTTGGGGAATTCCCTTACGTAAGGCACTCAACAGACACAATTGTCGAATTGCGTTGACTTTAAATTGTGATTCAATCGACTGTAGCTGGAACGGCAGCCGGCACGCCGCCGTAAACCATTGCTGCAAAATGCAAGGCACCACCCTCTGACGCCACTTCCCTTGACAAAACCATTTCGCTGGACAAGCTTCCAGCAGCCAAATGACTTTTATAAATCACGGATATCTCACCGGACCTCGCTTTTAATTTAGGCTTAAAATCACTAATTTTATATTCAAAATATATCCTGAAATGACTACAACAGCTATTCGTTCTAAAGTACATAAGTATATTGATGAAGCAGACGCCAAGGTCCTTGAAGTTGTTTATCAACTCCTGGAGGTTTATCGCCAAAATAATTCCAGTTTATTAACAGACGAACAGCAAAAAGAGGTTCTTAAAAGATCCGCGTTGTACAAGGCAGGTAAAATAAAAGGGTATTCCCTCACGGAGGCACGCAAGATGGTAAAACAGAAGCTGTCAGTTTAAATTGGCTTCTTACAAAATCATTATTCTTGAACAGGCAATTTCTGAAATTGCAGAATATTGCCTTCACACAAAACGACACCCGGTTAAAAAAGGCAAAAAAAAAACGTAAATAAACACTGTTTTCAAAAGCGGATGTCGACAGCAAAACTTCGTGCCCGCTACTGGTACTAACAGAAGTGTTTTAAAATTGATTGTGAGAAGAAAGAAAGACAAAACCCTGAAAACCAAAAAATAATGTACAATTTTTCATACTTCAAAGAGAAAGACAAAAAAACAATTTTGGATTTTATAGAGGAAAATCCCTTTGCATTTATGACCGGGAGTTATTTATCGGGTGCACAGGTTGCAACACAGATCCCCGTTTTACTTGAAGAAAGAAACGGCGAATTGTATTTGCAGGGACATATTATGCGAAATACCGACCACCATAAGGCTTTTGTTGAAAATCCCAACGCACTGCTCGTATTCACCGGGCCGAGTTGTTATGTTAGTGCGTCCTGGTATAGTAATCCGCAAATTGGTTCAACCTGGAATTATATGAGCATTCATGTTACGGGAGAAGTGAATTTTATGACCAATGAAGAACTGATCGCATTTATGCGGAAACTGACATTAAAGTTTGAAAAAGGGAACACACAATCACTCACTTTCTACGATAATCTTCCTGATAATTTTTTAAGCAAGATGATGCCTGCAATTGTGGGTTTTGAAATTAAAGCAGAGAAATTAGAAAACGTATTTAAACTCAGCCAGAACAGGGACGAAAAAAGCTATCTGAATATTATTTCAAAACTGGAAGAACGAGGCGGGAATAGCGCCTTAATTGCAGGGGAAATGAAAAAAAGAAAATCGGAACTATTTCCTCCAGGCGCTGAATGGGACGGTTCAAAATTTGACTCTTAAAACGAACAACATTTGTGTTTTGAGTTACTGGCTTCGCAAGGCCCACAACCGTTATTAATAAATGCCCTCATCGATCACCAGTTTTTTATCACCCGCACTAAAGAGCCCTACACTTTCTGCTTTTTCAAACATCAGGTTCACGGCTTTGATCCCGGTTTCACCCAAATCTATAGAAAAGTCATTTACATACAACGCGATGTGTTTTTTCATCACGGTTTCACTCATGGCCTGGGCATGGGCACGCACATAATCCATCGAACTTTCGGGGTTGGCAAAAGCAAATTCGACACTTTTTTTAATGAGCCTGTTCACCTGTTGCTGCAATTCGGGCGCCGCGCTTCTTTTGATCACTATGCCTCCCAAAGGTATAGGCGCGTGTATGAGCGAGTCCCAGAATTCACCCAGGTCCATTACTTTTTTAAGGCCTTTGTCCTGGTAAGTGAACCGGTTTTCGTGAATGATCAGGCCGGCGTCAACTTTACCCTGTAACACTGCGTCTTCAATGTCGCTGAACAGGTATTCAATTTTATGTTTAAGTTCAGGCAGGGCCAGCGATAATAAAAAATTTGCCGTGGTAAGTTTACCCGGAATGGCCACACGTTTGATCTCGGCCGCCGGATCTGTGATCTCTTTTTTTGAGACCAGCAAAGGGCCGCAATTAAACCCTAATGCGCTGCCGGCCCGCAGCAGAATGTAATTATCAAGCACATAAGCGTAGGCGTGGAAACTCAGTTTGGTAATGTCCAGTTCACCAGCCAGGGCTTTGCGATTCAGTGTTTCCACGTCTTCCAGCAATACTTCAAAATCCAAACCCTCTGTGTCAATTTTTTTATGCACGAGCGCGTCAAAAATAAAACAATCGTTGGGGCAGGGCGAGTATCCTAAACTGAGTTTCAACGCTGCAGGGAATTAATAAATTGTATGATAAAACTATTTAAATTTTCAACGGCCAGGGGAATGTTCCATTTGCTTTTGTCGCGCTTTTCAACCAGGTTGGAGATGGCCCTGATCTGCAGGCAGCGGGCAGGGCTGTTTTCGCAGGCCCTGAGAAATGCCGCGCCTTCCATGCTTTCCACAGCGGGCTGATGCAGGTCCACGATCTTTTTAATGCTTGCGTCGTTGCCATGCACTTTGTTCACGGTAATGCCCTTAACCTCTTTTAAACTGCCTATGAGTGTGTTTTGCATTTGGTGCTTTGAACGGTATGTATCAGTGCCACCGAGCCCAAGGTCTTTGTAAGGAATAAAATTGTCGCCATCTTCGGCGCCCAGTTCCGCGAGCACATCCGAAATCACCAGCACCACTTCACCTGTTTTAAGAGAGGGATCAAAGGCGCCGCAAATACCGGCATTAATGATGTATTCAAAATCATCATGTACATATTTGCCCATGTTGTAAGCTGTATTCACCATGCCCACACCGGTAATTAAAACAGAAACGTTAAGCGCTCCGGTAAATAAACCTTCGGTGGCCTGGGGAACAATCTTAATGTGTCTTAATACAGGCGTTATTTCAAGGGCCGTAGCGGCAACGATCAAAATTTTTGGCACGTTCAAAATTAAGTATTTTATGTAAATTTGTATCATGATTTATTTAACGCGGCACGAGCATTTTAACGCGGCCCATAAGCTCTATAACCCCGCCTGGACTGAAGAAAAAAATGCGGAGGTCTTTGGCAAATGCGCCAATGCCAACTGGCATGGACATAATTACGACCTTATTGTGACCGTTAAAGGCGAGGTGAACCAGGATACCGGCTTTTTAATGGATGCTAAAAAATTAAGCGAGATCCTTAACGTGTATGTCTGTGACAAGATAGATCACCGTAACCTGAATATGGATGTGGATTTTATGAAAGGCCGGCTTACCAGCACAGAGAACCTGGCTATTGCTATCTGGGAACAGATCACACCGCATTTACCGACAAATGTTAAATTGCACTGCGTAAAATTGTATGAGACGCCACGCATATGCGTGGAGTATTTTGGTGCTGACGGGTGATTTAATGACATAGAATTTGCTGCATGCTAATTCGTGAACCTATCCGCGAAAGCACACATGGTGAGCCGGCCTTCTAAGATTTTGCGTTAAAACTCTCAGGACTTCAAAAGAGTTCCGAAAAAGCTTTCGGTATTTAGGCATTAAGATGGTCAATTGGCTTTTTCGGAAAGGCTTGTGGGTGGAGGCTATGCTGGCCCCTGTAAAGGCTCAGTGCGTCTTTGAGGGACGGCGCGCGCAGGCGGGGCCATGATCATAGACTCCGGCTTGAAGTCCTGATGAGTTTTAGCAAAATATTAGGAAGCCTTGAACTTTTGGTTCTTTTCTTTTAAGAGAAAAGAACGGATGAAGATTAAACGATCAGCTTTATAACCATTATTGAATGAACTTACCTCTAAAACTATAGTTGAAACCTGGGTGAAAATAGGGTTCTGCTTTAATTTTCCCGGAGGGGGATATCTGGTTTTAAGGTTTATTTAATTCTATTCTTATAAGAATTCAGTATATTTACCTGTCGAAAACGATTTTAAACAATTTGTTTAAATATATGTTCGGTAACGTAAGAAAGCCACTTGATCAGCAAACTTCTGACGCAGTGCTTTAAAAGAATGAACAATAAAATTGCCGTTTTTAGAAAAGAGCATTTTAATGCAGCGCACCGTTTGCACAATCCTGAATTGAGTGAGGCAGAAAACGCGTTGACTTTTGGCAAATGCAACTATCCCAATTATCACGGGCATAACTACGAATTAATTGTGAAGGTGACAGGCGAAATAGATGCAAAAACCGGCTATGTGATTGACCTGAAATTGCTGAGCGAACTCATTAAAAAAAATATACTCGAAAAATTCGATCATAAGAATTTAAACCTGGACACCGAAGAATTTAAAAATTTAAACCCCACGGCCGAAAATATTGCCATGGTCATCCATACCATTCTTAGTGAAAAACTGGATAAGCGCTACGCGTTAAAAATTACACTTTATGAAACAGAAAGAAATTACGTTGAATATCCAGCCTGATAAAAAGCTTTCGGGATTAAACGCTGATGACATCGGCAACGAGCATATAGGTACCGGCTTCGAAACACCTTTGAGGGCCGATGCCTTTGAATTAACAGACGAAGAAAAGATCAGCAGGATTGAAAAACATTTCCGTGGAATCATGGAAACACTGGGCCTCGATCTCAACGACGATTCCTTGAATGGTACACCGGCCCGTGTGGCTAAAATGTATATTAACGAAATTTTCAGCGGTCTCGACCCGGCTAACAAACCGAAACTGACCCTGTTTGAAAACCGTTACCAGTACAACCAGATGCTGGTTGAAAAAGACATTACCTTTTACAGCAATTGTGAGCACCATTTTGTGCCGATCTTCGGAAAAGTTCACCTTGCGTATATCTCCACCGGCAAGGTGATAGGGTTGTCGAAACTGAACCGCATTGTGCAGTATTATGCGAAACGCCCCCAAGTGCAGGAGCGCCTTACCGTGCAAATTGCCAAAGAACTGCAAACCGCTCTGCAAACAGATGATGTGGCTGTGCTGGTGGATGCCAAACACCTTTGTGTTTCTTCACGCGGCATCCAGGACAGCAATGCGGCCACAGTGACTTCTTTCTACGGCGGTAAATTCTCACAGGAAGCCACCAGGTTGGAGTTCTTGAAATACGTGGAGTTAAAAACAGAGTATTGATAAAACACCATAAATAAGAAAGGCCGGTAATTAACCGGCCTTTTTTTATGTGTGTATATCGCGCTTAGTCCTTTAGTATCCGGTAAGCCGCCTGCCTGTTGTCATTACTGATCTGGATAAAGTAGAGGCCTTTGCTTAATGAAGAAATATCAAGGGTTTCCTTTAATTCCATTTTATTGCTGTAGTCATGCTGAAGTACCGTTTTTCCAAGTACGTCCATGACCATGACTTTGGTAATACTTTCAGGGTTTAAATTGCCGGCGCTGATGTTTAACAACGCGTTGGCGGGGTTGGGCCATACACTGAGTCCAAGCGGGTTGTTTTGTGAAACGGCACTGATAGAAGTACCAATGATGACTGTGTTGGTGACGATGGAAAAATTGCGGTCACCGATGTCGTAAAAAACGTTCCCTATACTTTCAATTTTGATGCGGCAGGTACCAATATTAGCTGCAACCGTAGGTGAAGTAATCGCTTCAACACCATCGTTGGGCGTGGTGTTCACCAGTACGCTAAATGTATTGCCGCTGTCGGTGGAGATGAGAATTCTAACGGTGGTGCAACCAATTGGCCCGTTATCGGTGCCATTTACATCCCAGGTAACTGTTTGCTGAGTGCCGGATACCCACGAAATACCCAGCGCATTCGGATTGGTGACCATCAACGGTCCTGAATCGTCTACTGTAATATTATTGATCGCGTAACAAACACCACCCAGCCCGTCGCGGGAGGTGAGGCGGAACTGTAAGGTTTGCGCGGTTGGCGGTACATATTCACCCCTGGTGGTTGTGTAGGCTGTGTTTCCGTTCAGAACAATTGAAGTGCGGGGGAAATTCCTTGTGGGCGAGGTTGAAGGGACGTATGACCTGAAGTAGGGTCTGCTGCCTGAATTCCAGTTACCACCGGTGAGGCCCGGGTCGGTTTCCTCCCATGAAAAGGTTACAGGATCGTTGTCGGGATCAACCGCGCTACCGGTTAAAGAAAAGGCAGTTGATTTTGGAATGATATAATCTCCTGAACCTGTTACCACCGGCGGTAAATTGCCTGTATTGGAAATCACGGGGCAGGCACTGCCGTTACCTGTATTGGTAAAGTTTACAATTTCGTCATAACTCATGGCATGAAAATGCGGTATGCTGTGAAGCGTTAGGTCGTTTACGCTGCAGATGCCGGCGTAGCCCATAATGGTAACACCGCTGCCGGGTTCAGCCGACGTAGGACCATTGCGGTTGCCGTTGCAGGATCCGGTGGTGGCGTTAAAAGTATGATTGCCCTCAAACTGGTGACCCATTTCGTGGGCCACATAGTCAATATCGTACGGGTCGCCTACAGGCGCGGCACTACCTGTAACCCCGCGGCCTTTGTCGTTAGGCGCGCAAACAGAACCCAGGAAGGCGATGCCACCGCCGCCGGTGCTGAAGATATGACCGATGTCGAAGTTAGCGGAACCGATAATACTTACAATGGTGGTGTGGCTCTGCACCAAAAGGGCGCCGCCGTTATTGTTAGCGGTGTAAGGATCTGTGGTTGGGTTCGTGAAAATAACAGTGGTCTCGGTTGGCACCAGCACCATTCTCACCGCCACTTCAGTTTCGTAAACACCGTCAACCCGGTTCACGCTGGTTACAATTTTCGAAAGGGTTTGAGCAATGCTTGGGGCGCCAATACCTGTGGCCGCCTGCGCGTATTCACCGGTACAGGTTACCGCCAGCCTGTAAGTGCGTAGCTGATCTCCGACGCAAACAGCGGGGTTGCTGTTGGTGGTTTTATAACTGCCCTGCTGTTCTTCGTCAGGGGCTGTGCCGTTTGGTTTTTTTCCGGCACCTTTTAAAACGTCTATTTCGTGTGAAAAGTTTTCAGGGGCTTTGGCAAAATCGCTGGTATAATAGGTAATATAGTTACTAAGGTCTGCAACCGAATAGGGATCAATAAAAAAGTCGCCGTTTACCGTGCGGATCATTCCGTGAAAACCGAATTCATTCCAGTCGAGTTTGCCGGTGGCGTATATGTCGTCAATTCCTTTTACGCTGAAAGTTTTGATGTGTGGATAGTTTGCTGAAAGTTCCTCAGCCATTACAGGGCTCTCTACCACCCTGAATCGCTGGATATTCCCGTCGGGAAGCGGCAAAGACAAAATACAGGTACTCTGCCTGATGTTCACCGTTTTTTCGTGAGGCGCCGAAAACAATTTGTTTTTTAACTGGTCGCCATTCAGTCTGAATGTCAAATATTTTTGCGGCACGATCTGTCTTTTTCCACTCCGTTGAATGGTACTTTCGTTCACCGGTGACCAAAAATTATCGGCCTTGTTCTGGGCCATTGAACCGAATACTAAAAGACAGAAAACGGCAGATAAGCTAAATGGATTTAAGTTTTTCATTTTTAAATTATTGTTCGTGCAGAAGGAGCCACGCAAAGCAGGCAATTTGTTTTATCAAATTTATAAAAATAAACGGATAATCTGAACCTAAAATTTTTTAAATTCCCTTAGTGTCTCTGGTCTATGCCCCACATCATTTTGTTGCGAAGGGTGGCGAAGAAATGCTGTCCTTCGAGGTTAATGAGGTTGACCCTGAAATTGGCTTTTTTGATCTTTATTTCGGAGTCCGCTGCAATTTGGGCGGTCCTTGAATCCAGTGAAATGATACAGCTGTCGCTGCGGCCCTTTATTTTAAAACTGATCTCTTTATTGTTGGAAATGATAATAGGCCGCACCGATAAATTGTGTGGTGCGATAGGAGTAATGATAAAATTATCTGAGTCGGGCATCATAATAGGCCCGCCGCAACTGAGCGAGTAAGCAGTAGAACCGGTAGGCGTTGAAACGATGAGCCCGTCTGCAAAATAAGAGTTAAGAAAAACACCATCGATGTAAGTATCAATATTGATCATGGCACCCCGGTCAACTTTATGAATGGTAAATTCATTCAGGGCATAATTAACGCCATTAAAGGTGTCCACCGCGCAGCCCGTCATTTCTATCAGCTCGCGTTTATCCAGTGTGAATTTTTCGTTTAATAATTGTTTGAGCGCTTTTTGCAGGTCGTTTTTGTTCACCGACGCCAGGAACCCAAGCCTGCCGGTGTTTACACCTAAAATGGGGATCCCCGATTTTTTTACGAAGGCCACTGTTTCGAGCAATGTGCCGTCGCCACCCAGTGAGATCACAAAAAAAGCCCTTGCGATCAATTGTTCTGAAGTAGAAAAGGTATTCAGGTCCAGTTTAAAATCACTGTTTGATTTCAGCGATTGATAATAGGGTTCATGAATGATCAGGTCAACACCTTCCTCCTTTAAAAAATGATAGATCTGTTCAATATAAGACGGGTTATTGGCCTTAAGCGAACGGGCGTAAACTGCAATGGTCATTGAACAAAGATACGGATAAATTTAATTTTTAGCCCCGGGTTTTGATCCACCATGTATTAAAATCTACCGGTTTTAATATACCACAACCTGTTTTAAATGATGCTCCATGTGCACCACGTAGTCCTGGATCAAAAATTCAAGGGTGTAATTGTCCTCACCCCCGCTATTGACTTTGTTTTGTAATTTTTTTTCGGGGATATTCTTCACCACTTCCAGCAGGTGCCTGTTATAATTTTCCCAGAAGGTAATCAGCTGCGCGCTATTGATCTTTAAATAATGGTTGCTCTCGTTCCATTTATCCTGATCATAAATAATGGTTGGCGTGTTTTCAAACTGTCCTCTCACAAAACGCTGGTGATTGTTGGTGGCGCTGTCTACCAGGTGACCAAGGATCTCTTTTTTGCTCCATTTGCCCGGCTGAGGCTGCGATGAAAAACTGGGTTCATCAATTCCCTTTAACAAAGCAGGAATTACACGGCATAGGTGTTCAAGTCTTTCAATTGTATGTGCTATCATGATCATATTGCGCTGGCTATTTTTTCTTTTTTAGTTTGGGACCCACTTTTTCAAGGTTTTGTTTCACCCTGAACTTAACAATTTTGGTGACAAGCGCAAGCGGTAAAGTTTCATCGAGGGGAAACTGAACCGAGCCTTTGGCATTTTTATAAACTGATATTTCCTTTTTAAATTCAGCAATCCCGGCGGCTCCCGGGTAAAACCCGATGTGGTTCTTGTAACCGGCGAAATAAACGAGCATCCCATTCAGCTTGTAGGCCGGCATCTGATAACTGATGGTTTCTTCGGCTTTGGGCGCCGCTTTCTGAATCGTGGCCCTTATTTTTTCAAGCATTGCGCGGGTCTCAGCCGGAAACGAGGAAATATAACTGTCGACGCTGACCGGAGTGGTTGTGGCTTTCATCATTTTTGTTTCTTAAGGTTTTGCTGAATTAAAAGTAATGATTTTTTATAATGTTACGTAGTGACAGTGAATCCGTAAATTGTCAAAAACTCAACCGTAAACTCAAAAGGATATTTTATAACGTAATGTTGTAGTTTACGGTTGATTTTTGGCTTTTTATAGGCCATGTCACTTCGAGCGTAGTCGAGTAGCATGTCACTTCGAGCGCAGTCGAGGAGTGGTCTCGACTACGCTCCTTTGGTCGCCGGAGGCTTGCCGAAGGCGAGGCCACCTGACGCATTTCCAACCGTAAACTACAACAGGCTTTTTTATAAATACCAGGCCCTGCCGGCGCAGGAGTTATAGTGCGATCAGATGTTTACTTTGTGCGTATGCCAGCTATCGTTTTTTCTTTCCACAAGTAGTAGTCCTTCGCTGCCCGCGTCCAGTTTCCCTTTCATAGCGCCCTTGTCGTCCCAGAAAGCGCTTTGTCCGCCGCCTTCCAGGTCGTATGAATTTCCGCAATAGTTGGCCATCAACACCTTCATCCTGTGTTTTTTTGAGTAATCAAACAAATCTTCAAGACCCTTGTCGATACCACCGGGCGTATAAAAGATGCTCGCCAGGTATAAGGTGGTTTTGTTTTTAGCGGCATTGGCAGCATGACGTGCGTTTGAGATATCAGCGCAAATCGCAATTGAGATTTTTTCATTGTCCATCTCCAGGAGCGGGTTATGGTCAGTACCTGGTGAAAAATATTTTTCTTCGCCCGTGTGCAGGAATTGTTTGGTATACACGAGAGGCCCCTGGTCACCTGAAAATACAAAAGCGCCGATGTAAAGCCGGCCTTTTATTTTTATGGGCGCCCCAACAACAATTACCAGCTGATGTTGCCTGGCCTTTTCAGCGAAAATATGTAAACGCGCGTCATCTATTAAAAAACTAAGTTCATCCGCGCCTTCTCTTTCATAGCCCGTGAGCGACATTTCGGGAAACAGGATCAACCGGGCCTTATTTTCAGCGGCACGGTCGATGAACAACAAATGACGCTGAATATTGGCATCTGTATTATTTCTGAACGGACTTATCTGGGCGGCGGCCAATATCATAGTTAAGATTTTAGGCTTGATCTTTTCATTTTAATCTTTCAGCGACCAGCCGCTCCAGGTTTAATTTAACGGTGGGCCATTCTTCTTCAAGAATGCTGTAATACGCAGCGCTTCTTTTATCGCCGTTCCTAACAACAATATGTCTTAAAATGCCCTCAAAGGTAGCACCTATGCGCAAAATTGCTTTCCGTGACCGGGAGTTTTTTTCAGCGGCGGTGATCTGAACCCTGATGGTTTTTAAGGTTTCAAAACAATACTGCAGTAACAATAATTTACACTCGTCGTTATAACCCCGTCCCCAGTATTGAGGATTATACCAGGTGTAGCCTATCTCGAGATTTTTGTGCTCCTCGTTTAACCTGAGAAAACGGGTGCTGCCAATAATTTTTTGCGTTGATTTGTCAATCACCACAAATGGATATTGCTCCCCGCTCTCCCTGTAGGTCAGCGCGGCATCCAGTTCTTTAAGCATTTTTCCCCTGTCGACGCAATTCACCGGCATAAAGGACCAGATGATTTCTTCCTGTCCCGCTTCGGTCAATGCTTCGAAGGCCGCCGGTTCCAGCGACGCCAGGATTACTTTTTTTCCTTCCAGTTTTATCGGATGTTTTATCCAGGTCATATCAATAGTTTACCTAATCATTCTGTATTAACCCTGTCTTCGTCGGTGGCCGGTTGCGAGATCACTAAAAATTCTATCGCAGCGGGACTTTGATTTTCAACAAAGTGTATTTGTCGGGGCAAAATATAAACACTCTCATTCTCGCATGCTATTACAGTTTCGCCGTTCACATGAAAGGTGGCCTGCCCCCTGAGGATGTAAAAAAGTTGTTTTGCTTCGTTATGGTAATGTGGTTTTTCTTTAGTGGCCGGGGGCATCACTTCGTGCTTTACAGACAAACCCGGTGTGTCCAACAGAACAAAACTTTCGCAGGTTCCGCCCCAGGTATATTTGCGTGAATTTTGTTTGTTAATGACTGTTGTTTTCATATTTAGCTTTTTAAATTACGGGTGAGTGCCAATTACAGGCCGATATATTTTCTATATGTGGGTTCATGATGCATTTCAAAACCGTTTTGTTTGTATACGAATTCGCCTTCTTTTGTGGCGTGTAATTCAAAGGCTTTAATACCATGGCGATTCGCGTCTTCTATCAACAGGTTTAAAATCTTCGCGCAAATCCCTTTCCTGCGAAACGAAGGAATGGTATACATATTCATCAAATAAGCCCAATTGCCATCGGGGTTCTTAAAATTGCCGGGTACTTCACGCAAAACAAGTCCGCCAATACCAACGGCCATGTCTTTGTGGCTGGCAAGGTAAAAAATGCAGGTGTTATTATCAAGGGCCTTTTTAAAATATTCGGTCAGGTGTTTCGTGAGGCCCGCGATTTCGTCTGCGTTTTTTTGACCGTTCAACTCAAAGGCAAAATCAAGGCGCAGGTTGATCAGCGTTACCAGGTCATTTGGTCCGGCTTTATGGTAGGTGATTGGATGTTCATCGGGCCCAAGTTCGAGCCTGTATAACCAGTATTGTTTATCATGGATAAGATCGAGCGTTTTAAATTTCTTAAAGCCCATGCTTTCATAGATGTGTCTGGCCGCGTTCTGAAACTCAGAGGTGTGAAGAACAATTGTTTTTTCACCTGATTCTTTTGCAAACTGTACGCAGAGTTCTGTTAATTTTTTTCCTATCCCGCGCCCTTCGTGTTTAGGATCCACGCCCACCATTCTTATATAAGTCCAGTCTTTCTCAAAGAACGCAAAGGGGTTTCCTCTGGGGATCAGAAACGCCATGCCAATGATGTGACGCTCAAATTCACAGACAAAGCCGCGTGCAACAGACAGAAGGTTCCTGTATGTATTTTCGTCGCCACAATTGGCGGCCATTTTACCCCAGGCATCTTCTGATAAAACGTTTTTGTATTGTCCGTACGACGCCAGTCCCAGTTCTTTTAACTGCGGCACATCAGCCTCAACGGCCGTGCGGTAAGTGTATGTTGTTGTTTCATTCATTATTTTTGGATTGGCCTCTTGTTTTTTCATTTGCCTTTTAATTTCATTGGAAGCTTAAGTTTAACAAATTTCCCGAATTTATTTATTTCAATACAGATACAGTTTTATTAATTTTGACCGATACAGATTTAAAAATGATAGGTAAAAGAGAATTGCTTTATATGCAAATCGCGAACGGCATAGAGCAGCAGATCAAGCACGGGGTGTTAAAGGTGGGCGATAAGCTGCCTTCATTGCGCACTATTTGCCTCGAACAGGGGGTGAGCCTGAGTTCCTCTTCGCAGGCTTATCTTGAGCTTGAAAGCCGCGGCTTTATAGAGTCAAGGCCACGCACTGGGTATTTTGTTTCTTTTTCGCATAAGGACCTCAGGGAGGTGCCTTCAACTTCTCAGCCCAGGCTCACCAATGCGTCTGAAGATCCTGAAGACATCATTAACACAATTACCGGCAACGCGGCAAAAGCAAACATTTTTTTATCATCGGGTATTCCCGCTCTGAGTTTGTTACCTGTTGCCAAGCTCAACAAAGGCATGATCCAGGCAATGCGCAGCTTGCCCGATTCGGGAATCAACTATGAGCGACAGGGTAACACAAAACTTAAACAACAGATCGCCAGAAGATCTTTGTCCTGGGGCGGTAAATTAAGGGAAGATGAAATTGTTACCACATCAGGATGCATGGAGGCCCTGGCTTTTTCTATGCTGGCCCTCGCCGAAAGGGGCGATACCATTGCCGTTGAAAGTCCGGTTTATTATGGCATCCCCCTGCTTGCCAAGAGTATCGGCTTAAAGGTGATTGAATTGCCCACACATCCCGTTACCGGTGTAGAATTGGATGCGCTGGAAAAAGCGTTTAAAAAAAACAAGGTCAAACTTTGTTTATTTGTGACCAACTTCAACAACCCGCTCGGCAGCATGATGCCTGTTGAAAATAAAAAGGCGGTTGTGAAACTGCTTGAAAAATACAATGTGCCTTTGATAGAAGATGACCTGTACGGCGATCTTTATTTTGGCGATCACCGGCCGCTCACCTGCAAATCTTTTGATGAAAGCGGCATGGTGCTGTGGTGCGGATCGTTTTCAAAAACCCTGTCGGCAGGATACAGGGTGGGGTGGGTAGCGCCGGGAAAATTTCTTGAAAAGGTTAAACGTATTAAACACTATCATGCTATTTCCTGTAACGCCCTGGCACATGAAACCATTGCCAACTTTCTTGAAAACGACCGCTACGAAAACCACTTAAGGAAATTAAGACAAACACTCCACCGCAACACGCTGCAATTTCACAGGTTTATAGGCGAGTATTTTCCCAAAGACACCCTGGTAAGCAGGCCACAGGGCGGATTTCACCTCTGGGTGGAATTCAACAAACGCACCGACACCATAGAATTGTACAACCAGCTGATCCAGCACAGAATAAGCTTTACACCGGGCAGGATCTTCACGCTGCAGAACCAGTATAACAATTGCCTGAGGCTGAGTACCGGGCTGTTACTGAACGACAGGGTGGAGGGAGCCCTGAAATTAATGGGAAAGATCGCAGGCAGACTGGCCCATTGAAATTTATCACCGGCCTTTTCCTTCATTTGTCTGGTAACGGTTAACCGGTTGCCGGATTTTAATTATCACTTATCAAACAGATGTCTTCACTTAACAAGACAGCCTGGTTTTATGAATGGGCTCTTTCTACTTTTGAAGAGGATACAAGCAATTATTTATGGAATCCATAAAATTTTTGCATCCTAATTTAAAACTCAAGAGATGAAAGATCAAGGCTACATAGTTCGCATTCCGGAGCCCTGCCACGAGGACTGGAACAGCATGCAACCCGATGCAAAAGGCAAATTCTGCAGTTCCTGCAGCAAAGTGGTTTTCGACTTTTCGAACAAAACCGACACCGAGATCAGGGACTTGCTTATTTCCTATAAAGATCAGAAGGTCTGCGGGCATTTTAAGAAAACCCAGGTGGACCGGCCTTTAAATATCACCGTTCACTTTAATGATCTTCCCAAAAATGTAAGTAGTACAAAATCCTTCGCCATTGCTGTATTCCTGGTGTTCGGCACGCTCCTTTTCAGTTGTACCCACTACGATGGAAAAAAAATAGGCGAAGTTGAAATGGTAAGTACAGCGCGGGAAAATTATTTGACTGGCGAAGTTCCTCCTCCAACCGAACTCATGGGAGATGTGGTGGTGGTGGAACAGGATTCCTTACCGCCAAAACAAAAAGGAGAAGTTGATCCTGTTGATTCCCTTGAGATCGATACCGAAACACATATTGCCGGGGGCCTTATGTTTGAACCCATTCCGGATGAGATCGTTCCGGATATTGTATGCCCACCCGATAGCCAAACCAATACGCCGGGACTCATGGGAAAAATTAAAATTGTTTTACCGGAGCCTAAAGATACTAGCAGGGTTTCGGCTGATTCTTCTGGTTTGAGAATTTTTAACACTGAAAAGGACCAACCCGTGTTTAATGAATCGGGGACAAGTTTGCTGGTTTACCCCAACCCGGGTTCAGGCGATTTTACAATCAGGTATGAAGTTTTAAGAAGGTCGGATGTGCGAATAGACATTTTTGACCTGCATGGAGCCTGGCTGAAAACGCTCGCGAACACATCAGGGCAATACGCAGGCAGGTACCAATTTCCTTTAGATGTAAGTTGCTTTGCGAACGGCGTTTACCTGGTGAACATGATCAACGAAGGCAAACGTTTAACCACAAAATTAATTATCGAAAAATAAGGTCGGGTGTATGAGTAGTAAAATTTAAGTACCTTTACTGTTCAGAAATTTAATTATGATCGTGATTACCGGTTCGGCAGGCTTTATTGGCAGCTGCGTTGTTTCAAAGTTTAATTCCGAAGATATAAATAGCTTAATACTTGTCGATGATTTTTCACAGTCAGGTAAACAGGAAAATTACGGGATGAAAACGTTTTATCAGAAGATAGAACGCAAACACTTCCTGGATTGGTTTGATAAAAATTACAATATTGTCGACCACGTGATTCACATTGGCGCACGCACCGACACTACAGAGTTTAATGTGGATATTTTTAACGAACTCAACCTTAATTACACCAAAACGATCTGGCGCATCTGTGCCGAAAATTTTATTCCCCTGATCTACGCCTCGTCTGCTGCAACCTACGGGATGGGCGAGAACGGCTACGACGATGACGAATCAAAGATCCCGGTGCTGAAGCCGCTGAATCCTTACGGCGACAGTAAAAATGATTTTGATAAATGGGCTATTCAGCAAAAAATGGCACCACCAAACTGGCACGGTCTAAAATTCTTTAATGTGTACGGTCCCAATGAATATCACAAGGGCCGTATGGCCTCAGTTATTTTTCATGCCTTTAACCAGATAAAGAATGCAGGCAAGGTAAAACTCTTCAGGTCGCATCATGCGGATTATACAGATGGCGGACAATTACGCGATTTTGTTTATGTAAAAGATGTGGTTGAGGTGATCTGGTATTTGTATTCTAAAAAACCAAAAAGTGGTATTTACAATTTAGGAAGCGGTAAGGCGCGCACGTTTTTAGATCTTGCTAAGGCCACGTTTAAAGCCCTTGAAAAAAATCCGGACATAGAATTTATCGACACGCCCGTTGATATCAGAGACAAGTACCAGTATTTCACAGAGGCCAATATGCAAAAGTTAATTGCTACCGGTTACACAAAACCATTCACAAGCCTTGAGGATGGCGTGAATGATTATGTGAAAAATTACCTGGTAAAGCACAAGTATCTATAACTTGTCACTATCGCAATCGCGAAGTATTAACCCCTCCTAATGAACCGCGATTATTTTTTGAGACACCTTCTGATCTGCAACCGACATTTTTACAAAATACATGCCCGGGGCAATGTTATTAAGGTCCAGGAAATGTGAATGCTCGCCAGACACCTGGGTTTCATTGATAAATTCCCTTACCACTTTTCCGTTTAAACTCACTAATTGCACAGAAACAGGCTGGTTCTTTGATAAATTGTAGGAGATGGAGGTGAGGCCATTCGCAGGGTTCGGAAATACGGACACTCCTGAAATAAACGCTGATGTATTTTCGCGGATGCTCACAGGCTCAGGTTCCGGTTCCTGTGCATTGAGCTGAACAAATACCGGAGGAATCGGAAAGTCGCCACTTGTGCTGCCATTACCGTTTACCGCGTTGCCTGCAACATAGATGGTAGCTGTATCACCGGTAGAAGGGGCCACCCATTCGAAGCTGAAACTTGCGCCGCCAGTACCTATCTTAGCAGTTGTGTGTACCGCGTTTTTTCTGCCGCCCGAGAATAAAAACTTTACACCTGCTCCGGCATTCTGCATGGTTCCGGCGTTAATATTAGATGCGTCGAGGATCTCGCAACCGAAACCATACCTGTTAAAGTTCGTGGCCGTTAGCTGAACGGTGATCATATACGAGGTGCCCGGAACAAATTCATCGTTGGTAAATGCTGGCACCGCACTTACAACAATGGCTGACGCCGGGCTGCTGCCACCGCCATGACATCCTATAGTATTACAGCTGACCTCGCCGGGTGAGCCGGTATAACCTGCGATGCCGCTTGAACTTTTAATGAACGCTGACGTACTGATGAGTGTGACAGATGCAAGAACGAGTGTGATAATTATTTTTTTCATGTTGATAGTATGTGTATTCTCTAAGTCAAAATTATAACATATATGGCCGCTAATATAATACTAAACAACCGGCAGATTGCACTTTTCAATGATTTTTCCGGGATTGTTCACGATACCGGACTGGTGTTAAATTCGTCTGTTTTTTAAAGAACCGGTTGTAATAAGAAACATCTTCAAAATTCAGGTAAAAAGAAATTTCTTTTATATCCATGTCGGTAGCGTACAACAATCGTTTCGATTCGAGCAATAACCTGTCCTGGATGAACTGTATGGCTGTTCGTCCTTCATGTTTTTTGCACAGGGCGTTGAGGTAATTGGGTGAAACATTCAGGGCCGCTGCATAGGCCGATACCGGCTGATGCTTCAGAAAACTTTCATTCAGCAGCTTTTTAAACTGCGTCATTTTCTGTGTCCTGCTTTTGCCGGCTGAAGTCTCGTTTTTTTTATCCTGTAAATAAATTGATTTTAATTTGAGTAGTATGATATTCAAATAAGAATGCACAAGTTCCGTTTGGTCGGTGTGAAAGGTCTTACCCTCGCGGTTCACAGCGGCAACCAGCAGGGAGATCTCTTTGGCGATGATTTTATCAAGCCTCAGCACAGCCGAAGCAGGGTTATTGTAAAAAGGAAAATTTTCGGTGAAACTATCCTTGGTTTTTAATGAAATAAAGTCTTCAGTGAAACAAAGCACAAAGCCT
Source organism: Bacteroidota bacterium (assembly GCA_040386615.1). Lineage (GTDB taxonomy): Bacteria > Bacteroidota > Bacteroidia > B-17B0 > Aurantibacillaceae > Aurantibacillus. The sequence goes on from JAZKFC010000002.1 coordinate 105,935, forward strand.
TTGGTGTTTTTAAGGGAAAGCTGATGAATTTGTCCGGGCGAAACAAAGTGTACACTGTTGGCTTCAACGGGATAATTGGTGAAATCTACCTCATGCAGTCCCTTGCCGCTTTCAAAAAAGAACAATTCAAAAAACGTGTGCCGGTGCGGTGATTCACTGTCGTATACCCTGCCGTCTTTACCAGACAGGTCGAGAATGTCAAAACCAAGGGGATCCATTTTTTTGGTTTTAATCTTGTAAACAGGAATATTTTTTGCTGGAATCAAAATTCTGAATTAAAAAATGCGCACCCGGGATTATATTTAAACAGGCAGCCCTGGCTTAATAAATGTTTTTAAATATTAAATCGTTATTTTAGCTAAAATAAATAAAAAAAATGAAACAGTTGTGTAAAGCTGACGAGCGGTACAGGCGTTCGGGAATATAAAATGGGTAACATTAAGCATCATAAGATTTTTATTCTGTTTTTTGCCCTGTTTAACCTGCTTCTGATATTTCTCACCTATCAGCATCCAATAGGCGATTTTGGAAACTATTATTTCGGGAGTAAATTTTTTTACGAAGGAACAGATCCTTTGAAGTTTTATGGAGACCTGCATTTTTTTAATTCAGAGATCAGGAATTACGAAACAGGACCTTTTTTTGAAAACTACACACCGGTTCCGCCTTTCTCACTCGTTTTTTATTTACCATTTTTAGTATTCAAATGCACGCAGGCAAAGATACTTTTTAACCTGTTTAGCCTGTTGGTACTGAGTGTGTCGTTGTACAGGATGATCAGGCACCTGAATTTTTTCAGCCCGTGGTTTTACCTGTTACCACTGTTGTTCTTTTTTCCTTTGTACTCCAATTTTCACCAGGGACAAAGTTATGTGCTTATCGCGGCCCTGCTCCTGGAATTTTTTATTGCGATTGATCGCCATTTAACCTGGCGCGCAGGCTTGATAGTTGCGCTGCTTTTTAGTTTAAAGATCTTTCCCGCCTTTATTATGATAGTACCCTTGTTTAAGAAAGACTGGAAAACGATTGGCTGGTCTGTTTTATTTATTTGCCTCTTACAGCTTATCACCTTTTTAAGTGTAGGACGCGACAGCTTCGTGTATTACTATTTTGAAGTGTTACCCGGCTTGGCTCACAACGAGGTCACCGAACCCTTCGGTTACTTTAACCAGAGCCTGCATGTATTCCTTTTAAATTGTTTTGTATTTCACCCCTACCTGAACCCGGCACCCATTGTTGATTTTCCAATTGCTGCCATGGTCCTGCAAAGTGCTGTATACGGACTAGTGCTCAGCGTTTTTCCAGGCAATATTTTAAAACGGCCGCTTTATTTTACTTTTTTTTTAGCGCTGCTTGCTTTAAATATTATTAACCAGTATTCTACGGTTTACGGTCTGCTTTTACTTTTGCCTTTTATTTTTCTGCGCAAAGAGATGCCACGAAAAAAATTCCTTCTGTCCGCGGTAGTTATCGCGCTCTGTGTCAGTCTGCCCATCCACCAGTTGAAGCACGCGCCAATGCTGCTGCAGTATTGCAGGCCAATGCTGTTATTTATTTTATTTATCTTTCTTGCTTTTGGTCCGGGGTATCGTCTTAATTTGCGGTATTGGTTTTGTTTTTTCATTATTTTTATGGCACTGTCATTGGATTTCTTAAAGATCGACCGGGAAGAAAGAGTTGATCTGAGCAAAGAAGAGATCCTTTACAATTTCGACGTGAAAGAGAATTACATAAAAATGTATTGTTGCAGGGGAAGCAAGGACACCGTGATCAACCTGCAGTTCAAAGCGGAGCGGGCCGATTCACTGATCATTTTAGACAGCGGGTCGGGCGTAAGGTCTGGCCCAAAGATGCTCTATACTTCGCGGGGACATATCAAAAAATGCCTTTTGGTAAACGACACTTGTCTCATGGCCTTGACCGATGAATACAGGGGTAAGGGCCTGTACAGGCTGATCATGAAAAAAATAGATCCGCAATGAAAAGAACACTGGCTATAATTGTGACACTCTGCCTGGTTGTTTTTTGTTTTGTATTTTCTATTTCATCCAAAGATGAGGAGGGGAAAATAAAATTGAGGTTCAACCCCAGTTACAGGGGCGACACAATTACAAAACAAAAAACTGGTCTTTTGTGGGCCTTATCGTTCCTTGGAGCTGAACTTCCTAAAAACTCTTTTGAAAAAGGATTGACTCAAATTGAAGGTCACAGGTATGAACTCAACATTGACCAACTCGGATTTAATGAAAAGGCAGTTAAAGCACTTAACAGAATTTTCCTTGAATTAAAGGCGTCGGAAGAGTATAAAACGATGGGGGGAATAGACCTCGGCGGGTTTATAGTGTATACCGTGGGCAGCAGCTGGCATTATTACGAAATTACGGGCGCCGAAAAAACATTTGTTCAATACAAAAACAAATTCGGCAACGATCACAGCATAGTATTCCCCGTACTGAACTCTTCTGTGGCGAAACACCATCGCATGATCAGGATGAATGACGGGGGAGATGCCGCAAAGATGTCGTTCATCGCCGAGGAGGGTCATGGCGATATTGATAAGGGTTCTTTTAAAGGCGTGACCCACGAGGTTTATGATATTATGAAAAACGGACAATTGAGGTTTGCAATTTATGGCGCTGACGGAGAATTGAAAGACGCGAGTGAACCCGAATTCAGTGTGGCAGGTAAGCCGGTTAAATGTTTATGGTGCCATGAAATAAATATTATACCGCTGCTCAACAAAAATACCCAGGTGAAAAGTTACATAGATCCGAACGAATTCCAGGAGAAAATAAAAGAGAAAATAAACACCCTGGAGCTCTACCGCGAAAAATTAAACAGCGACATAGATTTTAAAAATAAACAAGACCATACTCTGATGGAATTGTTATATATTTCTTACATGCAGCCTTCCATATTCAGGCTGGCCCATGAGTGGAATCAGCCGGAGAAGCGGCTCGAATCCCAGTTTGAAAAGATTGGTAAAACCAACCACTACGAATTTCCGTTTTTGAGTAATTTGCTGGCGAGGAATATTGTTAACGCTCACAGTCCCTACGCGACAGTACTTTTGCCTGACTCAGTACGGGAGCACAACAACTCTGAACCCAATGTTTTCAGACAGCAATAAACAGAATTATCAGGTCCGGGGAGAGCATGCTGTTTGCAGAAATGAATTTTTGTGAAGCGCTCAATCAAAAAAATCAATCGTGAATAACAAACACATCATAAAGGCAGAATTTTTCAATACCGGGGTCGATCCTTCGGTAAGGAATGTAGGCCTTGATCTTATCAGGGGATTGTGTGTGATCCTGATCGTTTTAGCGCACACCAACAATATTCTAAAATCCTATATCCCGATTTTATACAGAACGCTTTTCCCATTTGTTGAAATGAGCCAGAACGTTTTTTTTGCATTGAGCGGTTATTTAATTGGCAACCAGATTTTGCGAATGACGAGAGAGCCCGGCTTTGGAAAAAAGGAGCTATTTTCCTTTTATAAAAAAAGATGGATCAGGACACTTCCATTTTATTATATGTTTTTGATAGTGAATTTAATTTTATTCCACTTCGTTTACCTGCCGTATGGTCCTGAATTTCTCAAGTTTGATTTTAAGCCTTTTCCTTATTTTGTCTTTATACAGAATTTGTTTTCGCGGCACCCGAATTTTTTTCCCGAGATCTGGTCGATGCCAATTGAGGAATGGTCGTACCTACTTTTGCCACTGCCGTTTTTGATTTTAGGAAATATTTTCAGGAAAGGCAACGTGTTCGGCAGGAGACTGTTTTATTTTGTTATTTTAATTTTGTTGGTGCAGGCAGCGAGGATGATACATATAAATTTTAACCACCCGGAAACAGACTGGGAACTAAGGAAAATTGTAATTTACAGGCTCGATGCGCTCGTGTACGGCTGTATTCTGGCCCTGATGGCTCAGTCGGAAAGAATAAGGGATTATGTAGCGGCCAGGAGGAATAGGTTACTTGCACTAGGTTTGTTAATGCTCGCCATTTCTCTTTTTTTCAACAGGCTCTTAACTAAGGAAACTTATAATACGATTTTTTTTCTGTACCAGCCCTTAGCCTGTACGCTCATTCTGCCTTACTTCATTTATAGTTCATTCAATTTGAACGCAATGTCAAAAATTTTAACGCATTTAAGCCTGACGAGTTACGCCATTTTGCTTTCTCATTTGTATTGTATCCAGTTTTTATTCATCACTTTTTGTAAAGTGAACTCACTTGGTTCGGCACTGTTGACTACTTTTGTTTATCTTTTAGCGCTTGTCCTTTTTTCGACAATTTTCTATAACCTGGTTGAGAGACCTATATTAATTATGCGGAAAAAATAAAATGAGTTTAAAGTCGGCTTTTGCTGCCATATACAATAAGACGTTTCTCAATTCTGTTTTTAACGCGGGCAGAAGCCTTATTAATCCGCTATTTGTAGCGCTCTTTTCTTATTTATTTATTTCTCAGAATCTGCACATCGATTTGCTGAAGATTAACAGGGTAACGGCACTTGTTAATTTGGCCCTGATATTTTCGGGCTGGGGCCTGAGGGATTACCTTTTTAAAAACAGCGTTAAACACCATGCCGATTTTAACAGGACCTGGCACCTCGCTTTTTACACCAAGTTTATATTGTTGATTCCCATACTGCTGATTTCTGTTTTTTCACTCGACGACAGAACGGTAATTTTTATAATGCTGGTGTCGGTATTTAAAACTTTTAACGTATTGTACGAACCGCTCATTGTTCTGCATAAGAGAAGCGTTTTATTTTTCTTTTTCGACTTCCTGGTTGCACTGGTTTCGGTTGTACTGATCATGCAGGGCGTTATCAATACCTTTCATCTTTTTTTTAATCTCCTGTTAGTATCTGAATTTTTAAAAATGCTGCTCAATTGCGTGATATTTAGAAAACCGGCATTTATCATTAATGACTTCGGGGCGCTGTTGTTTTTTTTAAAAGACACTAAGTATTATTTTTTCCTGGTGCTGGTAAGTTTCTTTCAAACCAAGGCAGACCTTTATGTTTTGGGCTTTTTATTGAATCCCGGTAAATTAAACGAGTACCAGTTACTTTCGAGCCTCATTTCTCTGGTGCAGATTGTGATAGTGGGTTATATAGTTTCCTATTCAAAATTGTTCTACCGCAACATTAACTCGTCGGAACTGGTTTTTAAAAGGATAGTACTGGGTGCAGGAAGTTTAATGGCGCTGATCGCTTCATTTTTAATTTATTATGTTCTCAATTTCATTTACGGTTTTTATTTTAGCCCGGTCAACATCGTTATCGTAATGATTAATACCATCGCCTTTGCGAATGTGCTTCACGAGATGTTTCATTATACCAGGATGGATTGGTTAAATACGGTACTTTTGTTTGTAATTGTGGCCGGCGCGGTAAATTTGCTGCTCAGCCTTTTATTGGTAGGTGGTCTGGGGGTACAGGGCGCTCTTATAGCCAATACCGGCTCATTACTGGCTCTTTGGGGTTTGATGAACCGCAGGAGAATTTTTAAACAGAGAAAAAAAATTTTATCAGGGCTTTGAAATTTAAGGGGAATAAAAGAAATGCCCTGAGAAAATTTGTTCTTGATTCAGTTTTTCGTTTGAGGTGAAGCAGGTTGCGGGCCAGTTTGTATGAACAGGATGAGGCGGCCTGCCGATAGGTTAACGACGAAATTATTTTTTTCTGCCTTAAAAATTTTAAACTTTCGAGGTCCTCATAATACGCCTGGATGAACGGAGCTTCATAGGCGATAACGGCAGTCATATTTTTAGGATGCCTGTATATGGTAGCGAGCTCCTCGGTGAGTACAAATGTGTTTCCAAGCGATAAAATTCTGAGGAAAAAGTCGTTGTCTCCTGATCGCATATTTTCATTGAATCTCATGGATGGTCCGGGATTTCGGAAGCAGATGCAGCAGGTACACACCATAAAGGTATTGTCCAGTAACTTTTGTTGCAGCAGGTTTCCCCTCAGTTGAAAGGAAGGTTCTTTTTTGAAAAGACTGGTGGTTTGTCCGTTCTCAATAACGAAGGCGTTCGACACAACTGAGTTTGAACTGTAGTTTTGAAGCGTTGCACGCATTTTTTCGAGGGCCGATTGATGCCAGGTGTCATCGGAGTCGAGAAAGGCGATCCACTCTCCTGTTGCATGATCAAGACCAATGTTTCTTAACCTGGAGAGGTAGCCGCAGTGTTCGGTATGATAATATCTGATTCTTTTATCATCAATGCTTTTGATCATTTGTTCGGTGCCGTCTGTTGAACCGTCATCCACAATAATGTATTCAAAGTCACCAAAAGTCTGATCCAATACCGACTGAACAGCGTTCTTAAGCAGGTCTTTCCGGTTATAGGTTATAGTGATAACACTAATCATTGCGCATTAATCTGCCAGTGGTTTTATCTGTAAGTCTAAAGCCGTAATTACCGCCATTGAACAAAAAACCGGCATTGCCATTTTATCAAATTCAAGAAAGCCATTAAAAAAAGCGTGTACAAAATAGGTCACCAGGGCGGCAAAAACGGCAAGTGCCGTTATTTTGGCAGGTGAAGCCGTGTTTTTAAAAACGTAAAGCGCCCGCCGGCACACTACAGCAATCAGTGTCAAAAAAATGAGCAAACCCGGCAGGCCGGTTTCACTGAGGTAATTCAAATACTCCGAGTGCGCGTGTCCTTTTGTTCCGTTATAGGTGCTTATCCTTGTAAGATCTTCAATTTGCTGGTACTGTCCGTAAAAAAACTGGTACGTACCTGGTCCAAAGCCCGCCAATGGTTTGTCAGCGAACATCCGCAGCGCGCATTTCCACCGGTTGATACGTTCTTTGTTTGAAGCATCGGTGTTGATGTTTGAAATCGACTTAAAGTGTTTTCCGACATCGTTTGAATGACTAATATCCTTATTCTGGCTTAAAGAATTTTTGATCCTTTCAAAATTCAAAAAAGCTGCGAAGCAGAGAACTAAAGTCGCCAGTGCCAGGTATTTTATTTTTATTCTATACCTGAGAATGAGCGCCAGGGTTGCCGCGATAAAAAGGCTGATCCACGCGGCTCGTGAGTAGGAGAGTAACGACGCTGTCAGAAAAACAAACAAAAGGGATCCGTATAAGGTCTTTTCCTTTCGGCTTTGGGCGCCTGTTGCATAAAGAAAGATAAAGGGAATAAAAAAAACAAGACAGGCGCCGTAAATGGTATGATCAAAATAAAAGGGCGCCGAGATACGTTGCGAGCCTACAGTTGTAAATCCAAGACTGGCGTGATTGATAGTGGCATACAGGATAGGAATCAGAAAGCCGCAGATATGCAGCGTGAATATTTTTTTTATGTTTTTTACATCCATTCTGAACATTTCGTAATAGAAATAATAGAAGGTAATGTAATAACAGGTGCGGATGAACAGCCGTTTGAATGAAACTTCAGGCATTTCGCTGAACACCGAAGAAATAAAGAGCCAGGTTACATCAAGGAGGATGAGGATAGTGATGGGGTGGGTCATAAATTGCCGGTTGGGCTTTTTGTCGAGAATGACTTTCACAAAAAAGAAAGCGCCTAACATTACAATGACGAGTTCAGAGGGCATGCTTATTTGCGAGGTTCCAATTACCAGGGGGACCGATAGGGGAATTAAAAAACTTAACATGTATAACAACAGTTGTTTGAACCGCAGAATGAGAATGGCAACAGTGAGTACCAGCAGCGTGGCAATCAGGAAAGTGAGCTCGGAGCTAAAGTCATAAAAATGGTCAAGAAAAAAAAGTAACAGAACCAGGCAGATAAACCCGTGGAAAATAAAATTTTTATGCTTCGATAAAAAATTACTTAAGATCACTGTTTTGTTTAATTAGTAGCACCGAAGTTGCTACAAGAAGTGAAAATAAAAGGCCAATGGCTGTGTTGATCGTAAATGAGGGCGAGATCTTTTTATAGTTGGGTTCACTGTAATTGATCACATAAAGTTTGGGAATAGGATTGGTGTAGGTTTTTTTAATTTTGATATACCGGTTTTTGTATTCTTTTAATACCTCGTACATCCCTTTAAAAGCAATAATATCGGAGCCGATAGCTGCGCCTGACTCAGAGCTGTTTACTGAACTCAGTTTATCCATGTCGAAAGAGATCTGCGCGTCAGACATCAGAAAAAGCAGGCTGCTGAGTTTGTTCTGTTTTAATTTTTGCGTGAGTTGTATTTCAACAGAATCGACCATGCGCTTCTGCGAATCATAATCAGCTTTAGCGTTTAAATACGCGGTGATAATGTTTTTTTTGTAAATTTTCTCACGCAGCTGATCAGCCGAATTAATGATAAAATTGATAATGTCGGCCGACATTTTCGGGTCTTTTGACCTGGCTGAAAGTAATACCGACATGGTTGGAGTTCTTTCGAATTTGATATTTTTATAATACTTTTTTGTGAGTTCGTCCAGCCAGGCAGCATCCAGCGTGTCGATCTCAAAATAATCAACGAGATTAAATTTTGTGGTTACCGCGTTCCTGATCTCCGACGACTGTAAGATCTGGATAAGCCGGTCGGCTTCGATGTCATAACCAAAATTCGGAAAGTCAATGCTGTTATCTATTGAAGTGGACGAGGGCGGGAAGATCACCCCATAAGATTTATATTCATTTGGAACAAAGATGGTGATGATAAAAGCGGCCAAGCCCCCTAAAAAAGAATAAAAGGCCAATGCCCTGAAATTTTTTGTAATGAAGGTCCAGAAATGAATTGTATCTGACTTTTGCTCTTTTTCCGACAACATATCGCCTTTAATTTTAGAAGCGAATGTATGAAGATTTTTCAAAATCCATAATCCGGGCTCAATTATTTGATCAAAGGAAGAGTTGGTTTTTGAACGGTCGTTAAAATTTATAAGAAATTATTCTAAAGTGTTTTCATTTGAAAAACAATCACTATTTTAGTACGTGTTAACAGTTCTGCTCTTCAACCCCCGTTCTGCCCGTGCAAAACCACGGATCCCGAACAGCATTTTGCAAATTGCCGCGAGCATCGACGGCATACACAATTACATTATTGTGGATGGCAACATGGAGGCCGATCCCGAAGCAACAATCCTCACACATTTTTCAAACAACAGGATAGCAGTTTTCGGCTGCACTGTAATGCCGGGTCCGCAGTTAAAACAAGCCATTCCCATTTCAAAAAAGCTCAAACAACTTTATCCTGATCTTACTGTAGTGTGGGGCGGTTATTTTCCGTCTAACCAACCGCGGTCGGTATTGAACTCGGGTTACGTGGACTATATTGTGAATGGCCCCGGAGACAGCGCATTTCCTGATCTCCTGACGGCCCTCGAAAATCAATCACCCATAGAGCACATCAGGAACCTGATCTATTTACAGGATGAAAAATTAATTAAGACCCAAAAGGCCGAGTTGCCCGACCTTGATAAACTACCGCCTCTGCCTTACGAAAAACTAAATTCTTTTTACCCGGTGCATAAATACCTGGGTAAAACCTATCTCGGAAAAAAAACCATTGCCTATCACAGCAGTTTCGGCTGCCCCTTTACCTGCTCGTTCTGCGCAGTGGTGCCTATTTATAATGCAAGGTGGAAAGGTAAATCGGCGCAGGGAATTTACAACGATATCAAATTGCTGAAAGACCGTTTCCAGGGAGATGCGATAGAGTTTCATGACAATAACTTTTTTGTTTCTGAAAAAAGGGTGGTAGAGTTCGCTAAACTTATTATGAACGAAAACATGGTATGGTGGGGTGAAGCAAGGATAGACACCATGGATAAATACAAGGATGAATCCCTGGCACTGATCAGGAAGGCCGGCTGTAAAATGATCTTTTTTGGCGCGGAAACCGGAAATGACGAGGTGCTGAAGAAAATGGACAAAGGCGGTACGCAAAGCGCAGCCCAGATCTTAAGTTTTGCCGAACGCATGAAAAAATTCGATATCATTCCTGAGTATTCCTTTGTATTGGGAACACCTTCTGATGACGATCTGCAAACCGACAAACAAATTGAGCAGGACATCGCGTTCATTAGAAAAGTAAAGACGATCAATCCATCAACCGAAATTATCATTTATACCTATAGCCCTGTGCCAACCGAAGGTTCAGAGATGTATAACAACGTGCTCGCGAGCGGCTTCAAGTTTCCTGAAACACTCGAGGACTGGATCAGTCCGGCATGGGAAAATTTCGACCTGCGCAAGAACCCATTAACTCCGTGGCTCAAACCCTATATGATCGATAAGATCAAAAATTTTGAGACGGTACTTAACGGCTACTACCCGACCGTGTCTGACATACGCTTTGTTAAATGGCAAAAAGGTGTGATCAGGGCATGGAGCGGCCTGAGGTACCACAGCCGGCTTTATAAATTTCCTTACGAGATAAAGGCACTTCAAAAGATATGGAAATACCGTCAACCTGAAATAGAGGGCTTTTAAGACCAATGCAAATCTTTTTTATCTGAACACAGTAATAAATACCTACCAACGTTACAGGACTTTAATAAGCCATAAGATCCATGCGCTGCCTATTGTGATCTTAATGCCGCACAGTGCCTGCAATTGCCGCTGCATCATGTGTGATATCTGGCAGGACAATAAAAACCTGAAGCAGTTGTCGGAATCTGACCTTGACGGATTGTTAAGCAGTCTTAAAAAATACAAGACGCAGATCGTAGTGATGTCGGGCGGTGAGGCGCTGCTGAACAAAAATTTCTTCAAACTCTGTGAGATCCTCAGGAATGAAGGCATCAGGATTACCTTGCTTTCGACCGGCCTTTCCATCAAACAACACGCTGATGAGATCATTAAGCATATCAGTGAGGTGATTGTTTCGCTCGATGGTTCTGAAACAATACATGATCAGATACGAAGAATTCCCAATGCCTTTAAAAAGTTAGAGGAAGGCGTGCGGCATCTAAAGTCCCTGCATCCGGCATTACGTGTTACAGCGAGAACGGTGATACAATCTCAGAATTTTAAAGATTGGCCGGCCATTATTGAAAGCGCGAAAAAGATAGGATTAAACCAGGTGAGTTTCCTGCCGGCCGACGTTTCAAGCCAGGCATTTAACAGGGAGGTACAATGGGGCGAAGAAAGGAAGGAGCAGGTTCAGCCCGCGCTTGAGGAACTGCCGGAATTAAAGGAGATCATCGAAAAACTCATCAAAGATTACCAGGCAGAATTCAGCTCGGGATTTATCGCCGAATCTCCTGAAAAAATAAGAAACATATACAGGCACTACGCCGCATCTTATCAACTCATGGATTTTCCGTTTAAAAAATGCAATGCGCCATGGGTGTCTACTGTTATTGAAGCGGATGGCACCGTGAGGCACTGTTTTTTTCTTGAGAGTGTAGGCAACATTCGCAAGACAGATCTTGATGATATACTCAACGGGCCTGAAGCTATTGCGTTTCGGAAAAATTTAAATACCGCATCGAACAGCATCTGTGCCAAATGTGTTTGTTCGTTAAATCTTTCGCCACTCACTAATTTTTGAGGCCCTCACCGTGAAAAATATTTTAATATTTATAGTTGATAAATTATTCAAACCTCTTGTTAAATATTACGTGTCGCGACCCACACGCTACCGTTACCAGGGTACTCCAATCATTGTGTTACCGGGTGTATTTCACCCACGGTTTTTTTTCAGCACTAAGCTCTTATTAAAACTGCTTAAAAAGGAGAACCTGCAAAACAAGTCCTTTCTTGAACTGGGAGCGGGCAGCGGTTTGATCTCGGTAGTGGCGGCTAAAAGTGGGGCACGTGTAACAGCCTCTGACATCAGCAGCCTGTCGGTTGAAAACGTAAAACAAAATCAACAGTTAAACGGGCTTCAGTTCAGGGTGATCCAGTCTGATCTTTTCGAAAAAATTCCTGCCGGGCCCTTTGATGTTATAGTGATTAACCCGCCGTATTATAAGAAAAACCCCGTTTCTGAACCCGAACACGCCTGGTATTGTGGCGAAAACAGCGAGTATTTTGTTAAATTGTTCTCTTCACTTGGTAAATTTATGCATGCCGGCACCAATACCCTGATGGTACTTTCAGATGTATGTGATATAAGCCTCATCCGCGACATCGCGGGCCAGAACCTACTGGCCTTCGAATTGCTGAGCACGCACCACATGATCCTCGAAAAAAACTATATTTTCAGGATCAGAACTGCCGCCCGGTGATCATGGGAATATTTACCCCACCCAACCATTTGTTAATTTCCATCGTATTATCCTTGCTGATTATAAGTATTGATAAAAGCCATTTTACCGCCACTTGTAAAAATGGATAAAATATTTATATTTAGTATATAAAACTATGATCGGGCTAGAGGTTGATACGGTTTGTTTAAACAGCGGGCAATACGCTGTTTATAGCAGTATCTGTTATTTTGACGTATTTAACCACCCGGTGAAGATCAATGAAATTTTGGAATTTGCCAGTTCCAAAGTATCGCCCGAATCAATAACAGTGATTTTAAATGAACTGTTAAACCTTAAATTAATTTCGGAACACGACGGTTTTTATTTCCTGGATAAGGTCAACTCAGGTTTGATAAAAAAAAGGAGCGGCTCCGAGCAACGTTTCCATAAAAAACAAAGGATCATTAAATGGTTCGCGGGATTTATCTCCAGGTTCCCTTTTGTTGAATCAGTGTCCATTTCAGGCTCTTGTTCAAAGGGTTTACTGGATGAGAAGGGCGACGTGGATTATTTTATTATTACCTCCCCGCAAAAAGTGTGGCTCTGCCGGACCATCCTTGTGGCTTTTAAAAAGATCTTCCTCTTCAACTCAAAAAAATATTTTTGTGTCAATTATTTTATTGATGTCGACCACCTTGAAATTCCTGATAAAAACACCTTCGTGGCTTCTGAGATAAGAACCCTGGTGCCTGTGAGTAACAAGGCCCTGTTTGAGAAATTTCTCGAAGAAAATGCGTGGACAAGGGAATTTCTTCCGAATAAAACACACTACAATGCGTTTTTCCTGAACGAAAAAAAGCCGAAAAAATACTTCTTTGGCTTCGTTGAATTTATACTCGATAATCAGCTTGGTGAGGCGCTTGATAAGTGGTGCTTTAAGCTGACGCTTTCGTCATGGGAGAAAAAATTCCCACATTTTCGCAGGGAAGATTTTGACCTGAATATGCGGAGTAAAAAAAATGTTTCAAAGCACCACCCGCATGGACACCAGCAGAAAGTGCTTTTTGAATTGAATAAGAAGCTTGAGAAAATAAAGCTCGTTGCCTGATGAAAGTTTTGTTCACACATTCTTATTTTCTCCATTTAGATAAAAAGCAGTTAGGTACCCACACACCTTTTCCGCCATTAGCTACACTTTACGCAGCTTCTGTATTAAGGGAAAAAGGTTTTGACGTGCGGCTCGCGGATCTGCAGTTTGCCTTGTCGCCCGAAGAAATTACCAGCCACATCAATAATTTCAGGCCCGACGCGTTGGTGATCTACGACGATTCTTTTAATTACCTGACTAAGATGTGCCTCACCAATATGCGCGAGGCAGCCTTTAAAATGCAGGAAATCGCCAGGGAAAACAATATTCCCGTGATCGTTTCCTCATCCGACGCCACCGATCACCTGCAAAAGTACTTCGCTCATGGAGCAGATTACATCATCATTGGAGAGGCGGAACAAACCTTGCTGGAATTGCTGCAGGCGCTCGCCGAAAAAAAAGAAATCTTACCGCTGTCAATAAAAGGCCTGGCGCAATGGATAAACGGGGAAATCGTGAGGTCGGCCGGGCGTGCAGTATTGAAGGACCTCGACGAATTGCCTTTGCCGGCCTGGGATCTGCTCGACATAAGTCCCTACAGAAGCACGTGGATGAAACACCATGGTTATTTCTCCCTTAATTTTGTGACAACGCGGGGTTGTCCGTACAAGTGTAACTGGTGCGCCAAACCTGTTTACGGCAATCGCTATAATTCTCATTCACCGCTCAGTGTTGTTTTGCAATTAAAATCACTCCAGGATAAATTCGGTTTTTCGCATGTTTGGTTCGCCGACGACATTTTTGGACTAAAACCGGGTTGGCTCGCTGAATTTAATCAGTACACCAGAGAGCAGGGGCTTAAGATCAGGTATAAGATACAAAGCAGGGCCGATCTTTTGCTGGAAGATGAAAATATAAAAGACCTCGCTGAGTCAGGTTGCGAAGAGGTTTGGATGGGCGCCGAAAGCGGATCGCAAAAAATACTGGATGCCATGGACAAAGGCACTAGTGTTGAGCAGATAAAACAGGCTACGGCCTTACTGAAGAAGTACAAAATAAAGCCCTGCTTTTTTCTTCAGTTCGGATACCTGGGAGAACAAATGGAAGACATAGGCCGCACGATCAGTATGCTTGAGGAATTGAGGCCACACGACCTTGGCATTTCGGTATCTTATCCTTTACCAGGAACAAAATTCCATGAAAAGGTAAAAGCAGACCTGGTGAACAAACAAAACTGGAGTGATTCTGACGATCTGCACCTGATGTTTAAAAGCACTTATCGTCCCGAATTTTACAGGGTTTTGCAACGTTTTGTGCATTATAAATTCAGAAGCGGGCAGGCACTTGAGGAGATCAGGAATATCCGCTTCAACAAAAGATCGGCCCTGGGCCCGTATTATTTTACAAGGCAGGCGCTGCTTAAAACAAAATTAAAATTGTTGGAATCCGATGCAGCCGCCCTCTTTTGATTCCTATGCCCGTCAGTATGACGCGCACTTTACATTTTCACCCATCGGACTAATACAAAGGGAACAGGTATACAAACAACTGATTCCCCTGCTCAGCAAAAATAAAAACCTGCTGGAGTTAAATTGTGGCACCGGTCACGACGCGCATCAGCTGATCTCACATTTGAAATCGGTTTTGGCTACCGATATCTCCCCCGAAATGATCGCCCAATGCATTTCTAAAAAAAGCCACGAAACACCGGACCTGCGTTTTGCCGTGAAGAGTGTACAGCAAATTAAGTCTGAATTACAAACCGCGAATTTTGTTTTTTCAAATTTCGGCGGACTTAATTGCCTGTCGCCAGACGATATCAAGGCTTTTGCTCAAAACTGCCTGGATGAGACCGGAAAAGATACAGAACTCTTTTTTGTTGTGCTTGGAAGAAAATGTGTTTGGGAAAAACTCTATTTTTTAATGAAGTTTGATTTAGCCAGAGTTTTCCGCAGGAAGAAAAAAATTGGTGTCGCGACAAAAATTAACGAAAACGAATTTAGTACCTGGTATTATTCACCCCGTGAAATTGAGCAGTTATTTGGTCCGGCATTCAGGGCGCAGTCGTGCGGCCCCATCGGTTTATTCGTACCCCCGTCTTATCTCAATACATTTTTCGGCAATAAAAAACTATTACTCAGATTATTGGGCGACATGGATCAATTTTTTTGTAAATTTAAGATGCTCGCTGACTATGGTGATCATTTTTACATTCATTTAAAAAAAGCAAATTGATAATCCTTACGCACGGATATTTTTTGGAAGAGGATCCTAAGGAACAGGAGATCATGAAACCGTACGTGCCACTGGGCCTGCTTTATATTTCGGCCTACCTCGAAACCAAAGGCATCGGCCATGAGGTTTTTGATTCTACGTTTTCGAACTTCAACAACTTTAAGAAAAATCTGCTCGCCAAACAACCCAAATTGCTGGGATTGTACACCAATCTCATGACAAAGATCAATGTGCTGAAGATCATAGCTTTTGTTAAAAACGAAAACGCGTTGCGGGATTGTAAAATTATTTTGGGTGGCCCGGAGATCAGGTACAATGCCGAAAACTACCTGAGGAACGGAGCCGATCTTTTAGTTGTTGGTGAAGGTGAGCAAACATTTTTTGAGCTCTGTGATGCTTTTGTCGGCACAGGGCAATTGTCGCTCACCGTGGAGGGCACAGCCAGCCTGCAAAGCAATGCACTGGTATTTACAAACGAACGCGTGTTGCTCAAAGATATCAACGCCCTTCCCATGCCTGCGCGTAAAAACATAAACCTGGCGCTTTATGGTGAGGCATGGAAAAAACATCACGGTTACAGTATGTATTCTGTAAGTACGATGCGGGGTTGTCCTTATACCTGCAAATGGTGCAGTCGCGCGGTGTACGGTGGCAGCTACCGGCGACGCAGTCCCAAATTGGTGGTGGATGAACTGGAATACATAAAAATAAATTACAGGCCCGACAGGATCTGGTTTGTGGATGACGTATTTACCATTAACCATAAATGGCTGAGGGAATTTAAGGAGGAAATCCTCAGCAGAAATATTATTATTCCTTACGAGATCATTACCCGCGCCGACAGAATGAACGAAGAAGTGATTACCATCTTAAAACAAACAGGATGTTTCAGGGTATGGATAGGCGCCGAAAGCGGCTCACAAAAAATAGTGGATGCCATGGACAGACGCGTTGACGTGTCAGTGGTAAGGGAAATGATCATTAAAACAAAGAAGGCGGGCATAGAAGCCGGCACCTTTATTATGTTGGGTTACCCTGGCGAAAACAAAACGGATATCAAGGAAACCATCCGCCACCTTAATATTGCCGATCCGAGTTTTTATACCATTACCGTGGCTTATCCCATTACCGGAACCCCACTGTATAATGAGGTAAACGGATCAATAAAAGCAGAGGCAAACTGGGCAGGCATTACAGACCGGGATTATGATTTTAAAAGAAACCACTCAAAAAAATATTACCAGAATGCTGTGCGTTGGGTTTATAACGAGGTGAATTTTAAAAAGTCAAGCGGGGTGGTGAATAAAGTAAAATTTAAAACCAAGTCGTTTCTTGCCCAGGCACTGATGATGATCAGTTAAACCGGGTTAAAACAAAAGCGATATTTTTTTGTTTTTATATTAAACATGTTTAAAGATACGGATATCAGGAATGAGTTGTCGCGGTTAAGCGGGAAGACCAGGAATGGCGGTGACCTGCTGGTGTCGGAAGCCCGGAAGATCCTGAAGCAGGACCTTTTCACGGAACGCAAAATTCTTGAAAACCTGGTAAAATACAACCAGTCGTTTGAGCTGGCTGACGAAGAAAATCTTGAGAACGACCTTATTTTTACCACTACGGAAATAAAAGAAACCTGCATACACTACCGCCTGAAGTTCCTCGATTCAAAGGCCTTTAAAGCGCCGATTCCCTACGAAGCGGTTTTAAAAATCAAACACCTCAATTTAAAATTTGATAAGGACCTTAAGGAATTTAAAGTGCTGGCCCCCCCTGAGCCCTTTGCGCAGAAAGACAGTGCCGCGGGAGGACTTTTGTTTGTTAAGACCAATTACGACAACTATTACCTGGTACACGCCTGGGGCGCTAAAATGAAATGGCACAGGAAACTGAAGTACTGGCCCCTGCGTTATTTTGAAAATCTTTTTCTTACCATTATTGTTACCACTTTTATCATTACCATGTCATTACCCATAGGTCTGATAACGCTGGATCCCAGGGCCGGCTATTGGAGTGGCTACAGGGCCGCCGCTTTTTTCCACCTGTTGATCTTTAACACCGGCGTTACCGCTTATATCACTTTCACATTTACCAAGAACTTCAGCAGCAGCGTGTGGAACAGGGAGCACGATTTCGACTAGTAATCAATATTAATCTCAGATCAGTCCGTCACCCATGATCCTCACCGTGACATTGTTGAGTGTTTCATTCAGCCTGAGTTGGCATGAAAGGCGTGAGGTAGGGGTGATATTAGGCAAGGTATCGAGCATGGCATACTCATCGTCTGTAATTTCAGGAAGGGTATCAAAGCCTGAAAGCACTTCAACATGGCAGGTAGCGCACAGGGCCATGCCCCCGCAGGTGGCGAGGATATCATAATCGTTGCCTTTTAAAAATTCCATGAGACTCAGTCCCATATCGGTTGGAGCGATGAGTTGTGTAACAGAGTGGTCGGGATTTTGAACCTGTATGCTGATGTCGGACATAAATTTGGTTTTGTATTGTTGAAATGAGTTAGAGTTTATTTTTTTTCCTGGCACAGCTCCACAAGAATACCGTTTGTGGTTTTGGGATGAAGAAAGCAGATGCGTTTGTTGTCGGCGCCGTCCTTAGGCGCCTGGTGGATTAATTCAAATCCCTCGCTCTTTAACCTGGCCATTTCTTCTTCAATATTATCAACTTCGTAGGCGATGTGGTGAATGCCCTCACCTTTCTTTTCAATAAATTTCGAAATGGCGCTGTTTTCATCCGTTGCTTCAAGCAATTCTATCTTGGTTTCGCCCAGCATAAAAAAGGAAGTGCTTACCGCTTCGCTTTCAACTTTTTCGGTTTTATAATGCCCTTGTCCAAATAATTTCCTGAAGAGCTCGTTACTGTTGTTAAGATTTTTAACGGCAATTCCTATGTGTTCTATTTTTTTTATCATCAGCTTTATTAATGAAGCGGATTATACTCTGCTTCATGGTTAGTAGTGAAGCGAGCTGCGCTCTGCGTCACGGTTAGTAGTGAAGCGAGCTGCGCTCTGCTTCACTATTATTTATCAAAAAACTCCTCCATTGTGATCTCCCTGAAGTCCCTGTGGTCGGCCTGTAACACGACTTCCGTTACGGTTTTTGGTTTAATGGATTTTATGCTCCGGTAAAAATGAAAACACGCATCAAAAGCCCTTGCGGTATCATTGTTTTTTATTTTTTGAATGTTGTCGAAATTCGACCCGGTACAATATTCAACATTAAAGGCGCTGCCGGGTAAATCTGCCAGGTTGAGCGTTGTGTAATTTTTAATGAAACCCGATCTCAGGAATTTTCCACCCGAAGATAAGGTGATCACAAGGTCGGCCTGTGTTTTATTGATGAAACTTAGTTGCATGCCTTTGAGCGTATCATAATATTGTTCAGAAAAAAAATGGTTAAACGCTTCGCTGCCTGTTTTAAGTGCCGGTACCTGCTCGGCCGGCCCAACGGTTTTTGAAGGGTCGCGGCGCATTGTTTTGTATGGTGTGGCAAGGTTCATGATCATAAGAAAAAGAAGAACTGCAAGTGGAGTTGCGAAAAATATATATTTGTAATCGCTATAGGTTCTTTTTTGGGTGGCAGTCTCTTCAAAACCCTCGGCTTCTTTTGTTTGTTTTTTTATGTACTCGTTATAATACTGTCTTCGTTTTAACTCCCGCTCATCAAAGCGCCAGTTTTTTGTTCCGGTATTTTGGGGTTCGCTGTTCTGCGAGCCGCTGGCAAAAGATCTGAGCCTGTAATCGTAAGTTGATTTTTGTACAGGGTCTGATAATATTTCGTAGGCTTTTAAGATCCTGTTGAACTGTTCTTTGCCATTAGGGTTTTTATCGGGATGGTACATCTTGGCCAGTCTCCTGAAAGCGTTTTTGATCTCAAGGCTTCCGGCGCTCGTGCGTACTCCTAATATTTCATAATAATTAATCAAAGAGGTTGAACAAATTTAAGGGCAGGCAAAACTATTGATAAAGCCATTACAGCTTGATGCATACATTTTTAGGTTCGGTAAAAAAATCAAACGCTTCAAAGCCGCCTTCCCTTCCAACGCCACTGGCTTTAACGCCCCCAAAGGGAGTTCGCAGGTCGCGCAGCAGCCAGCAGTTGATCCACACGATGCCAGCGTGAAGGTTATTGGCAATTCTGTGCGCCCTGGTCAGATTTTCGGTCCAAAGGATACTTGCCAAACCATACACGGTAGAATTGGCCATCATCAGCGCTTCTTCTTCGGTATCAAAAGGTGCAATGGTAACAACGGGTCCAAAGATCTCTTCCTGGTTGGTGCGGCAGTTATAAGGCAGGCCTTCTATCACCGTAGGCATGATGTAATATCCCGCAGAAAAATCGCCGGCGGGTGAAAAAGTAGTACCACCGCAAAGTACAGTGCCGCCTTCACTTTTCGCAAGGTCGACATAACTCATTACTTTTTGCTGGTGGGGTTTCGAGACAACTGCCCCAACTTTGTTGGCCTCATCCAGGGGATTGCCAACTTTCAATTCGAGTGTTTTGGCGACGAAATCGGCTTTAAATTTTTCATAGATTTTTCTTTCCACCAAAATCCTGGAGCCACAGAGGCAGATCTGTCCCTGGTTAGAGAATGAAGAATGCAGCGTTGTAGCGAGCATTTTTTCGTAGTCGCAGTCGGCGAAAATAATATTGGGGTTTTTGCCGCCCAGTTCGAGGGAAAGTTTTTTAAACATGGGTGCGGCAATGGCAGCAATGCTTTTACCGGTGGCGGTACCGCCGGTAAACGAGATCAGTGGAATGCCCGGGTGGCTGACAATGGCGTTGCCCACCTTGGCGCCAAGCCCGTGTACAATATTTAATACACCTGCCGGCAGGCCGGCCTCAATGCAGATCTCTGAAAGAAGAAAGGCGGTCATGGGCGTTACCTCCGAAGGCTTCGCGACAACGGTACAGCCGGCAGCCAGGGCTGGCGCTATTTTCCAGCTGAACAGGTAAAGCGGCAGGTTCCACGGAGAGATGCAGCCCGCCACGCCAACAGGTTGTCGCAGCGTGTAATTAATAGCATTGTCTTCCATGCTGTGGGCCTGCGAATCAAAATGTAAAATACCGGTACCGTAAAAATGAAAGTTAGCGGCAGCGCGGGGAATATCTATTGTTTTGGCCAGTTTTAAGGGTTTGCCATTGTCGATACATTCGGCAAGGGCCAGTTTATCGAGATTTTTTTCTATGAGCGCAGCAATTTTGAGCAGGTAACGCGACCGTACATCCTTTGGTGTTGAACTCCATCCTTTAAATGCGTTTTTAGCCGACTGGTAGGCGTATTCAACATCGTGTTCGTCGCTGTCGGGAATATGCGAATATACCTTGCCGGTTGAGGGACAATAATTATCAAGATAGGTCTTTGAAATGGGTTCAACCAGCTGGCCGTTTATATAGTTTTTTATATGCTGCATTACTAAATATCAGACTTTAAAAATAATACTTTATAATGCAAATAAATAGTTAATTAACCAATTTTGAGCGGCAATGTCGTCAATGCAAGAAAGGGATTTGCTTTTGATGGAGGAATCAATATCTTTATCATAATTATTTGCAGTATGCCTGAGAAAAAAAGTCCGAAAACGGATAAAACAAATTTACAGGTTCAAAACCGTTTCATCTCGCGCTTCAAAGAGCTGCTTCCCCCCGGGCATGGCCTGGCGGAAGAGATCGCCGATGTGTTAAAAGTGAGCATCGACAGCGCCTATCGCCGCATCCGCTGCGAAACGGAACTTACCATTGAAGAAATCTTCAAGATCAATAAAAAATATCCCATCAGTCTTGATGAAATTTTCAGCAATCAAAGCGATACAGTTACCTTTTCCTATACCAAGCTTACCGACAGCGCAGTTAATTTTGAAGTTTACCTTACCAGGCTTTTTATGCACCTGCAAACAGTTAATAAATTCGAAAATAAAAAGCTCTATTATGTAGCCGAAGAGGTGCCCATGTTTTACTCCTTCTTTTCGAAAAAACTCAGCGAGTTTAAACTGTTTTACTGGCAGCGAAGTGTACTGAATATTGAAGCTTACCAGAAAACAAAATTTGAATGGGGAATTATTCCACAGAAGCTGATCGATATTGCCTACGGCTCATATCAGGAGTACCTCAAAATACCCAGTGTTGAGATCTGGACCGATGAAACAATTCTTACGGTAATAAAACAGGTGAGTTTTTATTTTGAAAGCGGCATCATCACTAAAGTTCACGCGCTTGAATTGCTCACCGAATACAGGGCCATGGTTGATATGCTCCAGAAAAACGCGGAGATCGGACGCAAGAACATCAGCGATAAAAACGAAACCTATTTTTTATACGACAGCGACGTGGTGCTGGGCACCAATTGTATTTACGCGATCATGGGCGAGTCAAAATACTCTTATATTTCCTTCAACAGCATCAATTCTCTCACCACCAATAACCATGAGTTTTGTGAGGAAACCGAACACTGGATGCGTAACCTCGAACGTAAAAGCACCCTGATCAGCAACGTGGGCGAAAAGCAACGTTATAAATTCTTCAGCCAGATGTATAAAAGCATCGATAGTTGCATTGAAAAGATCTCACAGGTGCTGGTTGAATAAAAAAATTTCTATAATCGGCGGTGGTGCATGCGCCTTAATGCTGGCTTGCGAGCTGGATACCAACAAATTTGATGTTGCCATTTATGAAAAATATGCCGCGCCCGGAAGAAAATTCCTTGTTGCGGGCGAAGGTGGATTGAACCTCACGCACGCCGAAGACCCGGGCGATTTTATTGAACGGTACACACCTTCAGGCTTTTTAAAACAGCATTTCGACAATTTCAACAACCACGATCTGGTTAAATGGATAAATGACAAAGGTGTTGAAACCTTTGAAGGCAGCAGCGGCAGGATCTTTCCAAAAAAAGGGATAAAACCTGTTGAGGTACTGAATGTTCTCCTGGAAACGATCAGGCAAAACCGCGTAGCACTCCACACAAAGTGTGAATGGAAGGGCTTTACGCCCGACAACAGCCTTGTTTTTGAGCTTGCCGGCGAAGAAAAAGTGATAAAGAGTGACCTGGTTATTTTTTGCCTGGGCGGCGCCAGCTGGCCGGTAACAGGCAGCACAGGCAGCTGGACGGAATATTTTTCACGGAACCGAATCCTTGTAAAACCTTTCGAAGCCAGCAATTGTTCCTTTAATATACACTGGCCTTCACACATCATTACGAAGATAGAAGGAAAAGCGCTGAAGAATTGTGCGGTCACCTGTGGTGGAAAAACCGTGCATGGAGAGGTGGTTTTAACACGTGATGGCATGGAGGGCAGCGGCATTTATCCACTGAGTCCGCAGATCCGTGAGCAGTTAAAGACCAGCGGCGCGGCCGAGATCTTTATAGATTTTAAACCTGCAATCACCCGGGAAGTTGTTTTACAAAAGCTGGAACCCCAGCCGGGCGTGCCTTACACCAAAAATATTTCAAAACGTTTAAATTTAAATCCGCTTCACATTACCCTGCTCAAACAATTCGTTCACAAAGAGGAGTTTTTAAAACCTGCAGAACTGGCGCTTCACATCAAGCGCTTCAAAATGAGCATCACGGGCTGCGGGCCTTTGGCTGACGCCATTTCAAGCGTAGGCGGCATTGCGCTGAATGAGATCAGTGAACAATTTGAACTCAAAAAAATGCCAGGATGTTTTGTGCTGGGAGAGATGCTGGATTACGACGCGCCTACCGGGGGGTATTTATTGCAAAGTTGTTTTACCATGGCCAAAGGGCTTGCGGATTACCTGAATACTGAAAAAGGCGATTGATTTTGCTTCAAAATACAAATAATGATAAGATACAAAATTTCAAGCAACAATTCACATTTTAACATGTTAATCCCTTTAAAATATACCCTTCAGGCGGTTTAAAACTTTTGCTTTTTTTAATCTCATTTCGATTATATTTGCATCCCAAGAGCAATCTTAATTAAAAATAAATACCCACAAAAATGGTAGATACCAGCGAACACATTCTATGCGAAATAACCAACGGTGTATTGGTAATTACAATTAACCGTCCCGATAAGTTAAACTCTCTCAATAAACAAACCATTGAGGAACTGCACGACACACTTGTTGATGCCGAGAACCAGGGCGACATCCGTTCGGTGATCATTACCGGAGCGGGAAAAAAGGCTTTTGTAGCCGGCGCGGATATCGCGGAGTTTGCCGACTATTCGGTAAAGGAAGGCCAACAGCTGAGTTCAACAGGACACTTTAAAGTTTTCAATTTCATCGAAAATTACAGCAAGCCTATCATCGCGGCAGTAAATGGTTTTGCCCTTGGTGGCGGCCTTGAACTGGCAATGGCTTGCCATATCAGGGTGGTGAGCGACAATGCAAAAATGGGCTTGCCGGAAGTTGGTTTAGGTGTAATACCTGGTTACGGCGGAACTCAGCGTCTTGCGCAGTTGGTAGGAAAAGGCAAGGCTTTTGAAATGATCGTTACTGCGGATATGATCAGCGCGGCAGACGCGCTTAAATGGGGATTGGCCAACTATGTTACCACCCAGGAAGAAATGTTAAACAAATGCTTTGAGATCACCAATAAAATCGCGACCAAGAGCCCTACTGCCATTAAAACGGCTATTAAGGTGATCAACGCCGGGTATAATAACCAGGTGAACGGTTTCCAGGCCGAGATAGAGGAATTTGGAAAATCATTTGGCACCAAAGATTTTAAGGAAGGGGTAAGCGCCTTTTTAGAAAAACGTAAGGCTGATTTTAAAGGGGAGTAAGTACATCCTTTTTTAACCACAAAGGGCGCAAAGGTTTAACCACAAAGGCCACAAAGAATAAGCTGCTGTTTATGTAAACCTCTATGAACTACGCAGATCTTACCATAAAGAGCACTAAGGACACATAGAAAACACAAAGAAAAAAATGAAACTGGTTGTGCTTTGTGAACTTTGTGGTTACTTTACGGCAGTACTTCTGAGTTTTTTACCTACCCAAAAATACCGTATCTTTGACCTTAGTTTTGAATAAAAATCTTAAATATTTGCTTTTCGCGGCCGCCTTCATTTTAGCCTTCCAGTTTGACTTACCCGCTCAGTGTGCCATGTGTAAACAGGCGGCAGAAAGTTCCATGAAATCCAATCCAAACTCCATGGCCAGGAGCCTCAATTCGGGTATACTTTACCTGATGGCTGTTCCATATCTGCTCATCATGTTTATCTTCAGAAAGCAACTGTTCCAGCTCTGGAAAAAACTGGTGGTGAAGAAAAAGGAAATTCTTTAGATTGCTCGCCGAACCCGGTGTATGTATATAAGGACTATACAGATTATAACCCTTAACAAATAACCTATAACTGATACCACAGAATCTACCTGTTCTGTTCAATTACCTTCGGCGCTTTAAAATAATCGCTGTCTTTTTTCGGAGCGTTTTTCAGGGCTTCTTTTTGTGTGAGTGTTTCTTCGGGATTGTCGGCACGCATCACGTTTTTTTCATCGGTCATGTAGATCAGAGGTTCTACATTCTGCGTGTCGAGTTCATTCAGTTTGTCAATAAAGCCCAACATGCGGTTCATGTCGTTGAGTATTTCAGTTTTGGCTTCGCTGCTGAATTCCAATCGCGCCAGGTGCGCTATTTCATCAACTGTAGTAAGATCTATTTTATTTGCCATTTTTTTGTCCGTTTATTAAAAGTGATCTCCGATCTACTTTGTTTGTCTACCACAAAGTGATCTTCGATCTACTTTTGGTTTGCCACAAAGTGATCTTCGATCTACTTTGTGGATAATTCCTGCTGTATAAAGGTATAAACTTTCTCTTTGAGTTCAGCAATATTTTTTTCGGTCATACCCAGCGTTGAAATGGGATCTCCTACCACAATTTCAGGAATACCAGGTCTTCCGTTACTTTTGAAGAAGCCGCCATTCTGCAAAAAGTGCCAGTTATTTAAATTGGCCACGGGCACTATGGGCACCTGTTTTTCGATAGCCAATTTAAACGCCCCGTTTTTGAATAATTTTAACCGGCCCGATTCGCTGATGGTGCCTTCGGGATAGATCACCACGCTGATATTTTCGTCAATTTTTTTACCACTGTCGGTAAAGGCCTTGTGCGCATCGGAGTTTTTTTTGCGGTTCACGGGAATGTCGAGATACACAAAAAAATACCTGAACAGTGGAATTTTCAGCAACTCATATTTTCCGATCCACACTGCTACATGATCTACATAAAACGGGGTGAAAATAATATCAAGGTAAGAAGTGTGGTTGGAGACGATCACACACGGTCTTGGTAAATTATATTTTTTACTTTGATAAGAAACAACGGGATATAAAAAAGATCCAAAGCAAATGATCCTGGCCCAAACGCGTTTTAATTTAAAAACAAGGTCAAATTTTTGGGTTCTTAAAGCCAGATAAAATAAAGGAAACAGGAGCAGGAAAGGAACGATGAACCAGAGCGCAAACCAGATTTTCCAAAGAGGCGAAAATATATAACGAAAGAGCTTCATTTCAGGGCCTTAAAGATACCGAATTATTGGTTTCAAAAGCCGGTTTAAAAATACCCTCTGACTTAATATTGAATGTTTTTTGCCATGAATTTCACTAATTCTCACTGATCTGTGTGTGGCGATGCTACTATATTTTCTACGTTTCGATTGGTGCAAATTCGTGCAATTAGTGGCAGGATATAGTATGTGGACTCGGAGCTTACTTACTGCATTTTGGTGACGACAAATTCTGTACGCCTGTTTTTTGTGTGCTCTTCCTCCGGGCAGCTGGAGTTGACTTTTCCTTCACAGGCGCAGTTATTGAGGAGTTTTGTTTCGCCGTATCCTTTGCCCGTGATGCGGGAAGCGGCAATGCCTTTTTTAACAATATATGCGGCGCTTGCTTTGGCACGGGCGGCAGACAGCTTTAAGTTTAATGCGGCAGCCGAACGGCAATCGGTATGTGAGCCCAGTTCAATCGACATATTAGGATACTCGTTCATGACCGCCACAATTTTATCGAGCTCAATGGCCGCATCGGGCCTGATGGTGGGTTTGCCAAGGTCGAAATAAATGGGTTTGATTTCAATTAGTTTTGAAAGATCTGTACCCACCATTACTTTACCAAGGCTGAGGTTGATCTTCTCATTTAGATTAACGTCGCCTGCCTTTGTTACAGTACTTTCGTAGGTCACAATTTTCTGCAGGTAGCCGGCTTTATCCAGGGTGATGCTGTACTTTAATTTGTCACCGATTTTTTTTCCGGGCAGGGGTTTGCTGTAGGCGCCGTTGGCAGCGGTGGTGAGATTGCCGGGATCGCTCGCTGTAGCCAGGTCTTTTATTTTAACCGACACGCCTTCCAGCGGCTGCCCGCTTTGGGTGTCTTTGATCACCGCGGTTAAAACGAGCTTAGGATCTTTTTCGAGGCGCAGTTCTTTTGTGAACTCGTCGTCGGGCGAAGTGGCCGATGAAATGCTTTCTTCAGTGTCGAAATAATCTTCTTTTTGCGCGCGTAATTTGTAGGTCACTTCCTCCTCAACCATCAGGGTGTATTCTCCCTTTTCATTGGTAGTCACTGTTTCGTCGTTAATAACAATTTTAGTGTTGGGAAGCGCTGTGCCGGTTGCTTTGTCCTTAGCAACTATCAAGGCGTCTTTTCCCCGCTTTACTTCTTTCAGGATTTCCAGCTCATACAGATCGTCGTCTTTGCCGTCGTTTTTCCTGTTTGAGCTTATAAAACCGGTGCCATAAGTGATGTAATAACCGAAGTCATCGTTTTTACTGTTAACGGGCTCACCCATATTAAACGCCTTTTTGCCTTTATCGTCTTTGATCTTTGATTCGTATATATCGAGACCTCCCATGCCGCCGGGCCTGTCGGAAGAAAAATACAAAATATTATTTGTGGCAATAAAAGGAAAAACTTCATTGCCGGGCGTATTAACTTTATCGCCGAGGTTGATGGGAGTACCCCAGCCGCCACCGGATTTTTTCGAGAAATAAATATCCATGCCGCCCTGGCCCCCGGGCATGTCAGAGGCGAAGAACAACAGGGTGCCATCTACAGAGACTGAAGGATGCATGACGTTGTAATCATTGCTATTGTATGGGAATTTTATAACGGTATCAATGCCATGAATGTTCAGGCGCGATTCAAACAATTTATATTTATAACTACCATCGGCACTTTTGAGGGAATTTTTAAAATGGTTCTTCGAAAAATACACAAGGGTAAACTCTTTATTAAAGCAGATGGGCCCGTCTACGTACCTGGTTTTAAGGTCAGGTAAGAACTTTTTTGGTTTTCTGTCGGAGCCGCTTGCGGTCTTTTCAGTGGTGTAGAGGTGGACTTTTTTTTCTTCAGTCCTTGCACTTTGTTTTTTAGACCGTGATTTGCGTGCCGAGGTAAACACCACGGCGTCGAAAAATTTAACGGCGCAGTAATCGTTTTTCTTTGAGTTGTATTTCACCTCCTTTACACTGTAGGCTGCGGAATTTTTGGTGAAGGCTTTTGACTGATCCTGGGCGACAGTAAATGTAGTGGCGGTGAGCATCGCAAGCGTTGAAACAAATGGCTTTATCATTGGGTGGGTCTTTATTTGTGGTGGGTCCCCGTTTATTAATCTCAGGCAATTTATCAACAATTAGTTACATAAAGAAATTTTATTTGTTTGATCCTCAATATTTTAAAATTGATTTAAATTTCATCTGAAAAATGCCACCGCTCCAGATCCACGGGTACCAGCGACATCGCGGGTGCTGCATCACAAAATTAAAGACGAACTGAATTTTAATAAATCTTATCAAATAGAACGTAACATTATCTGTATTTTTGAGTTCTTATGTCGACCAACACCATAGCTTTATTGCCCGATCATGTGGCCAACCAGATCGCGGCGGGTGAGGTCGTTCAGCGACCGGCCAGTGTTGTAAAAGAGCTCGTTGAAAATGCCATCGACGCCGGCGCAACGCATATAAAGCTGGTGATTAAAGATGCCGGAAAAGCCCTGATACAGCTCACCGACAATGGTAAGGGGATGAATCCATTTGACGCCAGGATGTGTTTTGAACGGCACGCCACTTCGAAAATAAGCAGTGCCGACGACCTCTTTACCTTAACTACAAAAGGGTTCAGGGGAGAAGCGTTAGCGAGTATAGCAGCCATCGCGCAGGTGGAACTGAGAACAAAACAGGAGGAAGACCAGGTGGGGCAGCAGATCATAGTTGAAGGCGGCAAGTTTGTATCGCAGTCTGAATGCCAGGCTGCCACCGGCACAACATTCGTGGTAAAAAATCTTTTTTACAATATACCCGCCCGCAGAAATTTTCTGAAAAATGACCAGATCGAGCAAAAACACATCATCGATGAGATAGAGCGGGTGGCCATTCCGCACACCGGTGTTCATTTTATTCTCCAGAGCAACGGCAACGAGGTATTAAATCTGCCTCCGGGTAACCTCATGCAGAGAATAAAATCGTTGCTGGGCGGTTACATACAAAAAGAACTGGTGCCCATAGAAGAAACCACTTCTTTTGTAAAAATATCGGGTTATGTTTCACTGCCCGCCGCGGCACTTAAAACAAAAAAAGAACAGTTCTTTTTTGTGAATAACCGTTTTGTTAGAAACCCCTTCCTCAATCACGCGATCTATGAGGCTTACAAGGAGCTCATCAGTTTCCAGTCGCACCCGCGTTATTTTATTTTTTTGGAGCTCGATCCAAAAAACATCGATATCAATATTCATCCTACAAAAACCGAGGTAAAGTTTACCGACGATAAAACGGTGTACATGCTGCTCACCAGCGCCATTAAAAGGGCCCTGGGCAGGGCAAACGTATCGGGCTCACTGAATTTTGAGTCTGAAATGAGCATGAACAACGATATGGCTTCTTCAGAGAGAGTGTTGACACAGCCTAAGATCAGTTATAATACCAACTACAACCCGTTTAACGCCCCGCCGGCTGAATCGGGCCTGCAAAAGGCCAACAAACAACACTGGGAATCACTTTTTGAAGGCTTTAAAACCGGTCCTGATACCGTAATGACCGCTCCAGCCCACGAACAACAGGTGATAGAGCCTGTAAAAAAAGAGGCGCTTGATTTCAGTGTTTTTCAGCTGAATTCAAAATATCTGGTTACAACCTACAATCAGAATGTTTTAATTGTAGACCAGCAAAGGGCGCACGAACGGATCGTGTATGAGCATTACCTCAATTCTAAAAGCGATAATCCCATCAGTACCCAGCAGCTGTTATTTCCTGAGCAGATAGAACTCAGCGCCAATGATTTCGCGCTTACCCGCAGCCTGATGGATGAATTTAAACTCCTTGGCTTTGACCTGGAAATTTTTGGAAAGAATAGCATCGTGGTGAACGGTACCCCTTCAGACATGCGCGATTTTAATGTGGTGCAAACCATTGAAGGCATACTCGAAACGTATAAACTGAACACCATCGACACCAAACTCGAAAAACACGACAACCTTTGCCGGGCCATTGCAAAAAACACTTCCATTAAATATGGCAAGCGGCTTGAAACCGAAGAAATGAAATTGTTGCTGAACCATTTAATGCAGTGCGAAAATCCTCTGTATACAGCCAATGGCAAAATAGTGATGATGGACATGGAACAAACAGACATAGAAAAATTCTTCAAAAGATAGATGAGCATATTCAATAACAATCAATACAGGCCCAGCGGTTTCGGATATTTGCCGGTAGTCACCAAAAACATCATTATTATCAATGTAATCATGTTTGTTCTGAGCCTGGTATTGCAAAATCAGGGCATTAGTCTCGCAGATTACCTTGGCCTGCACTATTACCTGGCGCCGGCTTTTAAACCGCACCAGTTTATCACCTACATTTTTATGCACGGCAGTTTTCAGCACATTTTGTTTAATATGCTTGGCGTTTATATTTTCGGACAGGTTTTAGAACAGGTGTGGGGCCCTAAAAGGTACCTTATTTTTTACCTGTTAACCGGCCTGGGCGCCGCCCTTGCCCAATACGTGATTATGAACTTTGAAATTGGCGCAGGCCTCGATTATTATAATGAAAAAATTGTGTCGCCCTATTTTTCAGCCTCAGACAAGGCGCAGCTGATAGAAGAAAAATTCCAGTATTTAAACGCCCATGTGATCGTGGGCGCTTCGGGTTCACTGTTCGGCCTGTTGGGCGCCTTTGGCATGCTGTTTCCTAACAGGGAACTGTACCTGTACTTTTTATTCCCGGTTAAAGCCAAATGGCTGGTAATCGCCTATGGTGCCTTTGAGCTGTTTTCGGGCATACAGAACAACCCCATGGATAATGTGGCGCACTTTGCCCATATTGGCGGTTTATTGGTGGGGATCATTATTGTATTGATCTGGAGGAGAAACAAACAGCATTTCTACTGACATGAACATCTTTCAAAAAATAGCCGGCGTCTTTAACCAACAGGGCAACCTGGCCAAGCTCATCATCATTAATGTGGCCCTTTTTCTTACCGTTAACCTGGGTTACCATTTGATGCATATCGACCTGTTGCCTTACCTGGCGCTGCAGGTGGGCGGCACCGGGTTTATTCTCAAATTCTGGACCATGTTTACCTACATGTTCATCCACCTGGCCCCGCTCGAATTGTTCTTTAACATGTTGTTGCTCTATTTTGCCGCGCAGGTGTTTTTTATCATTATGGGCGAAAAAAAGCTCATTTACGTGTATATCATGAGTGGTTTGTGCGGCGCCGCGCTGATCCTGATCCTGGGTTTACTGGTACCAGGCTCTTTTTTTAATACCAGCCTCCTGGGTGCTTCCTCATCGGTTTTGGGGGTTATTATGGTAATGGCGGCCTATTCACCCAATTATAAAGTGAATTTGTTCGGGGTGTTTGAAATGTCGTATAAATACTTTGCGCTGTTAATATTTGTGCTGAGCACTTTAATAGATTTTTCATTTAACACCGGGGGCAAGATCTCCCACCTCGGAGGGGTCATATTTGGCCTGACTTACGGCTATTACTTAAAAAAGGGAGTCGATCTGTTTAATATATCTTTTTTTACCCGAAAAAAGAGTCATTTGAAGGTGGTAAGCTACAATAAAGCAAAAGACGAGGCGTTTATTGAAAGGCGGATTAACGAGGAAACGGCCATGGACGAGCTTCTTGACAAAATCTCCAAAAGCGGATACGACAGCCTTACAAAGAAGGAGAAAGACCTACTTTTTAAATTATCCCAAAAAAAATAATTTTATATAATTATTTTATTAACTTCGGAAGCAATTTATGAAATTCAAGGTTTTTATTATTAGTATAATTTTGCTGTCATCCTGCCCGGTTTTTTCGCAAACGCTTAACGGGAAGAGAACAGAGATAGAGGATGCCGACGAGCATTTTAATCAGCGCAATTATCCAATGGCGATTCCTGTATATAAAGTGGAATTGAAAAAGGATCCCGAGAACATTAAGATAAAATACAAACTTGGTATTTGTTACCTGAATACAAGAATTAACTATAGCCAGTCTATTACTTACCTGGAGGACTACGCCAAAGACCCTAAGGCTGATGAAGAAGTATATTTTTTCCTTGGAAGGGCATACCATCTGAATAACAAGCTCACCGAAGCCATTGCCGCCTACAAAAAATTTGAAGGGTTAAGACCTAAGCGTGCCGCTGAAGTAGAGAGATACATTGGACAGTGCGAAAGCGCAATAAAATTAATGCGTAAGCCTACTAATATTTCCTTCCAGAATATGGGCAAGGAAATAAACAGCGATGAGCCTGATTATTATCCTTTCATCAACAAAAATGAAACAGTACTTGCTTTTACATCAAGGCGCAAAGACAATGTTGGCGGAAAAAAGTTTGAAATAGACGGGTACCGCAGCAGCGACATTTACCTGAGCACGTCTGAAAATGGCGCGTGGACACCGGCAAAAAACGCTGGCCGCACCATCAACAGTTCACTCGATGAGCAGGTAGTAGGCTTAAAATCAGACGCCCTTGAAATGTACATCTACCTCGATCACATTGATAAATCGGGAGATATTTACGTGACCAACAGAAAAGACCTGGAGACTGAATTTCCAAAACCAAAAATATTTTTACCGGGCATCAACGATTTTTTTGAAACCAGCGGCTGCTTAAGTGAGGACGGGAACATCCTGTTTTTTGCAAGGCGCATGAAACAAGGAGAACAAAGTGACCTTTACCTCTGCCGCAAGTTGCCAAACGGCACCTGGGCCATTCCACAGAAATTACCCGATCACATCAATACACCGCACAACGAAGAGTCGCCTTATTTATCTTACGATTGTCAAACCCTTTATTTTGCCAGCGAAGGGCACAACAGTATGGGGGGTTACGATTTGTTTAAATCAAAATGGGATCAGACCAAAAACACGTTTTCTGCTCCCGTTAATATGGGTTATCCCATTAATTCTGCCGACGACGATCGCAGCATTTGTGTGACCGAAGACAACAGGATCGCTTATATCAGCGCTTTCAGACCGAATGGTTATGGAGACCTCGATATCTATCGCATCAGGTTTAACGAAGCGGAACAAAAGACAAAAATTTACAAAGGCAGAATTTTCCTCGGAGACACCATCGTAAAGAACCAGCCTAAAACTTACAACGCCACCATTATTGCTACCAACCAGGTGGATGATATGGAGTACACATTTACACCTCAAACCAAAACAGGTAAATTTATGATGAGTCTGCCTGCAGGTATTTATAAGGTAACGGTTACTTCATCGAAGTACGAAACCATCGAGGAAAAACTGGTGGTATCAGACATTGGTACTACCGATGTTGAGGTAAAGAAAAATTACCTGCTCAAGATCAAATATTAACCAATAGCCCCGGATTTAAATCCGGGGCTATTGGTTTAAATCCGGGGCTATTGGTTACGAATACCTTACCACATTGTCAAAACTTTGTTCTGAACTGTGCATGATGTGCAGTTCCCAGCCCGCAGGGTAGGGCGCTTCGAGCAAGGATCCTTTTAGCAGGTAAGGATACATTTCGGCATAGGTTTGAATCTGGTTAGGACTGATCCTCCGGTAAATATGCGAACGGTGAAGATGGTCGGGGTGCACTATTCCCGCAGCGCGCATTAATTCTACCGCAGCATGAACGGTTTGGTGGTGATAATTAAACACCCGTACTTTTTTATCGTTAACATTCAGGCCTTTGTATAAATAAGGATTTTGCGTGGCAACGCCTGTAGGGCAGGTGTTGGTGTTGCACTCCAGTGCCTGGATACAGCCCACTGCGAGCAGCATGGCCCGGGCGCCATTACAGATATCGGCACCCATTGAAAAATTCTTTACCAGGTCAAAACCAGTGTGCACCTTACCCGAAGCAATGATCTTAATGTGTTTTTTTAACGCGAAACCATGCAGGGCATCGCAAACAAAGGAGAGCCCTTCCCTCAGGGGCATACCTACCGAATTACTGAATTCTATTGGTGCCGCGCCTGTGCCGCCTTCTCCTCCGTCAACCGTAATAAAATCGGGCATGATGCCGGTTTTGATCATGGCTTTGCAGATGGCTATGAACTGGCTCTTTTGGCCAATGCATAATTTAAATCCAACCGGTTTGCCACCGCTGAGGTCGCGCAATTTTTTTATAAACGCCAGCAGTTCGAGCGGGGTGCCAAAAGCGCGGTGATAAGAGGGCGATAGAACATCTTTGCCGGGTTCCACCAAACGGATCTTCGCGATCTCCGCGGTAACCTTGGCTGCCGGTAAAATACCACCATGACCCGGTTTAGCACCCTGCGACAGCTTGATCTCTATCATTTTTACATTCGGGTAACTGGCCCGTTCAGCAAAAGCGTCGTAATTAAAAGTGCCGTCCGCATTCCTGCAACCAAAATAACCGGTGCCTATCTGCCAGATGATGTCGCCTCCTGGTTGTAAATGGTAAGGACTTAATCCTCCTTCGCCGGTATTATGGGCAAAATTACCAAGTTTAGCGCCACCATTCAGCGCCATGATCGCATTCTGGCTCAGCGACCCAAAACTCATGGCCGAGATATTAAAAACACTGGCCGAGTAGGGTTGTTTGCAATCGGGGCCACCCACTGTTACCCGTGGATCCTGGTCACCCGATTCAAGCGGAAGCGGGTTAATGGAATGATTCAACCATTCATAACCCGAGTCGTAAACATTGAGTTGCGTGCCGAAAGGCGTGGTGTCTGTTACTTTTTTTGCGCGCTGGTAGATCACATTCCTGCTCAGGCGGTTGTATGGCGCGCCATCGGTATCTGATTCAATAAAATACTGGTAAACCTTTGGCCGCATCCATTCTGCCCACCAACGCATCCTGCCAATTACCGGGAAGTTGCGTTTCAGGGTATGTTTGGTTTGAACAAGGTCCATGATCCCCACTATAATAATAGGAATTACTACTATGTAGAGAAACAGCGCGCTATGCCAGAAATAACCCAGAAGGGCCACCGCGAAAAAGAAAAACACAGAGGCAATGACAAATGGTTTCATAAATAATCTATTTTACTCAGGTAAATATAATAAAACCTGTCACATATAAAAAAATCTGATTTATTCCAATGCCTGCAGAATATCTTTCAGGATATCTTCCCTATGCTCCAAGCCAATCGAAAGGCGTATCAATCCCGGCAGGATGCCAACAGCCAGCCTTTCATCTTCACTGAGTTTGCAATGCGTCGATGAAGCGGGATGTGTGGCAATACTCCTGGTGTCTCCAAGGTTGGGTGAGATCTTAATCATCAGTAAACGGTCTAGAAATTTTTTGCCGGCTTCCACACCGCCCTTTAATGAAATTGTTACGATTCCACCACCGGATCTCATTTGTTTTTTGGCTATAGAATAATGGGGATGTGAAGGCAGAAAAGGATACCTCACAAATTCAAGCGCCGCGTGGTTTTCAAGTTGTTGGGCAATATACAGGGCGTTTTCTGCGTGGCGTTCCATGCGCAGGACAAGGGTTTCAATGCTTTTACTCAAAGTCCAGGCATTGAAAGCCGAAAGGGTAGGGCCTGTGATCCTCGCAAAAAGGTAGATCTCTTTTATCAGTTCCTTTCTGCCCACTACAATCCCTCCCAGAACACGACCCTGCCCGTCGATATATTTTGTAGCCGAATGCAGAACAAGATCGGCGCCAAACGCAATTGGTTGCTGAATGCAGGGTGTGCAGAAACAATTATCCACAATTAAAATAAGATTGTTTTTTTTTGCAAGGTCACCCAACATCTCCAGGTCTATCAGGTCGATGGCCGGATTGGTAGGGGTTTCCACGTAAATGAGTTTTGTTTCAGGTTTTATCAGCGATTCAATATTTTGGGGGTGGCTGGCAGCAAAATAAGAGCAGTGTATGTTCCACCTAGGCAAATATTTTGTAAGGATGGTGTGAGTAGCGCCAAATACCGAAGAGCAGGCAATGACGTGATCGCCGGGTTTGAGGAGCGCAGCCAGCGTAGTATAAATAGCGGCCATGCCCGATGCCATACTTAGGCCTGCCTCCGCACCTTCCAGCAAGCAGAGCTTGTCAACCAACTCACTGTTGTTTGGATTCGAATAACGTGAATAAACAAAGGCGTCGCTTTCGTCAGAGAAAGCGCAGCGCATGTCTTCGGCAGTATCAAAAATAAAACCCGAACTCAGGTAAAGAGGTACCGAATGCTCGTTGTTTTGGCTTCGTTCGGCCTGGGTTCGTATCGCCAGGGTTTCAAAATGTTGGTCGGTGTTCATTTAATTGATACTTATTTTATAGTTTATTTTAGCGGTTGGTTCCAATGTTTTGGCTACAGAGCAGTATTTCTCAAGAGAAAGCTTTATAGCCCTTTTTACTTTTCCGGGATCGAGTTGTCCCTTTAATTTAAAATGAAGGGTGATCGATCTGAAGAGAGAATAATCACCAACGTTTTCTCTTTCACCGTTTACTTCAAGGTCAAACAACTCCACTTCCTGTTTTTGTTTTTGCAGGATAGAGATGACGTCGATGGTAGTGCAGCCTCCCAGGGCAACCAGCAGGAGCTGCATTGGCCTCATGCCTTTGCCTTCACCGCCGAAATCGGGAGAACTGTCCATAGTTATTTTGTTGCCATCTTCGTTGCGCGCTTCCATACCAAAGTGTCGGTCAATACGGGTAATATTTATTTTCATGCTGTTATTTTTTTGCGGAGTTCGGGGTTAGAATTAGTTTTTTGTTTCTTCTGCCTTGGCAGTTCATGCGTAGGCGGATCGGTTTCGTCGTTGATTAAAGCCACGAACAACCTGTTTTGGAAAATAAACTCTTTTTCTGCTATCAGTGTTGTGAGTGCTATTTTTCCAACAACATAATTATAATCTGCGCTCTCATATT
The DNA here is from genome assembly GCA_040386615.1 of Bacteroidota bacterium. GTDB lineage: Bacteria > Bacteroidota > Bacteroidia > B-17B0 > Aurantibacillaceae > Aurantibacillus. Next base: position 142,699 of record JAZKFC010000002.1, read on the forward strand.
TTTCATAAATTTCATCAAACTCAATTTTTTCGAGATCAAGTATAGTATTGTACCTAAGATAAACATTTAAAAATACGGCGTTTGTAAAACTCAGGGGCCGTGCCTGCCTGTGTTTTTTGTATTCGTAACCATAACCATGCGAGAGGGCCGAAATATCTGACAATACTGCGGCGCCGGTCGGGTAGCTTCCCGCGCCGCGGCCCTGTAAAAACTGCTCACCCGAAAATTCGCCGTCTACGATTACCCCGTTGAATTCATTTTCTACCTGAAAAAGATGGTGGTCGGAGCTCACCAATTGCGGGATCACAAAAACACAGATTGAATTTTGATGCAGGCGTTTGACAAGCGGCAGCAGTTTTATCCTGCATCCCTTTTCACGCGCGTAGCCAAGGTCATCTTTTTGAAGGTTGCTGATACCCAGGTTCAGGACAGCCTGGGGCCCAATGACCAGGCCAAAAGCGTGCAGGGCTATAATGACGGCCTTGTAGGCTGCGTCATCCCCGTTTACATCCCCCGAAGGATCGCTTTCGGCAAATCCTTTCTCCTGGGCCTCTGCCAGCGCACTGGTGTAAGCAATACGCTCCGACTGCATTTTTGAAAGGATGTAATTACTTGTTCCGTTAAATATGCCTGATACTTTTTTAATTGGCTCGTTGTCGAAATACTCTTCAAGTGTTCTCAAGATGGGAATGCTGCCACAAACTGCTCCTTCATAAAGCAACGAAACGCCATGTTCTTTTTGCAGTGCTATGAGTTCTTCAAGATGAAGGGCCAGTAATTTTTTGTTGGCGGTTACCACGTGTTTTCTTTTTCTGAGCGCCTCTGTCACAATCAGGTAGGCTTCAGCGGCGTCATCAATCAGCTCAACAACGATGTCTATCGCGGGGTCGTCGAGTATTTCCCATTTGTTATACGTGATCAGGTCTTTTGAAACCGCGCGTGGTTTATTTCTGTTTTTGACGGCGATCTTTGTTATATTCGCTTTAAAGCCTGTGCTGTTTTTTAAAACATGATACAGTCCCTGGCCCACGCAGCCAAAACCGAACAATCCTATATTTAAACTATTTTTTGACATTTTAATTAATTTTAAAGTTGAACCGTAGTTTGTTGTTTAATTGCAACCGAAGCGTCTGTGCTGGTTCCGGAAGTTTTGTACTTTGTTGAAGGCATGAATTCTGAAAGCAGTTTTGTTATTTTTTTTGTTTCCAGTAAAAATCCATCATGGCCGTACAGAGAATCGATGAACCTGAATGAACTGTTTTGAATGTGTTTTGCGAGAAACAACTGCTCAATGGGAGGAAAAAGGATATCGCTGCTCAGGCCAATGATAAGGGTGTTCGCAGTAATTCTACCAAGGGCTTCTTCGGCCGAACGCCTTCCCCTTCCCACATTATGTGTATCCATTGCCGACAATAAAGCAACGTAGGAATAGGCATTAAATCTTTTGCTTAGCTTTTCGCCCTGGTGTCGCTGGTAACTGGCTGCGTTAAAGTCGCTTATTTTTTCATCGTTGTATTCTTTCTGCACAGCGCTGTAGGTATGGTAATTTCTGTAGCTCAGCAAAGCAATGCTTCTCGCGGCTGAGAGTCCTTTTTTTCCTCCCTCAGGTTCATTGCCGTAATAGGTTCTGTCGGCTTTAATGGCTAAACGCTGACTTTCATTAAAGGCAACGCCCCAGGGAGAATGTTTTGCGTTAGACGCAATCACAATGCAGTTTTCGATCAGGCCGGGTGCTTTAATGGCCCATTCCAACACTTGTTGTCCGCCCTGTGAGCCGCCGATGAGCACATTTATTTTTTGTATCCCCAGGTACCTGCGCAACAGTTCATGGGCGTTCACCATGTCGCGGATAGTGATCTGCGGAAAATAGCTGTACCAGGGCTGGTTTGTATATTTGTTGACGCTCAGTGGCCCGGTTGTACCGTAGCATGAACCAAGGTTGTTCGCGCATACAATAAAGTGATCTTCCGGATTAAAGTATTCATGTTCGCCGAACAGGCCCGGCCACCATTCGTTAACGTCGCTATTGGCCGTTAAAGCGTGGCATACCCATACTACGTTATCGCCTTGTTTGTTTAATTTGCCGTATGTGTGGTAGGCAATTTCGAGCCCTGGTAACTGCGATTTATTTTCGAGGTCAAATAGGCGTGTATAAAAAAATGTTTTCATTACTAATTTAGATTTTAATTCTTGTTTAAAAAATGTAAGCTTGGTTGAAATGTCAGTGATTGTTATCTATACGCCTGATCAGCGGTGGATGCCGTTGAACACGGGCATAACAATTTTAGCAGCCGTGGCTAACGCATTCGGCAGCAGCACATTGATGTGTTGCGAATTGAGGGTTGGCGCGTGAAAAGAGCGCTTTGAGAATTTAGCGGGATTGATTGTTGCAGGTACCCTGTGTTTTTCATGTTCTTTTTTTTAACTTATTTTCCCCTTCCCGACTATCGGGATTTGAGGGTAGGATTTGGCACCTGTTTTCCAATTCTCTCCTTTTGCAGGGAGTGAACTTTTAGTTGGTTGCCAGCGGGTCATAGAGCCTATTCTCTCGTCGCTTCTTAATAAATTAATTACACAACGTGGTAACTAATCGGGGTCAAAGTTAATGGAATTATTTTTGTTCCTGCAAATTTATTTTGTAAAAAAAATAAAATGCCGCTATTCATGGGCGTTGCAGGCAGTAATTTTACAGTTCAACGACGCCGTGCCGGACCTGAGCCATTATACATATTACCGTTATTCATCATCTTGGCTTCAATTTTCTGACGCAGCAATTCCTGCTTATAGGCGGCCATATTCATCGGTTTTTTACACAGGCCGGTTAAAGGTTCAAACACCGCGTCGTCTATTTCTTTGGTATTGACCTCGGTTACCGTGGAGATCGTTTTCATACCATTGAAGTTCATGATTGTTTCGGTTTTCAAAGGAAAACCATCCAGTTGCTGCATTACGACAAACAAAGAATTTCGTTTTGTATATTCCAGCGGTTTTTTCGCAGGTTTTGGCGCGTTAATTTCTTTTGTACACCAGTAGTTGCTCTGGTGTTCGAATCCGTCGATCTTATACCTCACTATGGTTTTCGCGCAGGTATAGCCTAAAAATTTTTCAGTTTCAGAAGTTTTTTCTGCGCTCACGTCGGTGGCCTTAACATCATTTTCAAGGCTGTCTTCCACCAATTCGGCCCTGGTAATCAATGCGCATTTAGGTTCGTGTGTATTGGTGATGGTTACCTGGTCTTCAAGGCTTATCACTTCCTGCGTTGCATTCATGACGGTGCTTGCTGTTTTTATTTTGTTGCCTTTCTGGTAAAAGTCACTGGTTGATTTTCCCATTTTAGCAAACATCGCCGGCACCCCTTCGATATTTACTTCGGTTTTAAAATAAAAATTTTGCCCGGAGCAAAACGCAACTGCAAATAAAATAACGAACAATAAACTGAAACGATTCATAGCGTATGAATTTGGGTTGAATATTAATCGAATATAATAATAAAAACCAAACAGGCACAGGCAAAAACATTCCATTGTTTAAGTGGAATTTTGTAAATTCAATGATGAAATGGATGGTACTGATCATATTTTTAAGCTATGTTTTTAAGGGCGGCGCACAAAAAGATTCTGCCTGGGTTGAAACAGGCACGGCCAGTTACTACGCTAAAAAATTTGAAGGGCGCAAATGCAGTAACGGCGATATTTTCAGGAACGACAGCTTAACTGCAGCTCACAAGACTTTAAAGTTCGGCACCGTAGTAAAAGTCACCAATCTTAAAAACGACAGCGTTGTGATCGTGAGAATCAACGACCGTTTGCCGAAAAAATCAAAACGCAAAATAGATCTTACAAGGAGAGCGGCGAAACAACTGAACTTTATTAAGAAGGGTCTCACAAAGGTAAGGATAGAGATAATTGCCCGGTTGTTTTTTGAACCACATAAAGAATTCAGAGTCATATAAGACTCAACTGCTCGTGGTTCTT
>JAZKFC010000003.1:0-64705 GCA_040386615.1 Bacteroidota bacterium
TAAAATATGATAATATACGAATCAAATAAAAACTGGCTCAAGGATGTAAGGCACCTTTCGCGGAGCTGGACCATGCAAAAAGTATTAAGGAGCACGCTCACGGTAGCCGCCGTTACCGGGGTAATTTGTTTTGTATGGATGGAACTGCTTCATAAGGAAAAAACAGGCATCGACAGTTCTATTTTTTCATTGCTCGGGGTGGTACTGAGTATTTTATTGTCGTTCAGAACCACAACCGCCTACGACCGCTGGTGGGAGGGCCGAAAGGCCTGGGGCGAGCTGGTGAACAATTCAAGGAACCTGGCCATTTACATTCACAGCACCTGGCCCATTGATGACAAAAAGAGCCGTGAATTTTTCGCGGTCAATATCAGTAATTTCTGTATTGCCTTAAGGGATCATCTCAGAACCGGTGCCGATGTGAAGGAACTCATAGGTCTTAGCGACGAAGAAAAACAAGTGCTCTCAACAAAATCACACATTCCCTCTTATATTGCCTCCCAGATCATCACCAGGGTGCAACAGGCCTATAACGAAAAGCTAATCTCCAATGAAGATCACCTGAATATAAAAATGCACTCCCAGGAATTTGTAAATGTGCTGGGTATCTGCGAACGCATCAAACGAACGCCCATCCCTTTCTCTTATAATGTATATCTGAAAGTGTTCATTTCCCTTTATACAGTTTGCCTTCCCTTTGCTTTGATGCCCATTTTTGGTTACTGGGCAATTTTAATGGTGGCTTTTGTGTTTTTCGCCTTCATCGGACTTGAACTCATGGCCGAAGAAATTGAAGATCCTTTCGGACTCGATTGCAACGACCTGCCAATTGGCACCATCGCCCATACTATTAAAAGTAACGTTTGTGAACTTTTAGAGACCAGGCATTCTACTAAGGAAACGCCCAAAGAAATTTATTCAAAAGTTTTTTAAGCCATCTCATTATGACCGATTATATACTTAGCCTGCTCGAAAATAACAAGGCCTTTGTGGCAGAGCAATTAAAAATGGATCCTGATTTTTTTATTAAATCAAGCGCAGGCCAGTCGCCAAAAATTTTATGGATAGGTTGCGCCGATAGCAGGGTGCCACCCAACGAGATCACAAAAACGCACCCCGGCGAGCTCTTTGTTCACCGTAACATTGCCAACCTGGTAGTAATGACCGATATGAACGTATTAAGTGTGTTGCAATACGCCGTTGAAGTGCTGAAAGTGGAGCACGTGATCGTTTGCGGCCACTATGGCTGCGGTGGTGTAAAAGCGGCAATGGGCAATCATCAGTATGGATTGATAGACAACTGGCTGCGCACCATTAAAGACACCCAGAATTATTACTGGAAACAACTGGCGCCCCTTTCAGAAGAAGCGCGCTTCGACAGGCTGGTGGAATTAAACGTGATTGAACAGGTGTACAACCTGGGCAAAACCAATACAGTTCAGAATGCCTGGAAAGCGACAGGCACGCCGTATCTGCATGGGTGGGTATACGACCTTAAAACAGGGTTTATTAAAACCCAGACTTCGATGATCAACGACGAAGAATCACTGAAGGAAGTCTGTAAATTTGAAATGGGAGTAATTGGGCACTAATGGATGAGTTTAAACATACTTTTTTGGCGCAGCTTTTAAAAGATGTTGATGAAGGTCTTTCGGCCCCACACAAATATTTGAAGTCAAAATATTTTTATGATGCCCGGGGCGATCTTTTATTCAGGAGGATCACGCATTTGCCCGAGTATTATTTAACCCTCTGCGAAACCGAGATCCTGCACGACAGGGGAAAAATCATCATGGAGACCTTTGATCCCGCGTCGAGGATCAATATTATAGAGTTGGGTTCGGGCGATGGCACAAAAACAAAGCTACTGCTTGGTGCAGGAGCCCTGCTCAAACAAAAAATGGCTTATTACCCGGTTGATATTTCGCCCGACACCCTCATCCTGGCAAAGAATAACATTGGCGCCCTGGTGCCGGTAATTCCTGTGGCTGCCGACTACAGTGATATACTTGAAAAAGAGGTGTTCAAAAAGCTTCCCAATAAACTCATACTTTTTTTAGGCTCAAACATTGGTAATTTTTCAGAAGCAGAAACCGGGCAGTTCATGAGATACCTCGTTGATAACCTGGAGCGGGGCGAACATGTGCTCATAGGCTTTGATCTTGTAAAAGACGCCGCTGTGATCAGTGCTGCGTACAACGACGCAACCGGGATGACCAGCGATTTTAACCTGAATTTATTGTCGGTGCTCAACAATGAACTGGGCGCTGATTTCGACCCCGATAATTTTTTTCATGCCCCTGTTTACGATCAGTCAACCCAGGCAGCCAAAAGTTACCTGGTTTCGAGCCGTACACACAGTGTTTTTTTTGAAAAGCTGGGTAAATCCTTCACGTTCGAAAAAGGTGAATCCATATTCACTGAGATCTCAAGAAAATACACCCTCGAGGGCATAGCGCAAATTGCCAAAGATGCCGGTTTCAGAATCGTGAGCACGCATACCGATCACCGCGATTATTTCGCCGACGTGCTCATGCGCAAAATTTAGATTTTATTTACTGTTGTTGCCAGGGAATTAAATTTCAGCCTGATTTCTTATTTTGAGTATCTTTAAACCGATGATTAAAAAACTATGGAAGGCCATTTCGGGAATCGGTATTCAACCCGACTATGACGAGACAAAGAGGAAGCGCGTAGCTTTAATCAATCAATACACAGTTATTGCCGCTTTAATCTATGTTGTTAACGGCATCAGCGATTTCTCACTGGGTTTTTACAACGAAGCCATACTTTTAGAGATTTGTTCGCTCGTTTTTGTGGTGCCGCTTTATCTTAATAAGATGCATCTCCACAAAACCACGGTGGTATTTCTTTTTGTGTTCATAAGCCTCACTGTTTTTTACTTTGGCACCGTTGCAGGCGTGCAGTCGGGCGACTACCTTTATTATTTTCCCCTGATCATGGCAATTTCTTTCGCCTTCGACTTCTCAAAAGATAAAATACTGATGCTGATGCTCTTTGTTTTTATCATGGTTTTGATCATTATCAATACTTTTGCCTATACCGAATTTCCGGTAATGGCCGAGTCAGGCAACACGCGCTACCAGATGTTTGTGGTAAATCTTTTCTTCAGCGCCATCACACTGGGGTCGTTTGTGTTTATCACCGCCAAAAATAACGACAAGGTTAACCAGCTTTATGAGCAAAAAATAAAGCAAAAAGAAGAAAGTGAGGCCCTGATAAAAAAGGCGCTTCAGGAAAAAGAGGTGTTGTTGGCAGAACTGCATCACCGGGTTAAAAACAATTTAGCGGTGATGGTGGGCTTTTTTAACCTCAAGCTTAGCAATACCACCAACGAGGACGCTAAGCAAATTTTGCTGGAAAGCCGGAACAGGGTCAACTCCATGGCTCTAATTCACAATCATTTGTACCGCAAAGAAGATGTGACCGAGATCAATTTCAGTCCTTATATTATGGACCTTGTTAACGAGATAAAAACCTCTTACCCTTCTATCGCAAAATCGGTAAAGGTGCACAGCAACATCGTGAATATTAAACTGAGCCTCAATGCCGCTATTCCCTGCGCGCTTATTTTAAATGAATTACTCACCAATTGCTACAAACACGCGTTTAAAAACCGTGATCAGGGCACAATTCATATTGACTTTACACCTTTTACCGATCAGCAGTTGAAATTAAAAGTGAAGGACAATGGTCATGGGCTCGACAAAGACTACAAAAAGCAGGAGTCAATGGGACTTTCGGTGATTGAATCGTTGTCGCAACAATTAAACGGTACCCACAGCTATCTTTCAGAAGAGGGCACCTGTTTTGAACTGGTGTTTAACCCGGCCCTGGTTTAAACGATTTACGACCAAACTTTGGTGCCTTCGGTACAATTGGTGCAGATATCGATCTCGTTCCGGCTTTTAAGAACCGATCTCCTGAAACGGTTGTAGGGTTCAGAGAACCAGATCTTTTCAAAACTTTCGGTTTGCAGGTTGCCTAACTTATAAGAAGCGTCTTTATCAAAACAGCAGGGTACGATCTTCCCGTCCCAGGTGATCACGCATCCCTGCCACATGCGCCAGCACTGGTTCAGTAATTTATTTTTGATCTCAAATTGCCCGCTTTTATTTTTTTTGTACCGGGAATAATTTTCAAGATCAGGAATCAGCCCGTTGCCCTGTTCAAAATCGTAGATCTGGGCTGTTTTAATTTTCACCTCGTCCACCCCCAATTCCCTGCCAAGTTTTTTAACGGCGTCGATCTGGTGCTGATTGGGTTTAAATACAACAAACTGCCACACCACGTGCGGGGTTTTACTTTTCAGGATCTTTTTTTGTTTTAATATTTCGCGGGTGCCCTCAATTACCTTATCGATCTGGCCCCCGATGCGGTATTGCTCATATACTTCCTGGGTTATGCCATCTACCGATATCACCAGTTTATCGAGTTTGCTGTTAACGGTGCGTTTGCAATTTTCGGGGCTGAGGTAGTGGGCGTTTGTACTTGTTATGGTATAGATATTCTGTTGATTGGCAAAAGCGACCATTTTTAAAAAATCGGGGTTCAGATAAGGTTCTCCCTGGAAATAAAAAGTGAGGCTGTGCAGGTGTTTTTTCAGTTGGAGAATCACTTTCTCAAACAAAACATTTTGAAGCATACCTGTGGGCCGGGTAAATTCCCTCAGGCCACTGGGGCATTGCGGGCACCTGAGGTTGCAACTGGTGGTAGGTTCTATGCTCACAAAAACAGGCAAACCAAATTGCCTGGGCTGATTAATTAATCTTGAATAATGGAAGCTTGCAACTAATTTTAAAAAGTTAAGGGCTTTATATAAAGACAATTTTTTTAAGATGCCTATGTAATAGTTAATCAAATGTAATTTAAACGGTTTCTAAAATATTGTCATTACTTTTACAAAGTTAATCAATGGCGAAGCAACTACTAAAAATTCTTTTGATTTTTATCCCGGTACTGCTTTTTGTGCATTGTGCCCAGATTGCGCCCCTAAACGGCGGAAAACGTGATGTTGAGCCCCCAAAACTGATCGAAGCCATTCCCGCTAACCAGAGTAATAATTTTAATTCGGCCAGAATAACGCTCAGGTTTGATGAATTTGTGAAGTTAAATGATCTCAGCAACCAACTCATTGTTTCTCCAAAACTCAAAACCACACCCGAAATAGAAAGTGATGGAAAAACCATCACTATTTTACTGATCAAAAATGAGCTCAAGCCAAACACCACTTACCGTATTTACCTGGGCCAGGCTGTTGCCGACATGCATGAGGCCAACGCCATACGGAATTTTGAATACGTTTTTTCAACTGGCCCTTATATAGACTCTCTTGAACTAAAAGGACTGGTACTCGACGCTTTTAATAATAAGCCGGCCAATAATACCATAATCGGACTTTACCACAATAGTGAAAACACCGACAGCCTTCCTTATAAAAATGTTCCCGATTATATTGCCAAAAGCGATGAAAACGGCCAGTTCAAATTTACAAACCTGCCTGCCGCCACATTTAAAGTCTATGCTTACAGCGATAAGAATAAAAATTACCTCTACGACGGGGAAACCGAAAAAATCGCTTTTCTTGATCCTGATCTGACATTAAGTTCAGACAGTACAGTCAGGTTTAAGCTCTTCCAGGAAGAATCTTCGAAAGGCTTCATTAAAAAAACTTTTCTGCCTTATTATGGATTTATGCAGATCATCCTGAACAAAAAAAGCCTGATCACTTTGCAACCGCTAAATCCCCGGGACAAGGAAAATGTCTTCGAAACCCTTATGAATAAAGAGAAAGACACTGTCTCTGTTTATTATAAAAACGTAACCGATACCCTTGGTTTGATCTTTAGAGACCAATCGAGGCAAAAAGCCGACACCCTGAGAATAACACTTCCAAAAAAGCCACCCCTGGGTAAAAAATTCAAATCCATGAGCTTAAACTCATCGGGGGGAGCTTTGATGTTAGGTACTCAACCCACCTTATCGTTTTTAAACTGGATGGACATTCAAACAGCCAATCCTTTAAAGATCAGTTTGCGTAGTCGTGAAGACTCACTCATTGGAACAAGCCCCGTAACGGGCAAATGGCTTGATATCACGCATTATGAGATCAGCAGCGAACTAAAGGAAGGTGTGAATTATAACATGAAAATAGACACAAACGCTTTTTTCGACATTTATGGAATATCCAACGACAGTATAGCAATGAGTTTTAAAACCCAAAGCAGGGTTGAATATGGAAAAGCCACTTTAAAACTGCTTTTTAATAAAAAGCAGGCATACATCATTGAGTTGGTTAACGACAAAGAACAAGTGGTAAGGCGGTCGTTTATTGATCTCCCATTGTCGTCGAGTAACGCTGCAAGCCTTGATTTTATTGATGTTGCGCCAGGAACCTACCAGGTAAAAGTTATTTACGACAACAATGCAAATAAGAAGTGGGACACCGGTAATTTTCTTTTAAAAACACAGCCCGAACAGATATTTATCAGTTCAAAGCAAATAAAAGTGTTGTCTGATTGGGAAATTGAAGAGGAAATCAGCATTAAAGAATAAATTTTTTTTGAGAGCAATAATTCTCTTTTTGAGTTTCTTAAACCAGGCACCTTCTCTCATGACTTTTGGAGTGCCTCTGAAACACCTGTAAAATCAATGCTTTCAGACCACATTAAAAATTTATTGAGAAAAAGAATCAATACTGTGGTAAACATAAACAAGTTCCGAATTGGCTATTAACAATTTCAACAAATCTATGTTGAAAAAATAAGTGCTTAATAATTAGATAAGAATAAAAAATTTATTTACTTCGTATCAACAAATCTCAAAAACAAAAAAACCATGGCAAAAAAAGCAACAGCTAAAAAAGCTACAGCAAAAAAAGCAGCTCCAAAAAAAGCAGCTAAAAAAGGCGCTAAAAAAGCAGCTCCAAAAAAAGCAGCTAAAAAAGCAGCTCCAAAAAAAGCGGCTAAGAAAGCAGCTAAGAAAAAGTAATAAAAGCCCCGCATTAGCGGGGTTTTTTGTTTCTAATTGTTTGCCAGTTTTTTATTCCCCCGGGTTTCTCACCCTCGTGTCCCTCACGAAATTTTAAATTATATTTGCACTCACATCTTAAACACTAAAACATGAAAAAAATCATTAATTTATTTTTTGCATTATGCATTGTATCATTTATAACATCCTGTAACTCCTCAAAGGAAGAGTCAATTGTTGCCCCACAGGGTATGAATGTGCTTGAACTTGGAAAATACGGCAAACCCTTTGCCATTTTTATCCCCGACACAGCCAACGCGAAACTCGAAGTGGTTCAGCAATCTTATGGCGCCCTCGACATTAAGGTAGGTAAGAACTTCGCCATTAGCATCAACGAACAGGCAGCCGATATCGAATTAAAGAAAAAGGATGTAAAAGAAGACGAGGTGAATAAACTTAAAAGTTTTATCACCGAAGAGCCCAACGCCATTTTATGGGAAAGCGAAATCATGCAGCCTGAATTCCATTTCCTGGTGAATCAAAAAATCGGGAACACCGATTACAGTTTCGAAGATATTAAAAGCACCGATGCTAACCCATTCGGAAAAGAAGCCATTCAGAAAATGTTTGATAGCAGCAAAAACATTAAAGAGATCAAAGCTGGCGACAAATAACACCTCCCGCAAGCCTTTTATTATACAGCCGCTCCCGGTCGGGGAGCGGTTTTTTTGTTTTCCGCTATTAACAATAAGAGTTAAATTATTAACACCTTGTTCAACTTGTGGAGTTTTTTATAATATTTGCTGTAATTCAAAATAAAAAACATGTCTGAAGAACTTGAAAAAAATGACAGGGGGGATTTATTCTCCAAATCGGTGAGAGCAGGAAAGCGTACTTACTTTTTTGACGTAAAAAGTACCCGTGGAAACGATTATTACTTAACAATCACAGAAAGTAAAAAAAGGTTCGGGGCTGATGGAAAATTCACTTACGAAAAACACAAGATTTTTTTATATAAAGAGGATTTTGAAAAGTTTATTGAAGGACTGGATGAAGCAGTGAACCATATTAAAGAGAATGCACCTGAAATTGAAAGCCACTATGGCGGAACTGAAGAGGCAACCGAAAAGAAAAGCAGCGACATCAGCTTCGAGGACCTTGGAAATTAAGAGAAGATCTTTTTGAAAGGGCGGATGAAAATCCGCCCTTTTTTTATTTCAATAATTTCAGCGATTCAGCCAGGATCATTTTCTCCCATACCGCATATTCCTTCGCCGAAGGATGTAAACCATCGGCCGCTACCAACGTAACATCTTTTTCCATTTGCTTAGAAACGCCGAAAATGTCAACCAGTGCCAGTCCCCGGTTCTTCGCCTCAGTTCTGATAATCGCGTTGAATTCAGAAATCCCCGCTGAGATATTCCTGCCGCCACCATAAGATTTGCCCTGGGGTGTCACGCCAAAGTCGGGAATGCTTATTAAAATGATATTTTTTTTGCCCGGAACCGATTTCTGAACCTCGTCGAGAATGTAAACCAGGTTTTTTTTAAAAACAGGAGCCGGCACCCCACGCACCCAATCATTCACACCTATTAAAATGGTGACAAAGCCCGGATTTAGTTTTTTTAAAAGGGGCAATTCATAGTTGATCAGGTCCTGTGTGCTGTACCCATTCCTGGCGGGATTTACCAGCAGTTTTGTGCTTATTTTGTTTTCGTTGAGATGCCGGGTCAATAACAAAGGCCACGAATCATTTTCCTCAGCGCCGGTACATATGGTATAAGAATCGCCAAGGGGGAGATACTCCAGGCTGTTATTTTTTTGCTGAAACGACATCAATATGGTGGAAACAATAATAAACGAAAAAAATACAACAACAGGCCTCATGGTTTAATTTACGAATTTACATTCACAATGGATTTAAAGAAAAGAGGTTAACATGGCCCTAAAATAATTAACTTAGCGCCAACAACCATGAGACTTCTGGTGCTCGACAACTACGACAGCTTTACCTATAACCTGGTTCACCTGGTTGAAAAAGTGAGTGATGTTTCTATTGATGTATTTAAGAACGACCAAATCTCTTTGCAACAAATAGGCGCCTACGATAAAATCCTTCTGTCACCGGGACCCGGACTTCCCACAGAAGCGGGCATTATGCCTGAACTGATAAAAACCTATGCGCATACAAAGTCTATTTTGGGCATTTGCCTGGGTCTGCAGGCAATTGGACAAGCTTTTGGCGCCAGATTAAAAAATCCTGACCGGGTGTACCACGGCCTGGCTCTGCCTGTGAAAGTGACCGGCAATGACCCCCTGTTTAATAACTGCCCGCCCGATTTTAAAGCGGGTCGTTATCATTCATGGATCGTTGATTCAGAAGGATTGCCCGACGAACTTTTGGTGACCGCCGTCGATGACGAGAATCTGATCATGGGATTAAAACACAACACACTTGACGTAAGGGGCGTTCAATTTCACCCCGAATCAATTTTATCGGAGTACGGCGAACAAATGCTAACCAACTGGATTAACCTGAAACACTGATTTTGTATCAATGAAGCTTATCAAATCGGGAACATATAGTATAACAATCGGCCATCAGGCCCTTAAAAACCTTTCGGCATTTCTTGCAAAAAGCAGGTATTCCTCGCTTTATATTTTATGTGACGAGAATACCCTGCAGTTCTGTCTCCCCACGCTGGTCATTTCCTGCAAAGCATTAGCACAGGCCCAGGTGATAGAAATTGAAAGCGGCGAATCCTCCAAGTCAATGGAGTTTTCAGCACAGGTGCTTCAAACCCTGGCTGAGAATAACGCCGATAAAAAAGCGCTGCTCATCAATTTGGGCGGAGGTGTAGTAAGTGACCTTGGTGGCTTCAGCGCGTCGGTTTACAAACGAGGCATAGACTTCATTAATGTCCCTACCTCTCTTCTGGCCATGGCCGACGCGAGTGTAGGAGGCAAAACAGGTATCGACTTTGCCGGCGTAAAAAACCTGGTTGGAACTTTTGCGCAGCCAAAGGCGGTTTATATCTATCCCGAATTTTTAAAAACCCTTCCTCAACGGCATTTTATTAATGGCCTCGCCGAAATTTATAAAATTGCCCTGGTGTCTGATTTAAAATTCTGGAATGAACTAAAAGATCAGGCTAAAACAACTGATCCTGAAACGCTGATCGCAAAAAGCGTCAGCTTAAAAAATAAGATCGTGTCAAAAGACCCTTTTGACCATGGAATAAGAAAAATTCTCAATTTCGGGCATACCATCGGCCACGCTATAGAATCTTTATTATTGGGGTCTGAATCTGAATTACTTCACGGCGAAGCCGTGCTAAGGGGCATGATCATAGAAAGCCATCTGGCATTTCAAAAAAAACTGATCACAAAAAAAGCACTTTCAGAAATTAGTTCGGTATTGTTATCGGCGTTTAAACCACAAATACTTCCTGATCTTTCTATCCAGGCGGTTACAGACCTGATCCGCAACGACAAAAAAACCACCGGCAACAAATCTAAATTTTCACTTCCGGTTAAAATTGGCGCCTGCAGCTTCGACGTTGAAGCCACTGAGCAACAGATACAAAAGGCCTTTTTATACTACCAGTCTTTATATAATGATAAAGCTTAGCAGGCCCTTAAATCCCATTAAGGCACAGGTTCGCCTGCCGGGCTCCAAAAGCATCTCTAACCGCCTGCTCATCATAAAGCATGTTCTGGGTGCCGGTCTCACGCTCCATAATATTTCTAATGCAGAAGATACCGCCTTATTACAAAAGGCGCTGCAACAAATAGCAGCCGGCAATGCCGCGACCATCGACGTTCACCATGCCGGCACTGATTTGAGATTTTTAACGGCCCTGCTCTCGGTTACATCGGGCGAATGGCGTTTAACCGGATCGGAAAGGATAAAACAAAGGCCAATCGGGGAATTGGTGACAGCCTTAAAAATGTTGGGCGCTGAGATCAGCTATGAGGAGAACATCAATTTTCCACCCCTGGTTATCAGGGGAAAACGTTTACAGGGCGGAACAACCGCGATTGAAGCAGGTGTAAGCAGTCAATTCATTTCTGCCTTGTTATTGATAGCGCCACTTTTTGAAAAAGGCTTACAACTGTCACTTAAAGGAGACCTGGTCTCTGCGCCTTACATACAGATGACCATAAAATTGTTGCAGGAATTTGGGGTGATGATTCAACAGGAAAAAAATGTGATCAGTATTTCAAAGACCGGGGCTGAGGTTCAAAAAAATCAAGCAGTAGACAAAACAATTGAATCAGACTGGTCTTCGGCATCGTATTGGTATAGCATCTGCGCCTTGTCACCAGGCGCGCAAATAGAACTCGGCCATCTTACTGAGCAAAGTCTGCAGCCCGACAGCGCTATCGCCGGTATCTTTTCTAAATTGGGTGTGCAAACCACTTTTACCGGTAAGGGTGTTGTTTTGCGCCATATTAAAGCGCAATTAACCGAATTTGATGGAGATTTTACAAACTGTCCCGATATCGCGCAAACGGTGGCCGTGACCTGTTTTGGCTTAGGTATCAAAGCGCGCTTAACGGGACTCAAAACACTCAGGGTTAAAGAAACCGACAGGATCGCCGCTTTAAAAAATGAATTTGAAAAGTTGGGTGCAAAGGTGATTGCTACGACAGATACTATTGAGGTTGAGCCTGTGACAACACCTGCCACACATTCAGAAAATACGATAGCTACCTATAATGATCACCGGATGGCGATGAGCTTCGCGCCATTGGCTATGGTTTACGGTCACATCAAAATTCAGCACCACCAGGTGGTTCACAAATCTTACCCCGACTTTTGGGAAGATTTGAAAAGCGCTGGTTTTAGTGTAAATTTGCGGGTTTAATTCATGGCCTTTTTTGCATCAGATAAACACAATGCGCCGACTGAAATGTCTTTTCTTCAGCACCTGGAAGAACTACGCTGGCACCTGGTGAGAAGCGCCGTGGTTGTTGTGGTTTTTGCCATAGCCGCTTTTTGTCTCAATGATTTTGTATTTGATACGGTAATTTTTGGCCCATTGCGTCAGGACTTTATTTCTTACAGGGCCTTGTGCGCGCTGGGCTACAGGATAGGCGCAGGCGATGTGATGTGCATGACCGTTCAAACCGCCCACCTGCAAACACTCAGCGCTTCCGAACAGTTTTTTAATCATATGTGGATCTCTTTCCTGGCGGGGGTCATCCTTGGTTTTCCTTTTATACTTTGGGAATTATGGAAATTTATCAGCCCGGCTTTAAAGGATAAGGAGATAGGCCCGGTAAGGGTTTTTGTGCTGATTGCCTCGGTTTTGTTTTTGGTTGGCATCTTCTTTGGATATTTTTTGTTGTTCCCCATGAGTTATAACTTTTTGATCGGGTACCAGGTTTCCTCCAGTGGCATTGTGCAAACCAACAACACCTTCGACGACTACATTTCTCTGATCAGCACCATGACCCTGGTGTCTGGTATTATTTTCGAAATGCCCGTGCTGGTTTATTTTTTAAGCCGCATGGGCCTGCTTACGCCCGACTTTATGAGAAAATACCGCAAACACGCGGTGATTATAATTTTGATCGCGGCAGCAATCATTACACCGAGCCCCGATGTGACTTCACAAATGGTGGTGGCCGTGCCCATGTACCTGCTGTACGAGATCAGCGTTTTTGTTTCGGCCTGGGTGGTTAAGAAACGTGAATTAAAAACATA
This sequence comes from Bacteroidota bacterium, assembly GCA_040386615.1. Taxonomy (GTDB): domain Bacteria; phylum Bacteroidota; class Bacteroidia; order B-17B0; family Aurantibacillaceae; genus Aurantibacillus. Next base: position 12,704 of record JAZKFC010000003.1, read on the forward strand.
AAGAAAATCCTATGTCGTCAAAACAAGTTGAAGAGTTTAATGCATACCGTTCAAAAATGAACGAAGTGATCTTAGGCAAAGACAACCTGGTGATCAAACGCCTGTTTAACCTCGATACACAAACCTACTCAGAGGGCGCGCTTAACGTAAAAACAAAGGAACTTCTCGGGCTTGTGGCAAGCATGGTTTTACGTTGTGACGATTGTATAAAGTATCACCTCGAAAAATGCAAGGAACAAAACTGCAGTACCGAAGAAATTTACGAGGTGTTTGCCGTTGCCAACATCGTGGGGGGAACCATTGTGATCCCGCATACCAGGCGCGGCGCTGAATTTTGGGAAGAACTTCAAAAATAAGAACATGGGACCATTAATGGTTTTAAGTTTTGGTTTAATGATGCTGTTGGGTTTACCAACCCTCACTTATTTTTACGCGAAACAACTGGGGCGCAATCCATGGCGGTGGTTTGTAATAGGCGTCATCCTGCCGGGCATCGCCACTTTGATCCTTTCTTTTATGCCGGATCTTTCTGAAAAAGAGGAAAAACCGGGAAACTAATCAATGTCCCACACGCTGGGGCGCTTGCGGGTATAAAAAGGCTTGAAGTAATTTTTATGCTCCAGGATAAAAGCCATAATAAAATAAATAATGATGGGACTACCGAAAGTAAAAAAGGACAGGTAAATAAAATACATCCTTACAGTGGTGGTTCTTATTCCCAATAATTCGCCCAGCCACTGACAAACGCCAAAAGCCTTTTGTTCAAACCAACGGGTAATTCTTTTGATCATAATACGAAGGTATAGAAAATATAAATGAATATAAAATCATGATTTAGCAAGTACTGATGTTCCTATCCCACAATTAAGGCATTTCTTTTTAACGCAGTAATGATCGTAAAGATTAATAACAGCCTGGCTGTCAGCTGCGCTCCTCAACGAATCTTTCCTTGCATCAAACAACCTGGTTTTTGCGTTTTTTTCAAAGGCGGTGTTCGCCAGCAGTTCAATGGCGAGGTCTGAAAGCCGTGGTTTTGCGAATTTTTTAGAATAAAAGAATAAAAAAGGGGCAAGTGTGTTGATCACAATGTTTTCGGCCGAGGTTTCACCCAGGGCCAGGTCCTTTTCCAGGGTTTTCCCACCAATGGTATAATGGTTCTTCCAATAACCCTGGGGCTGCAGTTTAAAGATATTTTTTATTTCCGCAACGCTGATAAAACTCTGGGGATTGGTTAACAGTTCGCGTTTTTTATGCAGCAGTAAGGCAAACTGCCCTAACCGCAGGTCGGGAAAATTTGCAGGCCTCAACCGCGAAAATTTAAAGATCTCTTTTTGAAGAGGTATTAACTGGTACTTGTGCCTGAGGAATTCAAATTCATTTTGAAGCTGCTGAAGTTGTTTATCAACGACCTGCTCTTCAAGAAAACCGGCCATGCCGAGTAACAAGGCCTCCAACTGTAACAGGTTGTCTGAATGTTTTAGTAAAAGTTGCACCGGAAGCTGCCGGGCAAGCATTTCAAAAGGCAGTGCATTCACCTTAAAACCAAAATTCCTCAACAAGAGTGTGTAAAAGGTTTGCGTGTAATTGCCGTCAAACGAGCCGGCCAGTTCTACGATCCGGCTTACTTTTTCTTCCAGCCGCTCTACCGTCATCCTTTCCATCCAGGCAATCAGTTTTAATTCATTGACGTTTTTTAACTGTGTGGCACAGGGAAGTTTGCTGCCGGACGAGATCAACTGGTTGTAAACGCTGATCGTTTTTTCGGGGATGTGGGTTTTAAGTTCAAGTACTTCAACATTGTTGTTTAAATTCTGTTGCAGTGTAGTGTCATGTTCATATACCACATGTAAAATAATGGTATCGTAGTTTTTATCCTGCTGGTGCCCGTGCTTCAACCAGTCGCTTGTTTTAAGGTGCAGTTCAATGTTGCCTGCCATTCTCAGCCCGTTCAAGAGGATCTGCCCGTTAAAAAAATCGGGGCCGGCATCGGTATTCAGGTCCCCAGGTTTTAATACAACAACTTCATTTCCGGCAGCGGTAAAAAGAGGCCCGGGTTTTAAAAGCCGGTGTTGCCAGATAAACTGAAGTAGCTTTTCATTAAAATCAGGCATAACCCTTTACTTTATACATAAGGTATCCAAACCATTCGTGAATGAGGAATTGCAGCGAGAATAAGGCGTTGGGACTGGGAACCAGCAAATGATCGGGGGTAAAGCGCCTGGCACCACTCACTTTATTGGTTAAATAAGGTGTGATTTGCTTAAAGCCGGCTTTCTTAAAAACCGCCAGTGAACGGGGCATGTGATAAGCTGAAGTCACCAGCAGGTAATGGCCACTGAGCTGAAGGCTGTCGAGGATTTTTTTGGTAAAGACAGCGTTCTCATAGGTGTTTTTACTCTGTGATTCTATTACCATGGCACTGTCGGGAATATGAACAGCGCGAAGGTATTTTTGTACATAAAGGCCTTCTTTTTTGTCGGGAAATTCTATGCTGCCCGACCCCCCGGTAAAAATTATTTTTTTAATCCTGCCCTGATGGTAAAGCGCCAGGGTCTGAAACAAGCGGTCGCCACTCCAGCCAAAGTTTAATTTTTGAAGCCGCAGGTCCGCTTCGCCTATCCCGCCCAGTACAATGGCGCCGTCGTAGGTCGTGTTCATCAGGTCATAATCGGGGGTTACCGGTTCCCACCACCTGAAACACTCATCAACGATAAAGGAATTACTACACACCAGCAAAATAACCACCGCGGCGATCCTGGACCTTTTACCGCGCTTTTCATTTTTGGTTTTAAAGGAATACAACAGCAGCGCAACCACCCAAAGCAGGGGTGAGATCAAAAAGGAGAGAAGTTTTGAAAAAAGAAAAAACATAATTTTAAACTAAAATAATTAAAAGAAACTGATCTTTATGGATACGGCGTAAGACGATTATTAATTATCTTTAACTTTAAGATAAACTACTTAAAACTATGCAAAAAATCCTTATCGCTAACCGCGGGGAAATTGCCTTGCGTATTATGCGCAGCGCAAAAGAAATGGGAATTAAAACAGTGGCCATATTTTCGGAAGCCGATAGAAATGCGCCATTTGTAAGGTATGCCGACGAGGCAGTTTGTATAGGACCGCCACCAAGCGCGCAATCGTACCTGCAGGGCGATAAGATCATCGCCATTTGCAAGGAATACAAGGTCGACGGGATTCATCCCGGCTATGGTTTTTTATCCGAAAATGCTGATTTTGCCAGAAAAGTACGTGAAGCGGGCATTACATTTATAGGACCAAGCCCCGAAAGCATGGATTTGATGGGCGATAAGCTTAGCGCCAAAGCAACTGCCAAAAAATATAAAGTGCCCATGATCCCGGGATCGGAAGGCGCCATCAGTGATATCAAAGAAGCCATTAAAATTGCCAGGGAAGTTGGATTTCCTTTACTCATCAAGGCCAGCGCCGGGGGTGGTGGAAAGGGGATGCGGCTTGTTGAGCGCGAGCAGGACATTGAGGAGCAGATGAAAATGGCGGTGAGTGAAGCCATTTCAGCCTTTGGCAATGGCGCGGTATTTATTGAGCGTTATGCCTCTGGTCCGCGCCACATCGAAATCCAGCTACTGGCCGATAATCATGGCAACTGCGTTTATTTATTCGAAAGGGAGTGCAGTATACAGCGCCGTCACCAAAAATTAATTGAAGAGGCGCCAAGCAGCGTGCTCAGCCCCGAACTTCGCGAAAGAATGGGCAAATGCGCCGTGGATGTTGCCAAAGCCTGCAATTACAGCGGTGCCGGAACTGTCGAATTCCTTGTGGATGACCAGTTGAACTTTTATTTTCTTGAAATGAATACCCGCCTGCAGGTAGAACACCCGGTTTCGGAAATGATCACCGGCCTGGATCTTGTGAAAGAACAGATAAGGGTGGCACGCAATGAAAAACTCAGGTTTACCCAGGAAGACCTTACCATTAACGGCCATGCGCTTGAAGTGCGTGTTTGCGCCGAGGATCCCATGAACAATTTTTTACCGGATATAGGAAAATTACTGGTTTACAGAGTGCCTTCAGGGCCTGGTGTGCGTGTTGACGATGGATTTGAAGAAGGCATGGATATTCCCATATACTACGATCCCATGATCGCCAAACTGATAGTACATGGAAAAGACAGGACCGAAGCCATTGAAAAAATGCTACGCGCGATACAGGATTATAAAATCGTTGGCGTTGAAACAACCCTCGATTTCTGCAGTTTTGTGCTCAAACATGAGGCTTTTGTAAGCGGAAAGTTTGATACAGGATTTATTAAGAATTATTTCACCCCAGATCTTCTCGTGGTAAAAAATGAGGAATATGAGGCGGTTTCTGCCCTGGTGGGAAGTCTTGTTTTTAACGCGAAATCCGCTGGGAGCAAGCCAATTGCCGCCTCCGCTGTTAAAAAAAGTAAATGGAAAGAGAACCGGCTTAGCTAGCACGTAACTTGCAGGTTACCTTTTACGTAAAACAGAATAAATAATTGAATGTTAAATTATTTTTTAGAAAATACTTTCGTAAAGGTCCGGCTTGCAAAAACTGCGGTTGTGCTTTTTATTTTCTTTCAACACCTCCCGGGCTTTTCGCAGGGCCCTTATACCGATATTACCGTTCCTCCGCAAAATGGTTACCGTTGCCGGGCCGAGATCGTGAATGGCGATACCCTGCCGGTGGTGGATCTTAATTCGGTGTATGTTTTTGCCGAGTACACTTTCAAAAATAAAAGACAATACGAGCAGTGGACCCGTGTGAAATTTAACGTTAGAAAAGTTTATCCCTATGCCATCCTTGCCGCGGCTAAATTAAAGGAGTACGACAAGGTGCTCGCAACAATTGAAGACAAGGAATACCGCAAGGTGTTTTTAAAGGTGTGCGAAAAAGACCTGCGCGCCCAGTTTGAAGATGAGCTAAAAGGCCTCACGGTTTCACAGGGAAAAGTGTTAATGAAACTGATAGACAGGGAAACCGGTAAAACCACTTACGAACTGGTAAAACAACTCCGTGGCAGTTTTCAGGCAGTTATGTGGCAAACGCTGGCCAGTCTTTTTGGAAACAGCATGAAAGTGGAGTATGACGCGGCCGTGGAGGATATTATGATTGAAAGGGCCATTAAACTCGTTGAAGCGGGTCAGTTTTAATCAGACCAAAATTCTCAAATTTCCTGTTTATTTTATTTCCCGGAAAAATTATTTATTTTCGTCGTATGTATAAAGCCATAATTTTTGCCATACTATTTGCTACCTACGCAAATGGGCAAACAAAGCCTGTGCCGGGCGGAAAAAAGCCGCTCCCAAAAAATGGAAAAGCCATTGCAAAAAAGGACTCTATCAAACCCGACACGGTAAAATACGTGGAAGCCCCGGTTCCCCGGGAATTCCTGGTGTACACCAAAAAACCAAGAACACCTAAAGACAGAACAAAACTCTGTATCAACCTGGTTTCTGAACCCAATGTCATCAACTATTGCATGAACGACTCCCTCTGCAGAGACCCCGAGGTTTCGAAGATCTTATTTGAGAAAAGAGATGGTGATACATTGTACGTTTTGATCCTGATAGACGCTTTCACAAAAATAGATGCCGCTAACGACGACGGGCGCTGTAACGCAGGAAAAGAGACCAAGCTTGTTTTTGCAAGGTGGGATACCAAAACCAACCAGGCAAAATGGAGGCAAAAAAATGTTTCTTCCTGCCTGAGAGGGATCACCAATATGACAAAAGAACCCATCAGTGCCTGGGACGGCACATCCACGCTGAGTGTGAGTTGTCACCGCGCACTTTCTTTTTACGATATAAAATTCGATCCTCAGAACTACAAGATGGGTTTGCAAAGCACCAAGGAGACTGAAAGCGAGTCAAAATAAGGCGCCTGCACCTCAAAATTTCAGTTTTTCAAAAAAAATAAGCATATTTAACCTGTTTGAATAACGGGATAAAAATACTTCTGCTGCCTTTTTCCTTCCTTTACGGGGTTATTACGTTGATAAGAAACAGGCTGTACGACTGGCATTTTATCCCCGAAAAAAAATTTGATGTGCATACCATAGGGGTTGGAAACCTTGCGGTGGGTGGAGCCGGGAAAACCCCACTGGTGGAATACCTGATCAGGCTGCTGATCAGTGAAGACCCTTCAATTGCAACTTTAAGCCGGGGTTATAAACGTAAAACCTCTGGCTTCGTATTGGCAAACGAAAACAGCACTGCCGAAGATATTGGCGATGAACCCCTGATATACAAATCAAAGTACAAGGTACAGGTGGCGGTTGATGCCAACCGCGTGAATGGTGTGCGCAATCTCAACCTGCTCGACACGGCGCCTAAAATTATTTTGCTGGATGATGTTTTCCAGCACCGCGCAATTAAGTGCGGCCTTAATATTGTGGTGAGCGACTACAACAATCTTTATTTTAAGGACCTCATGCTACCCTCGGGCACCCTCAGGGAGTTTAAGGGTGGTATTCACCGGGCCGACATCATCATTATCAGCAAAACCCCCGAACGAACAAGCCCTGTGGAGATCCGCACCATTTTAAAAGATGTACAACCCAGGGCACACCAACAGGTTTATTTCAGTTACCTTACTTACGGGGAGTTGTACTCCATTAATAACTCCAACGATAAAATTGATACGCTTAAAGATTTGTTCCGTTATAAGATCATCTCATTTGCAGGCATCGCCAACGCGCAACCCATGGTCAACTACCTGAAAGAATACGCCGCCGAAGTGAAACACCTGAGTTTTGACGACCATCACGAATATTCACTGAAAGACCTCGAAGATATTGACCGTTATTATCATGGCATTGAAGGCGGCAACAAGATCCTCGTTACAACCGAAAAAGACCTGATGCGGCTGAAAAATAATTTAGTCTGGGAAATTGCCCAGCGCATGAACATTTATATTCTGCCCGTTGAGGTATCATTTAAGGACAGGGAAGAGGAATTCAATGAGTTGGTTCTGAAATATGTGAGAACGAATACCATCCATCATGCTAAATACTCATAAAAACTAGCGGTAATAAAAAATATTCTCCAGCTGCATTTTGTCTTCTTTTTTATCGCTGATCCTGATTACAATTACATTTTTATGTTTATCGGTGGTGCCGTTGATCAGGGTCTTTAATTCAAATGTCATACTATTTTTGTTGCCCGCACCGGTATTTTGTGACCCGGTTGTTTTGGCATAAAACGTTTCGTATTTAAGACCTGGCAGGTATTCAAACTTTAAAAGACTGTCGTTTGTTGTTGGCATCAGGCGCCCATTTTCAACCGATAGCACAAACCCGGACCTGAGGGAATCGGGCACCAATAAATAAAACAGGTTGGGTTTATTTTTAAAAAGAGTATCGCTCTTCGCGTCTTTCTGAAAAAAATAAATGAGATCTGAATTTTTTTTGAACTTTATTTTTTCTACCGGCTGCGAATAAACCGTTGCGCCGGCGAATAGCTGTAACGCCAATAAAAACACTTTAAAAATTCTCACCAAAACAGTCTATTCCTTGTCAATTTCCTTTTTCACTTCCTGGATATGCTCCTTGATCTCTTCGGTGATGCCGCTGGTGCTTTTCATAATGTCGTTTTGTATCCCGCTGGTGGCATCTTTAAATTCACGAATGCCCTTACCCAGGGTTTTAGCAATGGTAGGCACACCCTTACCGCCAAAAAGCAGAAGGATCACGATGACGATCAATACCACTTCGCCACCACCCAGGTTCAGGAACAAAATAAACTGGCTGTGCATTTAATTTTTTCCCCTCATGAATTTAAAAACCATGGTAACCCCGGCAATAAACACTATGGCTACAAAGCCAACTATAAAATAATCCGAAAGATCGAGCGATTGTTTCATGCTGTAAAGTTAACTAAAATTCAGATGACTTCAAGGCATCTTACAAGCCTTGTAAGGGTTTTGCCGGCTTTTGTTAGGGCAATTATTCGCCTTCAATGCCAATATGTATTAAAGCGTCGCCCTGGTTCACCACCGGCTGGTTGTTAATGCCAATTATGTACCCATCGGTGGGCGAGATGATCTTGTCTTCAGATTCGCCAAAGGGGTCAACAATAACGCCCAGCAGATCGCCTTTAACTACATGTGACCCGTTTTTAAGGTTCATGTGAAAAAGGCCGCTGTTATTGGCACGCACCCAGGTATCTTTTGTTATTTTTACGGTAGCGTTGGCGGGCAATTCAAAGTTGATCATTTTATAGGAGTTCATCAGGCGCAGGCAACCATTTACGCCTTCGGTAATGGCAAGGTAATCGAAGCGCATGCTTTCTCCACCCTCGTACACCAGTATGGGTTTGTTCTTTTTGGAGGCTTCCATTCTGAATGTACCGTCGCGGTATGTGCTGTCGATGATCAAAGGCGCGGAAAAACGTTCAGCCAAAGCCAGGTTCTCAGGAAAATCGAAGACGCAGCGCAACTGCGGGTAATTATTAATTTTTGCGCCGCCGGTATGAAAGTCAATTCCAAAATCTATGATCGGTAAGATCTGTTTCATGAGATCAAAAGCGATCCTGCTTCCCAGTGAGCCGTTTTTTGAGCCTGGGAAACAGCGGTTGAGGTCCCTGCCATCGGGCAGATCCCTGCTTCCGAATAAAAAAGAAACAACGTTAATCACCGGAATCACAATAAGGGTGCCGCAGAGCAGGTTTTGCACCTCCGGTCGTGAAATTATTTTCCTGATGATCTCTATGCCGTTGGTTTCCTCGCCGTGCATCCCTGCCGAAAGTAGCAGCGCCGGGCCTTCGTTCTTAGAGTGCACAATATGAACCGGAATCTCTATCCTGGTTTTTGTGTGTAGCTCGTAGGAATTTAATATAACCGTTTTGTTTCCTCCGGGTTCGATCTGTTGTCCGTTAATGACGATGGTTTTCTGCACTTGCTGTAAATTAATGTTCCGCGTTTCGTGTCTGCGTTCCGTGTTTTGTGTTGGGGGTTTAATTCTCAAATCTAAAATCAATAATCAATCATGCTTCACTACTCTTACTCTCCCGGTTTATTGAATTCATTTCTTTCAACATATTCGATTATTTTTCCCGCGATGTCAATTCCAGTGGCGCCTTCAATTCCTTCAAGACCCGGCGAGGAGTTCACTTCCATCACCAGGGGGCCACGGCTCGACTGCAACAAATCCACGCCCGAAATACCAAGTCCCAGTTTTTTGGCCGATTTAATCGCGGTGGCACGTTCTTCGGCAGAAAGTGTTATCACAGAAGCGGAACCGCCACGGTGCAAATTGCTCCTGAACTCACCTTCTTTGCCCTGGCGCTTCATCGAACCAACGATCTGGCCATCTACTACAAATACCCTCAGATCGGCTCCGCCAGCCTCTTTGATAAATTCCTGTACAAGCATTTGCGCCTTTAATTTCATAAAAGCTTCAACTACACTTTTGGCGGCTTTTTGATTCTCTGCAAGAATCACGCCTATGCCCTGGGTGCCTTCCAGAAGTTTTATAACGCAGGGTGCGCCACCAACGCTTTCAATCACGTTATCAATGTCTTTGTCTTTGGGCGACGAAGCGAAGGCGGTTTTAGGAATACCGATGCCGGCGCGGGCCAGGATCTGCAGGCTCCTTAACTTATCGCGTGATCGTACAAGCGCCTGTGATTCAACCGCGGTAAATATTTTCATCATTTCAAACTGGCGCACAACCGCCGAACCATAAAACGTGGCCGAGGCGCCAATTCTTGGGATCACAGCGTTGATGTCGGTAACTTCTCTTCCGTTAAAATAAATGTGTGGTCTTCCCTGTTCTATGACCAGAACGCACTTCATGTGGTCCAGTAAAACCATCTCATGTCCGCGTTGTTCGCCGGCTTCAAGGATCCGTTTCGTTGAATAGAGATTTTTATTGCGGGATAAAACAGCTATTTTCATATAGTTGGATTTATAATTTTTTAGGCAGCCGGTTTTTTTCGAAAACCCTTTTGGGCACCGTTGCTATTTCATGAATTATTTTTTTGAGTTAACCTGATAAAACCTTTGTTCAGACGTTCACCGTTAGTATGGATCTGGCTTACATCGATCAGGAATTTTCCTTTTAATAATTTTCTCCCGATAAGTACCGGGTACCTCATCGTATCGCGGTTGGATAAGGAAATTTCTGACCAGATCTGTTTTTTGCCGATGTGCACCAGGGTTTTTATCACGTAACGTTCTTCCATTTCACCAAACGAATTCTTAATTTTTTTCTGCGTGAATTCCTCAAACCTGAAATTCTTGGGCTCGGGTGAATTTATCTCTCCCGGTTCCAGTGTAAAATAAAGTATTGGTTTTGAATTTTCATAATTAACCCTGATATTTTCGCAGTGCAGGGATGAGGTATAAGCGCCGGTATCTATTTTCGCCTCAATTTTAAAGAGACCTAGCTGCGAGAGGCTTACAAACTCCCGTCGGCCGATAAGCCTTATTTTATGTTTTTTACGCTTCATACAAATGATAGAACCTCGAAAGATCAATATCGGGGTGCAGTACTTCTTTTTGTAAGTAGAAATTTACAAAATTTTTGGCGAAATACGGTGCAAGCATTACGCCTTTTGTTCCCAGCCCGTTAAAAACAAAAAGGTTCCCGTGCCGGGGATGCCTTCCAACGATTGGTCGCCTGTCAAGCGAGGAGGGCCTGATGCCGGCTTCATGCTTTATTATTTCAAAATTGCAATCAATCATTTCGCCAACCTTCGCGGTGAGTTCGGCAAGCCCCTTTTGGGTTGGCACCTCCGAAAGATCCTGCCATTCGTAAGTAGCACCTGCCCGGTAAGTGCCTTCTGAAACGTCCATCAGGAAACCGTTCTTATTAAAAATACTGTCGCTGAAATTCAGTTCGGGCACCCTCAGGGTCATGATCTCACCCTTGGCAGGTTTAAGCGGGATCCATCTGAAAAACGGATTGTTTTTAACGAGGTGTCCTTCACAAAACACAATCTGCCGGGCCTCTATGTTGCTATAACTAACTTTATCCGGAAATATCTGTAGACGGGAATGATCAAAATTTTCACAAACCAGATCTTCCTTAAAATAAATGCCTGACTGATCAAGAAAAGCGGCAACATCAACATTCCCGCTTCGCTGTACCAGGCCGTAACCGTTCTTTATATTGCAGTGAGCCAGGTCACGCGGAGAATCCTGGTAGGTCGTTCCATCAATAAAACCTGCAAGGTCACTCTTAGATTTTTTTAACCACAGGTGTTTTTCCTGGTCCTCGGTAAAAGGTTTAATAATGGGACGATGGGTGATTATTTTTTTGCCGAATGTCTTGCTGCAGTCACTGTAAAACACAGTCAACTCGGCTATCAGCGCATCTGCCAGCCAGCTTTTTGTGGCGCGCTTAAACACCACCGGGTTCCAGATACCGGCTGCTATCCGCGAACAGCTGCTAAGATTCTGATCTCCAACAATAGTAAACGTGATATTGTGTTTTTTGAAACTATGCGCCAAAACATACGCTGCCAGGCCCTGACCAACAATTATAAAATCTTTCATCGCGGGTTTTCTGACTTAACATGAGGATTGTAATTGCCCTTCAGGCCACGATAGGCCCCTGAAAAAAAGAAAATAAATTTCAGTCCACCGAATTTTTGTTTTTTACTCAGCTCCGCGAAAACATCTATCCCCAAGCCAATATCGTATTTTAGTTTGATCACCGACTGAAAACAGAAGTAAGCGCCAACACCCTGGTAATAGGTCGCCGCGGTTACCCCTGGCGCACCTTCCACACCGGTAAAAAAACTCGGCCCTCCGTATATGCAAACATTGGTGAGGTTTTTTTCTTCCCTGATCCCATAGCAGGCGTGTACCTGGACATTGTTGTTTGAAAGGAATTCTTCGCCGCTCATTAAAATGCCGGTTTGAAAATACTGCCTGCGAATATGAAACTGGTAATCAGCACCAACCATTTTCTGAACCTGGGTTCTGAGCGTCGACGCCATGTATCCTCCGCCCCCGGTAAGGTAGTTATTGTATTTGCGGTAGCGTTTGCCATCAAACAGAATTTCCTCCCTGCGGTCATAGGCCTGTTTTGCCTTTTTGGCGGGGGGCTTGTCCTGAGCCGCCAGGCTGAGACAGGTAAAAAAACCGAGTATAAAAATTATGGATTTGATAGGGCTAAGATAAAAAAGAAAATCAGCAGGCTTTAATTAAAGTCATTTAAAAAAGGATTGTTTAACTTCTCGTAACCCGTGGTTGTAACCTGCCCGTGACCGTTATATACCTTGATGTCGTCGCCCAGTACCAGCAGTTTTTCACGGATCGACCTGATCAGCGTTTCGTGGTTTCCTTTTGGCAGATCGCTCCGGCCAATGCTTCCCCTGAACAACACATCACCGGCTATCACCAGTTTATTCTCCTTGTTATAAAACGAAATACTGCCCGGTGAGTGACCTGGTGTGTACAGAACATCAAAAACATACTGATCGAGTTTCAGTTGTTCGCCTTCATTGATAAAGTGAAGGGGCAGCGGTGAAGGGTCGCAGCTGATTCCGTACATGGCGGCGCTTTGGGGCATGCGTTCAATAAAAAAAAGGTCTTCACTGTGCATTTCCGGCAGCAGACCATAGGTATCGAAAACAAATTTGTTACCCAGTATATGATCGATATGGCCGTGCGTGAGGAGCAGTCGCGTAAGCTTTAGTTTTTTTTCTTCGATAAAGGATTTGAGGGTCTGGTTTTCGGAAGCGCCATGGTTTCCGGGGTCAATGATCCAGGCGGTTCCGGTATCGGTGTAAACCAGGTAAGTATTTTGCTGGAAGGGATTAAAACAAAATGATTTCAGGTAAAGCATGGTTTAAATTATTTTCTTTAAAAATTTGATTTTTTTATTTTCAAGCGCGATTAAATTCAGGCCGGCGTTTTTCCCAATGAGAAGGCTGCCAAATTCCTGATCTATACCCAAAGCCCGGGCGCCGTTTTTGGTCATGCAGCCGAGAAGTTCTTCTGAAGAAAATATACTTGTCGCGTTTAAGATGGTATTGGCTTCGCTTACCAGGTCTAACTGCTCATTGCTGGCCAGGCTGTCGGTACCTATAATTAAGCGCTTGCGATCTTTAAAAATATCAAAATGGGGTAAAGCATCTTCAATGTATAGATTGGCATTAGGACAAAAACACCAGTAAATATTTTTTGATGCAGCGTGCGCGAGGTCTGACTCGCGGGTGACCGTATTATGCACAAGGATGGAATTACCGGGCGAAAGCCCATCGGCGTAACTTTTAAAGGACGAACAACCCGGAGCTTTAAACCACGAAATATCAAGATTTAAAAAGCCATAAAGCGCTTCAAACCCGTTCTTTTCACCCATAAAAAATTTATCCTCTTCGGCGCTTTCCTGGTTGTGAATCGAAAACGGAGTTCCGTTACCGAAATTGTATGCAGCAATCTGGCCTATCAGTTGTTTCGACGTGCTGTACGGCGCATGAGGGGCCAGGCTTCCGCGGAGGTTAAAGTCACTGAGTGTTTCCGACAAAGCCAAACCCTGGTTAAAAATGGTTTCGCTCGCTGCTGGATTTAAGCCGATCAGTTCAATAAATGTATGGTAAAAAATATTGCTCCCGGCTTTTTCCCCAAAACTGCTGTCACCGTTGCTGATGTCACCAACCGCCACAATACCATTACGCCACATAGCTGCGTTGGCGCTTTTGGCATGCTCTGCCGCTTCTTCATTCGAAATAGCATTTCTTTGTGTGATCACCTGTTTGCCAAAATTTGGTAAACCTGTGTGTTGTTCGGTTTTACCAAGCAAATGACTCAGTTCGAGGTGGCAATGGGCATTGATAAAACCCGGGGTAATAACGCCTTCCAGCTTTTCGATTCTGCCTTCGTCTACCTCCTGTCCCTGCAAAATATCGAGCAGTGTGCCACGAGCATCCAGCACCAGCAGTGGATGTCCCGGTAAATGATCTTCGCCGTTAAAAACCTTATCAGCCCTTAAAAATCGCATGGTGCAAAGTTAATATATCCCGGCAATCAACGCTCTTTTTAGATCAAAATGCCCCGCTTTTATGCTGCCTTTTGTGCCGGATGCGTGCTTGTATTCCTAACATATTGAAAGTCTTAGTATCTTTGTAGTCTGTAATGGCAAAAAGAGACATCCGCGCGCTGACGCTGGTACAATTAAAAACGATCTTTGAGCAGGTGAACGAACCTGGTTTTCGCGCAAAGCAGGTCTACGACTGGCTTTGGGCGAAAGGTGCCACAGGATTCGGTCAGATGTCGAATCTTTCGAAAACCCTGCGTGACTACCTGGAAGAGAATTTTGTGATCAATGCCGTACAGATCCACGAATTACAGGTAAGCTCCGACAGGACTATAAAATGCGCCATGCGTTTGCACGACAATTACGTGGTGGAAAGTGTTTTAATCCCTCACCAAACGCGCATGACTGCCTGTATCTCATCACAGGTAGGCTGCAGCCTCAGCTGTACTTTCTGCGCTACGGGAAAACTCAAACGCATGCGCAACCTCAACGCCGACGAGATTGTTGACCAGGTAGTACTTGTAAAAAACACAGCCATGGAGCGCTATGCGGCGCCTCTCACCAATATTGTTTATATGGGCATGGGCGAACCTCTTTTAAATTATAAGGAAGTGCTGAGTTCAGTGGAGAAGATCACCAACCCCGCGGGATTGGGTATGTCGCCGAAAAGGATCACAGTTTCTACAGCCGGCGTTTCTAAAATGATCGCTAAGCTGGGCGACGACATGGTGAAGTTCAACCTGGCACTGTCGCTCCACGCGGCCAATGATGAAAAGCGCAACCACATCATGCCCATCAATGAAACCAATACGCTCGAAAGCCTCGCCGAAGCCCTCAATTATTTTACAGGCAAAACAGGCAGTCGTCCCACCTTTGAGTACATTGCCTTCAGGGACTTTAACGATTCGATAAAAGACGCGCAGGAACTCGTTGATTTTTGCAGGAAAGTAAAAAGCAAGGTCAATATTATTGAATACAATTCTATAGAGGGCAGTGAGTTCAGGCAAACGAGCAAGGAGCGCCTGCTGGCTTTTACACAGCACCTTGAGAAAAACGGCGTGATCTGCAACGTTCGTCACAGCCGTGGAAAAGATATTGACGCTGCCTGCGGCCAATTGGCAAATAAGAACAAACTCATTTCACCCGAATTAAAATAAAAGGTAAATTAGCCGGCTGTGTCTAAAACCATTGACGAAATAAAAAAGCCAGTTGCCCAACACATGGAGGCCTTTGAAATGAAATTCAAGGATGCCATGAAAAGTTCGGTGCCACTATTGGATAAAATCACCTCTTATATCGTAAAACGCAAAGGCAAACAGATCCGCCCTATGTTTGTTTTTCTGAGCGCGCAGGCTGCCGGAGAGATCAACGACAGCACACACAGAGCGGCAGCGCTTATAGAGTTATTGCATACGGCTACGCTGGTGCACGACGATGTGGTCGACGACAGCAATGAACGCCGGGGCTTTTTTAGTGTGAACGCGCTCTGGAAAAACAAGATCGCGGTATTAATAGGCGATTTTTTACTTTCTAAAGGTTTGTTGCTTTCGCTCGACAACAATGATTTTCATCTCCTTAAAATTGTGAGTACCGCTGTGCGTGAAATGAGTGAAGGAGAATTGCTCCAGATTGAAAAAGCAAGAAGGCTCGACATTTCTGAAGAGATTTATTTTGAGATCATAACAAAAAAAACGGCAACCCTCATCGCAGCCTGTTGTGCAGCGGGGGTGGCATCGGTTACTGATAACGAAAAAACCATCGGCCTGGCAAGGGATTTTGGCACGCTTACAGGTATCGCGTTCCAGATAAAAGACGATCTGTTTGATTTTGGCAGCGATGAAAACATCGGCAAGCCAACCGGCATCGACATTAAAGAAAAAAAAATGACCCTGCCACTCATTTATGCTTTGAACAACTGTACCTGGATGGAAAAAAGAAAGATCATCAACATTATAAAAAACCACAACGAAGAAAGTGAAAAGGTTAAAACGGTGATCGATTTTGTGATTGAGAAGGGAGGAATTGTTTATGCCAATAAAGTGATGCGGGAGTATAAGGAAAAAGCACTGGCTGTGCTGGCGCAACTACCCAGAAACAGTTCCAGCGAAAGCCTTGAACGCCTGCTGACATACGCCATTGAGAGAAAAAAGTAATCCATGAGAAAGATCATTTACCCGGTTTCGTTTTTTATTGCCCTGTTAATTACAGGTTGCGGCACTCCCACTCCTGAAGTGAAAGAACTATCAGATGAAGAAAAGGCTGTTCTGGATTCGTTGTCGAGGCTGCGGCAAAGGGCTATGGCCGACTCCATGAAAAAGAAAAATCCGTTGCTGATCATGCCGCCCGACAGCAATTATACAGGCGAGTATACAGATAAATACCCAAGCGGCATTATCAAGTTTAAGGGCTTCTTCAGGTTTGGAAAAAGACACGGACAATGGTTGTCTTTTTACCCCAGCGGATTAATGTGGAGTGAATTACACTTCGACAAGGGCTTAAGAGAAGGACCCAACCAGACCTATTTTATTACCGGAGGCAAACGCTATGAAGGTTTTTATAAGAATGATATGCAGGACAGTGTGTGGTGCTACTATGATTCCACAGGTAAACTGGCTGAAAAAGTTGTATTTAAGAACGACGTCATTGTCAAAAAATTACCATTAAAATAAAATCACTAAAGGCAATAAAAAAACAGGAAACAATATTGTTTCCTGTTTTTATTTTAGGGTTAAACGGTTTTTATTTTGCTACAACAATCTTCTTAAAGATTTTGGCGTTGTTGGCGTCGGTGATCTCAACCAGGTAAATGCCATTCTCAGCGTTGAAATTGAACTTACCGGTAAAGTCTGTAGTGATCACAGTTTTGTTACAGATCTCTTTACCACTTACATCAAACACTCTTACGTTGAGCTTTTCGCTTTTTACACTGCCTGTAACGTTGATGTTGCCATCGGTTGGGTTTGGATACAGGTTGAAGCCTTCAACAGTGCCATGGCTGATGCTGCCTACACCGGTTGGTTGCGATGGCCTGAACAATGGTGGGTAAGGAAGGCCAATTGAAAGACAATCGTAAGCGCCAAACGTAGTATTGAGGTTTGGTGGAAAGTTGTAGGTCATCGGCCATGGTGCGCCACCATTGTTGAATGGGAAGTAAGGCGTGAAGCTGTTCACAAACAAAGGTGAGAAAGCTGCGTCACTGCCCATCACAAAAGTGTGCCAGTTACTGCTCCACATTGGGCCATTCCACTTGTTGTCGCTCGGAATACCCGGAACACCCTGCGTACCTATAACACCGTTATTGGCGAGCAGTAATCCCATCTGATGGCTGTCCATGGTGTTACCCTGCCATCTTGTGAACGGATTTTGGTCGTTGAATTCAAAGGCTGTGTAAGAGTTACTGAGGTCGTTGCATATGACAACCGGAGACTGATTTCCACCGAGACTGTTATTATTCTCACAATAGATCAGCGTTAACAAGGGGTTACCCATGTTTTGTCCTGATAATGTGTTTGTTCTTACAGTCACGTTGTCGAGGGTCTTTCTTACATCAATTCCTTTTTGTGGCTGGCTAAAAACATTGTCGTCAAGGTGCGAGATCAGGTTGCCGTTGATCTCGGTGAGATAGGTATCCATGCCTACTACCGTGATGCCGCGCAACACCCTGTCGAGGTTATTGCTGTGAATAAACAGTCCCGTACCGGCTGCAGGCACCAGGCCTCCGCCATTCGGAAGGTCAACCCTCACCGCGTTATTGATGTATTCATTGGCGTTGGGTAGGTTGCTGCTGACTTCCGGACCAAAATAATTGGACTTGATGGCGATATTGTCGGCAATTATTCCCGTGCCGGCGCCACCGTTAATGGAGTAGCTTCCGCTGGTCAATGGCATAACAATACAGTCGTTGATGTTATTGAACTGGTTATTACTTACGTCGTAGTTAAAGCGGTTAGAAGACAGTAACACACCTGTGTAGCCCGCCACGAACTGACCAGCGGTCCAGGTTTTCTGGTTACTGCGCACAATGGCATGGTTAATCTTCGCTTCGTAAACGTTGTATCCTTCAACGGCATAGTAACAATCCCAGAAACGGTTACCGAAATCAGGATTGTAATTTGCAGCCGGTGGATCGAGATATAAGCCCGCATTCATTAAGCCAGGAATAGTGTGTTTTATGCCAGTGCCTCCTACCGGATTTCCTGCTCCGTCGTAGTAGTGCAGCATGCTTTGAAACACGTTGTTCATGGTAGTTAAGCTGGCATCGGTTACTTCAACGCCTGTTCCGATCACGTCGAAAAGGTTAAAGCTGCTGTTGAACTGGCTTCCGAACGCCACACCCGAAGTAGGCATCGTTGCACTCGCATTGTTCATGTTCATGATCTGTATGCCGATGTGCCCCGGTTGATAAGTATAAGGATTTTTGAGGTTCGTCGGAAAGGTGAACGGCAGCGAGTAAGGAAGCGGCAGATTGTTTGTAGGACTTGTCGCGCACCTCAGGTCTGGCCATATAGTTGAAGAACCCGGCCAGCTGGTTGGTGTGAAATTTATGCCCCGGCTTGTGAATACACAACCTTCTATATTAAGGTCGAGTTTTGTCACGTTGCTACCATTGGCGACTTTAATTGCCACATAATTTTTATTGAATATGACATCGTAAGCGTCGATAGGAATAGGCCAGTGGGAGTTGGTGATGTTGTCGAGATTAATGGCCGTAACCGCATCTTCTATCAGCGTTACATTGGTTCTGCTACTAACTCCTATGTGAGCACCGTCCAGCACATCAATACCGGCCCACATATTGAGACCGCAGGCGTATAGGTGAGCACTTTGTATTGTAAAATCACTTCCAGGCAACACGGTTATTTTTACATTCGGTCCCATTAAAAATTCGCCATTCTGGAAAGTTGTATTACCGCTGATTGTAATGTCATTCAGAATCATCCCGGGGGCGTTTACAATCTGGTTGGCAAACAAGGTTTGTGTAATTGGTGCCACTGTTGATGGCGGACAGCAATTAGTAACTGTTTGCACCGCGAATGTAACACTCGGTACCGGGCAACCGTTAATAGTGGCCGATATGGTGTAAATGGTGTTTACAAGTGGCGTGAGATTTTGAACAGGTCCCGAAAGTGAACCAGGTTGCCAGGTAAATGTAGCAGAGGAGCCGATAGGATAAGCGGTGGCAGTTACAACTGCCGGGCCGGCGTTTGTACAATAAACCGAATTGCCACCTACGGCCAGGGATACAGGTAAAGGAGGTGTAATGGTAATGGTGGATACATTTAAACAGCCGGTGATTGGGTCAAAATAACTCGCCGTATAGGTGGTTGGCGAGGCGGGTGAAACCGGGATGCTTGAAGCGACAATATTTCCTGGCTGCCAGGTGGCGGTTGGCACACCGGTGGCCGTTAGAGAATACGAAGCGGGGAAACAAGGCGCCAGCGTGGTGGTGGTGATAACGATGTTCGACGCGTTCACATACACAGTGGTTGTCACAATTACATTCTGTGAAGGTGGTACTGTGATTGGCGGAATCGCTATCAGCGTGTAAACCGTGGTTACGCTTGGCGAAGCGATCGGATTGATACAAGTTGAGCAGGAAAGGCTGGTTGGTGGCTGCCATACAAGAGAGTATCCGGAGATGTTGGAGCAATTGCTTACTGCCGTCAATTGTGTCGATCCTCCGGGACAGATAGTCTGTGTCAAAGGATTGATAGACACCGCGCCGCCCATTCTCGCGACAATGAAATTATCGAACAAATAATCGAAACCGCCTGCCTGCCTGTTGTTGATCTCAGAAAGTTGCAGAGAGAAGACGGTAGCCGCGTTGATATTTCCCGGGGTGGTTACCATAAAAGCAAACACCTGAAGGACACCCTGGCCTGTTCCTGGATTATTGGGCACCACTAGCCCTGCCGGTGGTACATTCACAGGGCGACAGGTAACGTCGAGCAAAACAGCAGATGGTGCAGTTGACCAGAGTTTGTAGTTGAATTTATTTGCGCAGGAGAAAAAAAGTGAATCAACACTTTCGTCCGCCTTAAACGCCACATAATAGTTGGTGTTTGGTAGCAGGCCGGTGAGAGTCTGACCAAACAAAAGTCTTTTCATAGCCGGACCATTGCAGACATAAGGCGAGGAAGCGTCGATCATCATGCACTGGCCCGAGAGATTGGCACAGTTCGCAAACATACCAAATACTGTGTTTACAGCGGCGTTGCCGCCACCAAAACTGCCGGTGGTAAGGTTGTATCCCGATGTGATGCCCCCGCCAATGCCCTGTTCAAGGTCACCGTTGTTCACGAGATTATTACAGCAGTCAACTACCGTAAAACTCGCTACCGCCGTTGAGGTATTGCAACTTCCCATAGAGAGGCTATAGGTAGCGCTGTTGGTGATGGTAAAGGTGTACGGAAATTCATACCTGGTAGGATTATTCCAATTGTGAACGAAGTTGTTTGTCACAACATAATTGTTGGTGCCATCGGTGAGGATAGCCGTGAGAATGAAGGGCGGGAACCTGATGATGATGGTTTGTTCGGTGCCCCGGCATACAGGTTTACCTTTGCCGCTGAAACCAACAATGGTTGGTGCTCCGGTTGGAACATTGATGGCCAGTGTGGATGTGGCAGTGCTGGTACCGTTAGAAACTACCAGTGTAACCGTAAAGGAAGTAGGAGGCGTATTATAAACGTGGAACGGATTAACAGCATTGCTGCTGGTGTTGTCTCCAAAATACCATGTATGCGTGGTGGCGCTCAGGTAACCAGGCAATACCGGTTGAAAAAACTGAAACCCGGCTGTACTGCAGGTAATGGCCGATGTCACCAGTGAAGTTGTGAAATTGGCGTTCAATAGTCCCGGTCCGCAGCTTGGCGCAGTGTTTACACCGGTGTTTGTTAAGTTTGTTGAAGTGACCAAACTGGCTCTTTGTCCGTTTAAAAAGGTAGTCGACCATGTTGCGCCCAGTGCGCCCCACATCCTTTCGGCCTGGTTGAAAGAGAAGGTGTTCATGTGATCATCGTCGATATAACTCATAAAGTTTTCAATCTGGTCAGATACGTTGGGACCCGGACCAGCGCCGTACGGAGAATAATTTTCGTTACAGGTGTTGTAAACGCCGGGAGCAATCTGGCCATTGATCATGGTTGGCGGGGTGTCAAAGATCAGGTCACCGTCAGTGGTAGCGTTGCCGCTCGTTGTTCCGTAGCAGCCGGCAGTTCCGCCTGTAGTTCCTATTGCCGAATTAACAATGGTTTCGAAACTGTGAAATAAACCTAAGTAGTGACCCGCCTCATGCACTAAAATATTTCCTTTGTCGAGAGGAGCAAACATATTGGTGAAATTATTGTAGTAGTTGTTTCCAATCACATCATTGCGCATCACAATACCACTCAGAGGCGTTGTGCTCATCCAGGGAAATGTACCTATTCCAATTACCGAAGGCATGGCGTTTATGTTGGTATTGCCGCTGGTGGCGATGTTCGGAACACAATAAATGTTCAGGTACATGTTCACCGGAAAATTAGCACTTGTAAGGTTTGTCAGGCTTTGCAGGCTCGGACTACTGTTAATATTAACATTGGTAATGATGGTGTTGGTTGTTGAATAATAGATTACGCCTACACTTGAGGTAGGCCAGGCTGTTGGCACGTTGTTGACCTGGATTTTTTTTGCCAGGCAAAACTGTATTAGTGTGTTTACAGCTCTTGGACCGGTTGCTACGTTGTTCAGTGTATTCAGGTTATTCGAAAACGCTGCATTCAGGCTTGCCAGCTGCATTTGTATCTGCGCGTAGCTTGGTTTGGCCGTTGGATTGTTGGGATCATTGATCACGTGAAATACCACGGGTATGATAAACGGTGTTACCGGCGGCGGCGCTGAACTAATAGTGTTGTTGCTATTTGGCAACTTTGCGCCACTTGTCTGGTTGATTTGGTTGATGAGGTCTTCTAGGCCGGGATTATCCGCCAGGGTTTTTTTCATCAGCAGGTCCGAGGCGCAGTCCCATTTCGGCGGCTCAGCTTGTGTTTCGGCCATTTTCAGCAATTGGTTTTGCTGGGCGGGGAGTTTCCAGGCGAGCAGTATTAACGTGACCTGGAAAAAAAATACAAATGTTTTTTTCATGCGGTTGTTTTTTTGTCTTTCTTTTCTGAAAGAAGGTTAATAATCAAATGAACTACAGGCTTAAGGTTCAACGGTGCATTCAAAGCGCCATTACTTTGAGCCACCAAAATTAAATGATCAACCGCCGGAGTTTTTACGTGTTGCCTTAATTAACCGGATCGGTTTTATAAGTGGTGGCATTTATTGAGCGTCTTGCAAATTATTTTGACGACTTATGTTTTGATTAGCGGTGACCAGAGGTTAATTTTTTATAGGAATGGGTCGCTAAGTTGAGGACTCTGGGATTTATGATGTTGGTCTGGATATGTTGTCAGTATTGACATGCGGGAGATGTCACTGACTTTTTAAGTTGGTTTTTCGGCGGAGAATATTTGTAAAATTCAATTCAGCTTTCACACGAACGATCACAAATATTTTGTTTCGCAACACGCAAATTGTAAAAAATCAGTGGTGATTTGTTATTCTGGATTTATAACTGGCGGGTTTTTCCTGGAAGATGAAAAATAAAACGTGAAACCGAACAGATTTATTTTTGAAACTATTTCACAACAATTATTTTCTTAAACATCCGTTGATCAGAAGAATTTGCTATTTCTGCCAGATAAATTCCTTCGGCGACATTAATATTTATGTGACCGGTATAATCAGAAATTATCACTACACCATCAAAAATGATCTTGGCGCCAATGTCAAACATTTTCACATTTAATCTTTCATTTTTTTGCTGGCTGATGAATTGAATCTTTCCGGTGGTGGGATTTGGAAAAAGCGTTATCATGGGAAATTCTTCCTCGCCATTTACACCAATGGATGTACCGCAATTGACGTACATTTTAACAGCAAATGTTACCGTTGGGGCCGCGCACCCACCAACTACAGCCTGGATGGTAAACGTGGTGTTTAATAAAGGCGTAAGGCTTTGGCTGGCACCCGAAAAATTTCCGGGCAACCATGTGTACGTTGCTAAATAGCCTGTTGGATAAGATGTTGCCGTGACTATTGCCGGCCCTATGTTTTTGCAATACACCGAATTGCCACCCACGGCAATCGAGGCT
This sequence comes from Bacteroidota bacterium, assembly GCA_040386615.1. GTDB lineage: Bacteria > Bacteroidota > Bacteroidia > B-17B0 > Aurantibacillaceae > Aurantibacillus. The sequence continues at coordinate 35,870 of JAZKFC010000003.1, forward strand.
GATATTGGATTTACTGAAAAAGTCGCAGGTCCGATCTGACATCCGTTTACGGTTCCGTTCACGGTATATGTAGTCGGTGTAGCAGGTGTTACGTTTTGTATGGCCCCCGACATATTGCCAGGCAACCAGGTAAACGTTGGTGTTGAGCCTGGAGGGGAGACTGCTGCGTTAATAACGGCAGGAGGCCCGCCCGCGCAATAAACCGGGTTGCCTCCAACTAACAATACTACTGGCGCAGAAGGCGTAACGGTAATGTAATTCTGGGTAGCGCATCCGCCGGCGCCAGTATAATTTGCGGTGTATGTTGTCACCACACTGGGAGAAACCACGATTGCACTGCTTGTGATACCTGGTGGTTGCCAGGTTACACTCGGTACACCATTCGCAACCAGCGTGTAACCCCCGGTAGAGCAGGAGGTGTTTGATGATATGGTAAACAGGGGTAGACTTACATTTACCAGTGTTGTAAAAGCAAGGTTGGGCTGTGGCGGTGTTGAAATGGGCGGGATCGCCAATAGTGTGTAATTTGTTGTAACAGACGGTGAAGCTACAGGATTCGCGCAGGTGCTACAGGAAAGTCCTGCAGATGGCTGCCACACAAGGCTGTAATTGTTTATCGGCACGCAATTGCCAGTGGCATTCAACGCAACTGAACCGCCCGGACAAATTGAAGCCGTTAATGGTGAAATAAGAATTGGAGCGTTCATTTCTGATACAATGATGTTGTCGAATGAATAATCGAATCCGTAGCCTGATGAATTTTCGATTTCAAACAACTGAAATGTAAAAGCGGTTGCCGCGTTAATTGTTGCAGGAGTGGTGGCAATGAAATTAACTACCTGCGCGCTGCCCCTGTTCGTTCCTCCTGCTATCGTCCATGCAATGGGTGGTACCGTTGAAGTAATAAACGTTCTTGTTAAAACAGAGGTTGTGGCATTAAAAAGTTTCATGTTAAATTTATTCGGACAACCAGGTGAGAGCACAGAATCGGCGCTTTGCCCTAACTTAACAGCCACGTAATAATCCGTTGAGGGTTTTAATCCTGTAAAGGCCTGGCCAAGAATGAGCCGGCTTGACCCAATTAGCCCACAGCCACTATAGCCAGGCGATGAATCTATGATCAGGGACTTACCAGTATTGTGAAAGTTATTGCCAAATGCAGGATAACTGGTAAGGGCCGGGTAATTGATGGCGCCACTACCGCCAAAAGTATTGAAAGTATTTAAGTTGTATTGCGAGGTAAAGCTAACAGGTCCATTTTCTAAGTCGCCATTGGTTATTAAATTACTGCAACAGTCTACAACAGTAAAACTCGCGACAGGGCCGCCGTTGCCACAGTTTGTAACCACACTGAATGTTGTGTTGCCTGTTATGGTGAAGGTAAACGGATATTGATAAATGCCGTTCACGGTAGAATTGTTGTGCACAAAGTTTGTTGTGACCGGGTAATAATTGGTGCCATCTGTAATTATTGCATTAAGCAAGTAAGCAGGAAATTGTATTAAAATTGTTTGTTCGGTGCCGCGACAAACAACATGGCTTTGCCCGCTAAACCCAGCTATCTGAGGTGTGCCTGTTGGCGTATATATTGCCAGCGTCGAGCTCGATGTACTAACGCCGTCACTTACAGTTAGCGTAACGATAAAGTTTGTCGGGGGGGTGATGTAAGTATGTGAAGGGTTAGGTAAATTACTGGTATTTCCATCACCAAAATTCCAGGTGTAAGAAGTAGCGCTTAAATAGCCCGGTAAAATGGGTTGGTAAAATTGTACCGCCGCGGTGGTACACGTAATGGACGCAAGAACAAGTGACGCGGAAAAGTTAGCGGTTAAAAGCGCCGGCCCGCATGACGGAGTTGTGTTTACGCCAGTGGCGATCAAATTGGGTGTAAGAGTGAGATTCGCCCTTTGCCCCGTTAGAAATGCCGAAGGAAATAAAGCATCCAGGGCGCCTTTCATACGTTGGGCCTGCCCGTTTGTAAATGTATTCATGTGGTCATCATCGCTGTAACTCATAAAATTTTCGAGTTGGTCATTTACGTCAGCGCCGTTGCTTAAACCATAAGGAGAATAAGTTTCATTACAGGTGTTATAGGTTCCCGGAGGAAGCGACCCGTTTATCATTGTGGGTGGTGTGTCAAAAATCAGGTCACCCTCGGTGGTTTGATTTGTTAATCCGTAACATCCCGGAGCGCCCCCGGCAGTTGCCATGTTACCACCAACCACGGTTTCAAATGTGTGGAGTAACCCAAGATAATGACCCGCTTCATGCGCAAGAATATTTCCTTTATCAAGAGTCGAAAACATATTTCCGGTAAAATTATTATAGGTATTGTTGCCGATTACATCGTTGCGCATCACAATTCCGTCTATCGGCGCTGTCATCCATGGAAAAGTACCAATGCCGATCACAGTTGGCGGTGCGTTAACATTGGTTGCAGCACTGGTAGCTATGTTGGGAACGCACCAGATGTTCAAATACATGGAAGGCGGGAAGTTGGCGTTGGTAAGAGCGGCTAAGGTTGCAAGACTGGGATTGCTGTTTATGTTAATGTTGGTGGTGAGGGAATTGTTAATTGAATAATAAACTACGCCTACACTGCTTGTTGGCCACGCGGTCGGATTTCCGTTAACCTGTTTGCTTTTGGCTAAACAAAACTGGATCTGAGTATCAAACGCTCTGGGACCTACGGTGACATTATTTAATGAGCCCAGGTTATTCGAAAAAGCGGCATTCAGGCTTGCTAATTGCATCTGAACCTGTGCATACGATGGTATAGGTGTTGGGTTGCCGGGGTCGCTTATCACGTGAAAAACAACAGGTATCTGGTAAAGCACGCTTTGTGTTTTGGCATTACCGTTTTGTTGTGGAAATTGCCCGGTTAAAGGGGTAGAAGCCATGTTGTTTTTTAGAAGTAACATTGAGCCACACTCCCAATCGGATAATTTCGCCTCATCGGGGGGAACAGATTTTAATGTGAGATTAACCTGTGCAGAGGATTCAAAGAAAGACAAAAATGCCAACAAACTGAAAAACAGTTTTAAATTCTTCATTTTCTGAATTTTTTACTTTAAGAAAGATAGAATTTATTTACTAAAACCGGCAAAAAACGTTGCGCTTTGCCCATTTGGATATATAAGTGGCAGGTTTTGTTGAGTGAATAAAAAATAACAGCGAAGCAAAAAAGTTCAAGGCAGATTATTTGCCCGACTTGCTACCGTCGTAGGCCCACTTCATATAAATAGCGCCCCAGGTAAAACCGCCGCCAAAGGCAGACAGGATGAGTTTATCGCCTTTTTTGAGTTGTTTTTCGTAGTCCCAAAGTAATAATGGAATTGTTCCCGCCGTGGTATTACCGTAACGTTCGATGTTCATCATCACTTTTTCTGAACCAATACCCATGCGATCGGAGGTAGCCTGGATGATGCGTTTATTGGCCTGGTGCGCTGCCAGCCAGGTAACATCCTCAGAAGTGAGGTTGTTTTTTTTCATGATCCCTGCGCTTACTTCGGCCATGTTGTATACGGCATGTTTAAAAACCGCCTGGCCCTCCTGGTGAACAAAATGCATTTTGTTGTCTACCGTGTCGTGCGAAGCGGGGATGAGGGAACCGCCTGCTTTCATGTGTAAATGTGTAGCGCCGTTACCGTCGGCGTGCAATGAAAAGTCTATTACGCCAAGCTCTTCGCTGTTGGGCTCAAGCAGCACGGCGCCGGCGCCATCGCCAAAAATCACGCAGGTAGTCCTGTCGGTATAATCAATAATGCGGCTCATCATATCGGCCCCAACAACCACTACTTTTTTATACCTGCCTGTTTCAATGAACTGGCTGGCGGTTGAGAGTCCGTATAAAAACCCTGAACAGGCTGCGCCCAGGTCGAAACCCCAGGCATTTTTAGCACCGAGTTTAGCGCAAATAATATTGGAAGTAGCCGGGAAAACCATGTCTGGTGTTACCGTAGCGCAAATCAACAGATCAATTTCTTCGGGGCTGATGCCCCTTTTTTTGCAGAGTAATTTCACCGCCTCAACGCCCATGTCGGAAGTGGCTTTTTTAGGATCATTTTCGATGTGACGCTCCTTAATGCCGGTGCGGGATGTGATCCACTCGTCGGTGGTGTCTATTAATTTCTCAAGATCAAAATTGGTAACAATGTTATCCGGCAGAAAGCCTGCCACTGTTGTAATTGCGGCTCTAATCATTTATTGAAAAATTTGTTTGATTTTATCGTTCAGCCTCGCGTCAATCATGTCTTTTGCAAGGAGTAACATATTTTTAAAGGCAAGGGCACTCGAGATCCCGTGCCCTACGATCACATTTGAATTAACACCTAAAACCGGTGTTCCGCCGTAAAGCTCATAATTAAATTTGTCAAAATAATCATCACTGCGGTTACGTTTTTTTACCATTTCATAAAACGCTTCCGAGGCTTTCAATACGACATTCCCCACAAAGCCTTCGCAAACAATCACATCGGCTTTCCCTGTAAAAAGGTCGCGCCCTTCGATGTTGCCGACAAAATTAAAGTCTTTGGAATCCTTCATGAGTGCATGAGCAGCCTGCGCCACCAGGTTGCCTTTTTCAGGTTCTTCGCCTATATTTAAAAGTCCGACTTTTGGATTATCTATTTTGTAAACCTCCTGTGCGCAGATAGAACCTAAAATACCGAACTGGTACAATACATCTGGCTTGCAGTCAGCATTGGTACCCACGTCGAGCATAATGCTAAAGCCACCACTTTCTTTTGGAACAATGGTGGTGATACAAGGCCTGATAACGCCTGGAATGGCTTTAACTGTGAACATGGAGCCTACCAGCATAGCGCCGGTATTGCCTGCGCTAACGAATGCATCGAGCTGTTCTTCCTTCAATAATTTAAACCCCAGAAAGATGCTGCTGTTTGGTTTTTGAGAAAACGCTTTTGTAGGGTGCTCGCCCATTTCAATGACCTCGGTGGTATGAATGAAATCAAATTGAGCGTGATCAATGTTTTTTTTGGTGAAATACTCTCTGGCTTTTTCGGCATCCCCGATCAGAACCAGTTTTACGTCTTTTGGAAGTTCTTTCACAGCCAGGATCACCCCATCAAGGCAATATTCAGGAGCAAAGTCACCACCGGAAATATCAAAACCAATTTTCATAATCATTTAACAGTAAAAATTTTCCTAAACTACAATATTACAATTTTATATGGTCAAAAACACTTTTAAAAAGCTTTGATTTTAATATTTAGTTCCTTATAAAACAGGCGCAATGATAGCTTCAAACACAGTGAAAGAGTTTATTAGCGGCCGCCATAAACGCAAAAAGCAGGCCAAAAAAGCCTGCGTCTGCAATCTGATTAATCTGTGGTACCGATAAGGATCGGACGAATTACGCTTTCTTTTCCATCACTACATTACCTTTGTAATATAGTTTTCCTTCAAACCAATGTGCGCGGTGCATTAAATGCGCCTCGCCGGTTGTTGAATCTTTCGAAATGGTCATCGAAGGTGCTTTATAAGTAGCACGACGTGAATCCCTGCGGGAGCGTGATAGTTTTCGTTTTGGATTTGGCATGATTTCTAAATTTAATTCTGATTAAACTTTTTAATTTTATTTAATTTTTCCCAAATGGGATTCGCTGGGTCCTTTTCCTCATCTGGAGCAGTATTCAGCTGGTCTAATTTATCAAGCATTTCCTGGTCGCAGTCGGCTTTTGAACCACTAAGTTCGCAAGGCACGCGCCTGGCAGGAATAGCTAGAATAATGTATTCGTATATGTATTGTGAAATTTCAAAACGGGTCTCTCCTTCTGGAATAACTAGGATCTCGTCGTTACTGTCGGCTGGATTGCCGTACTTGATAACAAGTTCTTCCTCGGTTTCTATCGGGAGATCAAAGTTTTTGATGCACCTGTCACATTCAACACCAACTGTACCGGCAATATCAAAATGCATATTCAGCAAATTGTTCTGCTTGGTAAGCGTGGCGTTTATCCTGATAGATGCACGTTCAATCTCACTGTTTTCAATACTTTTAAAGAACTTATCGTTTACCTCAAACTCAAAATCGTGTAAACCAACTGATAAACCGCCAAATTCAACTATGTACTGACTTTTACCCATTCCCTTATTTAAAAAGGATTGCAAAGATAGGTGTTTTGTCTGGTTTACAAAATTTATTAACAAAAACCAACCGCTTTTTTTGCTCCAATACCTGCGGCAGGCCCATTAAAAAGCCGCTCACCGGCAGGTAAGCGGCTCAATTGTATTGAAAATGTTATTTATGTGTTTTTTCGCTGCTCACGGTTAATTTCGCGCGGCCTTTGGCACGACGTGAAGCCAATACGCGACGACCGTTTGCAGTAGCCATACGCTCTTTAAACCCATGTTTATTTTTTCTTTTTCTCTGCGATGGTTGAAAGGTACGTTTCATGATATTAATTTATTAATGTTACTATTCTCAAAAATGGATTGCAAATATAGAGCAATTTTTGATTATGGCAAAATTTTTAGAATAAAACAGCACCAACAAGCTTTAAATGCACTTGAAAAAGGGCGGCTTTAACGTTATTTTACCGCTTTATGGCTCCAAATGCTTCGCTTTTTGGCCAGCCATTACAATTTTATGACAAGATGAGGGATTAAAATTATAATTTTGTCGTCTTATGGCAAAGCAAACACGACGTGGCTCCGGACCCGTTAACAGCGACACCGACGAGCTGCCAAAAGCCAAACTGAGTCTGGCTAATTTTAAAAAATCACTGCGCCTTTTCAGCTATTTGGGCAAACACAAGTGGAAATTTGTGTTAGGAATGATCTTTTTGGTGGCCAGCGCAGGCGTGGGCCTGATTTTCCCTTTAAAATCGGGGCAAATGCTCGGTTACCTGGCCGAGAATAACAAGCCGGTTGAGGTGGTTCGCAAAGAATTAATGGAGATAGGATTTGTATTAATGGTGATCCTGCTGCTGCAGGCGGCTTTTTCCTTTGGCCGTGTTTACCTCTTCGCGCAGGTAACCGAAAACATACTCAAATCATTAAGACAAAACACCTTTAAAAGGCTCATACAAATGCCCATGAGCTTTTTTTCTAAAAATCAGGTTGCGGAATTAAGCAGCCGCATGGCTACCGACATCAGCGTGATCTCAGACGCGTTTATGCTCAATATTGCCGAACTGGTGCGACAAAGTATAGTAGGCATCGGCGGCCTGGTGCTGCTCATCGCTACGTCGGGCCCCATCGCCAAATGGTTCATTTTTATAATTCCACCATTAACGGTTGTGTCTATTTTTTTCGCGAGAAAACTTCGTAAATTCTCAAAGACCTACCAGGAGAAAATCGCCGAATCGAATGTAGTGGTCGGCGAAGCCCTCACAGGCATCACCAATGTAAAAACATTCACCAACGAAGCTTACGAGATCAACAAATATGACCGCATCTCAAGCACCATCCGCGAGTTCGGGCTTAAATACGGCATTTTCAGGGGACTTTTCTTTTCATTCGTGATGGTGTTTGTATTTGGTTCGGTGTTTTTTATTTTATGGCAAATGTTGTTTGCCTTAAAAGTGAGCGGCACATTGACCCCCGAAGCCTTCGGAACGTTTTTAATGCTCTCACTTTTTGTAGCGGGTTCGCTTGGCGGCCTGCCCGAGCAGATCGCGGCGATTCAACGGGCGCTGGGCGCAACCGACAGGGTGTTCGAACTGATCGACGGGGAGATAGAGAATATAGACCTGTTTAAAAATAATACTACCGAAAAACACACCAAAGGCGAGATTGAGTTTAACGCGGTTTCTTTCAACTATCCATCGCGTCCTGATTTTAATGTTTTGCAGAACGTCAGCTTTAAAGCCGCTGCCGGCGAAACTGTTGCCCTGGTTGGCTCCAGCGGCTCAGGCAAAACAACCATCGCTTCTTTGATCCTGAGGTTTTATGATCCGATGAACGGCGCAGTGACTATTGATGGTGTTGACACAAGAACTTTAACACCGACCGAACTGCGTAAACAAATTGCGCTGGTACCACAGGATGTTATTTTGTTTGCGGGCACCATCAGGGATAACATCGCCTATGGCAGGCCCAACGCCTCTGAACTTGAAATTGAAGCCGCAGCGCGCAAAGCCAACGCCTATGATTTTATAGAATCTTTTCCAGATAAGTTCAACACCCTGGTTGGCGAAAGAGGGATACAGCTTTCTGGCGGACAAAGACAACGCATTGCCATCGCCCGCGCGGTATTAAAAGATCCAAGTATCCTCATCCTCGATGAAGCAACCAGCAGTCTCGACAGCGAAAGCGAAAGCCTGGTGCAGGAAGCCCTCGATAAATTAATGGTGGGCAGAACCAGTATTGTTATCGCTCACCGTCTGGCTACCATCAGGAACGCCGATAAAATTGTGGTGTTGCAGGATGGACGTGTGCAGGAAACCGGCACGCACCAGCAGCTCATTTTAAATGACAAAGGTTTTTATCACAAGTTGAATAAAATGCAATTTGAGTTGAGTTAGCGTACGTCTAACGCGGGGAAACCGTTAAAACGGTTTTGTTGTGTGTGATGATTGTTTATTATAGGCATGGGTTTAAACCCATGCCTATAATTTTTTCTGGGTGTCATTAAATGGTTTAACCATTTAAGCCCGATGGCGTTAAGCCAAGAATTGGAAATCCTTGTTGCGTGTAAGAAGTTTATTCTCAAATTAGAATTTGGCCGGTATATTTTTTTCAATCACATACAAATTTAAAGCCGCATTGCACAAAGTCAAAACGTGATGCAGTAAAAGCATCGAAAAAAAGAATTTTCTTCCTAATAATTTAATCCTCATAACGGAGAAGTCGAAAACCTAGTAGAGTAGACACAATCAACAGAATGAAACAACTAAATGCTATGAAACATATCCGCATGGCGGGCAGGAGTAAAACAAAAAATTATCGGGTACGCAATACGACTCTCAATGCCAAGCCTGACAGGCTGCAACTGAATAACATCACAGCAAATAATATGTTTGAAATATGAAACAATTAGATTATGATCTGAAGGTAGTGGCAGTTATAAAAAATTTCCGGAAACTACTTAGAGTGAAGCAATACACTGTCGCCGAGGCTCTGAACATTTCTGTCTCCTATTACTCCAAAATTGAAAGTGGTAAGAAAGCTATGACAAGTGGTCAATTGAAAATTATAGGTAAGGAATTGGGTATTTCTCAATTCGAAATTTTAACTTCAGCAGACGGCCTGGTGTTGAATGCAAACCCCAACAACTAAAAACTATTCAACTAAAAGATTTAACACAGAATTTTCCTATGAGGAAATTCTCCTGTTAAAATTTTCCTTGATGGAAATAAATAGTTTTGTCACGCTCTTTGTAATCATAGAACTTTGTGTTCACAATAACCATTAAAAACTATACTCATGAAAAAAAATCTAATTTTTGTGGCCTTATCAGGTCTAGCAACAATGGCCAGCGCACAGTGGAGTTGGTCAAGCCCGGTGGAGACTTTGACTAACAACGATCGGGCGCTCATAGCGTCGTCGTTAACTTCTCCGATTTATGACGACCTTTTGGAAGTGAGTCGCCTGGTCACCTTCCCTGGCGGTGATTACCATGGCATTAGAACAGATATCTGGAGCAATGGAGAACCCGCGGGAGGCTTTAAATTGTTCGGCAATTTTGCGAAAGCTACATCCGGGAGTGTGACTTTGGGAGACATAACAGGTGTATATGGCGAAGCCAATGACGGACAACAAAATATTGGAGGTGATTTTAAGGGATCTTCAATTGACGGCACAACTAACAACTATGGAGTGAATGGAGTTGCCATGGGAGACCCGATTTCTGGAAATTGGGGCGGTGCTTTTTATGCAGGTGGCGCCGGAGGTTTGAATACTGGGGTTCTGGGAGACGCAGACGGTACGCCGACAGGAAGGAACATTGGTGTTTTCGGAATCGCGCGGGGCAACAGTGGACAGGGAAATTTGGGTGGATATTTTGCATTTAACACCTCTACTTCAAGTTCAAGCACCAACTGGGCTGTCTATTCCAATGGCTCGTCACTGGCAGCAGGCACCTGGCAAAACTCTGATAGAAAGCTCAAAGACAATATCAGAGGCATTACAAATGCAATCGAAAAAATCAATTTATTAAAGCCGAGCATTTACACTTTTAGAACAGAGGAATTTAAAGGCATGAATTTGCCGAGCGGTGATCAGTTAGGTTTGATAGCCCAGGACCTCGAAATGGTTTTCCCTAATTGTGTTAGACAAAGCGGTAAAATTGAAGAAAAAAACAAGAATGGCGAAATTATCGCTTCTATTCCCGACCACAAGGTGGTAAATTATGTAAGTTTAATTCCTGTTTTGATTGCAGGTATACAAGAACAACAAGCTCAGATTGAAACTCAAGCCAACACTAACAATGAACTTAAAGCGCAGATTTCTGAACTTCAAAAACAAATGAGTGCTTTATCTGGTGGTAGAACTGGTAATACAACAGGCATAAATCAGTTAAACTCAGCTGTTGAAGGTTTTGTTTTGGACCAGAACATTCCCAACCCTTTTAACGAAGAAACTGTGATCAACTACAGTTTACCAAAAGAAATAAAAAACGCTGCGCTGACTGTGTACGACCTGTCTGGCAAACAATTAACGTCTTTTCATTTAGATCTGAATGCTAAAACTATTACCGTTACCTCCGATAAACTATCAGCAGGTATTTATATTTACGCGATCATGGCCGATGGAAAGATCCTAGATTCAAAGAAAATGATCGTTGCTGATAAATAACGCAGTTTCATTTTAGCCAGTGCAGAAAACCGTTAAAACGGTTTTGGTTTTAAAATTGTTAATTATAGCGCAGGGTTTAAACCCTGCGCTATAATTTTTATCGGGCCCGGCGCAATGGTTTTAACCATTTGAATCACATATCCACACCCTCCACCACATTGTCTTTCACGGTGAAAAATTGTGTTTTTACAAGCCTGCGTTGTGTGATGTATTTTTTATAATTTTCGGTGTAGTGTGTTCTGTCATGGATCACCGTATCAAAATTGCCGTTAAGGCCAATGAGAAGTTCGGTGGCTTCGCGTACGGCACAAGATCCACCTTCGGCGCCGGTTAAATAATCTACCAGCTGGTTTTTCACACAATAATCAACAAATAAAGGATTGGCTTTGCGGTTCACCATCAGCCTCAGGCCGCACACTTCGGCAACCGAAAGGTCAAGCACATCGTCGAAAAAATAAGCAACCTCATGGGCTTCGATGTTCTGTTGCCGGCAGATAAAATTTAAGGCATCAATCTTATGAGGCGTTTTAAAAAAAGAATAATCAAAACACTCGCGCCTGCAAAAATAAAAAGCAGTGTCGTTTTTTTCGCCACTGATCACAGCCGATAAAGGCAAGTGACCATTCTTTAAAAAGTGTGAGAAGCGCAGCAAATTGGTACCCATACTGTCAACTTCGCTGAAATTGCTGCCCCCATCCAGGCTTTTCTGGCCGTTGTTAAAAACGCCGTCCCAGTCGAAGATAAAAGCTTTAATGTCTTTTAATTTGCGGGTAATCAGCGTGTGATCAGAAATAAACTGACCGCCGATGTCTATGAAGTTGGAAGTAATGTCCATTTCTAATTACACAAAATTTTTAGCCACGAATTACGCGAATTTACACCAATCGATTACCAGCATTAATTTTAACGTGTGGGTAGCGCCAATTTCTGTAGTATCTGATACAGGTTACTAAGACTTCAAATCCTGTATATCCAGCATGCCAACAGGCTTGCCATTGTCTGTCACCACAATGGTATCTACCGCTGTTTTTTTAAACATGGCTGCGGCCTCGTTTAAAAGTGTGCCTCCGTCAATGGTAATGGCATCGCGGTAATCGAGATCGCTTAATTTTTTGTTCAGCACATCGCGGCCTTTGTCCATCAATAATTTTCTTAATGAACCATCGGTAAACACCCCTTTGATGCTGCCGTCTTTTTTCACAACGGTTACAGCGCCGAAATTGTATTCTGTCATTTTAATAATAGCGTCGGTGAGATTGGTATCTTCACTTACTATAGGATTAACTCCGTTAATGGCTTCTTTTACGCGTACCATCATTAACCGTGTATCAGCAATAAACTGGTCGGTACCAATGGTTGTAAAATTATTTTCAGTCAATCCTTTTAAAACTTTTAATGGTACGGTAATGGTGTGCACGCCCAGATTAATGGCGTTTCTCACGTGTTCTGCGTGGCGTACCGACGAGAACATGATCTTGGTATCGTAGTCATATACTTCAACTGCGTTAATGCATTGCTCAACAAGTGCCAGGGCGTCATGTCCCTGGTCCTGCAAACGTCCAACTAAAGGACATACGTAGGTAGCACCGGCCTGCATAGCCATATAAGCCTGCTGCAGGGTATAAACCAAATGTACGTTCACCAGGTAACCACGGTCGCGTAGCAATTTACAGGCCCGCACGCCTTCAAGTGAAACAGGGATTTTAAAAACTGTTTTGCCCGGATCAAGACCCAGTGCCAGTTGCCTTTCAGCTTCCGCTAACACTTCTTCGGCGGTGTTGCCCAGCGCTTCAATTTGTAATACAGGCACTATCTTGCTTAATTTTACAATGGTGCCGTCTATATCGGTGATGCCTTCTTTTTGCATAAAAGTTGGCGTGGTGGTTAAGCCGCTCAAAAATCCAAGCTTAAAGCCTTCTTCTATTTCCTTTAAATTGGCAGAGTCTAAGTATAATTCCATAAAGTCTAAATTAAGCTGTAAAGAAACTAAAAAAAAATGAATTCCGGGCTATCAGGAGTACTGAAATAACCACATAGACACATAGCCTTAAGAATACAAAAATCTATGTGCCTATGTGGTTTGCAGTATAAGTGGTTGCCAGGCAACAAAAAAGCCTCCCTGCGGAGGCTTAATTCTGTAGTATGGAGATTTGTTTACTTAATGATGAGTCTCTTTGTAACAGACGACTCACTGGTTTTGATATTGATAAAATAAATGCCGGTTGGGTAACTTTCTACCTTCAGGTCAATGTTGTTTTTTCCTTCGCTGATGGTCAGCTGTTTTTCTGAAACCACAGCGCCCAAAGAATTGTACACTGTTAATTTTGAGTCAAAAGCTTTTAAAGCGTTTACTTTTAAGAACGCGCTTTCAGAAGCAGGGTTTGGATAAACATCAAAGGCATTGAGATCTTTGTTTACTTTGTTGATACCTACCAAACCATTGTATCTGAGCGTAATCTGCATGGTATCGTTAGCACTGTAAACATTAAAAAAAGTGTATTTTACAACGCTTAATCCTGCAACAGGGGCTTCATCGAGGTCGGCAACCAGCAGGTAAAATGCTGCGTTTGTATCGGAGGCCGCTTTACCTGGCTGCAACACCAGTGAGGTAGGCGAAGTATAGGTAGCCGCCCCGTAACAAGAACCGCCGAAACAAAAATACGCTTCAGCCGCATTGCCGCTCACAGTATTCAAGGTCATATCATAACGACGTACGTTATAGGTCTTGGGGCTGTTAGAGGTGTTTCTTATATCCAGAGTCGTTTTAATATTGGTACTGGCAAACACAGCCATGTTTATTACCTGGTTGGCAGTGAGCGTTTGTTGTGATCCCACTTCTACGATCTGCATAGAAGCCTGCGCAGACGCAAACAAAGATAACAGCAAGGCGGCCGGTATTAAGAGTAACTTTTTCATCGGTTTAATTTTATAAGGGGCCGCGGTTAAGCGGCCCCCAGATTGATATTATTTAGTAACGTTTAATTTTTTAACTACTGATCCGTTTTTAGAATCGATCATCACATTGTAAACACCCGGAGCAAATTCAGATACATTTAATTGTACATTATTGCTGCCTGAGTTTAAATTGGCTGACTGGCTGTAAACAGTTTGTCCCAGTACATTTACAACAGAAATTTTGGCCGCAGACGGGCTGTTGGTCAATATTTCCAAAGTAGTTTCACCATTAGAAGGGTTAGGGAAAATGCTCACACCCATGTTAACATTATTAACTGCATTTATTCCTACGTGACTTGGTACTGTAGGAGATTCCTGTTTAAGATTCACATTATCAACATAAAGGTTATTACCAAAGTCGCTGGTGGCGGTAAATTTAACCAGAACGTTCTGGCTGGTGTTAAAGCCAGGAAGTGTTACAGTTTCGGTTCTCCAATCATTAGCACCCGGTACAAAGGCAGAAGTGATTGGTGCGCGGGTTTTTAAGATAGTTCCCGACTTGTCATAAACACTTGTCCAGTTAACACCACAATCTGAAGAAGCAAATACTTCCAAACGGTCGTCATAAGCGGCGCCGTATTGCGCGTACGCCACATCGAAAGTCAATGTAGGAGTATCGGTGCCATATAAATCTAAAGGCTTCACCACTAACTCCACAACAGAACCGGCTGCGATAGTAAAGAAATCCATTTTAGCTGATTCGGTAGATAGGCCAAAACCACCAGCGCTGGTGCTTTTTACCCATGCCGCAGTTGAGTTTCCGCTATAAAGCGACCAGTTTGCAGGCGGGAAAGTAGTAACGAAATCTTCAGTTACCGGGCTTAGATCAGCCGCAGCTAAACCAACAATTTTTTTGCTGATAGAGTTGTTGTTCGGATTAAAATCAGAACCACTCACGTTAGTGATCATATAAGAATAAGTATGAGCGCCGGTAGTAAGTGCTACGCTGCTCAAAGTCACCAATGTTGAAGCGCCTGCGGCCAAATTACCTGTCCAGTTAATTACCGAACCCACTGTAGCATCCAATTTAGGCGTGATGTCCAAAGCGGTAATGGCGTTATTACCATTGTTAAAGATGTTCAGCTTTGGTACAAAATTACCACCACAAACATAAGATGAAAGCGTAAGATCTGCTTTAGCATCGTTAGCCACCGGCTGTGTAGTTGATTTAGCGGCTTGCATTACTTTTCTGTCACCGTCATCCTGTATAAAGGCTACGAAAGCAACTTGTGACTTGTCGTTGATATAAGAAGGCAATTGGCAGGTAAGTACAATTTGTTGGGTTTGGCCATTGGTCCAGTTAGGAAGCATAGTGGTTCCGTTCTGGATATCGGGATATGACTTGCGTACTACCCAGTTAAAGTCCTTTTCACCATTGGTACCTGGTTGCACCGGAAAATGAATTTCATTTTCAATCAGAACAACACGGCAAACAAGATTACCAACAGCTGTGAAATTTCCCATAGAAGAAATATTAACAGTTAAGGTCACGGTAGTGTAATTAGAATCCCAGGCGCGGACCATATTAATGGCGAATGGCGTAGTTACTGCCGCGGCATTGTTGATGGCGGTGGTGGTTAAATTTGCCGGATGATCTGCAGAACTGCCTGTAATACCAAAAGCGGTCAGGTTCTGGCCATCCATGCGGCCGGTTGGCGCTGAATTCACACCATAACCGTACTGGCTATAACGCCAGTTGATTTCCAGCTTGTTGGTCTGGTACAAAGACCATAGAGCTGAAGGGGCAGAAGGAATAGGTACCTGCCATTTGATGGGGATCACTTTTGATGGATTGGTACCTGATAGTAAAAGGATGTCAAGGCCAGGATTGGTGGCTGCGCAGGGAGGACAGGTTTCCCCGGTGAATTCTTCATAAAGGGACATGCGGGGCACCTGAGCAACCAGACCCATTCCGGCTACCAAAAAAGCAAACGCGAGTAATTGTTTTTTCATACTGATTAAGTTAAAGTGGTTATTTAGTTAATTTTAATGTCTAACAAATATAGTGGACTATATCCAATATGCAAACCACACTAATGTTAAAATAAGGCCGCCCTCGAGCCTTTAAAACAGATATAATCCTTAGCTTTGCCATCCTGTAAATGATCCTAAACACCAAGCAACTAGAGGGGATTTTTAATTCTAAATTACCGGCAATAAACTCAGGCCAAAACTATTGGTTCAGGGGTTTAAACGGGTCCTCATTGGCCTTTGTGATCCAATCCCTTGTGCAGGGCAACGATAAAAACTGCGTGATCATCGCATCAGACAAAGAAAAAGCGGCTTACCTGCTCAACGATCTTGCCGCTTTGCTGGATGATAAAAAAGTGTTGTTCTTTCCTGAAAGTTACAAGCAACCTTACCAGACCGAAAAAACCACCAATGCCAGCATACAGGAGCGCGCCGAAGTTCTAAACCTTTTATCGCGCGAAACTTTCAAAGGCATGGTTGTGACCTACCCCCAGGCGCTCGCAGAAAAGGTGGCGCTCCGCAAGCAGTTGCACCAGAACACCCTCCAGGTAAAAAAACACGAAAAGCTGTCTATTGATTTTATCTCAGAATTTTTAACATCCTACCATTTTTCGCTGGTAGATTTTGTGTACGAGCCGGGCCAGTTCAGTGTAAGGGGCGGCATCATCGATATTTATTCTTTCGCCAACGAGTTTCCCTACCGCATCGAATTGTTTGGGAACGATGTTGACGCCATTAAGACCTTTGATCCGGTTACACAATTATCCACCGCAAATTTCGATTTTGTTACCATTATTCCAAACATCAACTCTTCAGTTTTCACCGAAAATAAAGCTTTGCTTTTGGATTATTTCGATCCCACCAATACCTTTCTTTTTTTCGATGATGTTTCTTACGCGCTCGATGTGTTTGATAAAAAATTTGAAACAGCACAGAAGGCTTTTTTAAATCACCAGGGCGAGATCAAACAGGTGCCGCCAGAAAAATTATACGCTTCATCTGCTGATCTTAAACAGGAACTTGAGAAATTTTCCTCCGTTGAATTCGGCGTCCGAAGCCTGCTTCATGGCACTGAAATTTTATTTAACCAAAAACCACAACCGGGATTTAATAAAAATTTCGACCTGCTCATTGCCAATCTCAAGGAAAATAAAACCAAAGGTTACCACAATTATTTTTTAACCGATAATACCAAGCAGGCCGACCGGCTTATTTCAATTTTTAATGACCTTCTCACAAAAGAACACCGCACCTACGAAAGTCTCATTGATTATCTGCCCCTGAACATTCACGAGGGATTTATTGATGAGGACCTGAAGATCGCGATCTACACCGATCACCAGATCTTTGAACGTTACCATCGCTTTAAACTCAAAGAACTAAAACACAAAAGCGCCGAGGCATTTACGCTGAAGGAACTGCTCACCTTAAATCCGGGAGATTATGTCACGCATATTGATCATGGCATAGGGCGCTTCGCGGGCCTTCAGAAATTAAGCATCAACGGTAGGGAGCAGGAGAGTGTTAAACTGTTGTTCAGGGACAATGATATACTTTATGTGAGCATTCACAGCCTGCACCGCATCAGCAAGTTCAGTGGCAAGGAAGGCCAGGTGCCGCGCATCGATAAGCTGGGCAGTACCACCTGGCAAACCCTCAAGAATAAAACAAAGCGCAATGTCAAAGAACTGGCTTACGATCTTATTAAGTTATATGCCGAGCGCAAAGCAAAGCCTGGGCACGCTTATCCACAGGACAATTACCTGCAGCACGAACTCGAGGCTTCATTTATATATGAAGATACGCCTGACCAGTTGAAAGTAACCAAAGATGTAAAGCGTGATATGGAAAGGCCGCATCCCATGGACAGACTGGTGTGTGGAGACGTGGGTTTTGGTAAAACGGAGATTGCGATCAGGGCCGCGTTCAAAGCGGTTTGCGACAGTAAGCAGGTGGCTGTGCTGGTGCCAACCACTATTCTGGCTTACCAGCACTACAAAACATTTAAAGACAGGCTCAGGGACCTGCCATGTACCGTTGACTACATTAACCGCTTCAGGAGTTCAAAACAGGTGAAGGAAACCCTTAAGAACCTGGCTGAAGGAAAAGTGGATATCATCATCGGCACGCATAAACTGGTAGGAAAAGATGTAAAGTTCAAAGATATAGGATTGCTGATAGTTGACGAAGAACAAAAATTCGGCGTGGGCGTAAAAGATAAGTTAAAGACCTTTAAAAAGAATGTGGACAGCTTAACGCTTACGGCTACACCGATTCCGCGCACCCTGCAGTTCAGTCTGATGGGCGCCAGGGATCTGTCGGTGATCACCACACCACCGCCCAACCGTTATCCTGTTCAAACAGAACTACACACATTTGATGAAGAACTCATCCGCGACGCGGTAAGTTATGAACTCAACAGGAATGGCCAGGTGTTTTTTGTACACAACAAGGTCGAAAATATCATGGACATTGCGGGCATTATTCAGCGCCTGGTGCCTGACGCGCGCATTGCCATCGGGCATGGGCAAATGCATGGCGACAAACTCGAGGATGTGATGCTTGGATTTATGGAAGGCGATTACGACGTGCTGGTTGCCACTACTATTATCGAAAGCGGCCTCGACATCAGCAATGCCAACACCATTATTATTAACGACGCGCAGAACTTTGGATTAAGCGACCTGCACCAGATGCGTGGCCGCGTGGGCAGAAGCAATAAAAAAGCTTTTTGTTACCTGCTGGCACCCTCCCAAATTCTGCTGAGTACAGAAGCGAGGAAAAGACTAAAGGCCATTGTTGATTTCAGTGACCTGGGCAGCGGTTTCCAGATCGCGATGCGGGATCTTGATATTCGCGGGGCCGGTAATTTACTGGGTGGAGAACAAAGTGGCTTTATTAATGATATGGGTTTTGATACCTATATGAAAATTTTAAATGAGGCCGTTGAAGAGTTAAAGGAAGAAGCCTGGTACAAAGAAGTGGTGGGTGAAGAACTGGAAGTAAAAGACACCTCGGTGTTTTCGCGTCAGTTTGTAAAAGAAACCGTGGTGGATACCGATCTGCAGTTGTTGATTCCTGATGCTTATGTGAGCAGCCTTACCGAAAGACTTTTATTGTACCGGGAGCTCGATAACATTACCAAAGAAGAAGACCTCAAAGCCTTTGAGAAAAATCTGCGCGACAGGTTCGGTCCTTTGCCAACCGAGGCCATAGAACTGATCAACGTGGTGCGCATGCGCTGGAAGGCCATGAGACTGGGCTTTGAAAAACTTGTATTAAAAAATAAAAAAATGCTGGCCTATTTTTTAAATAAACAGCAGAGTGATTATTTTTCGAGCCCCGTGTTCCAGGCATCGTTGCTTTTCGCACAGAAATACCCGCGGCTTTGCACTTTAAAGGAACAAAACAATAAGTTATATTTAACCATTGAAGATGTTGGCGCCGTAAAACGTGCCGAGGAAGTGTTGGCACAAATTGAAGACCTGATCCAGTTTCCCGAAGTAGCCCATGATGAAACCTAAGTCCCGTTCCATAATCATTTTAACCGTTTTATTCGGTTATATCCTGCTGCAGTTCCTGTGGTGGGAGTTTTTACTGGTAAAACAAAACGGATTGATCATCGATGAAAAACAAAAATTAACAGAGCTCGGCTCCACCAATGAAACCCAACTGAAGATTGATATCGCTGCCCTGCATCACCGTAAAAAAATGCAAACGGTAATGATCGTGAGCGAGGGTACCGTATTTTTATTGTTGTTGCTGTTCGGTATCTATAAGATCAAACAGGCGCAGGACAAAGAAACCGTATTGAACAACCAGCAAAAGAACTTTTTCCTGAGCATTACCCATGAGCTAAAAACTCCCATCGCGGCCACTAAACTTCAATTGCAAACCCTTCAAAAACAAAAGCTCGATGCCGATACACAGCAGGAACTGATAGCGAACGCCCTGCTTGAAAATGAAAGACTGAATGTGCTGATCGACAATGTGCTTTTTACGAGTCGCCTCGACGCGGGGGAATATAAATTTAAAAAAGAGAAACACAATCTCTCTGAGTTAACTGAAACCACCATGTCACGCTATTACAAACGGGAAGTTGCCGGTGGCCAGGTCAAATTAAATATTGAGCCGGGTATCTACGCTGTAGTTGACACTGACTCTTTTCCCTCGGTAATCACCAACCTGGTTGACAATGCCGTTAAATATTCGCCCGGTGAAAAGGAGATTGTTGTTGGTTTAACAAATGACAGCGGCAAAGCTGTACTAACCGTTAGTGATAAGGGTTGCGGTATTTCGAATGCCGATAAGGAAAAGGTCTTCTCTAAATTTTACAGGGCCGGCAATGAAGAAACCAGGAGCTCAAAAGGAACGGGATTGGGGCTTTACATCGTGAATTACATTGTAAAAAATCACAATGGCAAAATAAGCGTAAAAGATAATTTGCCGGGTGGCAGTGTATTTGAAATAAGGTTGCATGTCGCTTAATTTTTACAGGAATATATTTGTTTTTATTGTCGCTTTTATAACGGCCTGCGGCGACCTGCAAAAAGAAAAAAAGGTGGTCTCGTCGCAATTAAAACCTGATGCCAGCATCAGGTACGCAAAACGTTTTTCAATTTCATCCGGCGATGAACTCACCATTATTTATTTAAGGGGCAACCGCAACAGCGGTGATACCACAGCTGTGTTTGCGCTTTACAAAGATTCGGCGGCTTTGCGGGGTCTCACCGGTATCACCTATGCGGTGAAAGTTCCCTGTGAAAAAATCGCGGCACTCAGCAGCATTTACGCCACCATGTTCTGCGAACTGGGCATGGTACAAAGTATTGCCGCGATAGATAATATAGACTATGTTAATAATCCACAGATCATTTCCAAATTCAAAGCAGGAGGATTAAAGGAACTGGCGAGGTCGCCGCAGGTGGACATAGAACAAACAGTGGCTCTGCAACCCGATATTATTTTCACTTTTGGCATGGGCGACTGGCAAAAAGACCTCGACAAGAAACTCGAGCAAACAAAAATTCCGGTGGCCATCAGTGTCGACCATCTTGAAGAGTCGCCCCTTGCGCGTGCAGAGTGGATTAAGTTCTTTGCCGCTTTTGTTGACAAAAAGCAGTTGGCAGATTCTGTTTTTGTGGCCATGGAAAAGAACTATTTCGAATTAAAAGAGATCGCGGCGACAACAAATAACCGGCCAACGGTTTTTAACGAAATCAAGTTCGGCGATTCATGGTACATGCCGGGTGGAAGAAGTTTTATGGCGCAGTTGCTGAACGACGCGGGCGCCAATTATTTATGGAAGGATGACACAAAAGCAGGGAGCCTTCCCCTGAGTTTCGAGCAGGTGTATGCGAAAGCAAAAGACGCTGATTACTGGATCAACCTCTCAACGCTGAAAACAAAAAAAGAATTGCTGGGTTTTGAACCGCGCTATGCCGAGTTCAATGCTTTTAAAAAAGGAAATTTATACAATAACACCAAAGTAACGAATGACTTCGGGTACAGCATTTACTGGGAAACAGGCATGATCTATCCCAACCGCATCTTAAACGATCTTATCCTGATTTTTCATCCTGAATTGGGCCAGGTACTTAAAAGTGATTTTTATTACTACGAAAAATTAAAATAGGACCTTGCTATTTTTTAAAGGTCAAGCCTTCTTTTTTTAAAGCGGCCTGTAGTCTGGGTATTGATGCGGGCCCCATCCCGTGAAATTTTAAAACATCTGCTACAGTCTTTTTTGAAAGTTGTTTCAGACTGGTGATCCCTTCTTTTTCAAGCGCACGCCTGGCGGGTGCAGAGATTTCTGCAAGAAATCCTTCCTTTGGTTTGTGTTCTTCTTCACAAACAGGGCAGGTAGGACAATCGCTGCTTTTATAATACTGATGCCCTTTTTTGCAGGTTCTTAAGTTTTTTGCCGGTGTCATAGTTTTATGATGCAGGTTTTACCGCTGGAGGTTAACTGCTTTTATTCTCATGCATCCCGCAATTTACTCACGGGATTATTTTTAACTTCAAAATTCACCGAATTCGCGATGTAACAAATGTCATGCGCTTTGTGGTGTAGCTCAATTGATTTCTGGATCATGGATTGTTCGGAGACCGTTACCACGGGATTTAAAGTGATTTCTTTGAACTGCCCGCCCCCTTCTTGATATTCTACCATAGTGCCTGTGGCATTATCAATGTAGTCGGTAACCACCACACCTTCCATCGCGCAGATGTATAAATAAGAAAGCATGTGGCAGGAGGAAACAGCTGAAACCAGGAGGTCTTCGGGATTCAGCTTTGTTTTGTCACCTACAAACGCATTGTCTGTTGTGAGATCGAGGTTGGGTTTGTTGGCGATAGAAACAGTGTGGCTCCTGTCATAGGCTTTCACGCCGCTGGTACCGGTACCTTTATTGCCTTTCCAGGTAGCTGTTAGTTTGTAGTGATGCAGTTGATCCATAATGTTGTGAATAAATTGGTTTTGTTTTTTTATTTGCCTGCTATCATAATTAAATCAATTACTTTTTCGCCATCACTTGCCGTAGACTCTATCTGTTCCTGGTACAACACTTTAAAATTATTTTTTTCGAGCTCATCGTTGAGAAACGCCGCCGTGTAAAAATGCATGAAGATCTCATCTCCTGAGCTCCCTTTTTTAAATCCTGATTTTTCATAGTCATCTTCCATGGTGCTGATGTATAGCAACCCCCCGGCTTTCAACATTCTGAAAATATCGCTCAGCAACTTGCGCACTTCCGGCTTTGAAAGATAAGGCAGCGCAAAGCCACACATAACCCCGTTGTAATTTTCACCGGCCTTTTCAAGGTTTCTGCAATCCATTAACCGAAAGTTCGCAGCTGGATTGTTGGTTTGTGCCAGGGCCAGCATGTTTGGCGCCAGGTCGGTAGCAAGAATATTAAAGTCGGGACGTTTATCGAGGAGGTACCTGGTGATATTACCAGGACCACAGGCTAATTCAAGAATTTTCGCGTTACGATCAGGAAGTTGATCGCAAAAAAAATCAAAGGACTCCCCATACATGCTTACATCCATAAATTTCTCCTGGTAACTGTGGGCATGTTTGTTAAAGACCCCGGTGGCAATTTCTGTTTTGTCTCTATTCATTTCCGGTCAAAAACATTGTGTTTTAAATTTTGTTCGGTGAGCTCATGGTGATGTTCAACATGTGTAATGGCATTGTACAACATTTCACGCAGAGTGAGTTTACCGAGTAAGGGATGCGGGATGAGCAGGTTGTCAAGGTCTTGTTCGCTGAATGTGTCGGCCCGCGAACAAAGCGCTTTGATCAGGGCTGTGAGTGTGGCAGTGCCCCTGTCTTCATACGCATGCAAATCCGGACCGGGCACAAAATGCTCTGGTGCTTTTCCACCGGCTTTCAATTGTTCTGTATAAAGATAACTCAGGGCCTCCTCATTACGGCCGGCGCGTTCGGTTTTACCAAAATTCTGAATAATGAGCTGAGGCTCCATGCCAAAAACCTTTACAAGAGGTTTGCTGCAAAGAATGAGGTGTTCTACCTGCTGCCCGGCCGTCCATTTGTTTTGATAACTGAATTTGTAATCTTCAGTAGTCAGGGCGTCGATGTATAGTGTAAATAACTGGTACTTTTCCGTAAGCCTGTTGATGATTGCCTGCTTATTCATGATCAATTTCTGTGGGTTGCGAAACGTCAATCTTATTTGAAGGCCTTAACAACCTCCTTTAAACGGAATGCTTACAATAAATTTCTGTTTAACCTTTGCGCCTTTTGAAAACTCTGCCGGTGTCCAGGCAGGCATTTTGCTGATGGCGTTCAGCACCAATTCATCCAATTCAGCGTCGGCAGAGGTTCTGTTGATTGTGGCATCAGTGATCTCGCCTTTCTCGTTAACAACAAAGGCAACCGTTATGCGTGAAACTTTCTGTAAGGCAGTACTCTCCGAAACTTTGTCAAGTGCAAAGGCCTTTGTTTCAGGAATTTTATTGATTACATTTTCTTTAATGTATTCCGACATCCTACTGTTGCCGCCCGGGTATTGCGCATCTGTCTCAGGGCCTGGGGTCAGCACGAATTCAAGTTCTTTACCGCTGTTAATACCGGTTGAGTTGTTTTTATATTTGATTTTTACAAGGATGTCGGTACCCATTGAGGTAGCGTTTAATAAATTTTTCTGTTCCTGGGTAAGCAGGTCACTGGTGCTTCCGGCCGATGTCTCATTGCCTCCCACGGTAGTCAGTATTTCGATAAAGGCATCTTCACCATTGTAATTGGGCATCAGTTCGGTGAGCAATTTTGCCTCCTTTATTTTTTGTTTGCTCACGATGGCCGCGCGCGCGCCAGTATGTTCAAATTTGAAATTCTGTGAAAAGCCGCTGAAAAATAATGCGGACAAAAGCAGGGCGATCATTTTGTTCTTCATTTTTTTATTTTTATGGAAGGTACAAATAAACTCCAGCAATAAACAAGGGCCAAAAAAATAGCGGATCTGGAAGCTGTTATTTTAACATTTTTAGTAAATGTTAACAGGAAGATTTGCGACTTCATTTGCTGCCCACAATATCAAAAATCGGCGTAGTTTTTATTTATGCAGATCAAAATCCAGGTAACCTTCTTCAGCTCTCATTTTGCCGCGATCGATGTAGAATTGTCTGTCTGGATTGGCGTCTGTTGCCAGACCATCTACGTATCGATTGCAGAGGCAAAAAAAGGCGGTGATCAAAACAGTGTCGTGGATCTCCTTATCGCTCGCTCCGTTTTTTTTCGCTCTCTCAATATGAGCAGGCGCAACAAATTTGCCTCCGCGGGTAGCCGCCCCTGCAATAGCCAGTAACGATTTTAATTTTTCTGTCAATGCCATTGCTTCAAAATGTGTTTTCACCTCATCAATAAATTTCACGTCGCGTTGCAGGTAGTGTTGCGCAATGGCTCCATGCGCGTTCTGACAAAAAAAGCAATCATTGAGGTAAGACACATAGGTGGCTATTAATTCACGGTCGCCGCGCGAAAGTGTATTATCGCCGCGCAATAAAATTTCAGCCAGTTCATTAAGGTATTTCGCCGTGTCGGGACGGAAGGCCATGAGACCCCGAATGCCGGGTAATCCATCAGGAATAGTAATGTGTGCCATAGTTTTTATTTTAGGCGATGTTGTTTATCGGGACTTATTTTTTGAGATGATCATAACCCTGCGCCGGTCGCGCATAACCGTTACTTTTCAGGCGTTCGGCCATCTGGCTGTAGTAGTTGGGATCAGCGGGAGCCACAGTTGCCAGACCATCCACGTAACGGTTATACATGCAAAACAATGCAGCAATTAAAACCGTATCGTGAATTTCAGATTCGGTAGCGCCTTCTGCTTTTGCTTTTTCAACGGTTTTAGGGTCTACATTTTTACCACTCTCCTGAACCTGTGCAGCAATGTTTAACAGGGCTTTCATTTTTTCGCTCACCGGCGCTGATTGAACATCCTGCTTCACCATTTCAGAAGTTCGATGTTCACCTAAAAACGCGTCGGCGGCAGCGGTGTGAGAAGCTGTGCAATATAAGCACCTGTTCTTGTGCGAGACAATTGTCGCGATCAACTCTCTTTCCGCTTCAGTGAGGGTGGATGGCCCCCGTAATAACAACTGGGTGAGCCCCCGCAGGGCATTACCGGTTTCCTTGTTATATTCTATCAGGCCGGTAACACCGGGTAAATGTTCTTCGAGGGAGATATAAGGCATAGTGCTAAAATAGTAAATTATTTAAAGGTCTTAAAAAATAAGAACCGCAATAAGATACAAATCATGAATAAACAAGCCCCTGAGCGCAGCTGTCGTTAATTGTTAACAGCCTTTATTGCTGCCCCTGCCTGTTCCCAGCCTGTATTCCTGTTTTACTTTTTGGCCCTTTGCGTTTTGCGCAGGTGTCCATTTTGGCATGTTGTTGACTGCTTCCAGTAACAAGCGATCGAGATACTGATCGCCACTGCTTTGAGTTAATTGGGCATTGCCAATTTCACCTTCTTCATTTACTGTGAATTTAATTAATGAAAGGTAAAATTGTACTGGTGTTTCATCAGTAATTTTATCGAGAATGATTTTGTTTAAATATTGAGTAAGTTCTGTTTTACCGCCGGGGAATTCGGCTTCAACATCAGGCATTACGGTAAGGTAATACGACACCCTGCTATAATTGTAATTAACATTGATCACTATATCGGTGCCAAGGTCGGCGGAGCTTACAACACGTAATTGTTCTTCAGTCAACAGGTCGCTGGTACCCGAGGCTGTTACTTCACTCCCGTTGCAGCTAGCTACTATATCCACCGACACATATTTCATGTTCCATTGCCCCGGATTCTCTGGTGTGATGTCAGTAAGAAGCAAAGCCTTGTTGAGTTGTTCTTTTTTAAAAGAAAGGGATGCATATTGCGCAAAACCAGTATAAAACGTCAAGGCCAGCAGCAAAGTAATTACTCTTTTTTCCATTAGAATAAATTTTAGGTTGGAACTTACTTTTAAATATAAGAATTTCAATCGAAAAAGAAAAAAGAAAGGTTAAAGATTTATGGTTTTAACTTTTTTTGTAAACACAAAAAACAGCTTATTACTTTCCCGCCAACTGCTTTTCGTTCTCTGTTTGTGGTTTGTCCTTGCCATTGGGGTTGCCTTTACCGGTGCTAATAAGGTTGCGCAAACTCTTTTGAATATAAGTGGTCCAGGCGTCCCTGCAGATTTCAAAGCATTCGTAGTCCGGTACGAGACCATGATGCGTGAGTTTAACAAGCGTTTTATCCTCTTTTTTGGAAATCTCAAAACTGATCCTTGTATTTTTCCATTCGCTTTTGTCTTCGGTGAACTTAAAATAATTGTCCAACACCAGCCACACAATTTTTTCCCCGGGGATCATTTCCACTATTTTTACCTCACACCTGTGAACGTCTTCATAGTGGTATTTAAATACATCGTTGGTTTGTTCAGTGCGACCCTCAATTTCTTCTGACCACCACCCACGAACGTTGTTGATGGCATTGAACGCTGTCTCTTCATCCTGCTCTACCAGGATGCTGCTTGTAAAATCTTTTGTATTCATAGCTTTTTTAAAAATAAAGTTACTGTCTAAAAGGCAGAAGAGAGGGGTGTAAATTGGACTTTGTAAGGGGTTGATCCGGACAAGCATATTTTGTAGTTTTGCAGGAACAACACAACTAATGAAACATCTTACCATACTGGTTCCTGACGGCCAGAACAATCTGAGCAGCATCGTGGGTGCCTATAAAATATTCAGCAGGGCCAACGCTTATTGGAAAGACCAGGGAAAAAAGGAATTGTTTAAGATCCAGCTGGCTGGCGTTTCAAAAAAAGTTGAATTCTATGAAGGGTTGTTCAATGTGAAACCCCACACCAGCATTTCAGCCATCAAAAAAACACATCTTGTTATTGTTCCTTCTTTGAATCACAATTACCAGGTTGCGGTGAAGAAGAACAAGGCAGTGATCACCTGGATTGAAAAGCAATACAGGGAGGGGGCCCAAATAGCCACGATTTGTACCGGGGCGTTTTTGCTCGCGGCATCGGGTTTGCTTGATGGAAAAAGTTGCTCCACGCACTGGTCGGCAGCCAATAGTTTTAAAGCAATGTTCCCTGAAGTGAATTTGCAGGCTGATCACCTCATCACCGATGAAAATGGTATTTACACAAACGGCGGGGCCTATTCGTTTTTAAACCTAATGCTTTACCTGGTGGAAAAGTATTACGACAGGCCAACCGCGATCTTTTGTTCTAAAGTTTTTCAGATAGACATGGACAGGACCAGCCAATCGCCATTCATCATTTTTAAAGGACAGAAGTCACATGGCGATGAAACTGTGAAGAAAGCGCAGGCCTATATGGAGAAGCACCTGGCGAAAAAAATTTCGATTGAACAATTGTCGGCGCAGTTAGCGGTGGGTCGCAGGAATTTCGACCGGCGCTTCATTAAAGCGACCGGCAATACCCCAACTGAATACGCTCAGCGTGTGAAAATTGAATCAGCAAAAAAAACGCTGGAAACGAGCCGGAAAACAATCAGCGAGGTGATGTATGATGTGGGTTATTCAGATGTAAAAGCGTTCAGGGAAGTGTTCAGGAAAATTACGGGGATGTCGCCTTTGGAGTACCGGGCGCGGTATAATAAGGAAGGGCCGGTATCAAAATCCGGCACCACTCTCGTTAAAGGGCGAATCATCATCTAAGGCACCAGGTGTTTTTTCATGTCTTTGTTTGCTGTAAAATGAACTGCCCGGCGTAGTTTTATGCATATACTTTAACAGGAGAATCCATAAAAAAGGTACGAGCCAGATAAGAGAAAGGTGAATGGCCTTTTGTTTTGTGGAATAGCGCCGATTGTCCCGCCAAAATACTATTGTATAAATCGATGTATAAATAAAGTAAACTACCAGTAAAATAACAATTAAGTCATTGTCCATGAGATTGCTGTTCTGTCGGTCGGTTGTAAGCAAATCATTCGGTTTATTTCAGACGCTCAAGTTGTCCTTTGCGTTTCACAATGTTTTTATAGTCCCACTGAATGTCAACACATTTTTTGAGCCAGCGTTTCAAGTCTTTAGTATTGATTTGATCTACGGCCGTGTAACGTATTTCAGCGGCTTTAAAACTGCCTTCATTTTGCAAATTATCTTCTTCAAACGACTGACCGCTCCAGAACAGCAACCTGACACTGTCTTTCAGTTTGCTGTAGCCTGCCACAGGATTTCCATCTAAAAACCAAACGGGATGCGCGTGCCAGATCTTGTTTTCTGCCTGGGGCAGGTGGCGGGTAATTTCTTCAGCCAGCAAATTGCAGATCTCCTTGTCAGATTTTGCCTGAGCATTGTTATAGGCCTTAACGTCTTTATTCATGGATAGAGTTTATTAAAAATGTAAAACTAAGATAAGAAATTTTGATGGGAAATAATGCAGACACTTTTTTAACCACAAAGATCAATGACACAAAGGTTGTTAACCACTGCGCCTGCGCTGAAGCTATAGCGTAAGCGTAAAGATCGCAAAGATCACAAAGAGGAAGACGGTGTTTGAACAGATTTGAACAATTTAAACCTGCTGAACTTTTTTAAAACCACTGCGCCTGCGCTGAAGCTATAGCGTAAGCGTAAAGATCGCAAAGATCAC
>JAZKFC010000003.1:64805-84356 GCA_040386615.1 Bacteroidota bacterium
AAAGAGGAAAGACGGTGTTTGAACAGCTTTGAATAATTTAAACCTTTTGAACTTCTTTAAACCACAATGGCAGAGATTTTCTTCTTGTCTCGCGTCTTAGTGTTTCTGAGTGTTCTTAGCGTCTTAGTGGTAGTCTACCGGAATTGTTTTGGTCGTAATTTTTGAGCCGCGTGGTCCGCTATTTCTTCAATCCGTTTTTGTCTTGTTTCCTCACGTTTGGCAAGCACCAGCCATGACAGCATCATTTTTTTGACCGATTTACTTAAACTCAAAAAAAATGCCTTCGAACCAGGCCGGGTCTTAAAGGCTTTTGCCAGGTCATTGGGAATTATGAGTTCTTCCACTTCATCCAGGATCGTCCACGAACCATTTTGCTTGGCGGCCTCGATAACCGCGAGGCCCGCGGGCGCCATCAAATTTTCTTTACTGAGCCGTTCTATTTTTTCTTTATTTATTTTCGACCAGGTGCCTTTCGCTTTTCTTTTGCAGAAAAAATGCATGAAGGTTGCTTCGTCAACAGGCTTTGCCTTACTGTCTATCCAGCCAAAACAAAGGGCCTCATCTACCGCTTCACTCCAGGTGATGGTTGGCATGCCCGTGTTTTTTTTATAATATACCAGCCAAACCGACTCTTTGGTGTTATGGTTTTTTTGCAACCATTTTCTCCATTCCTTCCGGTTTTTGGGACAAAAAGTATCTGAATTCCTTTCCTGCATATTCGTTGTGTGCTTAACAGGATTTAAATTTAGTGAAAATGCCCGTTAATGCACGTGTGTATTTCTGCAGAATTGTTTTATTCCGGCTGCGGCCATCAGGCCCTGA
This sequence comes from Bacteroidota bacterium, assembly GCA_040386615.1. Classification (GTDB taxonomy): domain Bacteria; phylum Bacteroidota; class Bacteroidia; order B-17B0; family Aurantibacillaceae; genus Aurantibacillus. The sequence continues at coordinate 65,628 of JAZKFC010000003.1, forward strand.
TAGTTGTTCCTTCGCTATTGCCGGTATTTTTCGGGGTCTTCCTCATCAGGATCAGCGAACTGATCAGGGTGATCAATATGCCTACGGGCAGAATTTCCATATAAGTGTACATGGTGAAGAAAAAGGCGCTATGCTTATAATTATAGCTGGCACTTTCGATGCTTTTAAGAGATTCTTCCAGCGCGGGCCCGGTTACGCCACTTTCATGCAGTTGTTTCACCTGCATGGCAGCATACTTATCCATAAAATCAGGCAAAAATAAATGATATTCAACGGCCCAGGTGATCACGTACATGGTTGAGGCAATGAGGCTGATCATCAATCCAAGCAAAAAACCTTTTCCAAAACTGATGGTGCCGCCATTTTGTTTGTCGCGAAAATTTTTAATGCCCACAAATACAAAGGAAAATGCTACCGCCATAGAGGCGAAGCCAATGATCATGCCACCGGTTGCACCTTCCATTTCGCTGTTGTTCGACGCCATTAGCGCCATTGAAATTGCCATAAAGGTAGATACAATTAAACCTGAGATGATTCCGAATACTAAGATGTTTTTTTTCATAGATTTCTAATTTGTTTGCGCAAAATTAGTCCTGGCAAAGCCGTTTTCTTTCACACTTTCGGGTGATTTTACTTCCCCCTGTCGTTTTCACACCAAAGGGTGAGTACAACTAGGGGATGATTTTCAGGCGTTTAGCTTTTTCCGTGGCCTGGGTCCTTCTTTTTACATCCAACTTCAAATAAATATTTGAGGAATGCGTTTTCACAGTGTTTAAACTCACAAATAATTTCCGGGCTATCTCTTCGTTGCTTAAACCAGATGCCATTAAACTCAACACGTCCAACTCCCGTCTGCTGATGCCCAGTTTTTCTATCTCCTGCTGGTTGATCTCTGTTGGAGCAGGATCAGTGATATAAATTTCCTTTTCAACAATACGTGTTTCTACTTTTGGTTTAACCAGTTTTAAAGCCAGCCAGATGCCCAGAACGGTAAAAATGATGGCAATGGCGCCTATAAAAAAATCGAGACGGTAATTAAAAACAATAAAATGCGCTTCGAGCCATTTAAGGAGCAATAACAAGATGGCCATGGAAAAGCCATAAATGACAATTTCTTTATGCTTTGCGCTGAGTCGCATGTGGTAATAAGTTACATATTTTCCTGCGCATTATTTTTGCTTTTCAAATGCTTTAGGATCCACGATCAAAATTTCTTTTTCAAGGGCTTTCATTTTATCAAAATTTCCCAGGGCCATTTCAACATTTGTTTTCAGGAATAAACAATCAAGGTCTTTCGGATCTAAAGCAAGGTATTTATCTGCAATTTTGCCTGCTTCGTTGAACTGGCCGGTTTTGTATAAAAGAAATCCCAGCTTTACCTGGTTTTTTTTGGTCTCACCATTTTTTTCAATTTCGGCTTTCTCATATTGCAGTTGCCCGTGCGCCTCTTCTTTTCCGGCCCGTACTTTATAAAGCGCCAGTGAGGTTTTAACCACCCAATCGCTTTTGTCTGAAAGTTCCCACATCAGTTGCTGCTCTTTTTTTAAATTGATGGTGTCACCCAGAATATTGTAGATGTAAGCAACAGCGATGTGATGGGCAACACGGGTTTTAGTTCCGGGCGCATCAGAGAGCTTAACGGCTAATGCTCTGAGCGCATCAACCGGGGGCTTGTAATTACTTGTGACCAATGTTTTCACGTCGGCCTCCGCAAGGCCAATTGATCTTAATAAAACAGCTTCTGCTTCATCGAGGTGTTCGAAGAACGAATACACTTTTGAATGATAGACCTCGAGCCCCATATAGATCTTGTTATTCTCTGTTTTGTCCTCAACCGTGGCAATCGCTTTTTCAACGCTGTTCAGGGCCTGTTTAAAATCCCTTTCATTCATGTAATATTCCATTCGGTCAATGTGACTATCCAGGTCATTGGCGTCTCCTGTCAAAAAGCCATTTTTATATTCCTTTTTCGTTGTCATGTTTCCCTTCTCGTCCCACCAGGTCCAGGTTCCATCTTTGACCCCATTTTTAAAGGTGCCTGTCATTTTTTGTTTTCCATCCTCATGCCAGTCTTTCCAGGTGCCATCATTTGCTTCGTCTTTTATTGTTCCCTGTTGTTTTATCTGCCCGCTTTCATAATACCATTTCCATTTACCGTCCGAAATGCCGTTATGGTATGTGCCTTTTTTGTTGACCTTTCCGTTTTCGAACCACCAGGTGTATTTGCCTTCTTCTTTATCATTTTTAAAAGCGCCCTGCCTGAGTTTGTTCCCGTTTTCATACCAGGCGATCCACTTGCCTGTTTTTTTTCCCTTTATCAATTCGCCTTCCACCTGTTTTGCGCCGCTGACATACCACATCCTGATGTCGCCGTTGATCTCCCCATCTTTGTATTGGGTTGAAGTTTCTTTTTTGCCGTTATCGTGATAAGTAACGGCGTAACCAGTGAAAGCCACATCTTTGTTGGGTTCATAAAAAAGCCCATTCTTTTTTTTGAGGCGGTCGGCGTTCACGTCCTGTGCCAATAATAAGACCGGAAAAAAAAGGATAATAAGTACTTGTGATATTTTCATGGAGTAAATTTGAGTGAAGCAATGTTTAAAGAGTATTTAGGGATTTTATTGTTTTAATCATCGCCCGGTTTGGCACCCGGGAGTCTTCGTTTTAGCCAGGTGATCTGTCCGCGGTGATTGGATTCGTGCTCGCAGACATGGAACCATTTCCAGTAAGTATTAAAAGGTTTTTCCTTCGACCATTTGGGGTCGATGGCCATCAGCCATTTGTCGTCTTTCTTTTTTAATTCCTGCAGGGTTTTTTGTCTCACCTCGTTGATCCTGTCAAGGTAATATTTCACCTCATGGCCTTTGATCGTTTTTCTGCCTTCTTCTCCCAGTACCTGCGCAACTTCCCAGACCTTTTTTTCCTCTTCATTAAAATCTTCACGGCCGTCGAAGGTGTTTACCTGGTAAAACTTTTCAGTGGCACCAAGGTGGAGAATAAGCGCTCCAATGCTGTTCGACTTTTCATCATGCAGGTGGTCGAGTTCAGCCATGGTCAGTGATTTTACAGCGTCGATAATGGTTTGCCTGTTATAATTGAGCATAGACACCAGCGTTCCGACCTGAGGAGAATAACCTTCAAGGGGCCCTATCACGTAGAGATCATCGGGTTTGGATGTTGGCGATGTGTTCTCAGATCCGAACGCATTGCCTGCGATCAGGGCCGTGCTTAGTATAGCAGCGCTTTTAATAAACTGTCGTCTACCGGGGTCGTTGATTGGTTTTTTCATGATAGCCTGTTTTAGGTTAAAACGTTTTTTTATTCACGAGGACAAAGCCCGGTACTAAAATACTCAAATTGCCGCGAAAACATTAATTTTGGAAAAGGCTTTAAAAAGACAAATAATTTTAACCGGCAGGCCTTTATCACACTCATTCCAAAATGCACAACATGAAATTATTTAAATTATTGCTCAGTCTGTTTGTTTGTTTATTTTTTCTGTGCCCCACCGGCTTTGCGCAAAAGAAGCCCATCACAAAAATACACAGGCAAAAAGCCAGTACCAAGGATGCATCGGGCTGGTATTATGCAAAGTCCACCGAAGGACATTTTTCGGTGTTGCTGCCTATGTCCTTTGCCGATTATTCTGTGATTGCCTGGGATACATTGGGCAAAGAAATAAAGACCTTTGCGGTGGGATGCAAAAGTGATGACAATTTTGAATTTGGTGTAATGGAAATTCCAAGAAATAAAAACAAGGTAGATTTAAAGTCCATGATCAAGTCCTTTAAACCCACTGCGATAAAAGAGGAGCATACCGCCGCTTATTCTTCCATCTTTGGAAAAGTTGAGGGTGGAGGACGCTACGGCTACATCAAATATGTTGTTACACCTAAATCACTTATCATGATGTCGGCAGAGTGCCTCACTCCTACAAAAAGCGACCTTGATAGGATATACCTTACTTTTTTCAATTCCCTGAAATTGTTGTGATCAATGCTTTGATCTGATATGTGTTATTTGTAGCCCGTCATAGCGACGGGACATATGCTCCATCCAAACGTCCCGGGAATGGCAGACAGATTGCCTCAGCCGTTGCAGGTAAGGTTTCGCAAAGGCGCGTTGCGGGGGGTTCGGAAATTTAACGCCGACTATTTGATGGTAAACTAATTAATGATCTCGCCTGTATTGTTCGCCAACTTCTCTCGCCATTGTTGTATGGCTTCAGGTGTTTGCCTGACCCAATCTTTTACTTCGCCAATAATCTTTAAAGGCGTCGCCGTGCGGTACGAGCGTGTTGGGTTGCCGGGAAATTTTTTATTTGTAACGTTGGGATCATTTTCGAAGTCGCCGGTGGGCTCAACAATATACACGTGTTCAGGTCCATCGCCTTTGGCCAGGGCGGCGGCAAGCCCGGCACCATTTACAAGGGCTGTGAAATAAATATGGTTCATTTTGAGATCGGCCTTGTAGTTGGAGTCGCCCCCGGGTGTTAACAGCTCACCGGCCCGCAAACTGGCTTTGGTGCCGTGATAAAAAGGACCGCGGTCTAAGGGTGTGGTGTTTGACGTGATGGACAAATCATGGTTCCTTTTGGCTTGATCCTTCTCGCCTAGCTCCTCATAATAGTTGGCGAGGTTTAAATACAGGGAAGGGAAAGCAGCCTTTACCGTTTCATCATTTATTTTTAAGGCCAGCTGCAGCGTTGTTTCAAGCCATTTTATTTTACTGTGGACATTGGTTTGATGGCGTACGAGATAATAGGCCGCAAGAAATTTTTCAAAATCATTGCCTGCTTCATTCCAGGCCCGCAGGAAGATTTCGGTTGCTTCTTCCTGTTTTCCTTTGTCTTCGGCCTGCATGCCCTGGAGACAAAGTTTAACGATGTTGTTGTTTGGATCGAATGCCATTTTTAGAATCGGGGTTGCAGATGTGAAGATAAATATTTTGAGTAAAAGCTGCTATATCTTTACGGTGGATGTGGATAGTCGTTTACCGTGACAGCTAACGGATGGCAAGCTAGCGTCCGTTTTTGCTAAGTCCATTTATGCATTTAGGCGTTAATGCGCAAAAATGGCGCTATGCGTGCTGTTATAAGTATGTGCGCCCACACACAGTATTTGAGCGAGCCTGCACGTCCGGGATGTTGTCTGCCGGAATACAAATAGCCTGAAACGTTTTTGTGTTTTTGCTGTGCGTGGGCTGTCCTATAGGACTTAGGCTGTTGAAGATTTTACACTTATTTGTCAGCTTTCTTTTCTCCAAAGTTCCCAAAGAAAATTTGTGATTCAGACAAACGTTCTAAATCTTCTTTTGTAAACCTATCCTCATGAGTTTTATAAAACTCCGTTGTTATTACATCAAAGGAATCAGACCATTCGCTTCTTGAAAGCCAAAACTCAAACTCAGCAGTACTTAATATCAAAAGATTAGAGTAATGGGAGATAATTTCTGGAAATCTTGAAACAACTATGTATTTGTACGATGCTGGAATGCCGTACTGCGAATGATTTGATTGTAGATGTGCAACTCTTTTCAAAACCTTCTCCTCCCATTTTGTTTGCAGATATGAAAGATGCTCCCTGGTTTTTAGTATATCTTTAAAGTAAATGTCCATTGGAAGCATATGATTTTTTGCTTCAATTAACAAAAAATTGCCATCCTTATCTTTAAGAATTAGATCAATATCTCCAATCTGATCACCCTTTTCAAAAAGGTCTTTTTCTCTTTCTACTTCCGTATACCCATATTTGGACGCAATAGAAACCAATTTATCTAAATAAAGATTTGCTTGCCGAGCCTTGTATTCCTCCTTAACTAACGTTGATTCTAATAAGGAATAGTGTGTATTGGTGAATAAACTATCAAGCAATAACTCAGGAGAAATAACAAAAAATTTCTTCACTTTAATAAAGGGTGTTCGTGTAATTAAGTGGAATCGCAATTGCTTTTCGTCATACTTATCAGGCTTAAACGTCAATAAATCAACTAGATTATCATATTTCTTTCCAAAAGACGCTAATTCACGTTCATTTATTAGAAATGAAGGAACGAAAACCAAAAACGTTTTAAAGCTCTGATCATTTACGTTTCCATTTGGCAGAAACTCGAAATTATGTTTTGTCTTTTCGATAATTAATTTTGCTCGCTCAAGAATTTTATTAATGAATTCACAAAATTCATCGACAGATATGGAATATGCCTTTTGAAACAAATCGCCGACAGGATCGTATTCTTCTTTAAAATTTTTTAAGAGCTCATATTTCATCTTCGTTGAACTTTTTTTGATATCATTGTCTCTATCGATTCTCAAAAAATAATCGAAGAACTTCTTCGCATCTATATCAGAATTAACATTGGACATGTCAATTTTTAGTTTTTTGGCACCGGGATCCATTAATGTTACAATAAAGAGCTGTACCATTGAAAGACTCTCATACTTCGAATTTATATAGGTCGTTTGTTTATCAAGTAATTGAGTAACTTTAAAGTTAATCACAGGTTTTTTAGATTCTTTATCAAATGTTAAATCCGGCGTATAGTATTTTGCAATGAGTTGAATAGAATATTTGACACTTTCTTCGACTATATTTGTCGCAAACTGAATAAAAACAGCTTGTTCTCCATGATCTGTCGCATAAACCTTCTGAAGTCGGTGTCTTTTTAGCTCATATATAAAATAAAGCAATTCAAAAAGTTTAGCATATTTAGCGGTTTCCACAGCGACACCTATATCTTTTTCAATTTCAGTTTTGAGCTTTTCCAACGCTTTTAATTGTTCTGGAGTCAGTGGTTTCATCTTGTAAGTATGTTAGTATTATTCATTAGCAGATCATTCGTTTTACCGACTATTAACCGTTTTATCAAACAATTGAAGACCTAATTCTTCAAGCAATGGTGGAAGTTTTCTCAGCTTCCTTTTTACCATAAAATTGCTCAGGAATATTGAAAATGGCTCGGTTTTTTCTAATAAATGCGCCTCCCATTCCTGATCGGTCATAAAATTTCTCCTTGGTTTTCGCTGTATGTGTTGAAAATACTTATCAATTACATGGTGCAGCGAGATAGTTTCGGACAACGCAACTTGAAAGTAGAGCAATTGGTCAATATTAACTATAATTAAAGGCTTTACCCTTTTTGTATAAAGCCCTGCATTACTTAGAACATCCAATTCTTCAATAAACCAGGAGTTGATTAATTCATTTAAGCCAGGAGCGTCATATTGATGGTCGTGAACAACAACTATGGGATAAATTGTTACTTCTTTTGGTTTAATTTTTGTGTCGGGAGAAAAATTGCTTTTTAAGATATTTTCAATTGTATTGATAAGCTGAGCCACGGCTTTATTATGTTGCTTGCTGTCTTTTTCCGTGAAATAAAGCCGTTCTTCAAAAACCTTATCATAAACCGCATAATCGTATGAGTCCTTTTCTTTAACCGGAACAAGAAAATCCTTAGATTCAAAAAGCAAAACATCTGTTCCTCTTCTAATGTAATAATCAGGTGCTCCATCTATTAACTTATCCATTTCATCACCAGACAGACGCATACACTTATTTGGGTATATTATTTCCATAGCTTTATATGTTAATGTTGCTTCTGAAAAGTACTTTCCATAAAAACTCTTAAATTCTTTGATTTGTCGCGATTTTGGAAGTCGGGAGTTTTGATCCCGAAGTGCGAAATACAGGCCTTTATATATTTTTTCAACTATGAAAAGATCATATATTATTCGATACTCACCTCGTTTAATTTTATACATCGGCTTGGACCTGAGAGTAAGAAAATCAAGTTCATCTGCAGGTAGTTCACCTTCATAAATGATAAAATACTCGAGAAAGTCGCATTGCTCATTAAAAGTCTCTCCCTGTTTGATTACATAGTCTGTATATGTTTCTCTTTCCTTTTTCAGAATTGATAGAGTTAAGAGGATGTACTTTTTCATATAGTCTTTCCAATCCGCGCATTTGTAACAATGTAAAAACTCCGCCAGAAGATCTTTTGTTTGATCGTTACTTTCAAGAAACTTAAAGAGTAAATTTGCTTTTACGGTTTGGGTTACCCACTGTTGTGAAAGATCATAGTTGGTTTTATCCGAATACGGATATGAACCGCAAAATAGCATCATCGGTATTTTGAGGTTCTCATCGAGATGCTTAACTGATTTAAAAGCTACGTTTTGATCTTTTGTAAATTGAGTATTTACACATAGATAGGCTTTAAAGAAGTTTACTTCAAACTCAGCAGCAGTTTGTTCAGGCTCATTGTCGTCAGTACAATTCTTGAAGAAAAACTCAAATAGCTTAAGACTTGAATACAGATGAATAATTTGTACATGCCTTTGTACTTTCTCTTCTTGATTTTTTATAAGCTTGTAAATATCGTTTGCAAACTTGTTATTTTCAGCACCAAAAATTGTTTTTAGCACATGAACATTGTCATTAAAGGCTGAATTTTGGTTTTTAAATCCTAGTAAAAAAACTCCCAACTTTAATACTCTATCCCGGCTAGCTCCTTTAAAGTATTCTTTCAGGGACTTTGCTGGCTCTGCAGGGAAGATTACCTCATATTCAAGGATTAGGCCAAGATTTACCATTGATAATTTTTTAGTTTTATACGTTAGCGTTACTTTTTAGTAGCAAAACGAACTACAAATATGTCGTATACAATCCATCCCGTTCTATACGCTATATCTTTCGGATAAACTGAAGGATCATAAAAAACATCTTTACAGTTATATGGGTTAGATGGAATAGGAGTTGTATCCTTTGGGTTCTTATGATGAACATACCCGATGTGGTGCATAAATTCATGGCATAGGTTTACTGCAAGGGCATATTCAAAAGGAAATTTACACGGATCATCAGCCCTGCACATATCATAAAGAATATTTTCTAGGTACGCTTTGGTTTTGTCATCCCCAGGCACTGTTTCACCGAGAGCTCCACTCTTTTCCTTCATGATTAGTTTCCACTCGTCGTTTTTGTGCTTATCCAGTTCCGCCAACACTTCTGTTCCTGGAATTGCAGTTTTATTTTTCCATTTATTTGTTGCTGCGAAGGTTATTTTCTTTATAGAATCTCTAAATTGATCGCTGTTGAATATCTCGTTCATTATTTTGAACGCAGGAGCGGCATATTTCTCTAATGTGTCGCTGAAAGAGCACTCAAAGCCTGATAAGCGAATGGCTACACCATATTTTCCGGTTTGTGAATAAGTAAGATTTGTCAGGCAAATGCTCAACAGAAATAGCTTTATTTTCATTATTATGTTTGATTAACCTTCAATTTTTCTTCCTTTCAACGTTCCGCTACTTTCACCAGCAGTTCCCATAAAAGTACCTTCCATCGTTTTTCCATCATTGCTGATCTCTACGGTAATACTTCCCTCAGATACTCTTTTCAGACCATGCAATACATATTTAGCAAATAATGTACTTCCATCCATAAAACCTTCGTATTCCAACTTTCGGTGAGCCTCTGCCGGTAAGTATTTGCTATTATATTCCCACTTTTCGCCATCTCCTCTAACACTGTTTTCATTTTGAATAAAAAACACCTTTTGCGTGTGCGTTTCACCTATATAAGGCTTGTAAGCACTTTTTTCGACCCTTAATTCAATATACCAGTTGCCGCTGACATTTTCTGTTGTGCATTTTTCAAAGAAGGCAAACACGCCTATCGCGCCAAGAAACAGCCCAATTCCACCGGCCAGGAATTTATGGGTTTTAGTGGCCTTTTCTATTAATTCTTTTGTTTTCATTCTAAGGTGGAAACAAATGTAACACTTCAGAATAACTAAAAAAGGGCGGTAAACCGCCCTTTTTGTCCTAAAAATGGCATTTTCAAGCTGCGGTTGGAATTTAGCTTGTTTGTTTTTGCCTGCCTCCTGCAAAAACGAATGTGCTAAATTAGAATGGCAAATATGCCTCTGGCAAAAGAGAGGAGGAGAACAAAAGCATAAAAACCTTACCGAGATGCAAAGTCCAGAATGCTGTCAACCGAAATGCTATTGTTCTTGTCAGGCCGGAATGTCAAAACGAGATGAACGAAAAATTGTCAACCGAGATGCTACTGTTCTTGTCAAGCCGAAATGTTTAATTGTCAATTTGGGCGCATTACTTATAACGGACCGCAGCTAGGCGCCGGCGAAAAACGATTTCGCAGATGCTAAAAGTTGCGATGTCCAACGTGAAGTTAAAATAAAATACGCATTTGCAAAAACTAAAACGGTCTGCGTAGCAGGCAATATATTTTGCAAATGCATGTGCAATTGTCCGCTGGCGCCTGAGCTGCTGTTATGCGTTCGCCATTTTTGTCAATATAGAATGTCGGCGTTTGAATTAATGAGTGTCATGACGTCCGAAAAGGTGTCTGCAATAAGTTCGGGTGTCGTACCGGAATTTTTGAACACACCATTCTGTCCCTTTACAAAGCCTAAATGATGCGCGTTTATTAAGTAGTCTGCAAAAATTATAAATGTATTGTCACTTTCGCGATTATATTCTTCGACGATACGAGCCAATGGCCAAATTGAAAACATATTTGGCGTCCAGTCCCACTCGACGAAACCGTCAATTTTTAAATAAAGTTCCTTAAAGTCAGATGGAAAGTGGAAGTCTAAAATTTTTTCGGTTTCGCTAATTGCCTCAATTGTCGAGGGATGACTAAGTTTGATTTCGTCAATTTTCCATTGGTCAATAATTTTGTCAGTCCAAATTTTTGTCATTGTGTATTGTCCTTAATGGTGACGCATAACGTATTGCACGCTGGCGTTCGTGCCGGCTTCCGCAATATTATAAAAGTACAAATGTCCACCGAGATGCCAAAATAAAAAAATGCCCGGCATGACGCTACGCGTGCTGTTAGTACCTAGTTGCCGCCACACAGTTTAACTTCTGGTCACGTGTCCACCAATAAGTTGTAATGTGTCGAAATAGTTTTTAGTGTCCGAACTTTTTAATTTTTTGTGCGATAGGAATGCAATTTGAAAAATTGCTTGCTCTAATGTCCACACAGGTGGGCGGGAAATTTTGCAAGCTTATTTGGCACCACTAAAATTATTAGCCTTTGAAAGTAGCGCCAAATGTGCTTGTGAAATGTGCGTGGGTGTACACCAGGTTGAGAAACTCTTAAGCAGGCGGTGAATATATTTGTCTTTGTAAGCAGACGCGATCTTAATATACGCGAACTTGAACGACGTCAATCAGTTAAATTGGTGCCAATGAAATGATTTGCGAATGCGTTCTGTTTTCTTGTCCCACTTTTTTTTATAGGACGAACGCATCTTTTTCAATCCTTCTATTTTTTCAACTTATTGTTTTACAAGTTGTTAATAAAGTTATTTTAAGCTTTATGTTTTTTCAGGTATCATACAATAAAATAAATTTGGTAAATTGAAATAGTTTCCATTACTTTGATGCCATTGTAATGGACCTGAAAAAAAACCTATCTCAAATCACTGAAGCCCAATTTGGCGCAAATACTTCTGCTTCCCCAGTCGGGGAACTGGCTTGCGTACAAGGGAGGGACTTTAATTCTGACGGTATTTATGTAGCGCCGGAACCTCAATATGTCGATCACTCGGCACTTCGTTTTACTCGTATACTTCAGGACGGCGACGTCCTCCTTTCAACGAAAGGCCGCTTTTTCGCTTCTGTATGGAAATCCCAACTTAAAGAGGCGGTTGCAACAGGTACATTCATAATTCTGAAAGTTAAAGATCCGTCTGTTCTTCCTGAATTTCTGGCCATGTTCTTAAACTCCACCAAAGCAAAGAAGTATTATGACTTTCACAGCAAAACAGCAACTGTCAGACATATCGGAAAAAAGCAACTTGACTATTTGGAGATTGAAATTCCACCCATTGAAAAACAGCGGCTTCTAGTGAAGATCCATCAGCTCACTTTAGAAGAAAAACAATTGACCCAACAAATAAGTACCATACGAGAACGAATTATCAACGCAATGTTTTAAAATCAAATAATATGGCAAAATTAAATTACACAACCAGGCTGGCAAACCTACAAAACCGTCGATTCGATAAAGAGTTGAATGTCGCCGCAATCTCCAACGCGTTTAGAAGCAGTGAATTTCCTGACAACATCAAATACATTGTTGAATCAATGAGACCCATTGACAAGAAGTATAATGACAGAACCATCGAGGCAGCATCACGGGTACAGACACACCTCGAAACCGGATTCGATCTTCATTTTCAAAGAGCGTACCGCCGACAAGGCTCGGTGATGACCGGAACAAATATCAAAGTTCACAGCGACTTCGATCTCCTTACTATTGTAGATCGGTATCATTATACCGAGGGCACTCCCACAAATCCATACAAAGAATCAGATCCTGATCAGGACATTAAAGATCTCAGGAAGCAAGCTGTCAAAATCCTTAATGGCGTTTATGATGAAGTCGACGATACAGGGGAAAAATCGGTGTCTATTAGAAACAAATCCTTGAACAGAAAAGTTGACGTTGTATTCGGCTTCTGGTATAATTCCAATACTTATGAAACCGATAAAAATGAATATTACCGTGGAGTTCATTTATTTAAGTTTCCAAACGGGCCTCGGAAAACTCCTCCAGATTATCCGTTTGCTCATATTGGCCAAGTGAACTACAAAGGGAACGAAACTAATGATGGATCAAAACGAGGAATTAGACTGTTAAAAACCCTCCGAGCTGATTGTGAAACTCAACTTGATTTCCTGAAGAGTTTTCAACTTACTTCCTTGGTTCACAACATATCCAATGAGTTGATTCGTTTTATTCCGGGAAATGAATTAAGCATAGCCCAGGCAATTTCCACTCACATGCAACGCCTGATTGGGGAGCCCGATTATCGTCGTACGGTTAAAAGCCCTAATGGAATGGAATTGCCATTTTTTAAAGATGAAATTGTACCAAACCTTAAACGACTTAAAGAGGATTTAGATGAGTTAATCGAAGACTCAGCAAAGGAATTGTTTAATAGCGCTACTATGAAACGCGCAATATCGCTATACCAATGACAGACCTGAAACCGAAAATTTTTATTGGCTCGTCCAAAGCTGGGTATCCTATTGCCGAAAAAGTAAAACAGAATCTTTCTGACGTAGGGGATTGTTTTCTTTGGCAAGACCCAGATGTTTGGGAGCCCAACAAAAGCACGTTCGACAACCTCCTGAGAATGGCCCGCTACTTCGACTTCGGTGTTTTTGTAGCGACTGCTGATGATCTGACACTGACAAATGATAATATCGTAATTGAACCCAGGGATAATGTTATTCTTGAAATGGCGCTTTTCGTTGGCTCAATGGGTCGGCATAAATCCTTTTTGCTTGTTGAAGAAGGAATCAAATTACCAAGTGATTTCAACGGCATTTACATGCCGAGGTTTAAGCCTAACGATGCGGGTTCTATAAAAAATGCTTGCGATGGCTATGCTAACATGATCTCCGAACATTATCAGTTGGGGCATTTGAGTCTTTACCCAACAACCGCGCTTGCTATTGGTTACTATAAGAATTTTGTAGCCGGTATGGTAGAAAGTATCCAAAACATGGAACCTATAGACTGTAATGAAAAAAAGTATACTGAACTCAAACTCAACATAGTGATCCCAAAAGACCTCAGTGGATTGGTGAGAGAAAAGGCGGCCTTATTTTACAAAAAAAATGGATTCACGGAGTGCACAATAAAAACCAAATTCCGAAAGCATCCTGCTTGGGCTCAATTGGACGATAAACTTGCACCGGTTGGAATGATTTACGATATGCCTAGTACTTTAACAGGGATAGATGATGCCATTGAACTAATCCTCGAAAAAAATTATCATGGAAGAACAAAAATGCAAACCATTATTGAGCAAAGAGAACTAAATAATTTCCGGAGGGTTTTGCAACTTCAAATAGACAAGAGCCCTTTCGCGAAGTCAGTAGTTAACATAGTTGACGAATTTTAAATATTAAATATGACAAATTATAAAGTACATCAGGACGAAATTAACGCTATTGCCTGGAAGGCTTGCGACACTTTTAGAGGAGTAGTGGATCCCTCAGAGTATAAAAACTATATTCTTGTATTCCTGTTCGTGAAATATCTTTCTGATTTATGGAAGGATAAAAGAGAAGAACTTGAAAAGAAATACAAAGGTGATAAGGAGCGCGTAAAGCGCGCATTGGAACGCGAACGATTTGTTCTACCTAACAAAAGCGACTTCGACTATATCTATCAAAAACGCAACGAAGACAACATCGGTGAAATAATAAATAAAGCGCTGGATGCAATAGAAGAAGCCAATAAAGGAAAGTTAGACGGCGTATTTCGAAATATTGATTTTAACTCCGAGTCTAATCTTGGGCAAACCAAAGACAGGAATAGAAGGTTACGAAATCTTATTGAGGATTTTTCGAATCCAAAATTAGATTTACGGCCATCTCATATCGACAATCAAGATATAATTGGAAATACCTACGAGTATTTAATTTCACGCTTTGCGAGCGACAGCGGTAAAAAAGGAGGTGAATTTTATACGCCGGCAGAAGTTTCCCAGCTACTAGCAATGTTACTCGAACCAAAGGCAGGAATGCGTATATGCGATCCAACTTGTGGTAGTGGTTCATTGCTAATTAAGGTTGCTCAACAAATCAACAGCAATGATTATACATTATTTGGTCAAGAAAGTAATGGAAGTACTTGGGCACTTGCCAAAATGAATATGTTACTCCATGGGATTGACAACGCTCGTGTGGAATGGGCCGATACGCTGAATAATCCGAGATTACTTGAAGGTGATAAGCTGATGAAGTTCAATTTGACTGTAGCAAATCCACCATTTAGTTTAGATAAGTGGGGTTTTGAGAACGCCTCTGCGGACAAATTTAACCGCCATTGGAGAGGTGTAGCTCCAAAAAGCACAGGAGATTATGCATTTATTTCACACATGATTGAAACAACATTACCTACCGGAAAAGTCGGAGTTGTGGTACCCCATGGAGTTTTATTCCGAAGTGGTTCCGAAGGAAAAATTAGACAGCAATTTATTGAAGAGAATCTGTTAGAAGCTGTGATCGGTTTACCATCAAAATTATTCTTTGGCACAGGCATACCTGCCGCCATTTTAATTTTTAAAAAGAATAAAAAAAATACTGATGTTCTTTTTATTGACGCAAGTAAATCTTTTCAAGAAGGTAAAAATCAAAATAGGCTCAGAGACCAGGATCTAAAAAAAATTGTTGAAACCTATAAATCATTTACAGAAAGGGAAAAATATAGCAATATCGCAACTATAGAAAAAATTCGCGAAAATGACTTCAACTTAAATATATCACGCTATGTAGATACATTTGATGATGAGGAGCAAATCGACGTAAAGAAAGAACAAGCCGAGATCGAAAAATTAGAAAAGCGTTTGATGGAAGTAAGAAAGGAAATGGTTAACTACCTTAAGGAATTGGGCATTTAAAATGGCGAATAAAAGCGAATTAAAAGTTGAAATTCCTAAAGGATGGAAATATCTGCCTTTTGGAAACGTATTCGAATTTGTCCAGTCACTAGCTCTTTCTCGTGATCAACTGACTGTTGATAGAGAGGAAGGTGAAATATTTAACATTCACTATGGCGATATACATGCAACTTACAAGACTGACATGCTAGATTTTGACAAAGAAGAAAATATACCAAGAATAAAAGGCATGGGTAGTTCGAAAACTGTACCGTTTTTGGAGGATGGGGATCTTTTAATTGCTGATGCAAGCGAAGATTACGAAGGTGTGGCCGCGAATTTAGAAATCAAGAATATTAAATCAAGAAAGGCAACTGGTGGATTACACACATTTGTAGCTAGAGACAATTCAGGCCTTACAGTCCAAGGTTTTAGAACCTACATTCTAAAAAATCCCGCAATAGCAAAAGAAATTAAGAAACTCGCGACCGGCAGTAAAGTCTATGGCATCTCTAAAACAAATCTCGCCACATTGAAAATACTAATCCCCACTAAAAAGGAACAAACTCGCATAGCTGGAATTCTTGAAACCTGGGATACCGCAATCGAAATTGTTGAGGAGCTTATCAATAAAAAGGAGCGTATAAAAAGAGACGCAATGCATCTACTACTAACTGGAAAAATTCGGTTTAAAAAGTTTGATGGTGAGCATTGGAAAAAACATCAGCTCCAAGAAATCACAACAGTTATAAGAGGATCAAGTCCCAGACCAAAAGGTGATCCAAAATATTATGGTGGAAGAATTCCAAGGCTTATGGTAGAGGACGTAACCAGAGATGGAAAATATGTAACCCCAAACGTCGACTTTCTTACTGTGGAGGGAGCAAAATTAAGTAGACCGGTTAGCAAAGGTACTTTGGTTCTCGTTTGCTCTGGTGATATAGGAATTCCCTCAATATTAAATGTGGATGCGTGTATTCATGACGGTTTCATTGGCTTTAAAGATGTAAATAAAGATGTAAATATTGAATTTCTTTATTATCGATTCTTACTTATGAAAGAGGAATTTAATAGATCTGCTACACATGGCGGAATATTCACAAACCTTACTACAACAGGCATAAAAGAGCAAGTGATAAGCATGCCATCTAAAAAAGAACAAGACGATATTGTTAAAGTCATAAATAGTTTTGATGAGGAAATAGCTACCCTGAGGACTCAACACCGTCACATTCATAACCAAAAACGTGGACTAATGCAAACGCTGTTAACAGGAAAAATTCAACTTAAATTATAACAAATGGAAACACCATCTTTTAAGGAAGATCATATTTCCCAACTTCCTGCTTTGCAACTTATGCAAAATATTGGATACATATACCTAACGCCAAAAGAGGTAGATGAAGAGAGAGGAGGTAAGTTTAGCAATGTGATTTTGGAAGGCATTTTGGAGAGTCAACTTCGTAAGCTAAACAAAATTGAATTTCGTGAAACTAAATATGATTTTAGTAATGCAAATATTAGTAGAGCCGTCCAAGCATTGAAAGATTTTCCACTGCAGGATGGAATTGTAATCACGAACGAGAGAATTTATGATCTATTGACGCTTGGAAAAAGCTTCGAAGAAACGATCCAAAATGACGCGAAGTCCTTTACTTTAAACTATATTGATTGGGATAACTGGAGTAACAATGTCTTTCATGTTACGGAGGAAATGAGCATTGAAAGAATTAGTGGGACGGAAACCTATCGACCTGACATTGTTTTTTTTGTAAATGGGATTCCTTTGGGTGTCATAGAATGTAAACGACCAGATTTGGTGTCCGCTGACGGACGCAGACCCGTGGACCAAGCTATAGCGCAACAGTTACGTAATCAATATATGGAAGATGGAATACCGCAACTTTATATTTACTGCCAGGTTCTTTTAAGTCTTGCGTTTAACGAAGGGCGATATGCCACAGTAGGTAGCAAGCCTGAGTATTGGGCAACGTGGAAAGAACAATTCTCTAATAGCGAAGAGAAAGGCGAATACGAGAAGAGACTATATTCCCTTAAAAATAAAATACTAACCCCGGAAAGTAAATCCAAACTTTTTAGTAGTAGGTACAACTATATTAAATCCTATTTTGATACTATTGAAAAGGGATCTATTGAAGTTTGTATGCAAGACCATTTGCTCTTCAATATTTGCAGCCCTGAAAGACTAATTGAAATAGTTCACAAGTTCATAGTTTTTGATGCGGGCGAAAAAAAACTTCCACGTTACCAACAGTATTTCGGCGTTAAAAAAACCTTGCAACGGGTCAAAATAATAGAAAAAGGTAAACGAAGTGGCGGTGTAATATGGCATACGCAAGGAAGTGGGAAATCACTTACCATGGTTATGCTTGGGAAATGTTTATCACTGGACCCGAACATTGAGAACCCAAAAATAATACTAGTAACGGATAGAATTGATCTCGACGATCAAATCTATAGAACTTTCCATAGTTGTGGGAAGGAAGTGGTTCAAGCTAAAACTGGCAAACATTTAGTAGAACTTTTAACCGATAAATCGGACCATGTAATAACTACTGTTATCAATAAATTTGAATCCGCAGTAAAAGCAGGAGTGGATTCTATTCCGCAGAGAGACATTTTCATTCTTGTTGATGAAAGCCACCGAAGCCAATACGGTAGAGCGAATGTAAACATGCGCACTATCATTAAAATGGGCTGCTATATTGGCTTCACAGGTACGCCATTGATGAAGAAAGAAAAAAACACAGTAGGTAAATTTGGAGGCATTATTGATAAATACACAATTGACCAGGCGGTTAAAGATAAAGCTGTAGTACCCTTACTATACGAAGGCAGACAGGTTGTCCAAAATGTTAACCAACGACATATCGATACTTTCTTCGATTTCGTGAGCGAACCCTTGTCAGATTATCAGAAGACCGACCTTAAGAAAAAATTTGCAAAAGCAGAACATCTAAATAAAGCCGATCAACGAATCCATCGCTGTGCGTGGGATATCAGTTTACATTTTAATAGGAACTGGAGAGGGACTGGATTTAAGGGGCAGCTGGCATGTAGCTCGAAATTAGCCGCTATTAAATACAAAGAGTTTTTTGACGAAATCAATCTTGTTACCACCGAGGTCATAATCTCTCCGGCTGGCACTTATGAAGGGATTGATAACATCTACTCCGGAACGCATGATAAAGTAGAGCGATTCTGGAAAATGAAAATGCAACAGTTTGGGGGTGAAAAGGAATACAATACTCAAACCATAAATGGATTTAAATA
>JAZKFC010000004.1:0-104034 GCA_040386615.1 Bacteroidota bacterium
GTGTGAGATCATTCTGGGCCAATTCGAGGTAATGCGCGCTCATGCCGTTAAACCTGGGTGACTGGCCCAGCGTTGTTTAATCTTGCCTGGGTGCTGTCAAAAACAAATTTAAACAGTAGTTTCGGACCGGTTTCGCTGCTAACCCAGGCCGTGTCTGGAAAATCACAGGTTGGACAATTATTTACCGGCGTCACCGGCTCTTCAATAATCTCTTTATCCGCCTTTTTATTGCACCCTGCCAGCGTTACCGAAATCAGGAAGCAAAGAAGAATCTTCTTCATATAATTCATATTTTTAATGATTTAAATATAGATAAAATATGCGCTTGGTTGTACAAAGGGTGAGTAAGGCAAAAGTAATGATCGGTGGTGATTGTTATTCCGCAATCGGTAAGGGATTTTTGGTGCTGCTTGGCATAGAAACAGAAGATAATACCGAAGATGTTGCCTGGTTAAGCGCCAAACTCTGCGGCATGCGGGTATTTGCAGATGAAGCAGGCAAAATGAACCTTGACCTCAGGCAGGCCAACGCGGATGTGCTCGTAGTAAGCCAGTTTACCCTGCACGCCTCCACAAAAAAAGGAAACCGACCTTCTTTTATTAACGCGGCGCGACCCGAAACGGCTATACCACTATATGAAGCGTTCATTAAAAACATGGGCGAAACACTCGGAAAACCCTGTGCCACCGGTGAGTTTGGCGCCGACATGCAGGTGGAACTGATCAACGACGGGCCAGTGACTATTATACTCGACAGTAAGAATAAAGAATAGTAAGGCAACCATGAAGCGAACTTTGTTCTGCTTCATGGTCCTTCACAATTAAAAAATATTTATATTTAAGCTCCATTAATACAAACCTGTGCAACCAAAAATTTTATTAGAAAAGACAAAATTTGACGTTACCATTAAAAGGCTTTGTCACCAGTTAATTGAAGTGCACAACGACTTTGAAAAAACCGTCATCATAGGTTTACAACCGCGTGGTATTTATCTGGCCAGGAGGATCCAAAAGGAACTCCAGAGCATTTTAAAAGTCAAAAAAATTAACTGCGGCGAACTCGACATTACTTTTCACCGTGATGATTTCAGGAAAAAAGAACTGATTCCCAACCGCACCAGCATAGATTTTATTATTGAGGACAAAAATGTGGTGCTGGTAGACGATGTGCTGTTTACGGGCAGGACCATCCGCGCAGGACTGGACGCCATGCTCGCCTTTGGAAGACCCAACGACGTAGAGTTGCTGGTGTTGGTTGACAGGCGTTTTGCACGGCATGTTCCTATACAGGCAAAATACATTGGCATTACCATCGACTCTATTGAAACACAAAACGTACGCGTTGAGTGGAAAGAAAGCGACGGAACCGACAAGATCACCTTATTTGATAAATAAATGAAACCTCTATCCTCTGAACATCCTGAGTATTACGGGCGTTATATTGCACTGGTAAAAGAGGACAAAATTACCGAAGCCATAGCAGCCACTGCAAAAGAAGCCCTCGCGCTGATCCGGAACACCGATCCTTCGCGCGGAGATTTTGCCTATGCCGAAGACAAATGGACCCTGAAAGAAGTTTTAATCCATTGTATTGATACCGAAAGGATCTTTAGTACCAGGGCCTTATGTTTTGCCCGGGGCGACCAGCAAAAAGCCCTGTCTTTTGACGAGAACATTTACGCGCCTAACAGCGAAGCGCACGCCCGCACGCTGGAGAGCATTGCCAGTGAGTTTGAATGTGTAAGCGGCGCAACCCTTGAATTGTTTAAATCATTTTCAGAAAAAACCCTTGCGCTAAAAGGCGAAACACCTTCGGGGCCATCTACTGTGGCGGCCATTGGTTTTGCAATTTGCGGACATACCCTTCATCATTTGAATATTATAAGGGGGAGATATTTAAAATAAAATCGATAAATTAAAATATAAAAGCTATTTTTAGCTTTTGAAAGAATTTCAAAAAAAATAATGAGCAGCCTGAGTGTAAACCATCTTCTGGGTATTAAAAATCTGACGAAGAACGACATTGATCTGATATTAAGCACCGCTCAAAATTTCAAAGAAGTCATCAACCGCCCCATTAAAAAAGTTCCCTCGCTCCGCGACATTACCGTTGCCAATTTATTTTTCGAGAACTCCACCCGTACCCGCCTTTCGTTCGAACTCGCTCAAAAAAGATTAAGTGCCGACGTTGTGAATTTTTCAGCATCCAACTCCTCCGTTAAAAAAGGAGAAACGCTGGTTGATACGGTGAACAACATATTGGCCATGAAGGTCGACATGATCGTGATGCGTCACGCCAGCCCGGGCGCAGCGGTTTTTCTCGCTAAAAAAGTAAAAGCCCGCATCATTAATGCCGGCGACGGGGCGCATGAACATCCCACCCAGGCCTTGCTCGATGCCTTTTCCATCCAGGAAAAACTGGGCAACCTAAAAGGAAAAAAAATAGTGATCGTTGGCGACATCCTTCATTCGAGGGTAGCGCTTTCTAACATCCTTTGCCTGCAAAAATTAGGTGCCGTTGTAAAAGTATGCGGACCGCTGACCCTCATCCCTAAATTCATTACTTCCCTCGGGGTAACCGTGGAAACCGACCTTAAAAAAGCGTTGGAGTGGTGCGACGTGGCGAATATGCTCCGCATTCAGCTCGAGCGGCAGGACATCAAATATTTTCCCTCGCTCCGGGAATACACCATGTTATATGGGCTTGACAAAGAGCTACTCGACAGCCTTTCAAAAAAAATAATAGTGATGCACCCCGGCCCCATTAACCGTGGGGTTGAAATTACCAGTGATGTGGCCGACAGCAAACAGTCCATTATTTTAGACCAGGTTGAAAACGGTGTGGCTGTAAGAATGGCCGTAATGTTTCTGCTGGCTGGCCGCCAGGGCTAAAGCGCTTCTTCAATTTTCTTTCGTCATTTATCACCTGCTTTATTCACTAACTTTGATTAAAGACATAAGAAGCGATGAATTTGCCGGATCAATTAAAAAAAGGAATTTTCATTTTATTGAAACTACTGGCCGCCGGCTTTTATGCGCAGCCACCCACAGCTTCTTTTACAACCTCAGTCATAAAATGCAGTGGTCAATCTATTATATTTACAGATCAGTCAGGCAATGCCCCAACAGCCTGGAGCTGGTCCTTTCCCGGCGGCAGTCCTTCTTCATCAAATGTTCAGAATCCAACCGTCAGTTATACAGCAGCCGGGATATACACTGTTACTTTACTGGCGTCAGCCTCCAATTTTACCGGCGCACCGGTAAGTCAGACCATCACAATCGCGCCCAGCCCCACCGTTTCCTTCACTCATCCGGGTGTGCAGACACTTTGTAGCTGGGAATCTGCAACACTCAGTGCGGCCGGCGCCAATATTTACACCTGGTTCCCCGGCGCCTTAACCGGCGCCACGGTATTGGTAAGCCCGCCTGTATCTGCAGCATACACACTGGTTGCAACCACAGGCTCCTGTAATACGCCCGCCAGTACTTCATTGACACTTGCTCCAACTTTCACGATTCTTTCGTTTCCAACCACTATAACCGCCTGTACCACAGACTACGCCATTACCATCGGCTTCCAATCTCCCTCGGCCATCAGTTTCAGCTGGTCAAATGGCAATACAGTACCATCGTTCACGGTATTGCCGCTGTTCAACCAAAGTTATACCTGTTGTGTAAAAGGGATTAATACCTGCAAAATTGACACTTATGATCTGATCGTGGTGCCAACACCCACGATCGTTATTAACCCCGCTGTGATTTGTGCCGGTGCCTCAACAATGCTGAGT
Source organism: Bacteroidota bacterium (assembly GCA_040386615.1). Classification (GTDB taxonomy): domain Bacteria; phylum Bacteroidota; class Bacteroidia; order B-17B0; family Aurantibacillaceae; genus Aurantibacillus. The sequence goes on from JAZKFC010000004.1 coordinate 3,788, forward strand.
GCATCAGGAGCTTTAGTTTATTCCTGGACACCATCCACCGGAATTAATTCACCTGGTATTGCCTGCGTTACTGCAAACCCCTTGGTCAGCACCATTTATACTGTTACCGGGAAAAGCGGCAGCATTCTTTGTTCAAACAGCGCTACTGTGAACATCAGCGTGGATGCCTGCCTGGGAATTCCGATGCTGACTGCCGTGGAAAACTTTGAGATCTTTCCAAATCCGAACGCGGGTAGCTTTTCAATAAAATTGGAGACAAACACCGCGAAATCAGTACTTGAAGTGTATAACGCCAACGGCGAAAAGATTTTTTCCGGCCGGTTGACAAGTGAAGTAAATGAATTGTCATTTAAGATCTCGTCAGGCATTTATTATGCACGCATAATAAATTCAGATAATAGTCCGACTGTCAAAAAAATTGTGATTAGGTAAATTGATATCGTTTTTTTACTATATTTGATTATAGTCAAAAACAGTTTGCATGAATTTATCAAGCTATTTTAAAAAAGCCAGCTTTATCTTATTTAATGTGATCACGTATACAATCTCCGCCCAGGCACCGGTGGTTTCTTTTACATATTCCCCTAATCAGTGTAGCGGGCAAAATATAGTCTTTACAGATCAGTCCACTAACGCACCCACTGCCTGGGCCTGGTCTTTTCCGGGCGGCAATCCTTCCACGTCCTCGGTTCAGAATCCAACGGTGACTTATGCTGCCGCCGGCGTTTATACCGTTACGCATGGCGCGTCAATTACAAATTTCACCGGCACACCGGTAACGCAGACCATTTACGTCGCAACAAGTCCAACGGTTTCAATCACTTATGCTCCCAATTTTATTTGCCCATGGGAAACAGTTACACTCACTGCTTCAGGCGCGAATACGTACACCTGGAGTCCTGGTACTTTCACTGGTTCCACAGTTGTGACCAGCGTTCCATCGTGGACGATTTTCACTGTAGCAGGTACCACAGGATCCTGCACCAGCACTACAAGTACCCTGGTTGTAATATCAATATCTCCCAGTCTCAGCGTATCACCGCAAGTGGTATCTGTATGCGCCGGTGCCCCTTCAGCTACTCTCTCGGTTCTTCCTTTGCCTGGTGTGTCATACACCTGGTCAACCGGCAATAATTCGCCGTCATTGGTAGTCAGTCCACCCGTGAATCAAACTTATACCTGTTATGCAAAAGGAAATTCTTATTGTATGATGACAGTACACCAATTGACAGTGCAACCCAACCCGACTGTTACGGCGAATTCGGCCACTATCTGTGCAGGATCAGCAGCAAATTTATGTGCTTTCGGTGCCTCGAGTTATATGTGGGCACCAGCCACAGGATTGACTTACACGCTGGGCCCCTGCACGAGCGCATCACCAGCAATAGCTACAACATATACAATAACCGGTAGTACATCTGTGTGTAGCGGCTCAACCACTGTATCAGTAAATGTACTGCCGCAACCCAGCCTCGTGGCTCCCCTCACCGCTACACTTTGCCCGGGCCAAAGTCAGAGTATTTGCATAAACGGGGCCAATTCATACACCTGGTCGCTAATTCCCGGTTTGAATTCCTATACGGTGAACTGCCCGGTGGCAAGCCCGCTCATGTCTACAAATTATATAGTAACCGGCGTGGGCAACAACGGTTGCACCAAATCAACGACCATAGCTGTTTCTGTGGATCCCTGCCTTGGTATACATCATCCGGCAGCCGTGAATAATAGCAGGTTTATAATTTTTCCAAATCCAAACGCGGGCAATTTTTCGATACAATTATCGGGCGAGAACAGAGGCGCGGAATTTCAAATGTATAACGCTCTTGGAGAAATGATCTACGCATGTTCGTTGATGAGTGAATTCAACAACATAACATTTAAAACAGCACCCGGTATTTATTATGCATGCATAATAAATTCACAAAATGGATCAGAAATAAAAAAGATGGTCATTGAGTGATCAGAAATTGCCCAGCATCAGATTGCATCCCCGAACATCGCTGTTGTCGTAACGTCCCATTAATTCAAGTTTGCCCTCAGGTGTTATCCTTCCCAGGTCTTTTGTAGCGATAAAAGCGCAGGAGTTCATGTTTGCCAGATCGATCACATTGATACCTCCGGTTTTGCCATCGTCACGCAATTTCAGTGGATCATCCACTTCCCGCACCATGAATTTCATCCAGGGCGGCGACTCAAAAAGTCCATCGCCTGTGCTATACGCCTGGCTCAATAACTCGGTCATGCCATATTCACTGTGAATACTGCCAATTTTAAATCCTCTTTTTAAATACGCATGCAGTTCAGGTTTTAACAGTTCCTTGCGTGTTCCTTTCATGCCGCCGGTTTCCATCACCGTAAAGTTTGGAGCCAATTCAACATCAAGGGCGCATAAATCCATCAAAGCGTAAGAAACACCCAACAGAATGGTTTTTTGACCGGAACCTTTTAGCTGAGCGATCTTGTCAAGCAGGTCATTGATGTTATCAAGGAAAAAACCACTGGCAGGATGCCGGGAAGTTCTGATAAGCCGGTCGCACATATACACCAGCGACGAACCGCCCCGCTGCATGTAGTTAGGCAATAGAGCCAGTATACAATATTCAGCGGGATCTCCGTAGAACAAATCAAAGCCCCTCAAAAAACTTTGTTCGTACCAGGAAATATCATTCACCAAATGAGTGGAAGGAATTTGTGAGGTGGTTGAACTGCTTGTAAAATGAATGGTTCCGGGATGAACCGGCCCGGACACAATTTCATGGCTTTTAAAAAATTCTATGGGCAAAAACGGTATTTTTCCGAGGGTATTTACAGCATTTGCATTTGTTCTCAACAGGTCGCACCATTGCCTGTAAACAGCGTTATTACTGTACTGAAAACGAAACACCTCCAGCGCCACCGGCAAAAGATCACTATGGGTGCGGATCCCGGAAAATATGTTTTCTTTTTTTAACACGTGGTCAAGGTAGTTAGCTGAATTTTTTGTAAATTTATGTATTGATTTTAGATTGATGCGTTACCTCCTGTTTATATTTTTAGTCGGCGCCCTTGTGACGGCCTGCGTAAAAAAGGCACCTTCCGATCCCATTCCCGAACTCGAATACAAGGATTTCAGGTTACTGAATGGCGTTGGCACCGACTCGGCGCTGTTTACCATTGGTTATAAAGACTGGGACGGTGATCTTTTCAGAAATGATAATACCGATGGCCCCAACACGGTGATCAGTACCTTCGCCTTCAATAACGACTCCAATAAATTTATTTTCGACCAGGCTTTTGCCTACGTGATCACACAGCCTGCCGATGGCTACTATAAAGGAAAATCCATACAGGGCGATATTTACATTCCCGTAAGCGAGTTCAGGTCAGATACGGCCACCAAAAAGATCATGTTTGAAATCTTTATGGTAGATATGAAAGGCAATAAATCGAACGTGCTTTCAACACCAGAGTTCACCTTCAACTAGGTCACAATACCTCTATCATTTTTTCAGCGATTATTCTGCTCATTTTATAATTGCTTTCATAGGTCCATCCACCGATATGTGGTGTAAGCACAACCCTGTTGGAGTTTAACAGGTATTTCATGGGCGGGGGTAGCTCATCGTTCTGAATTTGTTCGAACGATGCGCTTTCATATTCAAGCACGTCAAGGCAAGCCCCGGTTACCTTGCCCGATTCGAGGGCTGTTACAAGGTGAGCGGTGTTTAAACACCTGCCGCGCGCGGTATTGATAAGATAAATATTTTTATGAAAACGGTTGATGAATTCAAGGTCGGCAAAGTACTGGGTTTCAGAAGTGAGTGGTAAATGAAGGCTTACGATGTCGCAGTTGCGGTACAGATCTTCCAATGCCGATTCTGTAACGAACTCATCGCCGAATCCATCTTTATATTTATCATAGGCCAATATGGTGCAATCAAAACCCATTAATTTTTTCGCGAAACTGCTTCCCATGTTGCCGTACCCTATAATGCCAATGGTTTTGCCGCTGATCTCGTGCCCGCGGTTCTCTGCCCGCAGCCACACCCCTTTTCTCACTTCCTCGTCGGCTTTCTTAAGGTTATTCATTAACATCAGCAGCATGCCCAGTGCGTGTTCGCCAAGAGCATCGCGGTTGCCTTCGGGAGCACTCAGGCACCTGATGCCTTTTGAAACGGCATGTGCCACGTCAATGTTCTCCATGCCTGCGCCTACCCTGCCTATACATTTTAAGGCCGGGCAGCTGTCGATGATTTGGCGGGTGATGGTGAATTTACTCCTGATCACCAGGCCATCGTAAAGCGGCAGAATCTTAATTAATTCGTCGCTGGAACGGTCCCAAAAGAGATCGCAGGTGTGGCCTGCCGCTGTCAGCAATTCGTGCAGGACACTGTGATTGGAATCGGCAAATAAAATACGCATAACAAGTACAAAAAATTTATTACAAATCAAGCATTAATTTTTTTATAATTCTTTAATTAATTGAGGATGAAACACCTTAAACAATTAACAAATACCTAACACGATGTTTGTTTACAAGTGAGTTTTATTATTATGAACATGGCCAGCAGGCTGCAAACCTCAGTAACAATGGGCTTTCACATGAGAATTATATTTATACACAAGTTATTAATAAAAGCCCCGATTTCGTAAATTAGATATGGGACTTTTTTTTGCACTTTTGCCCTCCCACATTATGAATCAAGACAATCAGAATAAGACACGCAAGCGTATATTAGGTCCAGGAGTTACAAATCCAAACGAAATAGGAAAACTACCACCCCAGGCCGTTGAACTGGAAGAAGCAGTGTTAGGAGCCATGTTACTCGAAAGAGAAGCGCTCAGTACCGTGATAGATATTTTAAGCCCTGAAGCCTTTTACAAGGAACAAAACAGCCGTGTGTTCGCTGCCATGATCTCCCTGTTCAACCGTTCAGAACCGGTAGACATATTAACCGTGACCCAGGAGTTAAAACGCACCTCAGAACTTGAGATCGTTGGCGGCGCCTATTATGTTTCGGCCCTTACCAATCGTATCGCCTCATCAGCCAATATTGAATTTCACGCCAGGATCGTGGCGCAAAAATACCTGCAGCGCGAACTCATCCGTTTAAGCACCGAAACCATCAAGTCGGCCTACGAAGACAGTACCGATGTTTTTGAGTTGCTTGACGAAACCACCAAAAATATTTTCGAGATCCTCGATTCCAACGTGCGTAAACAGCACGACAAAATGAGCACGCTCATCGCCAAGGCGATAGATGAAATTGAAACTGCCGCCAACCAGAAAGACGGTCTACTCGGTGTTCCCAGTGGTTTCACTGCAATGGACCGCATTACCGGCGGCTGGCAAAAATCAGATCTCATGATCCTGGCTGCCAGACCAGGTATGGGTAAAACAGCTTTTGTAGTTTCGATGGCAAAAAACGCTGCTGTTGAATTTAATAAACCTGTGGCCATTTTCAGTCTCGAGATGAGCAGCCTTCAGCTCGTAAAACGTTTGATCTCAAGCGAAACTGAAATAGCTCAGGACAAGATCCTTAAAGGGAATCTCGACAATCACGAATTTGTGCAACTCAACGAGCGCATTAAAAAACTGGCCGTTGCGCCGTTATACATTGACGATACTCCCGCACTTTCTATTTTTGAATTAAGGGCCAAGGCACGCCGGTTAAAAGAAAATCAAAAGGTTGAACTCATCATTATCGATTACCTGCAATTAATGAGTGGCGGGCCCGATGGCAAAGGCAACCGTGAACAGGAGATCAGTTATATTTCCCGTGGTTTAAAAAGTCTCGCCAAAGAACTCGAGATCCCCATCATTGCACTCTCACAATTAAGCCGCCAGGTTGAAAACAGGCCGGGAGGCAGCAAACGTCCGCAACTCAGCGACTTACGTGAGTCGGGCGCTATTGAGCAGGACGCCGATATGGTAATGTTTATATACAGACCGGAGTATTACGGTTTGGAGGTTGACGAGAACAACGAACCTACCCGCGGCAGGGCCGAAGTGATTATCGCTAAGAACAGGCATGGCGCTTTGGAAACCGTTAAACTCAGATTCATCGGCCAGTACGCGAAATTTGCCGATCTTGATTATACCGAGGGCCAGGATATTATTTATAACCAGAACAACCCCGGACCATTACAGCAGAACAACGATTTTTTAAGTTCGGGAACCAAAACGGTGGCATCAAAGAACTGGGATAAGGTTGACGAAAATCCAAGCGATATCATCAAGAGAAACGATATAGAAGATTTTAACGAACCTCCTTTTTAAGGTAAATCCGGTATTCATTTTAATTTAGGGCGCCTCCTGAAGCAGAAAAACCAGTGGAACATGCTCAATGTTTTTCGCCTCAGGACCGGGCTGCTTCGGGCTCGGCTATCGCCTCGGCTTTTTTGGCGAAGAGCCAAAAAGAGCTAAACCCTTCGCATCCCTGTCGCCTTTGCAACTAAAAAACTTTGAATTAATCACTACTTTTTAATCACTTTTCCCGTAACCATTTCGTTAGAAACCATTATAAATTTTGTTTAATTTTATAATATGAAAAAATTATTTCTTTTATCAGTGTTGATGATTTCAGGTATACTGACGTTTGCACAAACACTTGTTCCCACCTCGCAACTGGCTTTACTGCAGGGCACCGTTACCAATTTTAAAGGCAAGGTACTTGCCAATGAGATCATCATTTTCAGCAACGACAAAACCAAAGAGAACTTCCAGGTAAGTACCAATGCCAAAGGAAAATTTGAAGCCCTGGTGCCAATAGATGCCACTTACAGTTTAAAATACAAAACCTTTACTACCGACCAGGACTACACCAAACTCACCATTCCTGCCGACAAAGAAGCCACTTACGATGTGGAAATCAAAATTGACCCGCCAAAAAACTTCGTGCTCGAGAATGTTTATTTTGATACCGGTAAGTCCACCTTAAAACCAAGTTCCAACAAAGCCTTAAACGACCTCGTGGAGGTGCTCAAACTTAAGAATACCATGGTGGTTGAAATTGAAGGACATACCGACGATGTGGGAAAAGCCGAAGAGAATTTAAAACTGTCGCAGGACAGAGCTGATGCCGTTAAAAAATATCTTATTGCCAAAGGCGTGCCAGCCGGTCGCGTTACAGCCAAAGGATATGGACATACACTACCGGTGGCCGACAACGCCAGCGAAGACGGCAGGTCAAAAAACAGGAGAACCAGCTTAAAGGTCGTGAAGGACTAAGAAGTATTTAAAAATTCTGCGTGCACAATTCCTCATCCTTTTCCACAAGCTCCCGTTCTGTAATTTCCGACCGCCGCGCCTCCGGTAGGCCTGTTACATTAACATCTTCAAACCATTGTGTAATCTTTGGAGAATGAACCGCCCTTGCCCGATACTATACCCTTAAAGTACCGGTAACAGTGGTCTTAAACTCCTATCCCGAAATTGTGTTTTTTCTTTAAGCGAGATTTGTGTTTCACTCAAGATACAATTGGGAAGCCTTTCGATACGACACCCAAAAGATAATTCAATCACTGCATTCAGGTATTCAATAACCCGGTGAATGCGTTGACTAAATCACAATCAATACACGATCTCAATTCATTAATTTTATTTAAATCAAAATCCGGGCTCATGAAACAAATTCTCCCTACCCTTTTTATTTATGCATTTTTTCTTCCTGCGTTTGCACAACAGCGCTATCCCTCCGAAAACAAGGGTATATCCGGATTTACTGAAAATAAAGGCCAGGTCTGTGATCAGCACCAGGCAGCCAGACCCGATGTTTTGTTCAGTGGTAACTCGGGCAATTTTATTTATCATTTACGGCGGAGCGGAATAAGTTACCAACTCAGCAAGGTAGAAGAATGGAAAACAGAAAAAGACCAAAGACTAATCATTGAACAGCTTGTCCCAAAAAGCACAAGCATTTACAGGCTTGATATGGAATGGCCGGGCGCTAATCCAAATGCGGAAATCAGAACAGATAAGGCCCTGCCTGGTTATTCCAATTATTTTCTGTCGGTTTGTCCCGATGGCGTGTACAATGTAAAAACCTATACAGGTATAGTTTACAATAACATCTATAAAAATATCGACCTGCATTATTACCTCGATAATGGACAACTAAAATATGATTATCTCGTTGCGCCTCATGGCAACTATCACCAGATAAAGATCAGGATAAAAGGAGCAGAAAAAATTCTGATACAACCCGACGGTTCTTTGCTGATTAAAACCCCGGCTGGCAGTATCAGTGAAGCGGCGCCCATGGTATTTCAGGGACAAAATAAAATTCCATCAAAATGGGTCGTGAAAGGAAATGAACTGAGTTTTTCCATTAGCCGTTATGATCCCCGCTTGCCGTTGGTGATCGATCCGCTTGTACGCACCTGGGGAACGTACTACGGGGGTGCGGCCAATGACGAAGGCAGGGATTGCGCGACAGATGGCAGCGGAAATGTATACCTCGTTGGACGCAGCAACTCAGGCACAGCCATTGCCACGTCAGGTAGTTTTAAGACTGTACTTTCAGGAAGCAGTTACGACGCGTATATCGCAAAATTCAACAATGCCGGAGTACGTTTGTGGGCTACCTACTATGGTGGTGCCGGCGACGACAAGGCCTACTCATGTGCTACCGATGCTTCCGGTAACGTATATGTTACCGGTGAAGCCGGTTACAACTCAACAACAGGTATATCTACAGCCGGAGCACAACAGGTCTTTATGGGTGGTGGATTTAATTCCGACGCCTTCCTGGTAAAATTCAACAGTAGCGGCGCCAGGTTGTGGGGAACTTATTATGGCGGTTCAGGAACCGACCTTGGAGAGGGCGTTGCGGTTGACCCTGCGACACAGGACGTATACATGTGTGGATTTAGTGGTGCGTCGGCCGCCATTAATGTTATAACAACAACGGGGGCCCACCAAACCAGTTTCGGTGCTGCCTTCCTGGCAAAATTTAATTCCACCGGCACACGATTGTGGGGCACTTATTACGGAAATTCGGCCTGGAGTCACGCTATTGGTCTTGCTGTGGATCCTTCGGGCAATGTCATTATTGGTGGCAACAGTGATGCTACCGCAGATATTGCCAGCCCGGGCGCATTACAAAGCACCTGCCTTGGAATGATGGACGCGTACATTGCCAAATTTACATCAGCGGGCGTGAGGCTGTGGGGTACGTTTTACGGCGAAATTTCTATGGATAGTTTTTGGAGCATTTGCACCGACGCGGCGGGAAATATCTATGCGGGCGGCTCTTCAGGTTCTCCCACAGGCATTGCAACTCCAGGTGCGCATCAAACGGTTATCGGTATGGCTTATAACCCCGATGGTATGCTGGTAAAATTCGATGGCAACGGAGTGCGTCAATGGGCAACCTATTACGGCGGCAGTACCGAAGACGTTATTTATGGGTGCCTGATCTCGCCGGCCGGTGATCTATACATTTCCGGCTATTCCAATTCAGTAAACCCGGGCGTAATAGCTACGCCCGGCAGTTTTCAGACTGTTAACGGCGGTTATGGAGATGCCTTCCTCGCAAGGTTCACAACCGGCGGTGTGCGTTTATGGGGGACTTTTTACGGTGAAGCATTGGACGACTGTGGTTTTTCATGCGCCAGCGACGCCAATAGCAATATTTATCTTGCAGGCAAGGCCACGGCAGGAACAGGGAATATTTTCGCCAGTCCCGGCTGTCACCAACCAGTATTTGGCGGTTCGCTTGTTTCATACGAAGGTGATGGCTTCCTGGCTTTATTCAGTGATAACTGCCCGGTTCCGGCCGCACCTGTGAATATAACACCCATAACCAGTTCAACTTTGTGCAGTGGTAGCGCCATCACATTGAGCGCCACCTCCACCGGCACCGTTACCTGGTACGCTTCTGCAGTCTCAGCGCAAAGCCTTGGTAGCGGCACCGTGTTTACAAGCCCGGTTTTGAACGCGGGCACTGTCGTTTACTTCGCTGAATCATCCAACGCCTGTGGCAACAGTACTACCAGAACTCCCGTAACAGTGACCGTTTACGCTAAACCAACCACTACCATCACCGGAAAAGTCAACGTTTGCAAAGGAGTAAAATCTACTTTTACTGCCAGCGGGGCCAGTCAATATACCTGGAGTAACGGAAGCAGCGGCGCTGTAATCACGTTTACGCCAACAAGCGCAGTTTCGTTTACAGTAACCGGTTTTTCGGTAAATGGCTGCAGTACCACAGCCTCGGTAACAACAACACTTTTCATTTGCACAGGACTTGATGAGATGGCCGGAGGGCCAGAAATCAAAGTATTTCCCAATCCTACCACCGGCATTATAACTGTTTCGGCGTCAGGACCACGGCAGGTAAAAATCACCAACGCCATTGGACAAACCCTTATGTGTAAAAACATTGATCAGGATCACAACAAAATTGATTTTGGCGCTTACACAAGCGGTATTTATTTTATAGAGATAAAAAATGAAAATAGCCGGGAGCTTGTAAAGATTATCAAAGAGTAAGGCGAGATCTTCTAAAAATTTACCTGGTAAACATCGCTCTTATTGCGTTGAATGTCCAATACCTGGAAACCGCCTTCCTGTGGAATAATTTCCTTGAGATCAAAGGCAGTACAACCTTTGCTGAGTCCTTCGAAAATAAGGGTAAATCCCTTTCCATCGTTTAAAGTCCATTGAGGCGCGAATGAAATATTAAAGGCGGTGATTAGTTTCGCGCGTTTGCCGGAACCGTGTTCAATCAAAAAAGTAGTTGGCCACACGCGGTAAGCGTAATCTTCGCCACAGCTGCAATGCACTATGGTTTGGCGTTCCTCGCTTTGCAGGGTTTTTACTTCGGTAATTTCTTCCGTTTCATGCATGTTTTAAAGATAACAAGAATTTACCCGTTTCTAAAACACTGATCACCCATCTTTTTTGAAATTGTTTTTAAAATTACCATTTAAGATCAGTGACCTTGGTGCCGAGATTTTTCGGGCGGTAGGATGTGTCTTCCTGCCAGCGCTTTTTAACCGTTTCGTCTATTGTTTCTCTTTTTTTACCCGGATCGTTCGCTGAGCCAGGACTTATCTCGCGCCAATAAACGCCCAGCAATTTATAAAAAAATGACAGCGATTTGGCGGGCGCCTGTTTATAATTGGTTTGAAGAACTTCAATTTCATTGGCATTCATTTGTAAACCCAGTGCCTGCGCCTTTCCCGAAATCCATTGCAGGGTCGCGTTACGGAGTGTACATTGAGAATAGCCGCCGCCTACATTGCTGTGCGCGCCAATGAACCAGCGCTGCTCCAATTGTTGCGGATGAGATTTGTCGTTTTTAACCGTGTTGGAGAGTTCCCACAAAGAGGGTTGAAAGGGTTTGCGAAGCTCGTCAACCGCCAGTGCGTGGTAAGCGTTATCGACAAAACTGCTGAGCGTTACATCATGGAATTTATATTTGGCCAGGTTATGATTTGTAAAAAAAGGAAGGGGAATGCCCAGGCTGCCGACTGTATCCCACACGCCTATCATTTTAATTTTTGTTTCACCCTCCGCGCTGTAATGCGTATAGCGCTTTTTAAACCCTATCATCATCGACGAATCAGGTCTTGCATAGTCGTTCCGGTTGCGGTAAAGTTCGTAAGCTTTGGGAACAAGAGAAATATTATTGTACAAAAGGATGCCGCAATTACGGATCAGACCCACCAGGCTTCTCGCGGTATATGCACCCCTGCTGAAACCAAAAAAATACAATTCATCGCCTGGACAATAATTCATGCAGATAAAAGTATAGGCGTCCATAATATTCTGATCAATACCCTTTCCCGTAACACCACCCAGGAGCTGGTCCTTTTTATCATAGGTGCTGCTACCAACACCCGAATCGTAAAAGGTGATCTGTTCCCATTGATCGTCCACCCTGCCCTCTTTGGTCCACTTGTACATTCTCTGCACATTGGTTTCGCCGTCGTCGTCGGCTGAAGGTCGGTTCCAGGTGCCGTCGCAGCACACAACGATCCTTTGTTTAATTCGCTGTTCCATACCATAAATATAAATAATTCTGTTTTCAAAAAAAGGGCGGTTACCCGCCCATTTTTTGATGGCTGGAACAGGTTTACATTTTCTCAACACAAAAAAATCCCGCTAATGCAGGATTTTTTTAACTGGTGATTTTTATCTTATGCCACAGTCGTTTTATTAAATTCCGAAGCAAACTCTTTTGCAAACTCCCCGAGTTTTATTTTTCCCGACACTGGCGATCCGCTCCCGATGAAATGCTGAGTGAGCTTGCCGGTTCTGAAACCCCTGCCCATTTCGGTATAAAGTTCCGCCAGTTCCTCAGGTAAGCCTGCCTGCTTCATTCCTTTCAGCGCATCTTCATCACTAAATTCCACCCATGGCAGTTCTGGTATTTCTATCCCTGCTCCTATCCCTCCGGCAAGTTCCCGCAGGGTTTTTAAATCGCTGACGATATACCTAACCTTGCTGCTGCTGGTCTTCATCTGCAATTCTTCGGCAACGGCAGAGGCTATGTCTTCCGGATGCGCCAGGGGTAAAACCGTTGTAGCGGCAAAATTTCCACCCATGATCTTCATGTTTTGAATCATAGGTACATTATTATAAAAATTGATGTAAAAATAACCGGCTCTCAGGAAAGTAAAGTTCACACCTGCTATTTTATTCAGATGCTGCTCAACTTTATAAAGTCCGGCAATGGGGCCTGTTCCGGTTTCAAGATCGGCGCCTACACTGCTTAACAACACCACCCGTTTTACGCCAGACTCAACAATAGCTTTAGCGATTGCTTCACCGGCGAGACCCGTATTAATTACGATGTTGTTTCCACCCATGGCAGGCGGTACCATCACATATGCCGCGTCTGCCCCGGTGAAAGTGTTTTTCAGAAAAGTTGCGTCGTTTATTGAACCTATCGCCGCTGTGGCACCCAGTTCTTCGATTTCGGCGCGACGTTTTTCAGAATGACTGATAATGGTCAGTTGATGACCTGCGGCTTTTAATTTTTTGGCCAGAGGTTTACTGATGTTCCCCAAAGAGCCTGTAATTGTAATTTTCATAAAAATTGTTTTAAGATTAAGGGAACAAAGTTATCTTTGTACTTACTTTTATACAAGTACTTACCCTAAAGTATGTAACATGACAGCAATTAAAGAAAGTTCAACCATCCAGGAAAACAAGCGTTATGCACTGGATCAATGCCCCGTGACCTACGCCATGGAAAAGATCGGCGGCTACTGGAAACCTATCATACTTTTTCACCTTTCGTCGGGAAGTAAGCGGTACAGCGAATTAAAAAGGGCCATCCCGGCAGTCACAGAAAAGATGCTGATCCAGCATTTAAAACAACTCGAAGCCGACCATTTAATTGTTCGTAAATCTAAACCTGTGGTGCCACCATTTGTCACTTACAGTCTTTCGGCCTCGGGCCGGGGATTGATGGAGGCCATTGATGCCATGGCTTTGTGGGCCATTTCGGATCTTAAATCGAAAGGGCATAAAAGACAAACAAAGCGGAAAGCGGCCTAACCGCGGCCAAGGCGGGCCCTTAAATAAATAGTTTTATTACAGCCAAAATAGTCTTATTTTTGCCACTCAAATTATGGAGACCTGTCAGAGTGGTCGAACGAGCAAGCCTGGAAAGTTTGTATACGCGCAAGTGTATCGAGGGTTCGAATCCCTCGGTCTCCGCTTTAACAGCACCAATTGAAACTAAAACCCTGCAAAGCTTAGTATTTGCAGGGTTTTTGATTTTACAACGGGAAAAAAGTAATGCCGGCTTTTAAATAACTTCTTACCGAAGAACAGATAACTACTGTGGCAAAATATGTATTAACACTAAGAGACACCTTAAAAAAATACGTGCGGGGCGAGACAATTTATAGTTTGTTCCATTTAAATAATAATACTATTTCAAAGTACACTATGTATTAAAAAATAAAGAATTGACTATATGTTAGCAAAGAAAAACTCAATTTTGTCACAAATCTAACTTAGTATTGTCTTAATATTATGGAACAAGAGAAACAAAATTTAAATAAGTATAGGTCAATGTTATTCTCCATCGCATACAATATGCTAGGGAGTGTTTCGGATGCTGAAGATATGATTCAGGAAACCTACATAGGTTGGTTAAAATCCGACAAATCCCATGTTGAAAACACACGGTTCTATCTTATAAGAGTAATAAGCAACAAGTGTCTGGATCACCTTAAAAAACTAAGGCAGGAAAGGGAAGCATATACCGGTGTATGGTTACCCGAACCTGTTGTTTCTGCAACTGATTTGTCAGAAGCAAGTGAACCGGAAAAAAACTTAGATATAGGTTTTATGTACCTGCTTGAAAAATTAACACCTGTTGAAAGAGGAGTGATCATTTTAAAGGAAAGTTTTGATATGGAGTATATCGAGATTGCTTCAATATTCGAATTAACAGAAGAAAATTGCAGGCAACATTTAAGCAGGGCGAAAAAGAAACTTCATCATGAAAAAAGCAGGTTCAAGGTTGATTCCCGTGAACACGATCGGATACTAAGAGAATTCATTGAAGCATGTGTGAGTGGAAATCTCGAAACGCTCATAGAGCTTCTGCGCGAAGATGCCGTTTTCTATTCTGACGGAGGTGGTAAGGCAACTGCTGCTTTAAAGCCAATTGAAGGGAGAGAGAAAGTATTAAATTTCTTAATTATGGGAATGAAAAAGGTTGGAGCATTCTCTTCAATCGATTATCAAACGGTAAATGGCTTAAGCGGTGCTGTCGTATGTATTGAAACTCGCAAAACGATTCCTGATGTTTTAATTGCTATCGATACAGATGAAAGTAATAAAATTACTAATATCTATTTTATAGTTAATCCTGAAAAGTTACAGCATTTAACGCCTCCTAATATTACATAACAATGTCACAAAAGTATTCATACTGCGTCTTAAGATTATAATCAATTTATAAACTTAAAAAATTTAGAACCATGAACACATTACTTTGGATCGGACAAGCACTACTTGCAGCAGTATTTTTATTCTCGGGAATTTTCAAATCAATTAAGTCACCGGAATATCTCGTAAAAATGGGTCAAACAGGGGTTGAAGGTGTGCCAACACCGGTATTAAAATTTATTGGTATAACCGAAATTATGGGATCTGTTGGCATAATATTGCCGTGGTACCTTGGAGTTTATCCTATACTTACACCTATAGTTGCAGTTTGTTTCGCTATAATTATGGTTATGGCTATTTGTATCCATTTGAAGCGCTCACGTGCTAGTATCGAATGCCGGGCTAAAGAAGTAGGGAATGCCAGAAACAATGCAATAATTCTTTTGGTAAGCATCTTGGTTGCTATCGGGCGTTTCGCAATGTTGGATTAAAGATAGTGCGCTAAAACAATTCTTAATCCAAACTATATTTTAGGGCAAATCCGCAAAAACTTTAATTCATCAATCGTTAAAAATTTATTTTCAGATCTTGTCACAAATTCCTGGAAGGCTAGTCTTATGTTTACGAATCATATTTACAAACATAAAAAATCTATCTAAATGGAAAAGCGAATAGACGGCAATGCAGATTTGCATGTCGAATCACGGGCAAAAAGAATCACTTACTGGATTATAACTAGTCTCATCGGAGTATTTCTGTTAAATGTAGGTATTAATGATATTTTAAAATTGGCACCCTATATAGGGTTTTTGAGAAAATTGGGTTACCCGGATTATGTAGCTGTCATTGTTGGCATTTGGAAAATACTTGGTGTTATAGCTATTTTAATTCCAAAATTCCCACTACTAAAGGAATGGGCTTACGCTGGCTTTTTTTTCCTCCTTACAGGGGCCATTATTTCTCATGCTGTAATTGGAGATAACTTTATATTTCAAGTAATTGTATTAAAACTTATTTTGATTTCATGGTATTTGCGTCCGGCTTCACGCAGACTTCGCGCGGCTTAAAACGCTATTTGCAATTTAACAACAAAGGATAAACAAAGGTGGACATACTGATTATATACGATAACGAGATTGATTTGTTCATTGCCGTAAATTTGCTAAGTAATTCCGGTATAAAAGGTAAAATAACTACTCCTGCTTTTCTAAAGATACCTGATCTTTATTTCCACCGTCTTCACCTCCTGTTTCAACAAAAAATCAAACTGGTCAAATTTCGGGCGCTTCATCCCGGTATGGTAGTAATCTGAAAAGCCAAAACCTTCCTCTGGCAGAATGAGACCGTAGTCCATTTTTTCATTCATGTTCTCGTCATCCAGCACAGCAATGCCATAAATACCAGGTTTCAGATCAGTATAAGTTATTTTCATCCCGTTTTTTGCCAGGCTGACTTTGGATACTGTTTTAATGAACAACGGCTTTTCATCGTCGAAACTTTGAGAGGAATTGTAAAAAGCGAGACGGATATTTCCGGAGGCATTCCGCACACCAACCATGTTAATGTGCAGGGTCTGGCTTGTGCTGTACAGAGCATTGAACAAGAGAAAAAGAACCGGGAATAAAATTTTCATGGCTAAATATACTCAATAACAAAAACACATTTAAGATTCAATGCCAGATTACGTACATTTATTGTGAAAGAATTTTGAGCGATCAAAAAATACCCGACCACAAAATAATTCTGCTCCTGTTAACAGCGGCGCTACTTAGCTCCTGCGCCAAAAATGTAAAACACCTGGTAAAGGCCGGTATAGTTCCAATGGAAAGCATCATCACCCTTCCATCAATTGGCACGTCAAATCACAGCCTGAGCATTGTGTACACGGGCTGTGGGGGAATGATGATCGCGGCAGGAAAAGAAGCGCTGCTCACAGATCCCTTTTACACAGGCCAATGGATAGGCAGGCTGGCCACGGGCATAAAAATAAAACCAAAAAATACAAGCAAGGTCTTTGAGCAGCTCAATACCGTTGTAACTGCCAGCACCGACATCAAAGCGGTGCTCGTGGCGCATTCTCATTACGATCACCTTCAGGACCTGCCCTACCTGCTCACGCAGAACCTTTTGCCACCTGATGTTCAACTGGTTGGCAGCCCCTCGGCTTCGTGTACAATTAAAAAATTTATGGTTAAAGAAACTTTTACAAATGCCAATGACTACGCCTACACTCAAAATGATTCAGGGGCTGCCTGGATCCGGATCTCCGATCACATCCGTGTGATGCCAATCATTGCAGCACACGCCCCACATACCGGCAAACGTTCATTCATGAAAGGCAGTAACTGCGAAAATGGATTCCGTTTCTTAAAGAGGGCTGAGAGCCGTACCTCCGCGTTCAGATGGAAGGTTGGCCCGGTGTATTCATTCCTGATAGATATTTTAACCGACGATCAGGCAAATACTGCTGTCCGCATTTTTCTGCAATCCTCTGCCTGTGAAGCTCCGGTAGGCTTTCCTCCAACGAATGATGGCAAAACAATCGACCTGGCCCTGCTGGGTGTAGCGCTATTTGACAACGTGAACGGATATCCTCACGCGCTCCTTAATCAACTTCAGGCAAAACAGGTGATCTTTATACACTGGGAAGATTTTTTCAGGGACCTGTACCATAAAAAACCAAAAAGCGTTCGGTTCACCAATATAAACGCTTTTATTGCCGGTCTTAAAAGGTATTACCATACCGAAGACCCTAAAAAATATTTTTTATTGCCCAGACCTTTAACCAGGCTGATTATCGGATACTGATTGCGTAAGTTCTTATTTCTTAGGTGGCAATTCAAAAGCCGTTGCTTCATGCTCAAAATTACCATTATGAGATCCATCGCAAAACGGTTTGTTTTTAGAGAGTCCGCAACGGCAGAGCGAAACAATTTCGCGGCCACCCAAGTCGTATGGCTTGCCGCTTTTATCCACGATCTCAAATTCTCCTTCGAGGCGAAGGGAACCATTGTTGTTTATTGTGATTTTAGTTTTAGCCATAGTTTGTTTATAGGGTACTAAAGTAGCGAATAAATCCTTTCGGGTAAATTTGAAAAAATGTTTCAATCACTTATCTTAGTCACACTAAAAAATTGATCATGGCAAAGAAAACAATAAAAAAAACCGCAAAAAAGGCCGCCCGCAAAACCGGCAAGGCAGCTAAAAAAAGCGCCAAAAAAGTCGCTAAGAAAGCGGCACCAAAGAAAGTAGCTAAAAAAGCCGTCAAAAAAATACCGGTAAAGGCTGAGCCAAAAACCACTACCATTTGTCCTTATCTGATCTTTAAAGATAATTGCGAAGAGGCGTTTAATTTTTACCGCTCGGTGTTTGGTGGCAAATTTTCTTACCTGGGGCGCTTTAAAGAAATGCCGCCGGGCGATGGTATGTCGGTATCAGCATCAGAAGGTGAGAAAATCATGCACGTGTCACTGCCCATCAGCAAGGAAACCATGCTTTTTGGCAGCGACAGCTCTGAGGCGTTTGGTCACTCAACTGTAGCAGGCAACAACTTCTCCATTTCCATCAATGCCAAAAGTCAGAAAGAGGCCGACCGACTTTACAATGGCCTGTCGGCCGGAGGTATGGCAGTAATGCCTATGGCTAAAACTTTCTGGGGTTCGTATTTTGGAATGCTTACCGATAAGTTTGGCATACAATGGCAGGTTAGTTTCGGGCAATAACAAAAATTCAGTACGATGTTTTAGAATCTCAATCTTCTCTGATGTTCAAAAAGAAGGTGCGTTGCCCCTTTTGAAGAAACAATAAAGAGCTCATAGAATTTTCTTTAAACCTTTTGTCGTTTTAATTGTAAATTTTATTGGTCAGTACCAGTACTTATTATTTATGAAATATTTGATCAGCTTTTTTTTGTGCGGAATGATCGTTAGTTCCGCCTCAGCACAACGTGCTGCCTTCGACGCAATAAAAACGTTGAAAGGGCCGCTCAGGGTTCAACCGGTTTTTCATGGCGCCCTGGTATTAACCTGGGACCGCAAAACGATCTACATTGACCCGTATGGCGGCGCTAAAGCATATAAAGGCCTTGCGGCACCAGATATGATCCTGATCACCGACGTTCACCAGGATCATCTTGACACACTTACCCTAAACGGGATTGAAACCAGCAAAGCCACATTTATAGTCCCGCAGGCCGTAGCCGATCTGTTGCCCGCAAAATACAGGAATAAAATCGTAATTCTCAACAACGGAAAAAGCGTCAATGAAAAAGCCGTTATTATTTCCGCGATCCCCATGTATAATTTACCGGAAGAAAAGGAATCAAAACACCCGAAGGGTCGCGGTAATGGGTACCTGATAAACCTGGGCGGAAAAATGGTCTATATTTCAGGCGACACCGAAGATATTCCCGAGATGCGTGCTTTGAGAAATATTGACCTGGCCTTTATCTGCATGAATCTTCCCTACACGATGGATATTAACCAGGCAGCCAGCGCAGTGCTTGAGTTCAGGCCGGCGATCATTTATCCTTACCATTATCGTGGCAAAGAGGGGCTGAGCGATGTGGAAGCGTTTAAAAAGCTGGTGGACGCCGGCGGTCAAAAGATCGACGTGAGATTGAGAAACTGGTATGCGCAGTAGGGTCTAGAATAAAGACTTTCCTTTGTTGATCACATCCTGCAACAGATCCTTCAGTTCTTTAAAAGATGGAGGTTTTGTGAGCACGAGGTTGGCACCCATGGCCTGGGCACGGATAAATTCGGTTGACGAGGTCGTTAACATAACAATAGGCACACCGCTGTACCTTTTTGTTGCTCTTAGGTCCTTCAGGCAATCGAGGCCATTCACAACGGGCATGTTCACATCAAGAAAGATCAGGTCGGGCAATGGATTCATGGCCTTTAAAAGCGTAAGGGCCTCATGCCCGTTACTTGTCATAATACAATTGATGCTCGCGTCGATATCGTTAATAGCTTCAACAAATAACAATTTATCGTCTGCGTCATCGTCGGCTAAAAAAATGTGTTTCACAAATATTAGAGTAAATGGTTTAAATAAAATTTAAGGTTGTTATCAATCAGCATTTTTTCTTTGTGTTCTCATTTTCTTTAACTTTTTAAAATGCGATGGGTTGAGCCCGGTTGCTTTTTTGAACTGTGCAGAGAGGTGCGCCACGCTGCTGTAATGCAGTCGGTGAGCGATCTCGGTGAGTGTGATATCGTCGAACAGGATCAGTTCCTTGATGCGCTCGATTTTAACTGAGATCATATATTGCTCTATGGTGATCACTTCGGTTTCAGAGAACAGGTTTGAAAGGTAATTGTAATCGTAGCTGAGTTTTTCGCTAAGGTAAACCGAGAACTTCACACGCGGGGCCTTCCCCGAATTCGCTACAATGTCATGGATCAGTAATTTAATTTTCTCGATCAAAATGCCTCTTTTGCTTTCGAGTAATTCAAGTCCCGATTTTTTAATCGCACTGTTGAATTTTTTCTTTTTATCCTCCGACATCGACCCTTTGATATCTGCCTCGCCTAACACAACCTTTGTATAAGGAACCCGTAACTTTTTGAGTTCGGTCTTCACAACAGTTTTGCAGCTGTCGCAAGCCATGTTCTTAATGTAAATTTTCATTTGCTGTTTGGGGCTTAAACTGAGTAAATATGGGAAATAATTTGCTGAGGCGTATTATATAATTTATGAAAAAAATTATATAATTTACAGCATGCCCCTCCGTAAGTCGCCCCTGTTCTGTAAAGATTGCAGTATCGCCTGTAAAACCATGCAATAAATGCAAACCGATTAAAGCAGGCTAAAGTTCCTGCCTCGCATCGCCAAAAACGATGCTCATAAATCTAAAGTCTGCGTACTTTCCGACATTTTGTGTCGAAAAACGACAAAAAGCCGATTAGTATTTTTTTTTGTTATATTATTACCGTACTAATTTTAAACCAATTTTTATGATTGCGTTTATGCCCCGCGACCCCTCTCCCCTGTTAAGGTGTAAACACTTTAACTTCCGGGAATTCAAAGTAAAAACCACAAGTCTTTTTTGTATGATCATAAAAAAACCTGACAATTTAAAGGTGATGGAGTGGCCTACTTATACCACCTGGTTCGAGGAGGACGACATATTATACGTGATCTCCAACCCCACGTTGCTTGAAGAAACAAAAAAAGTGATCGAAGACTTTAAAAGGATACTGGGTGGCAAAAAAGTGTGCCTGCTTGCGCATGTAACGCACCCGAGGGAATCGCCGCGCGAACTGCGGGATTACGCAGCGCTGGAGATTCCAAAATTTATTAAAGCCATTGCAATGGTATCGGGAACAGCAATAGGTAAAATGCTTGCTAACCTGTTTTTTACACGTAAAATACAGCCATACGCTGTTGAAATGTTCAACATTAAAAAATATTTATAATTTTTCATATTCGATAGACCTTCATCATATGACCGACGTTGATCACAAAATAGACTACCTGAGCCTGTTTCAACACGCACCGGGACTTTGTTTACTACTTAAACCCAATCCCCCGGAATTCACCATACTTGATGCCAGCAATACCTATCTCAAAGCGACCCTTACGAATCGAACCGAGATCAGGGGCAAAGCGCTGTTCGTGGTTTTTCCTGATAACCCCGGAGACCGCGACTCCAAAGGGACGGACAATCTGAGATCATCGCTGGCAAGGGCAATGGCAAAAAAACAAACAGACGTAATGGCCGCGCAAAAATACGATGTTCCCCTGCCTCCCGAACTGGGCAAGGGGTTTGAGGAAAAATACTGGAACCCAAAAAACACACCTATTCTCAACGAACGCGGCGAG
Organism: Bacteroidota bacterium; assembly: GCA_040386615.1. Classification (GTDB taxonomy): domain Bacteria; phylum Bacteroidota; class Bacteroidia; order B-17B0; family Aurantibacillaceae; genus Aurantibacillus. The sequence goes on from JAZKFC010000004.1 coordinate 25,455, forward strand.
ATCCTTTACATATTGCATGAGGTCGAAGACATTACCGCAGCCATGCAGCTGGACATCAAAAGAAAAAAAGAGGCAGAAATCAACCTGGAAATGCTGAGGCAGAAATCACTATTGATTAAAGAAAACGATGCGCGGATCAACATGATTCTGGAGGCTTTGTTAAAATACACGACCATGGATTTTTCAGTAAGGCTTTCGGTTACTGAGAAGGGAGACGAACTGGACGCTATTGTTGTTGGCCTGAACTCCCTCATTGATGAGTTGGAAAACAACATCGGAATGCTTAAGAGCAGCAACCAGGCGCTGGAATACGCGAACAACGAACTGGATTCGTTTTCTTATTCTGTTTCGCATGACCTGCGGGCCCCGTTGAGAGGCATTAACGGTTACGCACAGGTATTGCTTGAAGACTACAGCGAAAAACTTGATGGCGACGGAAGAAAAAACATTGATGTGATCATGAAGAATGCGCTCAAGATGGGAAACCTCATCGATGACCTGCTCACCTTTTCGCGCATTGGCAAACAAAACATCTCTAAAGTGCAGCTGAACATGGAAAGCCTCGTTCAAACTGTGATCCACGACCTGAAACCGGAGAGCGGACCGGCAATCACCTTCGACGTTAAACATCTCGACAACATGATGGGAGACAACAACATGATGATACAGGTGCTTACTAATCTTATATCAAACGCCATTAAATATTCTTCTAAAAAAGAAACGCCTCACATAGAAATTGGAAGTTATATAAACAATGACATGGTAGTTTATTACATCAAAGACAATGGGGCGGGGTTTGATATGAAATATTACGACAAACTATTTGGTGTTTTTCAGAGACTGCACGGATCGGTAGAATTTGACGGCACCGGAGTAGGGCTGGCGCTGGTTCAAAGAATCATTAAAAAACACCGCGGCGAGATTTGGGCTGAAGCCACACCCGGTGAAGGCGCCAGCTTTTTTTTCTCACTACCCATAAAAACAAATGAAAATGGAAGATCTGATACATAACGTTGAAATTCTTTTGGTTGAAGACAGTATGGAGGATGCTAACCTCATTGTCCGCTCACTGAAAAAAAACAACCTCGGCAACAGCCTCCGTCACCTGCATGACGGGGCGGAAGCGCTTGAATTTATTTTCGCCACAGGTAAATTCTCTGAGCGGAAAGTGGAAGACAAGCCAAAACTCATCTTGCTTGACCTTAAAATGCCCAAGGTGGATGGCCTGCAGGTATTGAAAGGCATAAAAGCCGACGACAGAACAAAAACAATTCCCGTTGTGATCATGACCTCGTCGCGCGAGGACAAAGACCTCGTTGAAAGTTACAAACTGGGTGCAAACAGTTATGTTGTTAAGCCCGTTGCCTTCGACAATTTTGCAAAAGCTGTAGCGGAACTGGGTATGTACTGGATCATGGTGAACCAGTCGCCCAGGTAATTGAACTTAAATACGAAACTATGGAAAAGCCACTTAAAATACTGCACATCGAAGATAACTCTTCAGACGCCTGGCTGATTGAACGCGCTCTTAAAAAAAGCGGGCTGACGTTTACCGTAAAAGTAGTTGATAAAAAACAGGATTTTATCGATGCCCTTGATGATTTGCAACCTGATTTAATTCTGTCTGATCATTCACTACCTCAGTTTGATTCGATGGAAGCCCTCAAAATATACAAGCAGAAGGGTGTCGCCATACCTTTTATCCTGATCACCGGAAGTGTATCTGAAGAGTTCGCCATTCTCAGCATCAAGGAGGGGGCCGACGATTACATCCTTAAAAATAATCTCATCCGCCTGCCTGCCGCCATCGAGCAGGCGCTGAAAGCCAGGCAAACCATCGTGGAGCGTGAAACGGCAAGCAGGGAACTTGAGATCACCAACAAAGAGCTCAACACCTTTATTTATAAGGCTGCCCATGAACTCAGGGGTCCGCTGTGCTCCATCATGGGACTTACAAGCATTGCAGGCCTGGAAAGCGAAAAACACACTCTGTCCGACTACATCGAAAAGATCTCTGAAAGCACGCACAAACTAGACGCGGTTCTTCTCTCACTGATCGACGTGATGACCATCAAAGACGCCAAACCCGTAATCAGGGAAATTAATTTCAGGAAACTACTCAATGGTATCCTTGAACAGCCAGCGTTTAAGAAAGATTCAAAGGGAATTAAATTCAATCTGAATATTGAGGTCGAAACCGGCTTTTATTCCGATGAGAACATTCTGAATTCAATCATGCTGCATATTTTAGAAAACTCTGTTAAATACCGCAATAGCGGCAAAGCGAACTCCTTTTTAAATATTTCAGTGAAAGGTGTTCAAACCGGCATCCAAATTGAAATTGAAGATAACGGTATTGGCATTGCCGACGAGGTCCTTGAACAAATATTTGAAATGTACTTCAGGGGGAATCAATATTCGAAAGGGTCGGGTCTTGGCCTTTACATCGTGAAAAACGGCGTAAAAAAATTAGGTGGCACCATTGAAGTGAAAAGCGAACTTATGAAGGGAACAATCTTTAAGATCACGCTTCCGGCTAATTTGGTATTAATGTAAACGCAGGGTAAAGTACTGAACGCTTTAAGTACCTGAACTGTTCTTATGCTTTGGCGTTTTGCCGGATGATTTTTTTGATGAGCGCGATCTGACCAAGATGATAATGCATGTGTTCAATAATACCACTGATATTCCTGTAATAGTTACCGTATTTTTTATCCGTGAAGTCCTCCCAGAACCTGTTTTCAGTTATTTCTTCCACCAGGCGTGCAAAGGCCTCAGCATCTGCCCATACCTTAGAGAGGAACTGCTCCCAGTCTTTCTGTGAGTTGATGGGCGGGTGATTAAAACTATATTTATCGTGCGCGTTCAGTGGTTCGCCCTGCAAAACTTTAAGGGCAGCTTCAACAAAATAATTCACATGGAATACAAGGGTCGCGATGGTATTAAAATCATACACTTTTGTGGTCGCCTCCTGCCAGGTCACGTCCGACAAGTTTTCCCTGAGATTGGAACAGGTCCAGTTCCCGCCAAAATGAACCTCCCTGAAATGTTTTGCTAATTGTTTATTTAAAGCCATGACATGATTGCCCGTTAAAGTTTTTTCAGCGATCAAATATATAAAAATTATACTATTACAGATGTTGGTGCCGGGCCCTTTATCTCAATCGGGTGTAAGGCCAGGGCTCCTCGAAATAAGATTGTTCTTCAAGGCAAAAAGTACCAGTCCCGCCGCTGTTTTGGCGTTGGTCTTCTTAAAAAGAGAGGTTTTGTGCCTTTCTACGGTTCTGTCAGACACTTCGAGTTTCATGGCAATCTCCTTGGTGGTTTTATCCTCACAGATCATGAGCAGGGTGTCTATTTCACCTTCATTTAATTTAAACTTCCTGAATGAAGGATCGATGGTATTTGACATGAGCAGCTCCTGCACAATGCTGCTGGAAATTTTCTTACTAAAAAAATACCCCAGATCGTTTACCTCGTAAATGGCGTTGATCAATGTTTCAAAATCAGAACTCTTGGGCAAAAATCCCCTGGCGCCTCTTACCACGAGGTCTTTAATAAGCAGGCCTTCGAAATGCATGCTTAAGATCACCACTTTGCAGGATGGAAAATGTTCCTTGAGCCTGTCAAGCGCCTCCCAGCCATTCATCACCGGCATTTCAAGATCGAGCACCACCACATCCGGCCGATGTTTTTTTACAAGATCCAGCAGAATTTTTCCGTTTTCTGCCTGGCCAACAACTTTAAAACCTTTTTGCGTTTCAAGCGCTACAGAGATACTTTGTCGTACAAGGTTGTGATCATCAGCGATAATTATTTTTACTTTTTCAGTCATTTTTCAGAGGAACAAAAATTTCTATAACTGAGTTATCATTCTGGCGAAGGTAATTAATTTTACCTTTTATTAAATTGGTCCTGTTTTTAATACTTTTGAGGCCAATGCCCGTATTTTGAAGGATCATATTATCGGCGTCGGCGTTTAAGAATTCGATACCGTCGTGCGTAAAAATGATCTTCACACCATTGTGTTCCGGCAACATATCTATCATCAGGTTTTTACAGGCCGAGTATTTAATGAGGTTATTGAGTACCTCCTGGCAGATCCGGTAGAGATCGAGCTTGGTTGGAAAATCAAGTCCCAATTCTGCCTCAGGCATTGTACAGTTAAAGCGCGCCGTTATTGTTTGGCTGTCATCGAGCCTGTCGACCACCCCCCCAAATGCTGTAATAAATCCATAGATCTGCAGCGATTTTGGGTACAGGTCTTTTACAACACCACGTATTGTTTCAATTGCATTTTCAAGATTCTCAATTTCCTTTTTTAAGTGATCAACGCTAAACACCAGGCTTTTGTCCTGTACATAACGCGAAAGGTTGAGTTTGACCATCGACAGTTCTGCTCCAACACTATCATGAAGGTTCAGGCCGATCCGCGTTCGTTCTTCCTCCTGTGTACCGATCACTGCCTTGAGCAGCGCCTGCTCGCTCTCGTTCCTCACCCTTAAAATATCGTTTTGCTGCACCAGGTATTTTTTGCGGTGTAGGGCCACAAAAAAGATCACCACCAGGGCCAGGCTGAGCATAATCAGGGCCCCGACAAGTACAAAAAATATTACAGCTTCGTTTTCCTCCATGTAAATACACTCTTGGCGAGCAAAACATTATAAACAATATTAAAAATATTATGAAGTATCCATAAATTCCTCACGTTTTTATCGTGATTATAGAGTATAAAGGTTTCGAATATAAATATGAATAAACTGCCGCAAAAATAAATAAGAAAGGACGTATTTAGCCAGAACAAATAATAGTCAGTTAACTTAGGAATTTGGACGTTATTGATCAATCTGAAAAAATAAGTAATACTCAGTACAATAACAATTACCGTTTCAATCGTAATTAGAAAATTATTGTGTTTTGAAAGTTGTCCTAAAAAGCCGGCAACTGCAAAACAAAGTGAATAAAAAACTATTAGAGGTAAAAAGTAAAATCTGCTTTTTTCCGAATCAAGAATATGTTTATAAATAACAATTATAGACAGTCCTTCTACGAACGTAAAAATATTATACATATAAGAATTGGCAGTTCTGGAGAATAACCAAAAGCAAATAATTTCATTTAAAAGTGAAAAAACCAAATAACAAAATAAAACCTTAAGTGGTGTACTTAAGGTTTTGATTTTTAATTTGAAATAAAAAAGAACTGGCAGAAATGCGAATAAGACTGAAAATAATTCAACTATCTTATAAAACACCTTCATTTACACTAGTATAAAGGACTTGTGGAATCACATGCATTGGGGCATGGATGCGACCTATCCAAAATAGTTTCCGTGTACTGGTCTTTCTCAAGAAAATTCACACCTACCAGTACCAACTGTTTTGCGTCTTCATCGTCGATGGCGTAATAAGCCCTGATCCCGGCGCAGTCATCCTGATCAAGTATTTTCATTAACTGGGTCTTTCCAAAAAAATGCGCTTTCACACTTGTTGGGTTAGCACTTCTGTAAGCAGCGGTCCACGCGGTGGCATCAGCCAAGCTGATAATTTCTGATTCATTTCCTGTAAAAGCCATAATATTGAGTTAGTGGGTTTATATTTTGAAAAATATGTATTTAAATGCTTGGTTTGATAGCCCGCGATTTTATTTTTTTAAATATAGCTCAATATCAGTGTCTTAATGTTTATTGATGTCGGTTTTCCGACAAACCCTGTCGTAAAACCGACAAAACCTAAATAAATAACCTGCAAAAAAAGACAGCATTATGTTTTTGCTGTCGTTTTCCCGACAAATTTTGTCGTTTTTCCTCAACAACACGAAGCTCATTTAGCGTTATATTTAACGGGCAGAATAGTGTTTTCTCTTTTTTTTACTAAAACTCTGATAACATTCTGCAATATTTCCTGGCACCAGGATTTGAGAGAATAATGGTTTAAGACATCGAAACATGGCCGACCAATATGAAGTTTTATGTATCAGCAGATCAGGCTCTGATTTAAATCACGAGCGCATCACGCATATTGGAGGGAAAAACAGTGAAGGTGGTAAGTGGCGCATCACACAGGAAAAAGCCATTGATGGCATCCTCAATAATGAACTTGAATTTTATATGGCAAAAAATGGCAAAACAATTAAAATTATTGTGGCCGGCCCCTTCGGAAAAAAATACCTGAAATCCGAAAATGACCCCGATAGTCCCCTTGACCTTTTGGGCTTGCCTGACTGCTGATCTGAGACCGCATCTCCCCGTTAATATTTATTGGCTTTTCTAATCTATATAAGTCAGCACCGCTCCAGAGTTTATTACTTACTTTTAAAATTCCTCGCATGCCCATGAACAGGATTTTAAAAAGTTTGATACTGATCACGACCACCTCCCGGCTTTATGGTCAGTTGCTCATCAGCGGAACAGTGGTTGACCAAAACACCGGCGCGCCGCTATCGTTTGTTAACATTGGGATTAAAAATAAAAACACCGGTGTGACCTCGGCGCTCAGTGGCGCTTTTGACCTCAACATCCCGGCCACGCTCCAAAACGACTCTCTCACTTTTTCAATGGTGGGTTACCAACCCTTAACGATTCACATTCCGTTCATCGCAGCCACACACCACACGGTGTTTAAACTAAAGGCAAAATTCATCCCCCTCCAGAACGTGGTAGTGACAGCAAAAAAATTACACGAAAAAAAATACGGCATTGTCAGGTACAATCCGCTGCTTCATTTTATTGATGCGAGCGAGAACAGCAATGATATTTTTGAGATCGCGCAACTGGTTCACCTGGACAAAGATTTTTCAAAAATTACATCCGTGAATCTGTTTATCAATGAGTCGATGAAAGACAGCGTCACATTCAGAATTAATTTTTACAGTTTAAACAACGGACTTCCCGGGGAAAGGATCCTTGAAAAAAGCATAGTGCAAACGCATGAGATCAAAGAAGGCTGGCTGCGTTTTGATCTGAGGTCGCAGGACGTTTACCTGAAGCAGGACGTTGTTGTTGGCATAGAGTTTATGCCAGCTAAAAACAGGCCACCGGTTAAATACGAATTAAAATTGGGAGGCCGAACCAAAAGTTATTCAAGAGGCAGCAGCCTGGGATCCTGGAACCGGCCCCCACATCATTACCGCCTTTTTGTGACGGCGCTTTCGGACGACGATGAACTCAAAAAAACTGATGATGAAGAGGACGAAACCCTGGCAACAAAAAAAATATATTCGGCTCATGTTAAAGACTCTTTCTCGATATTTGTAAACCTGCCAAAAAACTACAAGAGGCATAGTGATAAAAAATACAGGGTGATTTATTTGTTGGACGCCAATGTTTTTTTTGAGGCAGTTGCTGAGTTCTTAAGTGCAGCGGACGGGAGTAACGAGGCGATTTTGGTTGGCATAGGATACAGAAACGCTTTTGAAGCCGATTCGCTACGCCACCGCGACTATACTTACCCAAAAGCCCTGGCGGCCGACAGCATGGCTTTAAGTAGCGGCGCCACACAATTTATTGATTTTATTAAAAAGGAACTTGTTCCTTACATCGACAAAAAATATAAAAGCCATCCACATCAAAGAACCATCATGGGACATTCGCTGGGCGGTTATTTTAGCCTTTACTTTTTAAAAACAGAACTCAAGTCAAAAAAGCCGCTCTTCGATTGTTTTGTAGCTGCCAGTCCTTCGGTGGATTATGCCGGCCGTTACCTATTCAGTGAATTTACATCTCCCGCGGAAACAAATTTTCCCCTGACGCTTTATATAACGAGCGGCGAACGTGAGGATCTGAAAGGATTTAACAGCTTCTTGAGGGTGTTAAAGGGCCAACACCTGCAATTAAAAACCGATATTTTTTTACAAATGGACCATATGGAGGCAGCGTTACCGGGTTTTAAAAAGGGGCTGAACCTGTGTGGTGATCACTAAGCTTCTACATTGATTTAGTAATAATCACCAGCTGTAATTGTTATTCGCAGAAAAAATAACAAACAAATTCCCCAATATGGGGAAAACTTGTATTTACTTTTTTTTATTATAATTTTGAAGCATTAATTGATCCCGCCGTGGAAAATTTATTCATTGCGAAAACCAAATACACTCCCGAAATTCAGTTTTTAACTTCAGGGCAGCTATCCATATCGGGCTTGTCGTTGCTTGAAAACTCGTATGAGATGTACCTTAAATCGATAGAGTGGCTGAAGGAGTTTGGTAAAAGAACGCCCTGCAACATTAACCTGAATTTAAAATTAGAGTACCTCGACACATCGTCGGTTCGCTCGGTAGTTGACATCGTGAAACTGCTGAACAGTTTTAAGGAACTGGGTTTTAAGATCCGCATCAACTGGTACTACGAAAAAGACGATGATGACTTTTACGAAATCGGCGAAGCCATGCAGTACATTTCAAAATCGGAATTTAACCTGCTGGAAAAAGCACCTGAAGACTTTTAACGCGGTTTAATCACAAAGAATTTCATCGGTCGTCGCCTCAGGGATTGTCAACAGTTGCATCCTGCGCCATGTCGGCATCGTCGGGCATTTTTTCGAGGTCACGGTCAAGCGAGTACAACGAAGCGGCGTCGGCATTTTCACCGCCTGCGATCTTTATTTTATCGAGCAATTCCATGGCCAGTGTTTCTTCCTCTGTTTGCTCATTCACAAACCACTGCATAAAATTCCAGGTGGCCCAATCTTCTTCATCCTGACTCATTTTTACCAACTTATAAATGGTCCTAGTGTTTTCAACCTCGTGCGTGAATACTTTTTCAAAGCAGTGATTGATGCTGTTTGGATTTTCAGGAGGCGCAGGGATAGCGGTTATCTTTACTTCACCGCCTCTCTTTAAAATAAACTCCAGGATCTTCATCATGTGATTGCGTTCTTCATTGGAATGTCTGAAAAGGAAGTTGGCAATACCGCCACAACCCTGCTGATCGGCCCAGGCAGCGTAAGACAAATAAATCTGGGCAGCGTGTGCTTCCTTGGTCATTTGTTGGTTCAACGCAGCTTCTAAGGTTTTTGAAAGTCGGTTCGTGTTCATATTATTTATTTTGAATGTTCAGTGTATGGATATTATTCTTCATTCAAATTATAAGCCTGCGGCCTCTTAGGCCGTGTAGCGTGTGTTAAACCATGCTAATGCCAGCGGCTGTTTTTGGCCTTTGTTTGATGATAAAATTTTGTGTAGATATTTCTACAAATAGATGCGGCAGTTGTAAGCCAGTTATCCGCCTCTTTTGCGATTGCAAAAAAAAAGCCTGTTATTTTCATAACAGGCTCCTGGTGTTTTTAAATTCTTAGTGGTGCGCTGGCGCCGGTTCGGCCGCCGGAGCGGTTGTTTCAGCGCTGGCAGAGTCTTTATGCGCTACAGGTTCAGCCGCTGCCGCAGCATGATCGTCGTGGGCGGTTGCATCGTGATGTGCCGCTTCGGTCTGGTCATGATGAGCTTCTTCTCCGGCGTGATGTGGTTTAGGGTCACACAGGCTCAGAAATAAAACAATGATAAAAATTAATACGGAAGCTAAAATTAAAGGTACGGTAAAGGCTACCGGCTTTTGTTCGCTTGAATGATGATCGTCGTTGTGACTGCTAGACATAATTTTGGTTTTTATTGATGCGAAAATAAGAGATAAATTAATTTAAAAAAAATAATTTATTGTTTAATGAATTTAAAGTTGGATTGTTTGTCCGGGGATCCTGCTTTGATAAAGTATATACCCGGGGCCAGGGCCGAAACATCCAGGACATAATTCTCTTGTTTTGACTCAAATTGGTCGACCTGTATGAGCCTGCCTTGCGCGTCGTACAAGGAAACCGGTGCTGACTCCTGCATTTGAATGCGCACCTGGTCTTTAACAGGATTGGGGTACAACATCACTGCCCTGTCGCCACCAAAGTCGTTAAGGCCCGTTGTATTCACAGGAATCTCGTAGCCCCTGTACCGCGCCAGAGTGGGCGTAAAAATACCTCCAACAAGGGTGCCTGTTACCTCGAGAAAAGGGATTTTACTGGTGGTGGTGAACCACTGGTAGCTGCGCTGAAAATTCGGAAATCCAAAAGGAATCACGAGTGGTCCCAGGCTGGTTTTAATAGAATCCATTGCATACTGCGTGGTTACCAGGCGGAGGCAATTGGCGGTGCCAAATGGCGTGGTCACTGTTCCCCAACCATCAACCCTGGTGGCACGGTAACCTGTTTTGGTGTACCGAACAGGGATAAGCGTAGTGGCGATGGTCGAAAATCTAAAACTGGTGCTGTCATACTTTGGATAAGACATAGGGAAATTGTACAATTCATCCTTATCGGAATAATAACTCGGCAGGGGCACATTACTGAATGTAATTCCGGCGCCATCGGCGATAAAGGCGTTTGGTGAGGTCTGTTTTTTGTAAAAATTGTAATACTTGGTCATCACAAATGGACCCGCGCCAAGCGTATCGGCGATTTTCTCACCGTATTCGTTAAGCGATAAAAAAAACAGTGCGTAAGGCGTCTGAAAAGAGCTTTTGAAGCTCCTCACCCCTTCGGTTGTGGAAATCACATTGTAAAAATTCCAGGTAAAATTAACCCCGGTTTGCGTGTAGTTACCCAGGGATGAGAGCTGGATATCGGTATAACGCAGGGTGTCTCCACTCCCCGGCATATTTGAATTACCAATGGTAATAGGCGATTGCGCGAACGTAAAGGTGCCGGCAAGCATTAAAATAAATAATAAATGTTTTCTTTTCATTACAAGCTTCTATGTGGGTTAAATTTTGCGGAGGCTCCCGTTCATCGCAATGGCCTTTCACATCCATTATTTTCACGACCTTTGAACTTTGTAAAGTAAATATACTAAATTCCCCTGTTATTCGTTATCGACCCATGAGGTTTTTGATCACATATTTTTTTTTGCCGCTGCTTGTTTGTGACATTTTCCAGGCTAACGCTCAGAACATTAGCCTTAAAATAACAACCCGCGAACCTAAAGGTGTAGTATCAAAACTAAACTACCGGCGCAATTTTACAGACAAAGAAGCCGCCCTTAAAGAGGTAGGGAATGTGTTGCTGACACTGCAGTTTAAGGGTTATTTGCTGGCCTCGGCAGACACTATTTTTTCTGACAGCAGCAGCGTTACCGCCTTTATTTCAGAAAACAATTTATTTAAAACCGCCTGGCTTAAGATTGGCAACTTAAACCCGGGACTGGCTTCGCGGCTGGGAATAAGTGAAAAACTTTATTTCAACAAACCGTTCAACTACAGGGAGGTTGCCAGGAGTTTCGAAAAAATAATTCTTTATTATGAAAACAACGGATATCCTTTCGCAACTGTAAGTCTCGATAGTGTGAGTATTGAGGATGATGTTGTAAAGGGGCAGCTGAACGTGAATAAAAATAAATTGTTTAAAATAGACTCGGTAAAAATTGAAGGCAACGCCAAAATCAACCGGGGCTTTTTGTTCAGGTACCTGTCGGTGAAACAGGGTATGCCATACAACGAAGAAATACTCAACGACATTTCACAAAAAATAAAACAACTTCCTTTTTTAACCGAACAACGCACGCAAGTAGTGAAGCTCACCGATAAAACCAACAAACTCTACCTTTTTCTCGACAAAAAAGAAGCCTCGCAGTTCGACGGGATCATCGGCCTGTTGCCGGATGCTACCACTAAAAAAACGGTGGTTACCGGTGATGTAAAATTAAAGATAGTGAATGGCATTTTCAGGAATGGGGAAACTTTTGATCTTGAGTGGCGCCGCCTCCAGACTCAAACCCAGGATTTTAAAGGAAGGGTGATTTACCCGTACCTGTTTGGTACCCCGGTGGGCACCGACTACTCACTGAAAATTTACAGGAAGGACACAACTTTTATCGACATCAATAATGACCTGGGGCTTCAATACTACTTCTCGGGTTTAAATAATTTTAAAATTTATTACAGGCAACGCAATTCAAACCTGATCTCTACCAGTGGACTCGGTCTTGTGTCGGCCCTGCCCGACTATGCCGATATTTCAACGCAATCGTACGGCGCCGGCTTGTTTATTGAAAAACTAAATTACCGGTTTAACCCGCGACGCGGCGTGTCGTTTACCGTTAACGCGCAAACAGGTAACCGGCGCATTAAAAAAAATCCAAAGGTGAATGAAATCGTTTACGATGGCCTGTTGCTACAGTCAACCCAATACCAGTTTGAGGGCGCACTTTCGCTGTATGTGCCCCTGTACAGAAATAACGTTTTAAAACTTGGCCTACAGGGTGCTTCGGTATTTTGCAATTCAACCATCTTCAGGAATGAGTTGTTCAGGATTGGTGGTTTAAAGACACTCCGGGGTTTCGATGAAGAAAGCATTTATGCTTCTACGTATATAATTCCCACCCTTGAGTACAGGTTTTTATTTTCAAGGAACTCAAATATTTTATTGTTCGCCGAAGGTGCATGGTATGAAAATACCAGCAACGGTGCTTACCTGAAAGACACACCGGTGAGTGTGGGTGCCGGAATTAATTTTGAAACCAAAGCCGGCATTCTTTCGTTAAACTATGGTATTGGCAATCAGTTTGGCAATGGTTTCGATCCACGAAGCGGTAAAATACATTTCGGACTTACCGCCCTGTTCTAGAAATTTTCTTTTTTTACGGCCGCTTACCGTTGGTCCTCAACGCGGGTTTTTTAACTAAAAAATAAACTATATTTGTAATACACCGGCTCATCGGAGCGGTGACCAAAGTGTACTTATGAAAAAAATCATACTTTATTGTTTTGTCCTTCTTTCAACCCTGGGCCTTGGACAGATCAACTATTCCAGGCAAAACATCAACCTGATCAGTTTATCAACACCTAATTTTGGTGTGGGTGGCACCGATGGCAGGTTGTATTCAGGATGCTGGGGTTGGTACCAGCAAAGCAAAAACAAGGAATACGCCATCTGCGGAGCCAGTAACGGTACTTATTTTATGGATATCAGCAACCCGGCAACACCCACGGTGTGTGCTTATGTGTTAGGAAAACTTGGCTGCACCTGGCGCGAAATGAAAACCTACCAGAACTTCTGCTATATCATTAGTGACGATCCTACCCCCAATAAATTTCAGATCATCGACATGCAGTACCTGCCCGACAGCGTTCATATTGTACATAATGGCACCAGCTATTTTGAACACGCACATACGCTCTGGATAGATAAAGACAAAATGTATGTGGGGTCGGTCACTTATTCCAACGCCGCTTTCTCGCCCATGAATGTATACAGCCTGGCCACCCCGAGCGCACCTGTGTTAATGAGAGAGTTGTCGGCCGATATACAACCACCACTCATCAATGCGGTGCATGATATGTACACGCGCAACGATACTATCTATGCTTCCTGCGGTTTTGAAGGCTTGTATATTCTGAAATATAATACCAGCACCAATACGTTCTCCCAACTTGGCTCCTACTCGGGTTACGCCAACTCTGCCTATAATCATTCCAGCTGGCTCACACAGAATGGTAAATACCTTATTTTTTGTGATGAAGTGCCGGTCGGCCGGCCAATTCATTTTGTTGACGTGCAAAATCTCGGTAATATACAGCCGCTGCAAACCTTTAAACCTTTTCCGGGAACAACACCGCACAATCCATACCTCATTGGAAACGATCACGCCATTGTGTCGTGTTACCAGGATGGCCTTTACATTTATAATATTTCGCAACCCGGCGCCGCCTCGGTATGCGGTTATTTCGACACGCACCACCAGGGAGGCGCGAATGTTGGAAATTATTTCGGGGCTGATTACAGGGGCAACTGGGGCGCATACCCCTACCTGCCGAGTAAGATCATTATCGCGCAGGACATGCAGAACGGGGTTTTTTTGCTCGACGCCACCGCGGCATTTTCTCCGGGCGCCGGCATACAAAATAATTCCCTGTCCACAGGTGAGGTCATGGTGTACCCTAATCCAGCTGCCGGCAGTTTGTCGGTAAAGTGCCGGTTTACCGAACCATCTTTATTAAGCATAGAAAATGTGCTGGGTGAAATTGTTTACCAGAAAAATTTTGAAACCGGCATAGATGAAATAATTGAAACAAATCGTTTTAACAGCGGCACCTATGTACTTTCGGTCACAAGTAACAGAACAACCATCAACAAAAAGATTGTTATTTACAATTAAACCCCACCCAATGAAAAAATATGTTTTTATTTTTCTTCTGTTCACCGGATCTTTAAAAGTAAAATCGCAATATGCCGCCTCTAATTTTACGCTGATCAGTGTGATCAACCCTGAGCCCACCGCCAATGGCAGCGGCGCCAGATATTCGGGATGCTGGGGCTGGTACCAGCAAAATAAAAACAAGGAATACGCCATTGCCTGTTCACAAAGTGGTACTTACTGGGTGGATGTGACCAACCCCGCAACACCGTCGGTAAGCGCCTACAGAACCGGATCAGTAACCGGCGCTACCTGGCGCGAAGTAAAAACCTATCTTAATTATTGTTATGTGGTAAGTGATGATGGCGGGTCAGGCAACAACAGTTTCCAGATCTTCGACATGCAGTATCTGCCCGACAGTGTAAGCAAAGTGTACGACAGCAAAACCCTCTTTAAAAGAGGTCACGCGCTTTGGGTGACCGGAAATAAATTGTATGTGGCCTCGGTAACATACAGCAATAACAGCTATTCAAGCATGAATGTTTACAGCCTGGTCAATCCTGTCAGTCCGACACTGATCAGGAAACTCGACCAGGATTATTCGTTCATCAATACCGTACACGACATGTACGTGCGAAACGACACAGTTTACGCGTCCTGCGGCTACCAGGGGCTCTATGTTTTTAAACTCACCTCCACCAGCACTTTTTCTCTGCTTGGCTCACTCACTTCTTATCCCAGTTCGGGATATAACCATTACAGTGCTTTAACGCCCAACGGACAAACATTGGTGTTTGCCGACGAGGTGCCAAACGGCCTGCCATTGAAGGTTGCCAACGTGAGCAACCTTTCCAATATCCAGGTACTGGCCACCACTAACCAGTTTCCTGCCACCACCCCTCACAATCCATTTATGGTGGATGACCAGTACTGTTTTATGAGCAGCTACCAGGAAGGTTTACAGCTGTATGATATTTCAAATCCATCGGCGCCTTTCCTGGCCGGTTACTTTGACACTTACAACCAGGGCGGTGGTAATACCGGTAACTGGGGGTCTTCCGCCTACAAAGGAAATTGGGGCGCTTACCCCTATTTCCCCAGCAAAAATATTTTTGCTCTGGATATGCAGAACGGTGTTTTTATGCTCAAAACTGCGCTTTACCAGAATCCACAGGTAGTGCCTGGCTTCACACTGCCGCTTACGGTTTGTCCCGACAAAACCGTTACGCTTACCAACACCAGCACAGGCGCAGTCACCTACACCTGGGCATTCAGCAACGGCGTGCCTGTCAATCCCAACGCCATTAACTCGAGTGTTTCGTTCAGCGCAATTGGCATTTATTCCATTACCCTGAGTGGCGCCAATCCCTCTTATTCTGCTTCGTTAACGCGCACCATCGCTGTGGCCAATGTTACCGCTGCCATCAGTGTGACCAACGCTGCCTGCAACATCTGTACCACCGGAATACTGAAAGTAGTACCCGACAATGGTACGGCGCCATACACCTATACCTGGCTGCCAAGCGGTGGAAACGCCTCCCTGGCCATTAATTTAGTGCCTAAATGTTATACAGTCAGCGTAAAAGACGCCATTGGCTGCACCTGGTCCGGCTCCAAATGTGTTTCGCTTAACATTGGCCTTGAATCCATTGGTGAACCTGACGGGAATATTGTTGTATCTCCCAATCCGGCCGATCATTTAATTAACATCTCATACGCGGCTCATGAGTATAAATATACGGTCTGCGATGCGCTGGGCAGGCTTGTGAAAGCAAGCGCGGGTAACCTGGGCGAGACTTCGGTTCCCGTGGGAGACCTGTTACCAGGAATTTATTTTCTTGACATTGAAAGTCTGAATGTTCACGCGAGAAAGAAAATAATTATTGAACATTAATTGCTATTTTGAGGCTTCAATTCTTATTGAAAGTTTATGTTATCTGAAAATTCTTTAATTGGCGTAATCGGCAGCGGTGCTATGGGAAGTGGCATTGCGCAGGTTGCCGCGGCAGCAGGTCATTCTGTTGTTGTTTTCGACAATAATTTACAGGCCCTGCAAAAAGCCGAAACTAATTTAAGCGCCTCGCTGCAAAAGCTGGTAGAAAAACAAAAAATAACGGCAGAGGCGCAAAATAATATTTTACAGAGGACGCGCTTTGTGGCAGAGTTGAATCAGCTTAGCGGCAGTCATTTAATTATTGAAGCCATAGTAGAAAACCTGGAGGTTAAAAAAAGTCTTTTCTCTGAACTCGAAAAAATAGTTGATGACAGCTGTGTGCTGGCAACCAATACTTCATCGCTATCGGTTACTTCTATAGCCGCTGCCTGCAAAAAACCGGGCAGGGTAATTGGCATTCACTTTTTTAACCCTGCTACTATTATGCAGCTGGTTGAGATCATTCCCGGTATTGCTACCGAAAAAGAAGTGACGCTTGCCGCTAAACGAAGGATAGACGCATGGGGCAAAACAACGGTTATCGCGAAAGACACGCCCGGATTTATTGTGAACAGGGTGGCCAGGCCTTTTTACAGCGAGGCGCTCAGGATCTTTGAAGAAGGCATTGCCGATATGGCCACCATTGACTGGGCCATGAAAGAGATCGGGGGATTTAAGATGGGTCCTTTTGAACTGATGGATCTCATTGGACATGATGTGAATTATGTGGTCACCGAAACGGTGTGGAAACAAATGTATTACGATCCCAAATTCAAACCGGCACTATCACAAAAAAGATTACTGGAGGCCGGTTTTCTGGGCAGAAAATCACAAAGGGGTTTTTACAATTATGAACCAGGCGCCAGTGCACCAGAGCCGCAAAAGAACATGCTGCTCGGTCAGCAGATCTTTAAACGCATCCTCGTAATGCTCATCAATGAAGCTGCCGACACCTTTTACCTGAAAATTGCTTCTGCAGCAGATATCGATATGGCTATGACAAAAGGTGTTAATTATCCTAAAGGTCTGTTAAAATGGGCCGATGAAATGGGCATCAACAACGTGATCAAAGATCTGAATGGCCTTAAGGATTTTTATGAAGAAGATCGTTACAGGATCAGCCCGGTGCTAAAACAACATTTTGTACTGCAAAAAACGTTTCATTAGCCAGATACCCCTCTTCACTCATTTGTGCGGTCAAATCCTTTGACTTGGCTTATAGTTTGATTAACTTTAGTTAAGCACTAAAAAACCGCACCATGAAACGAGATCTTTTAATCCTTCCAGCAATTGTTATTTTCTTCAGCATAATTCTTTTCTCCTGCCAAAAAAAAGATGACCGCGGCATATTACGACCAGGTTTTAAATCAGAAAGCGGCACAGGCGGCAATCCCATTAAAGGACCCACTGTTACCGGCACCCCGGCCTCAACTAATCCTGCTACCCAAAATTCTATCTTGCAAACTGGCGGAGTTGGCTGGAGCAATCCTTCCTGCGCTTCAACATTGAGTGTAACCCTTAAAGGGGTCAATGGCACTATTGACGTAACGCTCAGTTTTTTAACCCCGCCCGTTACCGGTACTTATGCAATTGCCGCCGCGCCAGCAAGCCAGGCCTGCGCTATGGTGGTGAACAACGCGCCCAACCAGCCCTCAGGAACAGTATGGTATGGTAAAACAGGTGTCGTTTCGATAACTGCCACCAACAATAATATTACAGCAACCTTTTCAGGCATTGTTTGCACACAGGCAGATTTTGCTTACCCACAAGTGACCGTAAGCGGGTCCCTGGGTTGTAACTAACACCTAACTGTTAAAACTCCCGCCCTGTAAATAGCGCTCTTTGCTGCAAAATTAAGGTCTCCCCGTCCTTAATGCCTGCAGTTTAACGCGCTATTCCCCATAAAAATTTGTTTGGAAGCCAGCTTTTCATTATTTTTGAATAATTGAGTAAGTAACCATACAATGAAAAAAAATCATTTAAGTATCTCCGGGTTGATTATCCTGTTGACCCTCGTTCTTTTTGCATGTCAGAAGAAAACTGATGGCAGTGCAACTACTCCTGGTTTCAAGGAAGAGAACGGAACAGGCGGGAATCCTTTCCCGAATAATCCAACGGTAACCGGAACTCCGACATCTACTAACCCTGCCACGCAGAATTCGAGCTTATTAGTTGGTGGTATTGGCTGGAGCAACCCAACCTGCGCATCAACCTTCAGCGTTACCCTTAAGGGCATTAACGGAACTATTGACGTGACCCTCAATTTTTTGACTCCTCCTATTACCGGTACTTACGTGATTGCTGCAGTGGCATCACAAAGCCAGGCTTGTTCTATGACCGTTCTCAACGCGCCTAACCAGCCTGCAGGAACCGTTTGGCTTGGAAAAAGCGGCCTCGTTGCCGTGAACACCACTTCTACTGCCATTAACGCCTCATTTTCGGGTGTAATTTGCACGCAACAATCTTTTAACTTCCCACAGGTTTCGGTTAGCGGAAACTTAGGCTGTAATTAAAATAAGTTTTATTTCAATTAAAAAGCAGGCGCAATGCCTGCTTTTTTTATTTTTACAAAGGTGTATTACAAATTAAAAAAAATACTTCTTTCTTTTTCTTCCTTTTATAAAGCAGACCTCAGGGCATTGGCGCTGCTGAGGATCGGAACAGCCCTGCTGGTAATGACCGACCTTTTGATCCGCGGCAGCGATCTCACTGCACACTACACAGATGCAGGCATCTGGCCGAGCGAACTGCTTCACAATTTTGGATGGCAACATGGCTTCTGGACTGTACACAACCAAAGCGGCTCCTACGAATGGGTATTCTTGCTTTTTTGCTTTCACTTTTTAGCCGCCACATTTTTGCTGTTTGGTTACCAGACAAGGATCGCTACGGTTGTCACCTGGCTGCTCACCATCTCGCTTCATAACCGCAACCTCTTCGTTCTTCAGTCGGGCGACGACCTGCTGCGGCTCATGTTGCTATGGGGCTGTTTCATGCCCTGGCACCATTATTATTCGGTGGATGCTTTCCGGAAAAAAATCCGAAAAAAACGCGCTGCATTAGCCTACGCAGGGTACCTTCTGCTCTTATCGTCGGTTTATTTTTTTTCAGCCTGCCTTAAAACCTCAGCTGAATGGCACGGCGAGGGTAGCGCCATTTATTATGCTTTGAGCCTCGAACAACTCAGGCTCCCTGGCATGGGCGACTGGTTGTATCAATTCCCGGGACTAATGAAATTACTAACCTGGATCATTTATTACGCCGAATTGCTGATTCCCCTCCTGATCCTGTGGCCGTCAAAAAAAGGTTACACACGTATCATCGCCTTTTTTTTAATCGTTTTTATCCATGCAGGAATAGGATTGACGCTTTATGTAGGACTCTTTTTTATCATAGGCATGGTCACAGCCATTGGTTTATTACCGGGCATCGTAATGGATAAACTCGGAAAACCTACTAATTTGAAAACGCAAAAACCTGATGCTAAAAAAAAGCGCAGGCCGTGCATGACGTTTGTAAACGGCATTGGCTGCCTGCTGATCATTGCTTTTTGCCTGGTGATCAATCTAAGCAGTGCTAAGTGGTTCGGCTACGAACTGAGGACTGAATTGAATTATTCGGTTAACGCACTTAGGCTGAACCAGTATTGGGGCATGTTTTCGCCGGAGGTGATGAAAAAAGACGGATGGCTGGTTTATTATGGTGTTGACTCGCTCGGTCGCCAGTGGGATTTGCGCAGGAATGAAGACTATGTGGACTTTGCCAAACCCGAACACGTTGTAAAAATGTACAAGAGCGATCGCTGGCGCAAACTGGCGGAAAACATGCAGGACGATCGCTTTACCTTTTTGAGACCACTTTACTGTAAGTATATTCTGCGCAAATGGAATGAGGAACACCCGGAAAAAAAAATACTTACCTTAAATCTTTATTTTATGGAAAAAAGATCTTTACCAGGATATAAAACAACAGCGGTGGAAAAAAAATTATTTTGCGTTTGTATTCATGATTAATCTGCACCTGGCGCTCAGCTTTATCAGGCATTTCTTTACTGCCAAAAGGAACGGGCATGGCATCCATTCTCCTTTTGCGTATGAATTGTGTGAAGAAGTTTTTTACAACCAGAATTCCTTTTACGACTTCGGGGAATTAAAAAAAACAAGGCGGGAATTGTGGGAGAACAAAACAAAAATTGAAGTGACCGATTTTGGGGCCGGATCCAAAAAATTCAAATCCAGCGAAAGGCGCATCAGCGACATCGCCATTAACGGCATCAGCACCACTTTACAATCAGAAATTTTTTACAAGCTCATCAATTATTTAAAGTTAAACTGTTCGGTGGAACTGGGCACTTCGCTGGGGCTCAACACTCTGTATTTTGCCAGGGCCAACCAGCTCAAACCGGTTGTTACCATTGATGGCAGCAAAAGTCTCTGCGATTTTGCGCAGGCACTTGCTGAAAAACACCAGGTGCGTAACGTGCAGTTCATTAACGGCAAATTCGACGAGGTATTGCCGCGCCTGCTTGAAACCATACCACAGCCTTTTTTTTTATACATCGATGGAAACCACACCTATGAAGCCACCATTCGCTACTTTAACATGGTGATGCAGAAAAAAGACAACCACTCGGTGATCGTATTCGATGATATTTACTGGAGTAAGGGAATGACCAGGGCCTGGGAGGAGATCAAAAAAAACACCGCTGTCACTCTAAGTATCGACGCATTCTATTTCGGAATTTTATTTTTCAGGCCTGAAGTAAAAGAGAAGATCGACCTTAAGATCTGGCTTTGAACATTTTGCTCTTAATTTTAGTTAAGAGACTTCCGTTGAAAAGCAGGACTTGATATTTATTTTATATTTGCCATATCCTCCCCAGTAAACAATTAATTTAATTGGTTTTAAACCATGGGCACTGCTACAGATAAGGAAAAAGAACTTCACGCCCTGGTTATTTTAAAAGACGATCTTGCTTTCGCCAGGCTTTGTGATACTTATTATGAACCCGTGTACAAAAAAATAAAGGCATTTAACCGCTGGATCAGCGCTGAAGATGAAACACTGGTGATGGATGTAGTGACAGACTCCTTTATGAAATATTTTAACAATCCTCAAAGATATGATCCCCTAAAACAAAGCCTTGAAGGTTTTTTGCTGATGGACATTGAAGGAGATCTTAAGAATGCCTGGGAGAAATTAAAACGTCATCATAAAAAAACACATCAACCTGTCGGACTTTATGACAAAAACGGGAATGAGATAATAGAGAACAGGGATTTAACCGCCATTGACAATTTAATTGACAAAGAAAATGCCCTGATCCTCGAACAAAAATTAAAGGCCTTGTTCAAAGATGAAAAAGACATACAGGTTGCTCATTTAATGCTGGCCGGTGAAAGACGAAGCAGCGAGTACGCCAGGTTACTTGATATAGAACACCTTGAAAGTGAAAAACAAGGCCTGGAGATCAAAAGATGTAAAGACAGGATTGACAAAACAATTAAAAGAAAATTCGGAAAAGATTTTTAAAATGGACAAGCTGAAATTATTTGAAGTTACTTTTAATAAATTGTCGGATGACCCGTCATACCTGGCATACTATTTAAAACGGCTGATGATTCTCGAACATAAAACACAGGAAGAACTGATCGGTCTCACAGGCGGTTCGCCTGAAGATTATTATAAACTGGCTCTCTGCAAGGCACCTCTGCCCGGCGAACCGGATTTTGCCAAAAGGTTAAAAAACATAGCAGCGTACACCAGCACCTCCGAAATTATCCTCAGCAATATTATAACACTTACAGCAGGAAAAGCGCCGGTACAAACCCATACCCCTGGCTTTATGGCCGAGACATGGGCGGTATTCAGAAAAATTGTGCCTTCGTGGGTTTACCAGCCGCTGCTTACCGCCCTGGCCGTGGTTCTGTTTGTAGCCCCGGTTTTCACCCATGCCCACGATGCAAAAAATGTACAAGGTTATCTTGGTGAATTCATTCATTACACCGACTCTGTAAAACACTTGCAGCTGCCCGATAAAACCGCTGTTTCTAAAAATTTGTAAAAAATTCTCAAGGTTGTCGAACTTCCTTTAAAAAGCCGGAATAATCAGGGGGGACTCTTTTTTCCCATTAAAAAGATATGAGTTTTAAAATCCTGAACAACCTTTTCGGCTGGTTGATTTGCGTGATCGCCATTGCCACCTACTGTTTAAGCATGGAACCCACAGCCAGTTTCTGGGATTGCGGGGAGTACATCGCCTGCGCCTACAGGCTCGAAATTGGTCACCCACCCGGGGCACCGTTTTTTATGCTACTGGGAAGATTTTTTTCACTGTTTGGCGGATCCGATCCGTCGGTAGCTGCGGCACTGATAAATATCATGAGCGCCTGTTGCAGCGGTTTTGCGATTATGTTCCTGTTCTGGAGCATTACGAGGCTGGGCATTAAAATTTATGGTAAAAATGCAAGCGACCTTTCAAGACCTTATCAGCTCGCCGTTATTAGCGCCGGGGCAGTTGGAGCACTGGCTTTCACTTTCTCGGACACCTTTTGGTTTAATGCGGTTGAAGGCGAAGTGTATGCCATGTCATCGTTATTTACCGCCATGGTATTCTGGGCAATTCTGAAGTGGGACGAAGAAGATAATTTTAATCCTGCCGGGGCGATGCGTTGGCTGGTCCTGATCTGTTATTTGATAGGTCTGTCAATCGGCGTTCATCTATTGAGTCTCCTCACCATTCCCGCCCTGTGTTATGTTTTTTATTTCAAAAAATATAAATTCACATGGAAGAGTTTTTTAATCGCCGGCATTTTTTCTGTATTCCTTTTGTTTTTTGTTCAGAATCTCATCATACCAAAAATTGTAAAATTCCTGGCCGACTATGAGGTGTTTTTTACTAACAAGCTCAAAACAGGCTTCAATAGTGGCACGGTGACCTTCTTTTTGCTGCTTGTTTTTTCGCTGGTGATGTTTATCCTCTATTCAGTGAACAAAAAAAACCTGTATTATAAAATGGCTTTATATACCGCCATTACATTTGCAGGTCTTGCTGTAATTACGGCTCCGGGAACGGGGGCTGCTTTTTACAGGCTCATGCTGTTGGGTGGCATGTTATATCTCATTCATCGGTTCAGAACTAAAACCGTATTATTAAATACCGTCTTCCTCGGTTTTGCCGCTCTGTTGATCGGTTATTCCTCTTTTTTTGTATTAGTGATCAGATCACAAGCCAACACACCCATGGACGAAAATGATCCGGAGAACGCACCGAACATGTTATCCTACCTCATTCGCGAACAGTATGGTGAAGCGCCGCTATTGTACGGACCATATTACAACTCGCCCCTGCTTCCAAAAAGTAAATACGGTGATGCCGATCCGGTATATACCAGGGACAAAAAAAATAAAAATTACAGGGTGCTCGACTCCAGAAAAAAATCGGTTCACAGATATGAAAAAGAATTCTGCACTTTTTTTCCCCGCATGTACAGCAACCAGCAGCAATCGCACATAGAAGGTTATAAATACTGGGGCAATGTGTCGGAACATCACAGGAACAGGATCAGCAACGACCACAACGGAGAAGCTGAATCGCTGGAAGTACCAACCATGGCCGCCAACCTCACTTTCTTTTTTAATTACCAGGTGGTTTACATGTACCTCAGGTATTTTTTCTGGAATTTTGTAGGGCGGCAAAATGATTTCCAGGGCGTCACTGGCAACAACATGGACGGTAACTGGCTGAGCGGCATCAAAGCCGTTGATGATTTTAAACTCGGCACAGACACATCAAAGACCATTTACCGCGATAAAAATAATTTCGCCAACAATCATTTTTATGGCCTCCCGTTAATTCTGGGCTTATGCGGCATGTTCTTTCATTTTAAACGCAACAAGCCCGACGCCTGGGTGGTGATGTGCTTTTTTCTCCTCACAGGATTGGCCATTATCGTTTATCTCAATCAGTCACCTTACCAGGTGCGTGAGCGAGACTATGCGTATGTTGGGAGCTTTTACGCCTTCGCCATCTGGATAGGTCTGGGGGTATTATTTTTATTCGACCAGCTCGTGCAGAAAAAAATGTTGTCAAAAGCGCTGATCCCTGCTCTGCTGGCAGGCATGGTTGTTCCCGTCTTAATGGCCAAAGAAGGCTGGAACGATCACAACCGTTCGTTAAGAACCCTGTCGCGGGACACCGCTATTAACTACCTGCAAAGTTGCGCGCCAAACGCCATTTTATTTACCAATGGCGATAACGATACATTTCCACTCTGGTACGCGCAGGAAGTAGAGAACATCAGGACCGACGTAAGAGTGGTTTGCATGAGCCTGCTAAACGCTGATTGGTTCATTAAGCAGGTACGCCGCGCGGCCTATTTAAGCAAGCCAGTGCCATTTACTATACCCGAGGAAAAACTGGAAGGGGAAAAAATGAATTTCATAATTTTAGATCGCGGCAATACGCAGGCCGTCAACTTAAAAGAAGCTATGGCGGTAGCAGGCAGTGATGATCCCGCAACAAAAATAGAAAATGACGGAGAGTTGCTCGACGTTTTGCCGTCGGGAAGGTTTTATGTTGATGTGGACAGTTCGGCGATTGCGAAAAATAAAGTGATAGCTGAAAAAGAAACCGCGCGGCTCGAAAAACGCATCAGCTGGGATTTTGGTAACAGGAGCTACATTTTTAAAAATGAAATGATGGTATTGGATCTCATTGCCAACAATACCTGGGAGCGACCGGTTTATTTTACTTCCAATGCCAACGACGCCTGCGCCGGTCTGAGAAAATACCTGAGGCTCGAAGGCCTAACCTATCGCCTGGTACCCATCAGGCAAAACGAACAGGAAGAGATGGAAGGTGGCCAGGTGAATACAGAAGTAATGTATACCAACGTTATGACTAAATTAAAATGGGGTGGTATGAATAAAAAAGGTGTTAACCTCGACGAGAATTGCCTGAGAATGCCTATGAATTTAAGAATGCAAATGGGTATCCTGGCCAACGCGCTTGTGAGAGAAGGCAAACCCGAAAAGGCAAGCGCTGTGCTTAATAAATGCCTTACAGAAATGCCAGAAGAAACAGTTCCTTACGATGCCACCCTTTATAACATCTGCCGCGTGTATTATGAATTGGGCGACACCGATACCGCCAATAAAATTTCGAAAAAACTATTTGATATTTTTGAAGGTGACCTTGGTATTTATAACTCCCAGGAGGCGAAGCATAAAACCGCGTACAGGGTCGAGATCAACCAGGCAATTGAAATTTTAAAAAGCCTGACAGGCATGTCTCAGCAATACAAACAAAATGACTTAAGCAGTGATTACAACCGGCGGCTCGCGAGAATTTTACCACCTAATGAGTTAAGACAAGCGGAAATGCCTGAACTGATTCCATAAAATGCTTTCGTTCCGCTAAAATTGGCATCATTTTAGCAGCATTTTTCATGACAAACGGTTGTTCAATGGGTATTTTAGCTTCATTTATTATAGCATTAATTGTTGCTGTTTTATTTTCTCCTTATAAAAGGGGTGATTCACTCATGCCCTTGTTCATTCTTTTCCTGGTGTTATTTTTATCCGGTTTGTCCGCGCAATTCTGGGTAGTGCCATTTGGGCCGGTTTTTTACGGCGTGGCCTGGGTGAGGATTTTATTTATCATCCTGGTATTCGCGCTTCTTTTTTCATCGCCGCCGGCACACAGAAAAATATCAACAACCGACGCCGATCAAAATATTGAACAGCCTATCCTCGCGACCTTTAGCGCCTTTATCTGGCTCCTGCTGCTGTTGTTGGTGATTTCTATTGCCGTTGGCATTTTTTATTCAGATAATTTCCTGGCAAAATAAATAGCAGGGGGTATTGTAGAACAGAATAAGCAGGTTGTGGAATTTTTACCGTAAAACGAGTGGGATGTTCGACAAACGTCTCGAAAGCAGAGGCACAATTTTAGCACCTCCTGAGTATCAACGCTAAATCATGCATTTGATTATTTACATTATTATTATTTTCAGCCGGCAGCAAGCCTTTACTATCAGTTCCATTTTCGCAAACAATCATTACATCCCTGCTAATTACTCCTGTTCGGGTTCAAATGTCAATCCCGAGCTCAGGATCAAAGGCATTCCTCAAAATACCGAAACACTCGCGTTGATAATAGAGGATCCCGATCCTGCTTTTGGAACCTTTGACCATTGGGTGATGTGGAATATCCCGCCTCAATCCAAAATTGCAGAAGATTCAGCTCCGGGCGTTACCGGAAGAAACAGCAGCAAACAAAACAAATATACCGGGCCCTGTCCTCCCAGCGGCGTACACCAGTATCACTTTAAACTTTACGCGCTAAACACCCGCCTTCAACTCAGCGACACCTCGGGCAAATTAACGCTCCTGGCGGCAATGAAAGGACACATCCTGGCGGAAACTGAACTAATCGGGCTTTTTAGTAAATAAGGTTCAGGCGATCATTTTTTCGAACTCTTCTTCAGTGATCATTTTTACACCAAGGCTTTGTGCTTTTTTCAGCTTTTCGGGTCCCATATTGTCACCGGCAAGTATAAAGTTCGTTTTCTTTGAAATAGATCCCGAATTTTTTCCGCCATTGAGTTCTATCATGTCTTTTAACTGATCGCGGCTGTATCGGTTAAACACACCGCTTATCACGAAGGTCAGGCCTTCTAGTTTATTGCTCCCACCCTGGCGCTGTTCCTGCGTGAGCTCAAACTGTAGCCCTGCATTTTTTAACCTTGAAATGATATTCCTGTTTTTTTCGTTCCCGAAAAAATGGAAAATACTTTCTGCAATGGTGCCCCCAACTTCATCAATCTCAAGCATCTCGTCGTGGCTTGCGTTCATCAACACATCAAGGGATTTTACTTTCTTCGCGATTTTTTTCGCGGTGGTTTCACCCACATGCCTGATGCCAATGGCGTACAATACCCTTTCAAAAGGAACATGTTTGCTGGCTTCAAGGCCTTCAATTAAATTATTGGCCGATTTTTCGGCCATACGCTCCAGTGGCAACAACTGCTCTTTCGTGAGATCGTAGAGGTCTGCGATATTTTTTACAAGGCCTGTTTTAAACAATTGTTCAATGGTTTCGCGTCCCAGGCTGTCAATATTCATGGCCCGCCGACCAACAAAATGTTCCATCTTTCCTTTTACCTGTGGCGGACATTCGGCTTCATTGGGGCAAAAATGGTTGGCTTCTCCTGCGTTGCGTTGCAGTTCGGTTCCGCATTCAGGACAATGGCTAATATATTTGGTTTTGTGTGAGCCGGCTTTTCTTTTTGTGAAGTCTACTCCAATTATTTTCGGGATGATCTCCCCTCCTTTTTCCACGAAAACAAAATCACCTACCCTCACGTCTAATTTTTCAATAATGTCGGCATTGTGCAATGAAGCCC
Organism: Bacteroidota bacterium; assembly: GCA_040386615.1. GTDB lineage: Bacteria > Bacteroidota > Bacteroidia > B-17B0 > Aurantibacillaceae > Aurantibacillus. The sequence continues at coordinate 52,905 of JAZKFC010000004.1, forward strand.
GCTTTACAGTGGTTCCTCCCAGGGGCACAGGTTTTAAATTGGCAACCGGTGTGATGGCTCCTGTACGGCCAACCTGGTAAACGATACCCATCAATTCAGTACTCACCTGCTCGGCTTTGTATTTATAGGCGATCGCCCAGCGGGGTGATTTGGCGGTGAAGCCCAGCTGTAATTGTTGTTTATAGTCGTTCACTTTTATAACTATGCCATCGATGTCGAAAGGAAGGTTGCTCCTTTCTTTATCCCAGTAATTAATAAAGTCGAGCACCTCATTAATGTTATTTAAAAGCTTCGAATGATCGCTAACTTTAAATCCCCAGCTTTTAGCCGCCTGCAAATTCTCAAAATGGCTCTTGTGCGGCACTTCGCTGCCAAGCAGGTGATACAAAAAACAGTCGAGCCTGCGCGAAGCCACTACGGCGCTATCCTGCATTTTCATGGTACCGCTGGCCGCGTTCCTGGGATTGGCCAGTGGCGGTTCCCCGATCTCTTCACGTTCTCTATTAATAGCGTCAAACACTTTTCTTGGAAAAAAGATCTCACCACGGATCTCGAACAGAGAAGGATAATTTCCTTTTAATTTTAATGGCACCGATTTAATGGTTTTTACATTGGTGGTCACATCATCGCCCTGTACTCCATCGCCGCGTGTCACCGCTTGTTTTAATTCTCCGTTCTCATAGGTAAGACCAATAGACAGTCCGTCGAATTTCAGTTCACATACATATTGCACCGCCGACGAAAAAAGATCGTTTCCCTGGAGGCCTAATCCTTCCTGCACTTTACGGTCAAAATCTATCATATCTTCAACACTGTAACTGTTGGAAAGTGACAGCATAGGAAATTTATGTTTTACCGATTTGAACTCCTTCGTAATAGCCCCGCCTACTCTTTGACTGGGAGATGAGGGCAGTAACAGTGCAGGAAATTGCTGTTCGAGGGCGCTGAGTTCCTCCATCAGTTTATCAAATTCAAAATCACTGATGGTGGGATTGTCCTGCACGTAATAATTATAGTTGTGCTGATCCAATTCAGCTGAAAGTTCTTTAATACGCTGGAGAGCCGATGCATGATTCATAAAACAAATTTGCTGTTTTAAGCCAAGAAAAAGAAATTATTTTTTAAAGAAAAGCTAAATGATTCAGGCAATCATTTTTAAAATTTCACACAGGTACAACTCATCTGTTTTGTCGAAACTATTCAGAACATCACTATCCACATCCAAAACCCCAATCACTTTTTTATTCGCATCAAAAAGCGGGATCACTATTTCGCTTTTGCTGAGCGCGCTGCATGCAATGTGACCGGGAAATTGTTCCACATCTTCAACAATGATGGTTTGGGCCTTTTGCCATGAAGTACCGCACACACCTTTGCCTTTGCTGATCCTGGTGCAGGCGACAGGTCCCTGGAAAGGACCCAGTACCAGTTGATCATCTTTTACCAGGTAAAAACCCACCCAGAAAAAATTCATACCATATTTTAAAGCCGCGCAAATGTTGGCCATGTTGGCAATGGCGTCGTTTTCATCGGCGATCAGGGCTTTTATTTGAGGAACCAGTTCTTTATATCTACCTTCCTTTGTAGTAGCGGTGATGGTTAATTCGTCGGACATAACACAAATTTATTAATTAATACGCTCTTTTTGTAAATTTATCGTATGAGAACCATCACCCTGCTTGCCTGTTTATTTTGCGTGGTGACTTTTAAATCTCAACCAGCAAAAATTCTTTACCTTTTTCCCGGCCAGGGTTCTGACGCGCGTATCTTTTCAAAGATCGACTTTGATTCCTCTTACCGCATCGTGCATATTCAGTACTCCGTTCCCGCAAAAAAAACATCACTAAAACAGTACTCGCAGATTTTAATGGAGCAGATAGATACCACCACCAATTACAGTTTTATCGGCATGTCCTTAGGCGGCATGATCTGCTCAGAACTGGCTGAAATCATGCATCCCCAAAAAACCATTATCATATCCAGCGCTAAGTGCCGCAGCGAATTACCATCGAGGTACCGCTTCCAGAAAAACATCCCGCTCTACAAACTTATTCCAAAAAGAATGATAAAGCTGGGAGCGCGCATCCTGCAACCCATTGTAGAACCAGACAGGAAAAAATACAAAGCCGTTTTTAAAAGCATGCTGAAACAAAAGGATGCGCGGTTTTTAAAAAGAACCGTCGCCATGATCGTTCAATGGGAGAAAATAAATTGCAGCGCCAGGATCTACCATATTCACGGAACAAAAGATCACACCCTGCCGATTCGCAAAACAAAACCGGGTTTTATTGTTCAAAAAGGTTCACACATGATGACCCTCACCAGGGCCGGAGAAATCGGCAAACTCATTAACGAGTTCCTTCGAAAATAACTTTCATTTTCCAGATCATTCTTTACACGATCAACTGTAATCCATCCACAGCCAGCTCAATGTTGTATGGCAGTTCTTTGCTCACCTCGTCGTGTAGTCCTAACTGGTGTGAAATGTGCGTCAAATAAGCTTTGCGGGGTTTAAGTTCGGCAATCAACGCCACGGCTTCTTTTAAGGTAAAATGCGAGAGGTGCGGCTCCCTTCGCAGCGCGTTAAGCACCAACACGTTTAAATTCTGTAACTTTTGTTTTTCCTCCTCAGGAATAAAATTGGCGTCGGTCACATAGGCAAAATCGTTGATCCTGAAAGCTTTTACCGGTAGTTTATAATGCATTACCTCCAGCGGTTGTAACATGAGATCTCCAATGGTGAAGTTGTCCCTGTCAAAATCATAAAGGTCCACCTGCGGAATACCGGGATACTGTATCTCAGCGAAAATATACGCGAACTCACGGTGCAGCGCCTTTTTTACACTGGGGGTGACATAAGCAGGCATGCGCATTTTATTGATAAAATTAAAAGCCTTTACTTCGTCCAGGCCTGCAACATGGTCCTTATGCTCGTGAGTAAATACAACAGCGTCGAGTTTTTTTATTTTTTCCCTCAGCATTTGTTGCCTGAAGTCAGGACCCGAATCAATGACGATGCGCGTCTTTGCTGTTTCTATAAGTATAGATGACCGCAATCTTTTGTCTTTTGGATTGGCGCTGGTACACACCTCGCAGTTGCATGCGATCAAAGGCACTCCCTGTGAAGTGCCGGTACCTAAAAAAGTGATTTTAATCGGGGTCACGTGCTTAAACTACAAATTAAAAATATTTCCTGAACTTCTAATCCTCAGTCACAGCTACATTAATCTCGCGGTCTTCTTTGTTCCTCAGATGAACAGGCACGCCACCCATAACCACAAATGGAGAATCAGCGGTGTAATCATAACCGAAACCAAATAAAAAATAATCACCTTTGTAACATTTAAAGCTAAATCGCCCGTCTTTATCGGCCCTCACTTTGGCGTCGTAAACAGTTGTATCGTTACCCGGAGAATCTTTGGCGTTAAACTTGATGAACACGCTTGCAAATGGGATCTTCCTTTCGTGGTGTATCACTGAACCTTTAATACTTGATTTACCGTTGAGTTGATTTTTTTTACAGGTGACAAAAAGAACGAATGCCAGGACGCTGAGGACAATTATTTTTTTCATGATCAGTTAAAGTTGGGATTGGCAAAACGCTTGTCTTTGATGAATTGATAGTCGGTAAGCGTATTCAGAAATGCGATGATGTCCTGTTTTTCCTGTGCGGTCATTTGCATACCGTTACTATTGAGCTGGGGATCGAGATTGGTTAAATTTACGATGCCGCTGTTGTAATGCTCAAGGCATTCATCGAGGGTAGCAAGGCTGCCATTGTGCATATAAGGCCAGGTGACCGCTATATTTCGCAGGCTCGGGGTTTTGAACTTGTAAAGGTCTTGCGGCAATTGGGTGATATGGGCTCTGCCACTGTCTATTTTTGCCTGATTGGCTGGCAACTTCAGACCATTGCTTCTCATCGTAAAATCTGTAAACAAAGGTTCCCTGTGACAACTGTTACATTTGGCAATAAACAGGCTGTAACCTCTTAACTCGGCTTCAGTCATTTCACCGCCCTTTTCATTGCGCTTGTAATGGTCGTATTTACTGTTGTATGAATACATCAAAGCCATAAACTGGGCCATGGCTTTGAACATCTTTTGAGAATCGATCTCCTCGCTGCCATAAGCGTTTTTAAAAAGGCCCCTGAATTTCCGCGAGGCTTTTAGTTTTTCGATCACGGTCACAATGTTCTCACCCATTTCTATGGGGTTTTGAATTGGCGCGATGGGCTGCTGTTCGATGTTGGTAATGCCTCCGTCATGCATAAAATAAGGCGCCCAGGTCATGTTAAAAATGGCCGGGGAATTTCTCGGGCCTTCGGCGTCGTTGATGCCGTGACTCACTTTATGATCAGATTGCGCGAAAGCCGCATGGGGTTGATGGCAGGAAGCGCAGGAAATAGTATTGTCTATGCTGAGCATGGGCTCATAAAAAAGGAAGCGCCCGAGTATAAAGGTGTTTTCAGATATTGGATTACCGGTAAATGTATATACCGGTTTTGGAAATCCCTGGGGAATTACCTCTACCAGGTCGTTGGCAGGCAGGGGAGTGGTTATTTCAGGATCAACCTTGCAGCAGGTTAATACTGGCAAAATAAAGAAAGTAAATAATTTTATTTTATAGTTCACTGGCTGGCTATACTTTTGATTGTGATCATATCAGAATAATTGTCCGCCATCATTTTCGCGTCAGGGCCGGCATTCATAACGGCTGGCAGGGTAGCAAAATCAATCATAGCTGGACTTCCTAAAATCTCGTTTATATCGGTTTTCAACACGAGCCTTGGTGTTGCAGATGTGGATACGTTCATTCTTCCCGCGCCGAAACTGATGTTAAAATTGCGTTGGGTTTTATTGGCACCGCCGTAACCTCCTATGTGGTAGGCGAACTCACCGCTGGTACTTCTTGGAGAGGTGCCTTCCAGTTTTAAAAAGATATAACCCGTGTTCCAGCTCCAGTACATATCACTGGCCGCGCCGGCTGGATCAAGTCCACCCGTTTGCGCTCCCGAGCAATTTCGTGCGCTGTCGACCCCTATGGTGAATTTAATGGATTTATAAGCGCCGGCAGGTACATTCTGCAATAACAAAGATGGCGCGACAGAAGTATGTTTTATCACGTGAAAACTTTCGGGCTCGTTGAACACAGAATTATCTTCCATGGTCACAGAAATGTTGCTGATATAATAATTAAACTTTGTCACGGTGAACGTATCGCCTCTTGGATTGATGTATTTTTTATTAAAAACCAGTGCTGAATCTCCAACCATGTTATTAAACTCAATTTTCAATTTGCCAGCTGTTTTTACTGGTTCAGGTTCAGGTTGAGGACTTGTATCATCTTTTTTACAGGACAGAAATCCCAGCATCAGACAAAAGGAGCAAATTTTGAGGAGTATTTTCATAAAGGAAATTTTAGATGGACCACGCCAAAATAACAGACCTTTAAGTTAGGTAAAAAATTGAAAATATTAAAATCAGCCTTCTGTTAAAAAGTCTCCAATCCCCACTGAAAATCAACAAATTAAAGCTAAAAAACACAAGAAATTTTAAATAAGTCCTGTTTTTTAAAAATTTCTATCTTTGCGGCCTAACTAAAATTAAACAAATGACGTATTTGGATTTTGAAAAGCCTATCCAGGATATTGAAGCCGAAAAAATCAAGCTCGAAGAAGTTGCTTCCAAAAGTAAGGTTGATTTAAAGGACAAGATCCTGGAGCTGGAAAATCACATGATTGAAAAAACCAAAGAGATCTACACTAACCTCACAGCCTGGCAACGCGTGCAGGTGAGCCGTCACCCTGAAAGGCCCTATACACTAGCCTATATCAACTCCGTTTCGAACAATACCTTTATTGAAATGCACGGAGACAGAACTGTTGGAGACGACAAAGCCATGGTTGGTGGTTTTGGCGAGGTCGACGGTCAAACTGTGATGTTCATCGGTCAGCAAAAAGGCATCAATACAAAAATGAGGCAGATCAGGCGGTTTGGCATGGCTAATCCAGAGGGTTACCGCAAAGCGCTGCGCCTGATGAAACTCGCTGAAAAATTCAACAAACCCATAGTAACATTTATTGATACCCCCGGCGCTTATCCAGGCCTTGAGGCTGAGGAAAGAGGACAGGGAGAAGCCATTGCCCGCAATTTGCTGGAAATGGCCCAACTCAAAGTACCTGTGATCTGCATCATTATCGGTGAGGGCGCAAGCGGTGGTGCCCTGGGCATTGGCATCGGCGATAAAGTGTTGATGCTCGAAAACACCTGGTATTCGGTGATCTCGCCTGAGTCCTGCTCATCGATCTTATGGCGCAGCTGGAACTTCAAGGAGCAGGCCGCTGAAGCGCTTAAACTCACTTCTTACGACATGAATAAAAACGGACTGATCGATGGCGTGATCCCTGAACCTTTGGGCGGGGCGCACCGCAACCACGCTGAAATGTTCGCAACGGTGAAACAAGAGATCAAAAAACATTTAAAAGACCTGGGCAAGATCAAACCCGAAAAAAGGGTGGACCAGCGCATAGAAAAATTCTCTTCCATGGGCGTGGTGCACGATCTGAATGATTAAAATAATATATTTACAAAACTTAAATCTAATTTCTTAAATCAAAATTCATAAATCTTAAATCAAAATGGCAGACACAGGCGACATCGGCGTAGGATCCATCATCCGTTTTAACGGGGAACTGGTTCAGATCATGGAATACCAACACCGCACACCGGGCAATTTACGGGCTTTTTACCAGGCCAAAATGAGAAACTTAAAAAATGGCAAACAAACCGAAAACCGCTTCAGGAGCGGCGAAGGCGTAGAGATTGTACGCGTGGAATTCCGCATGATGCAGTTCATTTACACCGAGGGCGAGTTTGCAGTGGTAATGGACAACGAAAACTTTGAGCAGGTACATATACCCATGCTGATGTTTGGCAATAGCGGTCGTTTTTTAAAAGAAGGCATGGAAGTAAAGATCAGCTTTGAAGGTGATGAAGCGATCTTAGCGGAAGCTCCAACTTTTGTGGAAGCACAGGTGACCTATACCGAACCAGGTTTAAAAGGCGACACCGCCACCAACACATTAAAAAGCGCGACCATTGATACAGGTACCGAGATCCGTGTGCCTTTATTCACCAACGAAGGCGACTGGGTAAAGATCGACACCCGCACGGGGGAATACGTTGAGCGCATTAAAAAATAATTGAGCGCTGATATAAATTTGAGCCGGTTCCAATAAAATGGAGCCGGCTTTTTTGTGGATTGTTGGGTCTAAAGTAGTAAACCACTTCCTATTGAAAACATTCCTCCCTATTTTGTTTGCAAAGCGGCATTTTCTTTATCTTTATTAAAACCTTTACTATGAAAAAAAATCTACTACTAAGTTTATCCTTCATCATTGCTTTTACTGGTTTTAGCCAGGTACCGGCCATTAAGTGGCAAAAATCATTTGGTGGGCCTGGCATCGACAAGTGCAATGCCATACAGCAAACCGCCGACGGAGGTTTTATCATTGCGGGTGAAACCTCGTCAACCAACGGGGATATTACAGTAAATAACGGCGCCAATGATTATTGGGTGGCCAAAATAGATAGCCTTGGATTACTGGTATGGCAAAAATCTTTGGGTGGCAGTGGCGACGACCGGGCCAATGCCGTTATCCAGGCTGCCGACGGCGGTTACCTGGTTGCGGGCACTTCCAACTCGGGCGTGAGCGGTGATGTTACCACACCAAAAGGGCAATATGATGTGTGGATCGTAAAACTTACGAGTACAGGCACTGTGAGCTGGCAAAAATCATTCGGTGGAACAGCGGTGGATGAAGCTTATGCTGTTCAACAAACTTCCGACGGGGGTTATATCATAGCCGGCGATTCAAGGTCCAACAACTACGATCTAACACTCAACAATGGCATCAGCGATTTCTGGGTGATTAAAATTGACGGGTTGGGCGCCATACAATGGCAAAAAGCTTTGGGCGGCAGCGGCATCGATATCGCTTTTGCGGTGCAGCAAACTTCCGACGGGGGTTATGTAGTGAGTGGCTCAACCAACTCCAACAACGTTGATGTAACAGGCAATAACGGTGGCGTTGACATCTGGGTGGTTAAATTGTCATCCACCGGCAGCATACAGTGGCAAAAATGTTTGGGAGGTACCGGCTCCGATGTTTCGGCTGCCATTAAACAAACCAGCGACGGCGGTTATATCGTAGGGGGCAAAACAGATTCGAACAATGGCAACGTGAGCGGCAACAATGGCGCTGAAAATGCCTGGGTGGTGAAACTTACCTCTACCGGTACAATCAGTTGGCAAAAATGTTACGGCGGCACCGGCTTCGATGGTTGCAACAGCATACAGCAAACCAGCGATGGCGGTTATATTTTTACAGGGCCTGTTAGTTCAAATACCAATGATGTATCGGGCAACCACGGCAGCTACGATTATTGGGTGGTGAAAATCAATGCCAGCGGTACACTCACCTGGCAGAAATGCCTGGGAGGATCGGCTTCCGATACCGGCACGGGCATTCAGCAAACCAGCGACAATGGTTACGTTGTTTGCGGAAGATCTACTTCCAGCAACGGTGACATTACCGCACCTAAAGGCCTGGATGATTATTGGGTGGTAAGGTTTGTTGGCGTGTCTACTCCTACCCTGCCTGGAGGCAATGGCATCAATGAAGCGGGTTATGAAAATAATCTGTTCAGTATTTATCCAAATCCGGGTAAAGGTATTTTTACAATCGCAAACAAAAATCAAAGCTCACAGTCGTATCAGTTGGTCATCAGCGATGCGCTTGGCAAAACAGTTTATGAAAATAAAAATGTACAGGTAAACGCGGTCATTGATATTTCGAACATTGCGTCAAAAGGAATTTATTTCCTGAGCATTTCAAACAATAATAAAGAAATGACTGAGGTGAAAAAACTGGTGATAGAATAAAAGTGAATCACGTAATCTACTTAATATGCTTAACCACACAAATACTTAAACTCAGATTTTCATGGGTAAATTAAAGTCGACCTATTTGAATCTATGTTTAGAACCTCGGGGTTACTGATTTTGCAGATTCCCGCGTCTGGTGAGCGGGCATGGTGTTCCGGCCTCATAAAATTTTCGTGGGAAATCTTTGCGTCTTTAAATGCAAGGCCAAAAAAGTTATCGAAATCATCAGCGGTTAGTTGTTTTAGGCGAACTTTTTTGGACGGCTCGTGCGTGGACGCTACGCTTTTCCGGCTCTTCGCCGGAAAATGATCGTAGCGTCGGCTTAAAGAAGCAAATGATTTACCAGAAAATTTTATGTAGCCTTGTCCCGAAGGCTTTCGGGATTGTTACTTTTCCATCAAGGGAAAAGTAAGGCCCAATGCAAAATCTGAAATGGGCTCAGGAATTTTCTTAGTAGCATCTTGACGCCAATTCTAAAAATACCGGGACAAGTGTGGTTTAAAAATGTGATTAGTGTTTTACCTTATCCTTAAACACTTTTTCAAACTTGTCGAGCTTAGGTTGGATCACAAATTTGCAATAAGGCTGGCCGCCATTGCTATTATAATAATCCTGGTGGTAATCTTCTGCCACATAAAAAGCCGAGGCCGCTGTGATCTCTGTCACCACAGGGTTTGGATAAGCCTTGGCGGTGTTCAGTTCTTTTTTATATTTTTCGGCCAGCTTTTTTTGTTCATCGTTATGATAAAAAACGGCTGAACGGTATTGGGTGCCGTGGTCGTTACCCTGTTGATTCACTGTTGTAGGATCATGGGTTTTCCAGAAGACTTCGAGCAATTCGTCGAAACCTATCTTACTTTTATCATAAACGATCTCGGCAACTTCGGCGTGACCGGTGAGGCCGCTGCATACTTCCTTGTAGGTTGGATTCTTAATAGCGCCGCCCATGTAACCGCTTTTCACGCTGATCACACCATCGAGGCGCTGGAACACGGCTTCAACGCACCAGAAACAACCGGCACCAAAAGTAGCAGTATCTGTAACTGCCCCTGAGTGACCGGCAGAATTGTTTTGTTGGGAGGAGGCTGGAGTACTCATATTTTTATTTGTGTTGGTTTTATTTTGCCCGGAGGCATTCATAAAAAAAAATGCTGCAACAAAAGTCACAGCAATTTTAACATGTTTTTTTATCTTCATCATTTGTTTAACAGATTATTCCCTTTTTTGTTCACCCTCTCCATCAATCACCTCAACCACTTTTTTCTTTTTCTTTTTGGCTTTCACAGGTTTTCCGCCTTTTTCCCTGCCAGTGATGTCGAATGCTTTTTTGAGTTTATCATTTTTTGTGATTTTAATGCTGCCATCCAGGTCCCATTCCTGCACCACAAAGTTAATGATCACGGTTTGGTTGGCTTCATCGGTGGTAGTTGATTCGATTTCGAGGAGACGCACTTCGGTGTCGGTTGAATCGGTGTAAATGGAATCTTTATTGATACGGTATTTTAACCATTTGTACTGGAACTTGTCATAAAGAAAATCGCTGAACAGTTTTCCGTCTTTAAAACTCAGTTTGTCGGTAACAGGCTTCTTGGCAGGCGCCGTGCCTTCCTTTACCTCTGCCACCATGAGGGTAAAAACCCGTTTGTGCAATGGATCTTTTTCGGCCTTGTAGCCCAGGCTGACAAAAAATAAACAAGCGAATATTAAAACCTTAAGAGAAGTTGAATGTTTGGTACTCATAACAAATTAAAATTTAAAAATTTTTTACTAGGTAAAAATAGGAATTAATTATTTATTTAACCGTTAAATAATAACAAAATGCAACCACTTGCCGAACGCATGCGTCCCAAAACACTGAGCGATTATATCGGTCAGCAGCATATTATTGGCAGCAACAGCGCGCTGCGCAGCGCCATCCGGCAAAACCTGCTGCCCTCGCTCATCCTGTGGGGCCCGCCTGGTGTAGGAAAAACCTCGCTGGCCCTCATCATCGCGGGTGAATTAAAGCGACCCTTCTACATGCTAAGTGCCATTAACAGCGGCGTAAAGGATGTACGTGAAGTGATTGAGAAAGCAAGCGATAACAATTTATTTAACCAGAACAAACCTGTTTTATTTATTGATGAGATCCACCGCTTCAGTAAATCACAACAGGATTCTTTATTGAGCGCGGTTGAAAAAGGCGTGGTAACACTTATAGGCGCCACCACCGAAAATCCTTCCTTTGAAGTGATCCCGGCATTGTTATCGCGCTGCCAGGTGTACGTTTTAAAATCTCTTGAAGAACAGGAGCTTGTGCAGCTGATGAACAACGCGCTGCGGGACGATGAATTTCTTTCTCAAAAAAACATTGAGATCAGGGAACATGAGGCCTTGATCAGGGTTAGCGGCGGGGACGCGCGCAAATTATTGAACGCCCTTGAAATTACCGTGAACAGCGACCCGCAGGAAAACCTGGTGATCACTAATGATATGGTGTTGAATGTGATCCAGCAGAACCTGGCCATGTATGACAAAAACGGGGAACAGCATTACGATATTATTTCCGCCTTTATTAAATCCATCAGGGGAAGCGATCCCAATGCCGCCCTGTATTATCTTGCGAGGATGATCAGGGGCGGTGAAGATCCTTCGTTTATCGCGAGAAGGCTGCTGATCCTTTCCAGTGAAGATATTGGTAATGCCAACCCCAACGCGTTGTTGCTTGCCAACAATTGTTTTAACGCGGTGAATGTGATCGGTATGCCCGAATCGAGGATCATCCTCAGCCAGTGTGTCACCTACCTGGCCTGCAGTCCTAAAAGCAACGCCAGTTACATGGCTATCGACGCGGCGCTGGCGGCTGTTGACAAAACCGGGGATCTGCCAGTGCCACTGGCTTTAAGGAACGCGCCTACCAAACTGATGAAAAATCTCGATTACGGTAAGGAATATAAATACTCACATTCATTTGAAAATAATTTCGCGGAACAGGAATTTTTACCGGAGGCCCTGGGTGGTACAAAATTCTACGAACCTGGTAACAACGCGCGGGAAGCGGAACAGAGGAACTACCTTAAAAAATTGTGGAAAGAGAAGTATGGGTATTGAATTGAGATTTTTTGAGTTGTTGATTTTTTGAGGTAAGATTTTTTGAAGTATGATTTTTTGAATTGGTGATTTTTTGAAGTGGGCTCAAAAATTCAACAACACACCAATTCAACAACTCAAAAATTCAGAAATTCAACAACTCAAAAATTCTAACCTCCTACCACTCCTCCGTCTCCGTCTGCGTGGAAGGTTTGTCCATTGCCAGTTTAAGATCAGTCACCACCAAATTGGCATCCCTCAGGGCTTCTCCCCTTAGTTTTTTCCAGGTCATATCACCCAGTGTCATGCTGCCGCATTCAGGCACTACATTATCGATACTGCCTGCCGTTGTGTTGCCGCTTTTACTGGTGTGTTTGATCTCGTACACTATGTATTTATACCTGTTGTCTTTACACTCTATAGACACCTTCATTGTGATTTTGCCGGTGTAATCCGCTTCGGGGTTAAGTTCCTTAGGTTTTGTGACGAAACTTACATTACATTCTACTTTACTGCCGGTTGTTGAGGCGCTTGACTTCACATATTTAGGATTCTCGAGTTTTGCCCAGTTAACAGCACGCTTCAGCATTTCTGAAGCCAGTACTGTATCACCAACGCTTGTGATCACCTCGGTTAGTTTTGTCTCCTTGGTGTTCTTCGGCTTATCGCCATCGTCTTTACCGGTGCTTGCCGGTTGCGCCAAAAGCAAAGATGAGCTGAGTATGAAGAGAGAAAGAAAAACTATTTTTAAAAATGTTGTCATATTCGTCATTAAATTGTAAAAAAGCCTTTAGCCTGATAAATGCGCAAAATTACTAAAATTTTTAATAGATTTTGGGTAATTCATCGGGTCTCGTTTCACGGATCAAATGGTATACAGCGTCAAAAATATCATCGGAGTTGGGTTTGCTGAAATAGTCGCCATCGCTGCCATACGCCGGCCTGTGTTCTTTTGAAGCAATGGTTACAGGTGCAGAATCGAGGAATTTATAGCCACCCTGTTCTTCGAGGACCTTTTGTAAAATGTATGCGCTTGCGCCGCCCGGTACGTCCTCATCCAACACCACGAGCCTGTTGGTTCTTTTTACGGACTCAACTATGCTGCTGTTTATATCGAAAGGGATCAGCGTTTGAACATCTATAAGTTCAACCGAAATATTATGTTTCTGAAGCTGTTTGATGGCCTCCTGCGCTATTCTTACACTACTGCCATAAGTAACCAGGGTTACATCGCTGCCCGTACTTAAAACCTCCGGGATACCCAGCGCCACTTTGTATTCACCAAAATTGGAGGGTTGTTTTTCTTTCAAACGGTAACCATTTAAAGGCTCAATGATAAGGGCCGGTTCGTCGGCCTCCAACAATGAATTGTAGAAGCCCGATGCAACGGTCATGTTGCGGGGCACACAAATATTTATGCCGCGACAGGCGTGTACGATCATGCCCATGGGCGATCCGCTGTGCCAAACGCCTTCGAGACGGTGGCCGCGGGTGCGGATCAGTACGGGTGCTTTTTGCCTGCCTTTGGTACGCCACTGTAAGGTTGCCAGGTCATCGCTCATGAGCTGCAGCGCGTATAATAGATAATCAAGATACTGTATTTCGGCGATTGGTCTTAAACCACGCATAGAGAGACCAATGGCCTGACCCATGATAGTGGCTTCCCTGATGCCGGTGTCGAACACGCGGTGTTCACCGTACTTTGCCTGTAATCCTTCGAGACCCTGGTTAACGCCACCTATCTTACCTGAATCTTCGCCAAAGATCATTACTTCGGGATATTTTTTCAGGATGGCGTCGAAGTTCTCGCGCAGGATCTCACGGCCATCGAGTTGTTTGTCCTCGCCGTACACCACTTCAACGGGTGTGATGTTTCCTACTTTTTTATCTGATTGCGAATATAAATGTGAACTGTAGCGTTCGTGGTTTTCGAGCTTTGAATTGTGCAGCCAGTCAATCAGTTTTTCACGGGCGGCCGATGTTTCACGGGCACCTTCACGCAACACATTTTTGATGGCAGCGTGGATCTCTCTCCTGATGGGTTCTTTGATAGCCTGCAACTCTTTTTTAGCTGCTTCGGCAGTGTCCCCGCCAAGCTGTTCAAACAAAGCACACACTTCTGCCACTTCGTTTTTGATAGGATCAAGGTAGTCTTTCCAGGCTGCGTTTTTCGCGTTTTTTACCGCTTCCTTAGCTGCCTCCTCAATCACCTGCAACTCTTCTTCATTGGCCAGCGCGTTGTTCAGTATCCACTCGCGCATTTGTTTAATGCAGTCAAAATCAACCTCCCACTGCAGGCGTTCCTTATTTTTGTAACGCTCGTGTGAGCCGCTGGTACTGTGACCCTGGGGCTGTGTTACCTCTTCCACGTGAACCAGAACGGGTACGTGTTCTTCACGGCATACCTTTACCGCTTTTTCGTAGGTCTCACAAAGATGGGCATAGTCCCAACCTTTGGTTTTAAAAATCTCGTATCCGTTACCGCCGTTCTCACGCTGGAAACCTTTTAATATTTCACTGATGCTTTCTTTGGTGGTCTGGTACTTTTTTGGCACCGAAATGCCGTGACCATCGTCCCAAACGCTGATTAGCATTGGCACCTGCAGTACCCCCGCGGCATTGATCGTTTCCCAGAACAAACCTTCGCTTGTTGAAGCGTCGCCAATGGTGCCAAAACCAACTTCGTTGCCTTTGTTGCTGAACCCGCTAAAACGCTGGGCGTGCAGGTCTTTGTTGATCCTGTAAAAATGTGAAGCGTATGAAAGGCCAAGTAAACGCGGCATTTGCCCGCCTGTTGGTGATATGTCACTACTAGAATTCTTCTGGTCTACCAGCGCTTTGAAGGTACCGTCGGCGTTAAGGCTGTGTGTGCCGAAGTGGCCGCCCATTTGCCTGCCGGCACTCATTGGTTCGTAATTGATATCGGTATGGCCGTATAAACCCGCGAACCACTGCTGAAGATTAAGCGCCCCGATCGCGAACATGAATGTCTGGTCGCGGTAATAACCGCTCCTGAAATCTCCATTACGGAAAACCTTGCTCATGGCCAATTGCGCCACCTCTTTCCCATCTCCAAAAATGCCAAATTTAGCTTTGCCGGTCAGCACTTCTTTTCTTCCCAATAAACTAGCCTGGCGACTCTCGTTGGCCAGTTTAAAATCGTTAAGAACGATCTTTTTAAACTCATCAAAACTCAGGTTACTTGCTTTGGCTGAGCTATCTTGTTTTCCCATTATACGTGCTTATTATACAAATATAACAGATTGGGTGGAATGCTAAAAATTATTTTAAAAATTAAAAAAGGCATGTTTTTAAGTTAAATAATGACCCTGAAATTTATACATCTGAATTTTTTCCATAACTTTAATTTTTCAACTTAATTACCTAATAACCACATAAAACCACTCATGCGCATTTTATTTTTCACGCTGGCAATTTTAATTGCTTCACCTTTTTTTTCCCAGGAACATTTTTGCCGGTCGACGGAAGCTCAAAACGAATGGTTTGCACAGCACCCTGAACTAAGAAAAAACTTTGACCTGCTGCAGGAAAAAGCGATTGAAGAAGATAAAGCTTTTTTCAGCAACAGCCACTCCCAACAAAGAACCATGTCCAACGCCACGTTTACTATACCGGTAGTATTTCACATTTTACACCAGGGTGGATTCGAGAACATCAGCGACGCCCAGGTGATGGACGCGGTAAGCATACTCAACCGCGATTACCGCAAACTGAACGCGGACACGGCCAACGTGGTGGCATCTTTTAAAACTATCATAGGCGATACAAAATTCCAGTTCACTTTGGCTACGAAAGATCCTAACGGCAACTGTACCAATGGCATCATCAGGCATTGGGATACTAATACCGACTGGCAGGGCAGTTTAGGCAATTACGCTTATAGCTGGCCAAGGGCGAATTACCTGAACATCTACGTTGTTAAAAGTTTGGGCAGCGGCGCGGCCGGATACACCTACTTGCCGGGATCTGGTATTCCCGCGGCTATGGACGCCATTGTGATCCTGCATAATTATGTTGGCAGCATCGGTACCGGCGGTGGATTTACTTCCAGGGCTCTCACTCATGAAGTAGGACACTGGTTTAACCTGCCTCATACCTGGGGAGGCACAAACCAACCGGGTGTAGCCTGTGGCAACGACGGTGTGAGCGATACGCCTGTCACCAAAGGATTTAGCGGTTGCGCATTAAACAACGCCCAGATCTGCAATCCCAATATTGTTGAAAATGTACAGAACTACATGGACTACTCCTATTGCTCGCATATGTTCACCATCGGCCAGTCGGCCAGGATGCAGGCAAGCGCCAATGGCCTGACCAACAGCAGGTACAATTTGAGCAACACACAGAATCTGGTAAATACAGGTGTTACAGTTCCACTTTTTAATTGTGTGCCCCAGTTGGACATGTCTGCGCCTTCACTCAAAGTTTGCTCGGGCAAGACTTTGTTGTTGTCAACCTACACTGCCATTGCCAATCCTACCAGTTATTCCTGGACACTGAGCAATGGCGCAACGATTAGCTCGTCTACCACCGCAGGTGCCAATATTCTTTTTTCAAATCCGGGTAGCACCACCATAACCTGTGTGGTATCAAACGCTTTTGGCAGCGACAGTGAAACTATTTTGATTAATGTAGCCAATGGCGTTACCCAGATTACTTCTACCAGTCCGCAGAGTTTTGAAGGCGGCAATGGTATCCCGGCTATGTGGACGGTAGAAAACCCTACCACACCTACCGTTAAATGGGAAGTGGTAAGCAATGATGGCGCTTCCTCGGGCGTTAACAGTGTTTACATCAAGGGCGAGAACGCGCCGGCCAATACTGAAGAAATGCTGATTACTCCTTCTTATGATTTTAAAAATAACCCCGGTGCACATTTTACTTTTCGTTATGCCTACGCAAGGGCCACAACGGCAAACAAAGACGTGTTTAAAGTACAGGCAAGTAAAGACTGCGGCGGCACCTGGAAAGATGTATTTGCGCCTGCAAACACAATCCTGGCAATGAATTCAGCGGGAACCACCACCGCAACTTTGTATCCTACAGCCGCGCAGTGGGTTCCTTATAACCTGAGCACCGACAGCCCTTATTTTACACCATTCCTCATTGAAGAAAACGTGCTCATCCGTTTCTATTTTAAGGAAGATGAAAACGGTTCAGGCTTTGGCAACAGGATCTACCTCGACGATATTAATTTCTCTACTTCGGTGGGTATTAACGAAATCACAAAAGCAATCGGCTTTACTGTTTTTCCAAATCCAAGTGAATCGTCATTCAAGGTTAACTTTACATTATCTGATCCTTCAAATATAAAATACCAGGTGATCTCGTTAACAGGCGCTGTGATGGAAGAAACCGCGGAGAAAACATTCACGGCGGGGGCACATGAAGTTAACGTCAACAGCGGAAAACAACTGGCCAAAGGAATTTATTTTCTCAACTTTGAGATGAATGGAGTGAACCTGTGCAAGAAGTTGATCGTTGAATGATAACTATGCGGTTAATTATATTTCATCTTTGCGGGAACCGGAAGTGTGTTTCTAATCTGCCGCATCTCGACTACGCTCGATGTGACAGTAATCAAGCGATGTGAGAGTTATGAAACGATGTGACAGCAATCAACGATGTGAAAGCGTCCCGATAAACAGCCACTCAAAAGGACATTGATGTCAGGTCGAGCGTAGTCGAGACCGATGTTAAGATCGAAGAAGCAAGTGTTCCAGGTTCTGGCTTGTAGGTCCTTCCCGACTACGCTCGAAGTGACAGCCGCTCGAAGTGACAAAATCAAACGTTGTTCAACAATCAGCACATGTGGCCGCGATCAACCGTACTACCGCTTCACGTATTGTTCTTCGTAATATTTAGCGTAGTTGCCGGAGGTAACGTTGTTCAACCACTCTTCGTTATTTAAATACCAATCTACAGTGCGGTCGAGACCCTGTTCAAAAGTTACAGAAGGCACCCAACCCAAATCGTTCTTTAATTTTGTGGCATCAATGGCGTAGCGCAGGTCGTGGCCTGCACGGTCTTTCACAAAAGTGATGAGTTTTTCATTGCTGCCTTCGGTGCGATTTAATTTTTTGTCCATGATCCTGCACAGCAAACGGATCACGTCAATATTGGTCCATTCGTTGTGACCCCCAATGTTATAAGTGCTTCCCAATTTTGCCTTGTGAAATACGGCATCTATGGCCACTGCGTGATCTTCCACAAACAACCAGTCGCGCACGTTTTCGCCTTTGCCGTATATAGGCAGGGGTTTGTTGTTCTTTATATTATAGATACATAAAGGGATCAGTTTCTCAGGAAAATGATTGGGTCCGTAATTATTGCTGCAGTTTGATATAACAACAGGTAAGCCGTAGGTATCGTGGTAAGCCCGCACAAAATGATCGCTGCTGGCTTTCGATGCTGAGTAGGGACTATGAGGATCGTAAGAGGTTTCTTCGGTGAACATGCCGGTTTCGCCCAGGGCGCCATACACTTCATCGGTGCTCACGTGGTAAAATTTTTCGAACTTTTCAGGATTGCCCTTGTAGAGTTCTTTAGCTGCGTTCAACAGATTAACGGTGCCGATCACGTTGGTCATAACAAACTCTAACGGGTTGGTAATGCTGCGGTCAACATGGCTTTCGGCTGCCAGGTGGATCACCGCGTTGTACTGTTCGGTATTGAATAATTGATTGATAAAAGTTGCGTCAACAATATCACCCTTGATAAATTTATAATTTGGTTTTTTTTCAATATCAGTGAGGTTAGCAAGATTACCGGCATAAGTAAGCTTATCTAAATTGTGAATGGTGTAGCCGGGATACTTGTTAACGAAGAGCCTTACTACGTGTGAGCCGATAAATCCGGCACCCCCGGTGATTAGAATTTTCATGGGTTTGTGTATGTTGTAAATTTTTGTAAATTTATTATAAAATTCAACGCCCTTGAGAAAATTATTGTTTTTTTGGTTTTTATTGGGCGTTTATTTACACCTGTCATCCCAGAATTTAAACATTGCTCGTCATTCTTATGTTGACGAAGCCTCTCACCTTGTTTCGATCAATTCAAAGTATTTTTATTTTGAAAAGCTCTCCGCGAACTTCACTAACGATTCTGCAAACATTGTAGGCATCAATGAAAAAGGAAAAATTATTTTCAAGCGTAAGATCAGCTTTGACATGATACCCCGGAAGTTCATCAGGACTCTGGACTACGGGCTTTTGTTTCTTGGACAGTCATTCGGCTGCGATCAGTTTGGTCCAAATTATATTTTAAAGTTAGATACAAACGGAAACAAACGGTTCGAGATCAGTGAAGTTCCATTTAACAATGAGTGGCCGGCATACATCGCTGATTTAAGCCAGCACGCGGATAGTTCATTTTATATAGCGGGTGACAGCTCAATTTATCATTTTTCAAAAAACTGGCAATTCATTTCAAAGGTTTCAAATGGTTTAACCGGAACCGGCCCTATGGTTTTCAGTAGCAACGGAAATTTCATAATTAACGGAAACGATTCGCTTGGTGTTTACAAAATCATTGAGTTAAATCCTGCTGGATCTGTTTTAAATCAACATAACTCAGAACCATTTTCTTCTATGGTGTGTCATATTCCCTCCGGAAGTATCTTTGGATTAAAAAGCGGAGGCATTATAGAAAAAATAAATCCTTCATTGGTATCGGTTGCAAACACAAACAGCACTGGCTTCATGATCACATCATTTGTTTTGAAAAACGATTCCATCTTCTTTACCGGAAACATAGGAAACAAGCCGTCGTATGGCATTTTAAATCTGGATCTTCAGCCTTTGCATTATACACTAACACCTTATAAAAAAATATATCCAACGGGTATCACTCTCGATAACAAAAACCGGATCAATATTCTCGCCAATGCCACAAGCGCAATGAATAAGCCATTTATGGGGAGTGTGGAACGTTCTTTTACGGCCTTTTATCAATTTCCGGTAACCGGAAGTTTTTCGTCGCGCCTTGACATAGGGATCAGCACCGTCTCTCTTGCGAGTATTGCCAACACAGGCAATCCTGGTATTAAAACGATTGCCTTAAAAGTTAAGGTAAACAATTACGGCGTTGATACCATCAGGAATTTTTGCCTGAACACACAGGCCCAACAAGGGTTTTGCAACTTCATGATGTTTCACAAATCGTACTCTGCTATTATCCCTCCGCTGAGTTCGGTAGAAGTGAAAACCGGTACGTTTTCAAGTTCGTTGCTTGGATCAATTTCAGATACTTCCAGCTACCTGTTCGTTAAAGATGTATGTTTATTTACAACCGTTCCTAACCAGGAATCAGACATGAATATCGACAATGACGCAGGTTGTTCGCGGCTTTTAATATCTGATACCATTGTTGAGAGATCTATCCCCGAATCACTGTTTGGCATCTACCCCAACCCCTTCGATCAAACACTCAACATTCGGTCAGCATCAGAAATTGAAGAAATTACCATGTACAACCTACTGGGCCAGCTCATCTGGCAAAACCCGGTAAATGACAAAACATACATCCTTCATGATTTCAGGGAGGCCAAAGGGGTTTATTTTCTGTGGGTCAAAACGTCTGAAGGCACACAAATAAAAAAAGTGGTCAAAGAATGACCACTTTTAATTTCAACCCAACATTAATTATTAAAGGCTCCAGTAAGTGAGGCCTTTCATGCCTTTTTTGTACATGCCCTTAACATCCACCAAAATTCCTTTGTTGGAAAGTATGGTCTTGAAGAATTTTTCATCAAGGGTTTTGTACTCCTTGTGATTAACCGCTACAATTACGCCATCATAACCTTTGGCCAGTTTATTGAGCCCAAAGCCGTATTCGTGCTTTAACTCGTCGCTGTCGGCATGGGGATCAACGATCTCCACCTTCACACCAAAAGATTTTAATTCCTTTACTATATCGGCTACCTTGCTGTTGCGGATGTCGCTCACGTCTTCTTTAAACGTAGCGCCCATAACCAGCACCTTTGACTTTGAAATATTTTTACCCGCGGCGATGATCTTTTTAACGCAGGTCTTAGCCACGTAAAAACCCATGCTGTCGTTCACATAACGCCCGCTGTTGATAACGCGCGCGTGGTAACCCAGCGACTCGGCTTTGTGCGTGAGATAGTACGGATCAACCCCGATGCAGTGACCGCCAACAAGGCCTGGTGAGAATCTCAAAAAGTTCCACTTGGTGCCGGCTGCTTCAAGTACATCGTAGGTATTGATGTTCATTTTATTGAAGATGATCGACAATTCGTTCATTAAAGCGATGTTCACGTCGCGCTGTGTATTCTCAATGATCTTGGCAGCTTCGGCTACCTTGATGCTGGCTGCCCTGTGAGTGCCCGGCTCAACAATGATCTCATAAGTTTTGGCTATGTTCTCAAGACTTTCTTTATCGCAGCCGCTTACGATCTTTAATATTTTGGTGATTGTGTGTTCTTTATCACCCGGGTTAATTCTCTCGGGCGAATAACCAACTTTAAAATCCTTAATAAATTTAAGACCCGAAAGTTGTTCCAGAACCGGGATACAATCCTCTTCGGTACAGCCGGGATAAACAGTGGATTCATATACCACGTAATCGCCTTTTTTAAGCACCTTACCTACTGTGGTCGATGCGCCTATCAAAGGCTTAAGATCGGGGAGGTTATGCTCGTCGATAGGTGTTGGCACAGCGATAATATAAAAGCTGGCCTTTTTAAGATCTTCGAGTTTATGGGTAAAGGTAATGTCGGCGCCTTCGAAATCTTTTTTTGTCAACTCCTGGCTTGGGTCTATGCCTTTTTTCATCATATCAACGCGCTTGGCGTTGATGTCGAATCCAATCACCTTTATTTTTTTTGCGAAGGCTAGCGCTATTGGCAGGCCAACATATCCAAGGCCGATCACGGCAACTGTTGCTTCTTTCTTTAGTATTTTGTTGTAGATCATTGTCGTCTTTTTATTTTATCCTTTAGCCTTTTTGTTTTACTCCGTCTATTTTAAAACTGCAGCCGGACGCAGTGAATAAATCCGTTCTATTATATCAACCACTTTTAAACCTTCGAGCGCGTTTGTGGAGATCTTGTTTTTTCCGTTAAGTGTATTCACAACATTTTCGATCACGTTATGGTGGTTATTGGCGGAACCTTTATAAGCACCGTAGTCGTTTGCAGGATTGGTTTCCTCCAGTTTTGGCATGCTGTAATCTTTAATGTTACAGATCTCTATCTGGTCCATATACTGCCCGCCCACTTTCACACTGCCTTTGCTGCCAACAATGGTGAGCGACGACTCCAAATTTTTATCCCACACTGCCGTGGAGTAATTGATGCAACCCATGCCCCCATTTACGAAATCAAAACTTACAAAACCGCTGTCTTCAAAGGCGGTTGTATTATGGTGGTTGAAATCGGCAAACTTGGCCTGTATATTGATGATATCACCAAAGATCCAGTACATGATGTCGATCCAGTGACTGAATTGCGTGAATAGTGTTCCCCCGTCGAGATCTTTGGTACCCTTCCAGTTACCGGGTTTGTAGTACCTTTCATCGCGGTTCCAGTAACAATTTAACTGCACCATGTAAATGTCACCAAGAATTTTTTTATCAACTATGTCTTTCAACCAGACACTTGGCGGTGAAT
The DNA here is from genome assembly GCA_040386615.1 of Bacteroidota bacterium. Taxonomy (GTDB): domain Bacteria; phylum Bacteroidota; class Bacteroidia; order B-17B0; family Aurantibacillaceae; genus Aurantibacillus. The sequence continues at coordinate 75,574 of JAZKFC010000004.1, forward strand.
AACGGTTCTGCATCACGCAAAAAACAGTTTTATGGTGATGCAGTGCCGAATAAATGATCTTTTCACAATCTGCCTTGTTAAGCGCCATGGGCTTCTCAACTACCACATGCTTGTTGTGATCGAGTGCCTTTAAAGCATGTTCAGCGTGCAAACCGTTAGGACTGCAGATATTCACAACATCAATTTCAGGGTGTGAGGTCAGCAATGTATCAATGTCTGTATAAAAGTTCTCTGTAATATTTTCAAGTCCCAGTTTTTCCCTGCCTAATAAATCGCATACCGCCACCAGTTCGCAGCCGGTATTTCTCCGCACCATCTCAGAATGTCTTTTTCCAATATGCCCCTGCCCTATAACGGCGAATTTAACTTTGCTCATCAGTTGATGCGTTTAACAGTATTATTTTCCAGTTGATATTGCTGGTTGCTTTCTTTACAGGAGGCCATACCGTTCTTATCAAAATCGAGCCTGTGACCGTACTCACTCATCCAGCCAACCTGCCGCGACGGATTACCAATTACCAGCGCGTAATCGGGCACGTGTTTGGTAACAACAGCACCGGCGCCTATAAAAGCGAATTTGCCGATATTGTGCCCGCAAACAATGGTGGCATTAGCGCCAATTGAAGCGCCTGTGCCCACATGTGTTTTGGCGTATTCAGACTTGCGGTTCACAGCGCTGCGCGGATTAGTAACATTCGTAAAAACCATGGATGGTCCTAAAAATACATCATCCTCGCAGGTAACGCCTGTATAGATGGAAACATTGTTCTGCACCTTCACATTTTTACCAAGTATTACCCCCGGCGAAACAACTACATTCTGCCCCAGGTTGCAATTGTCACCAAGTTTGCAACCCGCCATTACATGCGAAAAATGCCAGATTTTTGTACCCGGCCCTATTTCACATCCCTCGTCAATAACTGCCGAAGAATGAGCAAAATAACTTTTATTTTCCATTTATTTAAAGGATTACAAAAATAGTAAAATAGATGTGATGGTAAAATTATTAATTGCTTTATTTTAGTGACAGCTGCCGGCCCAAAGGCGCATAATTTAATATATTTGTAAACCTCAAAATTATGAATTCTACCTTTAAGAAATACCTGCCGCACGCCACAGCAATTGTGGTGTTTGCCCTCATTACCCTTGTTTATTTCAGGCCGTTGTTAAGCGGCAAAGAATTAAAACAGGATGATATTGCCCGCGCCAAAGGCATGAGCAAAGAAATTGCCGACTTCAGGAGCGTGAATAACAGCGAGCCATTGTGGACCAACTCCATGTTCGGCGGCATGCCTGCCTATCTTGTTTCGACCCTTTACCCTGGCAACTGGATAGGTAAAACCGACAGGGCCTTTAAGCTTTTTCTGCCACATCCCGGAGGTTATTTGTTTTTGTATTGCCTGGGCTTTTTTATTTTGTTGCTTTGCCTGCAGGTTAATCCCTGGCTGGCACTCATAGGTGGTGTTGCCTACGGCCTTAGTTCCTATTTCCTTATTATCATTGAAGCCGGGCACAACTCCAAAGCCAACGCACTTGGTTATCTGCCCGCGCTGGTAGGCGGAATCATTTTGCTTTTCAGGGGCAAATACTGGCAGGGTCTTGCGGTTACAGCCCTGTTCACAGCCATGGAACTAAACGCCAATCACGTTCAGATCTCTTATTACGGGTATATTCTTATCGCTTTTATTATAGCCGGTTATTTTTACACCGCTTTTAGGAAAAAGGAACTCAAAATGTTCTTCAAAGCCTTTGGCTTTTTTTGCGTGGCTTCCTTTATCGGGCTTTTGCCAAACGCGGCCAGCCTTTTAAGCACCAATGAATATGGTAAACTGAGTACGCGCAGTAAAACTGAACTCACCATCAATTCAAACCTGCAGGCCAATGAAGGAAATGTAACGAGCGGGCTGAACAAAGATTACGCCACCCAGTGGAGTTATGGCATTGGAGAAACATTTACCTTCCTGATCCCTGATTTTAAAGGGGGGCCCAGTGGTGTGATCAGGAACTCGAATCCCGACGCGTTGAAAAAAGTAAACGCCGATTTCCGTGAACAGGTGGGCAGCGGTAATGCTTATTTTGGTGATCAGCCCTTCACGAGCGGACCGGTTTACATCGGCGCCATTATTGTTTTCCTTGCCCTGCTTGGTTTATTTGTAGTTAAGAACGCCATCAAATGGCCGGTTTTTTTAGCAACCCTGCTCACCATCGCGCTCAGCTGGGGAAATAACTTCATGGGACTGACTGATTTTTTCATGAACCATGTGCCTGGTTATAATAAATTCAGGGCCGTGAGCATGATCCTCGTCATCGCCGAACTCACTATTCCCCTGCTGGCCATCCTGGCGGTGAACGAAATTTTGAAGATCAGCAACTGGGAAGACAAGATAAAATTGAACCTCATTAAAAAAGAAGTTTCACTTAAAAAACTCATTATTATTTCAGCATCGGTTGTTGGGGGTTTTTGCCTTTTGGGATATCTTGTTCCTGATCTTTTGAATACCTTCCATGGCAGCAACGAAGAAGAAGAAATGATAGACCAGGCTGTAAGAGCCGGCAATCCCGAAAACCAGGTAAGGCCTTACATGGCTGAACTCATGCCGCAACTTGAACTCGCCCGTAAAGCCATCTTTAAATCCGACGCCATAAGGTCGCTTATCTTTATCTTCCTTGGCTTTGGGGTATTATACCTTTATTTTACCCGTAAGATCAATAAAGAACTGCTTTTCACCTTCCTGGGCGTGTTTATTGTGATAGATCTCTGGACCGTGGATGCCCGGTATCTCGATAATAGATCCTTTGTTTCCAAAGAACAAAACCAACTCCTGATTGCAGAAAAAACAACCGCGGATGAAGAAATATTAAAGGACAATAGCCCCGATTACAGGGTGTTGAATTTGAACGTGAATACCTTTAACGACGCGTCCACTTCTTATTATCATAAATCGGTTGGCGGTTATCACGGCGCCAAACTGAAGAAATACGCTGAACTGATCGATTTCCATATAGATAAGGAAATAGACCGCTTTTACAAAAATGCCAATAAGGCATTGGGTAACGACAGCGCACGTGCCGCGCTGCTTGGTAGTTTAAATGTATTGAACATGCTTAACACCCGCTACATTATCCTGCCCGGCGGAGAAGGCCGCGAGGCACTGGCCCTTAAAAACGACCAGGCCAACGGCAATGCGTGGTTTATCAAAAACATTAATACGGTGAACAGTGCCGACAGCGAAATAGTAGGTCTGTACCAAATCAATACAAAAACACAAGCCATTGCCCGGAAACAATTTAAGGATGAGATCAATTATAAAGACACATATTCTGCTGATGGTAAGATAGCGCTCACCTCCTACCAGCCCAATCATTTGGTGTATGAAACCGATGCCAGGGAAGAGGAATTTGCGGTGTTCTCTGAAATCTATTACCCGAAAGGCTGGAACGCTTATGTTGACGGGCAATTGAGACCACACATCGGCGTGGATTATGTACTGAGAGGCATGATCATCCCCGCAGGCAGACACAAAGTTGAGTTCAGGTTCGAACCGGCCACCTACAAAACCGGCAATCTCATCTCCGTGATCGGCTCTATCCTATTGATACTCACTATCGCGCTAAGCATTTTCTTCATCAGGAAGAACAATGTTATTGTTAGTTAATTCAGTCTTTGTGTTTATAAGGATTTATGAAAACTGACAGAAAGGCTTTAAATTTGATTTGGAATAATATTTGTAAAAATAAAACTAAACAATAAAACAAAAGAAAATATGGCATTAGAAATTACAGACGCCAACTTCGAGGAGTTAGTCTTAAAAAGCGACAAACCGGTATTAGTGGATTTTTGGGCTGAATGGTGTGGTCCCTGCCGTATGGTAGGCCCGGTTGTGGAAGAGCTGGCCAAAGAATACGATGGTAAAGCGGTAATTGGCAAGGTAAACGTGGATCTAAATTCAGGTATCAGCGCCAAGTATGGTATCAGGAACATCCCTACTTTATTATATTTTAAGAATGGTGAGATGGTTGACAAGCAGGTTGGCGTAGTGCCAAAAGCAACACTTGCAGCCAAACTTGACAAACAAATGTAAAATACAATCTATTGAAAATAAAAAACCACCGGTTCGACCGGTGGTTTTTTTTTGTCTGAATTGCTGGCTGTCCTTTCATTCAGAACGATTGAATTATGGTTTTGTATAAACGCCTGTGCAGGTCGTTACCGTGTTGTTAGTGGTTTCTGTATAGGTAATGGTGAATTTCTTTCCGTTTGAAGAAATGCTTCCTGATCCTTTGAATTTCCTGTTAGCTGCAGGTGTACCCGACAGTAAGGCAGTTTGTTCAGGAACATTGATTGAAGAATTGGTTTCACCTGCGATATCAAAATAAACAACAGCGTTGTCGTAGTTCGCAAAACGGGTTACTTTCAATTTTGTATCTCCACCCACGGTCACAATCTCAACATAAGAAGTTGAAGAGTTACCACAAGAATCTTTTACCGCATAAGTACCAGCGATAGTAGAAGCGCTGTGTTTTACAATAACTGTTCTTGAGTTTTCACCTGTATTACCGGCTTTGTCACTCACTGAATAGTTGATCACGTAAACTCCCGCGTTATTCACATCAGGCGAGCCTGAAGTAACGATCTGCGAGGTAAGGTTACCGTCTTTTGAATCGTCGGCAGTTGCGCCCGCTTCAGTATAAGGTTGGTGAAGTTCAAGTGTGATTGTTTTATCACCATACAAGGTGATAGATGGCGCGCTCACATCGTCTTTTTTACAAGAGGTTAAAACAGATCCGGCAAATGCCAGAGCAACTAGTATTAATTTTGAATGTTTCATGTTTTTGGTTTTTATGAATGCAGCACAGGTTGTTCCCGGCTCCATTACGATTTATTTATTTTTTATTTGTTTATTTTTTAAAATAGTGAAGCTCCACGATAGCTATCGAAAGAACTTCTGCTTCACTAACCTTTACCTTGTCCCGCTTTTACGTTTTCCGGTTTAGTTTCGTCTTGTTTCTTCTGGTTTTCTTTTTTCATGCGATTGATCTCTTTTTTGTTCGCGTCAGATTTTGCCTCCATTTGTTCTTTCACTGCTTCAACCTGACGTTCCATCCTTTTGTTGGTTGAATCGGCAAGGGCGCTGATCGAATCCTGCATGGCTTTCATGCGTTCGTCCAATTGGTCTTTCATTTCATTTTCCATTCTTTCGATAGAATCTTTCATATATTCAGCGCGTTTTGCAGTTTCTTCAGCGTTTGGGCCACAAGAAGACATAATAGCCATTAGGGCCACTGGTAAAATTATTTTTTTCATGATTTTGTTTTTGTTTCAAATAAATATCAAAAGCAATACCATGAGGTTCTATAACAAAACTTAAATAAAAAGGGTGATAGTTGAAGGGACGTAGAAATATGTCCACAATAAAAAACTCAAAAAAATGGCCCGGCAATTACCGGGCCACTTACGTGGCTGTCCTTTATTTGCCCGTTTTTACCCTGATGCCTTCGCTATGACTTGTAAATTCGGGAGCGTACATGCATTGAATGCTGCTGATACCATTGCTGAAATCTCCGGCGTGGGTAATGAGCACCGGGTATTCAAAAACATAGGTACCTTTTGGTAAATAAGAAATAAAAAAGTTGGTCGCAGCATCTTTGGTGCTTTCATAGTACCCCAACCCATCCTGGTAGCGATAAGCGCTAAAAACGTTCATTGGTTCAAATCCTGCCGCCCTCATATCCTTTAAATGAATATACTCCATATCGCGGTCGGCGCGCAACTCTATTCGCACTTTTATTTTATCGCCCCGCTTTAATTTAACGGCTTCTGTCACCGGAACAATCACCGGCCCGCTCGCGGTATTGGTTTCTACAAATAATTTCTTGTTCAGTTTTAACGGCGTTTCGTGAGGTGTGATCTTATCGAGTTGTTCAAAGTATTGCCAGTAAACTGCGCCCCAGCTCACCCCCTGGTCTTTTTTAACCACTTTCACTTTCCCCATGGCTGGTTTAATATCAGACCCCGAAAAGGTCTTCTTAAAATAACCGGTCCCCGCCTCCGCTTTTATTTCAGGGTCATTTTTCGGGTCCAGTAAAACTGGCCCAAGACTGATCTCCACATTGGGTTCTGTTGCCAACCAGTCAGATCCTCGCAGTAAAAGCGCATAAACGGCTTCGGTAGTGGCGCGGGTGGTTCCCCAATGTTGGGTTTGTTTGCTTTTGATAAGCCATGTTTTCAGATCATCCACCGATTTGAGGTCGTTGGCGACTTCGTCAAAAGCCTCTATCATCATGGCCTGCATCTCTATTGGCGCCTGGTACCAATAATAACCGCCGTAATTCTCTTTCCAGTACATACCCATCTCTTCACTTACCAGGGCATTTTCTTTTAATGATCGAAGAATGTCAGTGGCTGTTTTTTTATCTTCATAACGGTTCAATGCCAGCGCGATCATGGCTTGCGTGTATCTGCTGTTACTGAGCCAGTATGTTTGCGCTTGTTTTTTATAATAGGCTAGCTGCTCTTTATTTACACCCGGCGCGTCTTTAAAATAACTGCGCATGTACAAATACTGAATACAGATAGGGTCCAGATGATTTTCCTTTTCATAGTTCTTATTGAGCTGTTTCAGGGTTAAATAATGCCGCTGCAGTTGCTGATCGCAAAAAGCGAGTGCCTTGTTTACCATTTGCGAGATCCGTGGATCATTTTCGATGTTGATAACGCCTAATTTTTGCAGGTGCGCGAAGCCTGTTACAATATGCTGTGAAATATACCAGTCTTCCGGACAACCTTTAAACCACGGCCATCCACCATTGAAAGTTTGCATGCTTTCAAGTTTAATGACCGCGGCGTTCAGCTCCCCGGCCATTTTATTCATATCAAATAAAAGGGCTACACGCTTTTTGTTTTCCGATTCGCTTTTAGCGGCCATCACCCAGGGTGTTTCTTCGAGTAAAAGGGATTTCAATTCCTGGTTCTTTTCAAGGTTGGAGAGAAAGGATTCGGGACTGCTGCTTTTCCACGCATCAAAGATCTGCCTGATCTTTGGTTTTGAATTGGCGATGTGCGACGCCAGCGCGTTTGCATAATACCTCGCAAACACCTGCTCAGCGCATTCGTAGGGATATTCCATGAGGTAAGGTAAACTCTGAACAGCATACCAGGCCGGGTTAGCTGTAAACTCCAATGTGTACGCATGGTTACGCAAAGTGGCCGAGTTGTTGTTCTGACTGATGAATTTTCCAAAATTAAATTCTTTGGTCTGTTTACCGCGAATGGGCAGTGGCATGCTCTCTGTTACCAACATCCTGTTGGTGAGTACTGGCACCACCATTTCCTCTCCATCGCTGAAATTACCGGCCCTGGCAGTGACTTTGTATTTGATGGCCTGCAATCCTTCCGGCACCACGATCTCCCATTCAACAGCGGCGCTCGCCCCCTTTTTTAAATTGAAGGATTGAGGTTTTGTATTGGTGATGAGCAATTTCTCTGAAATCTCCTTTTCTGTAAACGCGTCGTAAAATTTAATCTCCGCGCTGCCAGATAATTCGTTCAGCGATAAATTTGAGATCTTTGAAACAAAGGTCATTTTATCGTTCTCCCTGAAAAAGCGCGGCGCGTTTGGCACTACCATCAGTTCTTTTTGGGTCAGGACTTCATTCTGTGTTTGTCCGTAACTTAAATCCTTCGTGTGTGCAAAGCCCATGAATTTCCATTTGGTAAGACTTTCAGGAATGGTGAATTTAATGATCACCTCGCCTTTTTCGTTTGTTCGTAATTGCGGGAAAAAGAAAGCTGTTTCATTAAAATTCTTACGGGCCTGGGGTGGTGTTTGTTCTGTGTCCTTCACTCCCGGCATTCTTTCAGTGCCACGTCCGCTTTTTTTAGAGCTACTGTCTGCATCACTGCTCCATGCGTATGTGGCCGCTTGTGGTGCGGCTACGCCAGCCTGCGCGCTGATCGATTCTTCCAACTCCGCACCATCGGCAGTGTATGCAACGCTGTTTTTCGCTGTTGATTTAAATCTGCGGTAACTGCCATTTCCCCAGCCGTAGTCACTCATCCCAAAGTAATTCAACCGGTCGTATGAGAGCGGGTCTACGCTGACATATTCACTCCTGTAATTACCGGTCGGGAAAGACTGCACCACATCTTCCAATGAGTGCATCCAGGTAGCGCGGGGGTAAAAAGAATTGTAGATATTAAAACTCCAGGCGTTGGGCCTGAACGCATCCAATGACGCGTCGTAAAGCGTGGCCAGCATTTCAGCCGCCACCTTGTCGCCCTTTTTACTTTTAACTGTCAGCGTCCATTCTTCCTGTTGCCCGGGTAATAATTTATTTCTGAAAGTAGCGTACTCTATTACCAGTTCTTTGTTTGAAAAAGGCACGGTGACATAATGCGCCGAACTGTAGATCCTGCCATGTTTTATAAAATGTGTAGTCGTGCTGATCCCGCCCCGGTCTTCTTCAGTTACATTTATTTCAAGCGGCCTTAGCGATGGAGAAATAAATTTGCGCTCCCTGCGCGCTGTACTTTCTACCTCGTATACACAATTTACATCGCTGTATGAAGACGCCAGGATAAAAGAAGCGGTTTCTCCAGGTTCGGCAGTTTGTTTGATGTCGTAGCTCCATTGCGGTGTTTTAAAAGGCAGTTCAGCAGACCCCGGATCAAAAACAGTAATGTAGTTAAGGGATTTTATTTCTTCTCCTGTTTTGTCGGTGCTAAGGCCTTCAACCAGATAAACGCCGGGTTGCAGGTTTTTAAATTCGTTCACGACAATATTTTTATCCGTTCTGGTATCAAAACTCCTGGCAAAAACTTTTTTGTTTTTCTTCCACTTGTATTGATTGGTTTCATCTTCGTACAGGTCATGGGGAAATAATTTATAATACTCCTCCCTGTTAAAAACATGTTTGTCGGGTTGTTCCCACAAGCGTTTCCTGAATATTTTCTGAGGCTGCGTCAATTCATAGACCGTTAACTGCCCTTTTACAAATTCTTCAATACCATTTAAATTCATCGCCGTTACCGACATTTTAGGCAGGTCCTTCACATTCACAATTTCAGGACTGCTAAAATTAAGTTCCAGTGCCTTGTAGCCCACCCTGAAATCAACCTGGGCGCTCCGCGTTTCGCCATTCATGTCGGTAACATCGGCCATCACTTGGTAGGTATACACAGGATTATCCTTTTTATCAGCGGTTGGATCAGGCAGCGCCGTGAATTTAATTTCAAAATAACCCTGCTCATCGGTTTTAAGTGCACCGTTGCTTATTTCGACTTCGGAGGTGGACGTATTCTGAAAAGGTCTGTACCAATACCACCAATCGGAATAATTGATGCGGCGCAACACTCTATATTTCACTTCCGCATCATCGATATTATTTCCTGCATAGGCCTTCGCGAAACCCCTTACACTCACCTGCTCGTTTATTTTATAACTTCCCTTTAAAGTATCGAACCGCGTTTCAAATTTTGGACGTTTGTATTCTTCAACTGAAATAGATACCGAACCATATCCGTCGGTGATCTGCATCTGCCCGGTTAAAACGCCCTGAGGAGCGGTAAATGAACCCGACACCGTGCCGTAATCGTTTGTCACAAGGTCCTGGCTTGAAATTTTCTGATGGTTCACATCATAAAAAGTAATGGTCACAGGGTGAGTGGCAAGAACCTCGCTCCTGTTCTTTAAACTCTTTAATACTATGGCTTTAAAATAAATGGTCTGCCCGGGCCTGTATATCGCCCTGTCGGTAAAAATAAATGACCGGGTATCACCGGTACTATTTTCATAGTCGCGGTAGTTATAAAAATTGCCGTCAGAAATGAGTTTGTCTTTTCCTGATGTAAACTCCACGAAAAAACTATTCGGGTTTCTTTCGTCTCCCTCAAGATCAAAGTGACCCTCGTCGTCGGTTACATAAGACTTACCCTTTGTGAATTCGTATGTGTTGCTTTTATAATTGTAGGTATTAAACAAAACCTGGGCTGTTGCCTGTTTCACAGGTTTACCCGTTTGGCGGTTAAGAAGATAAAAGTCATAACCCCCCGTTGTTTTATTCTTATTGATATAGGCAAGGTCAGAAACAACGTAAAGCTGACAGTTGATCACACCCTCCTTCATCGAAAACTGCGGCGAGTCAGAAGCTACGAGCACATAATAACCGTGATCGAGCGGCGGCACTTTGGCTTCAACCGCGTGGGGATTAAAATCGGGATCATCGGGCAGCTTTTGTTCGAAGGCCTGAATGGAAGGAAGGGCAAGGATCTTTGACACAAAGTCCTTTTCATATTGTCTTCTGAGGAGTTTCTGGTACTCGAAATAATCTGTTTTAACGAGTCTGAAATATACCTTTGAAACGTTGGTATAATGGATCAGCACCCGGTTAGGCTGCTGAGGTTCGTTTACCTGCTCCGCGGTGAGCGAGACATTTTTCACACGGATACTGTTTGCGGTGTTGGTCGCCATTTGTGCCCCCCGGGACCTGGGGTACTTTTTAATGATCTCGTCACAGATCTCCAGCGCCTTTTTTCTGTTCCATTTGTACCTGTCACTTTCAAGTGCTCTGTATTCCGATGATTTTGAAAGCCACCACTGCGCTTCCATGTGCCTGATCTCTCCCGCGCGGCTGTTATTCTCAAAACGCTGAGCCATTTCTTTTATCGTTTCGAGGTACAAAGAATCTTTAAACTGATTTTTTGAGTTGGCGTAGGTAAATTCAAGTCGCTCTATTTCAAGGTCTACGAGGCCATCCCGGTTATTTGTTTTTACCTGAAAACTGAGCAGGTCCTGGAATAATTTAACCGCGTAATAAGAAAGATCAAGACTATCCTGCGGGTGCGCGACCTTCAGTTTTAAAAATGCCGGGTAAGGTTTTAAATACTCATCTTCATTAATGGCAAACTGGTTGGCCGCTTTTGTAACATCCGCTTCGCTGTTCTTAAAAAAATCGAGGGCCCTGTGTGCCAGGAAATCGTAGAGCGTTGGCCGCCATTGTCTTGCACTTGTTGTTCCAGGTATGATGACCTCTTCAAAAAGATTAATTTTTGTTTGTTTTAATAATACACTGTCGTGCAGTGAGGCCCGGTAATTAACAACAGCGGCATTCACAAGCGCCTTAAGGTCGTAGGTAGCGATGTCGTTTTTATCAAAACTAACCGTTTGCGACCTGTTGTAAAATTTCCAGCGGTTTGCCTGGTAATATTGCCAGTAGGCGTCGGCCAAAATGCTGTGCAGAACAGGTTTTACCGGGAACTTTGCCTGGGCTGTTTCTTCTGCCAGTTCATTAATGTTCTTTTCCTGCGAAAACTCTTCTTTGTACTGGGCAAACTTCATTTTATAGATCACAGCTTTTACAAACTGTTGCGCATTGTTCTCGGACTTTGCGCGCGTGTATATGCCGGTCACTATTTTTAATGCGCTTTCTGTTAAACCTTTGCTTTCGCAACTGTCGACCCTTTTCCATAACTTAGGATAGGGTTCATTTTTGTCGGGTAACAACTGACGGTTAATTAAAGTGAGGCCAAGTGTTGCTGTGACCGAAGCGATGACAACAAAAAAAATACCAAGTGATTTTTTGAACGGCATAATTGAGTTTTTATTGAAGATGCGCGAAGAAAGATGATTCCATAAACCATCTAAATTTATACCCAAAAATCACTAAAAAAAGATTTTAAAATCTGTTTAAAAACCCGATATTCGGGGCTAGCAATACAATATTATGGACGCCTTTATTGAGATTTTAAAAATAATTTTACCGGCCACAGCTGTGTTCTTCGCGGCTTTTTTAATTGTGCAGCGTTTTTTAGACAACGATCAGAAAAGGCGCGATCACGATCTTAAAAAAAGCAATCAAAACACCACCACGCCTTTAAGGTTACAGGCTTATGAACGTGTTGTTATTTTCCTTGAAAGGATTCATCCAAACAGCATTGTGGTGCGTGTGAACAAACACGGATTTACAGCCCACCAGTTACACATGGAATTGATTAAAACCATCAAAAGTGAGTACGAGCATAACCTCGCGCAGCAGATCTATGTCAGTTATAATTCATGGGAACTGGTAAAAACCGCCAAAGAAGAGATTACCAAACTCGTGAATGTTTCGGCCACTAAAGTGCCGCACGACGCTACCAGCAACGATCTTGCCATGATGATCCTGAACATCACATCCAATCTTGAAAAAAAGCTGCCCAATGACGTGGCTCTGGAATACGTAAAAAAAGAAGTAAGCCAGCTTTTTTAACAGGTAATTTAGTGGGAACCAACCTGGCATCACCAATTGTGAAGCCGTAAATTTTATTAATGATGCAGCAACTATTTTCTGAGTTTAAACCGAACACCGCCGCCGAATGGAAAGCGCGGATCATCAAAGACCTGAAGGGTGAAGCTTTTGAAAGCCTTGTTTGGAAAAATGAAAACGGCATTGATATCCTGCCCTTTTACACGCCTGAAGACCTTACTGAACAATACCAGCCGGCTTTTACACATGCCGACTGGGAGATCTGTGTGAACGCGAACCGTAACGATCAAAAAGAACTTAACATACAACTCCTCCGCCAGTTGAACAATGGTGCAACCGCGATCGCCCTGAATTGTGAAGGCCTTGATCCCGCTGTAGCTCTGCGTGATGTAGCGCTGAACTTTATCAAGTCGACTTTTTACGCCGCGCCAGGTGAACTACCTGCGCTGGATGCCTGGCTTGCGAAGCAACACGATCTCAGCCGGCTTGAGTGCTGCTTGTTTCCACTGAAACTTGAAAGCGAAAAAGACCTGGAGCAATGGTTGCAGGCGACCGAAAAATACAAAACGCTGCAAAATGTAAAAACCGCTTGTTTCGACGCCCTGTCTTTTCACAACCTCAATTGCCACGCGTATTATGAAGTCGCGGTCATACTTTCAGGTTTAAACGAATTCCTCAACAAATTTTCAGAAAAGAACAGTATGCCCGTGGCGCCTTTTGTTGTAAAAACCGGCGTGAGCTCTGATTATTTTATACAGATCGCCAAGCTCAGGGCCATCAGGAGACTATGGAACACCCTTAAAGCGGAATACGGGATCAGCAACGAATTGTATGTGATCGTTGAAACCAGCCTTACCAATAAAACAATTTCCGATAGTTACAATAACCTGCTGAGAACCACTATTGAATCTATGGCCGCTGTTTCAGGCGGTTGTAACGAACTGCTTGTGACAGCCTTCGACGCGCTATTTCCCGTTAACCAAAGTCTTTCTGAACGCATGGCGGTGAACCAGCAACTTATTTTAAAAGAAGAGAGTTACCTCGATAAAATGGCGGATATAGCCTGCGGCTCGTATTACATTGAGAGCATTACCGATGCCATTGCTTCAAAGGCCCTTGAAACCATGAAACGTTTCGAAAATGAAGGCGGTTATTTTAAATGCCTTGAAAAAAAGATCTTTTCAAATGAGATCACCCTGCAGGCAGCCGATAAGGCAGGATTGATCAATACACACAAACAGATTTCAATTGGCGTTAATAAATTCAGGAATGAAAAAGAAACGATCCAAATTCCGGCGATACAACTTGAAGAATTAAAACATTTGGCCCTTAACAACCCGGTTCTGAATTTTGAACTCGAAAATTATTTTAAATAAAAATGCGCAGACCACTAAATAATCTCAGCTACAGACCCAGCGGCGGCAGTAAGATACCGGCCGCAAAGGAATTTAATACGGCCGAGCAAATCGACATTAATGAAAACTACATTTATGACGATATTAAAGATTTTGAGCATTTAAATTATGCCGCCGGCTTGCCGCCTTTTCTCCGCGGGCCTTATGGCAGCATGTACGTTAAAAATCCCTGGACCATCAGGCAATATGCCGGTTTCAGCACCGCTGAAGAGAGCAACGCGTTTTACAGGCGCAACCTTGCCGGCGGACAAAAGGGCTTGTCGGTTGCCTTTGACCTGGCCACACACCGCGGTTACGACAGTGATAATGAACGCGTGGAAGGTGATGTTGGAAAGGCCGGCGTGGCCATAGACAGCATACTCGACATGAAAATTCTCTTCGACCAGATTCCGCTCAATGAAATGAGCGTGTCGATGACCATGAATGGCGCGGTATTACCAATTCTCGCTTTTTACATTGTGGCCGCCAAAGAACAGGGCGTGAGTCCGGAGCATCTGACCGGAACTATACAGAATGACATTTTAAAGGAGTTCATGGTAAGGAACACTTACATCTATCCCCCGGGTCCAAGTATGAAGATTATCTCAGATATTTTTGAATATACCTCGAAGCACATGCCCAGGTTCAATTCCATTTCCATTAGCGGTTACCATATGCAGGAGGCAGGCGCTACGGCCGACCTGGAACTGGCCTATACACTTGCCGACGGCCTGGAGTATTTACGCACCGGCATCAATTCAGGGCTCGACATTGATACCTTCGCGCCCCGCCTTTCTTTTTTCTGGGCTATTGGCATGAACCATTTTATGGAGATCGCCAAGATGCGCGCGGCGAGGATGCTCTGGGCAAAAATTGTAAAACAGTTTAATCCAAAAGATGCAAAATCACTGGCCCTGCGCACACATTGTCAGACCAGCGGCTGGAGCCTCACCGAACAGGATCCGTTCAATAACGTAACGCGCACCTGTGTTGAGGCCCTGGCAGCAGTGATGGGGCACACCCAAAGTCTGCATACCAACGCCCTGGATGAGGCCATTGCACTGCCCACCGATTTCAGCGCGCGTATTGCCCGCAATACCCAGCTTATTTTACAGAACGAAACCAATATCACCAAAGTAGTAGATCCCTGGGGCGGAAGCTACCACGTTGAAAAATTAACGCATGAATTGGCCCACAAGGCCTGGTCGCTGATTGAGGAAGTTGAAAAGCTGGGCGGCATGGCCAGGGCGATTGAGACAGGTATTCCTAAAATGCGTATAGAAGAAGCCGCGGCCCGGAAACAGGCGAGAATAGACGGCGCCAAAGATATTATTGTGGGCGTGAACCGTTACCAGGTGAATGAAAAATCTGATGTGGAAGTGCGCGATGTAGACAATACCAAGGTACGCGCGCAGCAATTGGAAAGATTAAAAAAATTAAGGGCAGAACGCGACAATGCAAAAGTGGAAAGAGCCCTCACCGAGCTGACTGATTGCGCCAAAACCGGCAAAGGCAATTTACTGGAGTTGGCGGTCATTGCCGCCGAATGCCGTTGCACCCTGGGTGAGATCTCCACTGCTTTGGAAATTGTATTTGGCAGGTACAAAGCCCAGATCAAATCTATAGCCGGCGTTTACAGCAAAGAAATTAAAATGGACACAAATTTTTCAGAAGCACGCAGATTGGCGGACGCCTTCGCGGCTATAGACGGCAGGCGCCCACGCATTATGATCGCGAAAATGGGTCAGGACGGGCACGACCGGGGAGCAAAAGTTATTGCTACAAGCTTTGCCGACATGGGTTTTGACGTGGACATTGGTCCGCTTTTCCAGACCCCTGCCGAGGCCGCCAAACAGGCCGTTGAAAACGATGTGCACATACTGGGTGTCTCCAGTTTAGCGGCAGGACACAAAACGTTGGTGCCACAAGTGATAGAAGAATTAAAAAAATTCGGGCGCGACGACATTATGGTAGTGGCAGGTGGTGTGATCCCGCAGCAGGATTACGACTTTTTATTTAAAGCCGGAGTCACCTCGATCTTTGGACCTGGAACGGTGATCAGCATTAGCGCCATTGAGATTTTGGGGAAGTTGATTAAGTTGTATTCGTAAAGGTTTTTGTCATGGGATACCAATTGCAAACGGTTACAAATGCTTGTAAGTATTTATAAATGGGATTGTGGCGCTTAGCCAGTAGTTATAGGTAATACGGCGGACAGACCAACAATCTTGAAAAACACTTTCTACATATTCATTCTGCTTCTTTCCAGCCAATTATTCGGACAGACTTCTCCGGACACGCTATTTATTGCGAATAGAAAATATCCCCTTACGCGGACAAAGACTTTCCTCAATGGTCGAGGCGGGACAATTGATTTACCAAGTGAATACAAAGAAATTAAATCTGAACTAACCTTCTTGTACAGTAAAGACAGTGATTCAACTTCCATGATTTCTTACGACAATGAAGGCAATCAATATACTGTAATAGTATTTGGACAGGATTCCTGTTCATTAAGACGCATGGACAAATTAAATTATCACTTATATTCATTCATTGACACTATAAAAATAAACGTTAAAGAGTTTGGGCTTCAAAGACCTTTTATCAAATCAAAAAATAAGAAAATATACTTTTGCTCATCGAAAATTGACGTCATAAAAAATGATACAATTAGTTCCGTTAAACACGATCCCATTCCAGACGGAAGAGTTTTTTCATTCTGGGACGACGGTTATCTTGCAAAAGAGGCAGACTATAATTCCAGAAAAAAGGCAAAATATATTCTTAAAG
Organism: Bacteroidota bacterium; assembly: GCA_040386615.1. Lineage (GTDB taxonomy): Bacteria > Bacteroidota > Bacteroidia > B-17B0 > Aurantibacillaceae > Aurantibacillus. The sequence goes on from JAZKFC010000004.1 coordinate 92,004, forward strand.
ACTTGTATTATCGCAAAGGAGACGCGACCTATTTTTTTGACAGGACCTTTGTGATTGTACTTTATTAGCTGCGTGCTTCGTACTACCTATAACAGCAAATTCGCGTCATTTTTTTGCGGTTAACGCTCAAATGCATAACTTGGACAAGCAAAAAACGAACGCAAATTCGCAATCCATTAGTGATAATTTTGCGTGAACACAATGAGAACCTTCATACTGACAATAATTCTCCTGACAATTTCTTTAGTTGGCTTTGGTCAAGCGGCTAAGACTAGTACATTTACTTTAAAGCGGACTGTGACTATACATACCTCGACAGATTCAACAAGACTCATTTTCAAATTTATCGGGCCGACTAATGCACCAGTGAAAAGTCACGTTAGGCTGACAATTAATAACGACACCATCACACCAACAATCGACAGTTTAGGTATTTACGTGACGACCGTGCGACTTTCAAAATACAAATTTCAGTTTTTTGTGCCGTTCTGGTATGACGTTTGTACCGACACCATCAATCTCCAAAAAGACGAAACCATTCTAATAACTGTACACTTTCAGCCAAAAGACATGCGAATGCCAAAAATCCTACACGGGTTAGGTAAACCTGCTATCTATATCTATCCAGATAAAAGCACAAAAACAACTTTGAGCCTAGGGCTGAAGGGCCACATGACCTTTTCTTATCCAAAATATGAAAACGGCTGGGAGTTTATTGCCAACGTTGACGGAACGTTGGAATATAAAAATAAAAAATACTCTTACCTTTTCTGGGAAGGTTCGAGAAATTTCAGTGACATTCCAGTTGACTTTTCTTCTGGCTTTATTGTTGATTCAGACACCATTATAGACTTTCTTGAAAATTCCCTCGCTACTTCTGGCCTCAATCAAAGAGAAACTCAAGACTTTATAACCTTTTGGGCTCCAAAAATGCAGACTAATAAATTAAATTATGTACACTTCATGTTCACTAAACAGTATGATTATTTTGCTACTATTTATATTAATCCTCCGCCAAAAAATCTAATTCGTGTATTTGTACTCTGGACATCTTTTGACACAAACAACAAAACGAAAATAAGACCTCAGACCTTTCCAAAGTATTCTCGAGAAGGTTATACAGTAATCGAATGGGGAGGTAGTGAACTAGACGGACAGTTTTATTTGTCAAAGCAAAACGGCTACTGACAGTTGGCGTCAATTACATCACCATTTAAGCAGCACCTTTGCTAATTATTATTCAAATACATAACTTGATAACAGCGTAAGCGGCATGAGGCAGCCAAACTAATTACAATAATGTAAACAAGGCAATTTTGACCAATAAAAAAATAGATAGATTTTTCACTGCGACGTCTGTACTAATTGCGTTGGGATTGATTTTTATAATTGCTGGTATTTATTTTATTAAAAACGATCTCACAAGTTCCGGTGTGACCATGGGCAGGCTCGGAGCACCTTATGGAAAGGGCACTATTGATGGCAATGGAATGATTTTTTGCGGTATTGTCGTTGCTGGTTTTGGCTTAACATTAAGGAACACCAAAAATGATACAACTGACGAATGAAAGTATTAAAACGGTCCAAATGGATAAACAATCTTTAATTAAATGAAAGTATATTTTGGCCTCATCATATTTTTGTTATTTATCGTAATAGTGCTTGTTCGCAGCGCTATTTTAAAAAAACAAGGTATTGAAGCCATAGAGTTTGGCAAAAAAGACAAAAAAGACTTCTTCATACCCCCATTTGCTTTTTTCTATTTATATCTCATTACTGCCAATGCATTTTCCTTGCCTACCATCCCGGGGCAGAAATTATTTGATATAGAACTTGTTTCCTGTGCAGGGATTTTGTTTTGCCTGGCAGGTTTATCATTTTTTATATGGACCATGATTTCGTTTAAAAAAAGTTTTCGTGTTGGACTGGTTGATAACACCCCCCAGGGGCTGATCACCGCCGGCGCGTTTTCAGTGAGCCGGAATCCCATATACGTTTCATTCGCAGTTTTACTCACCGGTCAGTTTCTGATTTTCCCCAGCTGGATACTTTTGATATACGTATTTGCAGGAATGGCTACGTTTCACCGGCAGGTGCTGAAAGAAGAAAAGTTCCTGTCAGACCAGTATGACAAAGAATTTGAATTATATTGTAAAAAAGTAAGGAGATATTTGTAAAAGTATTTGAATGATCCTAACTTAACAGGAACAGGCCTGTAATATCATGAAACCAGCGAAACATAGCCAACAGGGCGCCGGGTAAGGTAAGCCGGCTGATAAGTCATATGCCCGTTCTTGGCAATCTTCGCATATTCCTCTATATTTACCTTTATGAAACATAGATTACTCCTTTCGCTTATATTGCTGTTTGCGTCTTATACGACAACTATGGCACAAAGCAGGATAAAAGCCATTAAAGCCGGTAAACTCATCGATGTAATGAATGGCACTGTGCTTACAGACCAGGTGATTATCATCGACAGCAATGTGATCACTTTTGTTGGCGCAGCTATCGTTATTCCACAGGGCGCTGAAGTGATCGATCTCAGCAACAGCACAGTGCTACCCGGCTTAATGGACTGTCACACCCATTTATCGCAGGAACCCAGTGGCGACTATTACGCTGATATTTTCAGGAAAACACCCATTGATTACGCCGTTCAGGCACCGGTATTTACCAAACGCACCCTGATGGCAGGTTTTACCACCTGTCGCGACCTGGGATCAGACGCGTTAATTGACATATCTTTACGCGACGCCATTAACAAAGGCATTATTGAAGGGCCCAGGATGCGTGTGGCCTGTTTTACCCTTGGCGCTACCGGCGGACACTGTGACCTTACCGGTTTTAACCCTGATCTTAAAAAGAATTCCAATCCCGATTTTACAGGCGTGGCCGATGGTGTTGATGAGATCCGCAGGCGCGTGCGTAACAATATAAAATGGGGCGCCGATGTGATTAAATTTTGCGCCACTGCTGGTGTGCTTTCAGAAGAAGAAAGTGTAGGCGCGCCACAATATTCTTTTGATGAGATGAAAGCCCTGGTAGACGAAGCCCACATGTGGGGAAGAAAAGTAGCGGCGCACGCCCACGGCACCGAAGGCATCAAAAGAGCCGTGATGGCAGGTGTGAATTCTGTTGAACACTGCAGCATTGTTGACGATGAAACTGTAAGGCTCATGAAAGAAAAAGGCACGTACATGGTACCAACCATGTTTGCATTGGACTACATCATCAACACCTATAGCAAAAAAGGATTTCCGGAAAAAATAATCCTGAAAGCGAAAAGCCTTTCTAAACAAAAAGAAGAAGGCCTTGTGAAATTGGTGAAGGCCGGTGTAAAGATCGCCTATGGCACCGATGCCTGTGTGATGCCCCACGGTTTAAACGGCAAAGATTTTGCTTACCTCGTAAAAGCCGGGATGACGCCAATGCAGGCCATACAATCAGCCACCAAAAACGCCGCTGAGCTCCTGGATATAGACAAAAAAACAGGATCCATTGCCCCTGGCAAATGGGCCGACATTATTGCCGTGAATGGCGATCCAATTAAAGACATTACCTTGCTGGAGCAGGTGAAATTCGTGATGAAGGACGGCAAAGTGTATAAAAATGAAAAATAAAACAGTCCTAAAAAATACCAGCATGAAAAAAATAATTTTTGCTTTCACCCTCCTTGCTTCGCTAACAAGCTTCGGTCAGTTCTTTGAAGGAAAGATAGTATACAAGAACTACATAAAAAGCAAAACACCTAAAATGACCGATGTGCAATGGACACAAATGCTGGGGTCAAAACAGGAATATTTTATAGGACATGGCAATTACAAATCGGTATCTAATGGTTCCATGGCCCAATACCAACTATATGTGAACAAAGAGAACAGGGTTTATACCAAACTCGTTAATTCGGAAACGGTTTACTGGGCCGACGCTTCCGTCAATGCCGATGCCGTTATTAAAGCAGTGATCATAAAAAACGCCAGGTTTATCCTGGGATACTCCTGTGATGAGTTGACCCTGACCTGTAAAAGCGGCGTTCAGAAATATTATTTCGCCCCGGGTTTACCTGTTGATATTAGTTTATTTGAAAACCACAAATACGGCAACTGGTATGAGTTCTTAAAAAATTCAAAATCTCTGACCCTTAAAACCATCATCGACACGCCTCAATTTACCATGGAAGCCACTGCCACAGAGGTAACACCGATGAAACTGGGAGATAAGTTCTTTAGTCTGCCGGCCAACACAAAAACCGAAAAAAGTCCGTATTAATGAAAGCTAACACATAGCTTTTTTAACCACTGCGCCTCCGCTGACCGCGTGACGCCTTAGCTTTTGCTCCTACGCTGAAGCTATGGCGTAAGAGTAGCGGTGGCACCAGCTTCGGCGTAAGCCTAAAGGACGCAAAAGCAGGAAAAAGACCGCTGGAATGATGAAAGGCCAGAACAAATATGAAAACAACTATTTACAGAGTGCTTATTTTAATGATGTTCAGTTCGGTTATCATCGCACAGGACACTTTGGATAAAAAACCCGTTTTTATTTTAAAAACCAATCTCACTTTGGTGGTGGCCTCACTTTTGTCGACCGGCAGAAGTGGCTCTTTGCTGGCGGAATTAGGCATTAAAAAAAGACATAGCTTTCAGTTGATCGCCGCCAGGAGGGCAAACGTATCGGCTTCACATAAGTTTATAGCCGGCGATGTTATTCCCACCTACAAATATTTTTTAAAGAAAAGAAAAGCGTACGCAGGTTTTTACAGTGGTTTTTATTTAAGAGCCCATCAACGTTACGTTGTTTCTGATCTGCGTACGCATACTACTCGTTCTTACCTGGAATATATACAACGCCGGCTTGGTGGGGGAATGGTTGTTGGTTATCAGAGTTATTCAAAAAAAAGAGTGGTGCTTGATCTATTACTTGGCATTGGATGGGCCAGAACGGTCAATAAACGGGTGATCAACGCCTTCAACACCCCATATCCAACTCAAAGCGCTGATAATTTTGATGGTTTGCTGGGCCTAAACATTGGTTATAAATTCCGATAAACGTGCCGCAGCGGTTTAACCGGCAGAATCACCAAAAATATCCCTGATTTCTCCTCATAATTGTTTATTTTAGATTAGCTTTTAGCACCTCTCATTTTAAAACCAATAAAAATGAAAACAATTATCGCCACCGCTGCTTTCCTGCTTTCTGTCAATACTATTTTGGCACAAGAAGTAAAAATCCAGGACGTTCCAAAGCCTGTGATCGATTCCTTTAATGAAAACTTCAAAGGCGCTTTGGTCAAATCATGGGAAAAAGAAAATAACGGCCATTATGAAGCGGAATTCAAGATCAATAAAAAAGAGACTTCTGCTACTTTTAATGCCGACGGCACCCTGCTTGAAACCGAGCATGAGATCTCTGTGAACGCGCTTCCGAAGATGGTGTTGGATATCATTCATAAAGATTACCCCGGTTATAAAATCTCTGAAGTTTCACAAATAACCCTCCCAAGTGGTGCGCAAACGTTTGAAACTGAAGTGAAGAAGGACAATGAAAAATTGGATCTGATCTTTGATTCAAACGGTAATTTTTTGGGCAAAGAAACTGACACCCACGAAAGCAAGGATGACAAGAAGTAATTCGTCAGTCGTATTTTTTTTATTTTCATTGTTTTTCCTGTTTCAATCCGTGTCGTCCCAGACTATGCCTTTTGGAGATTCGACCCTGAACCCTACTGAATATAAAAACGCTATCATCTCAGCCACATATAATAAACGGGAAAAGGTAGTGGAATTTTACTGGGACAACGTTTTAAAATACAAAATGAAGATGAACTACAGTCACCTTGTAAACTGGACCATCAGCTCAAAATTACTTCAGACTTTCTTCTTAAACGGAAAATTAAAATCGCGTGGTACTATGGTGGTGGTTAAAACAGCTACGGGCACCTGGCTCGCACCCTTTGGCAGGCATTTGAGATACTGGAAAAACGGGCGAATAAAAGAAATTTCGCACTATACTGAAGATTGTTCTCCCATCAGTGATTCGTTGTTTTATAAAAACGGCCGGTTCAGGAAAATCAGGGTGTATTGACGGGTTCTCCTAATAGTGTGAGATGCTTGTTGATTTGATCACAGCCATTCGTTACCTTTGAGTCAATAAAGCAAAAAGTGTCAGCAGATCAATATCCTAAAGTTTATTTATACAGGCGCATTGTGGCCTCTAAACTCTTTATTGACAAACATTACGCAGAAAATATAGACCTGGATAATATTTCAGACGAAGCCTACTTCTCAAAATTTCACTTCATCAGGCTGTTTAAAAAGATCTATGGAAAAACGCCTCATCAATACCTGATTTCGGTAAGAATTGAAAAGATCAAAGAGTTATTAAAGACAGGGGTACCTGTTTCAGAAGCCTGTTACGCCGTTGGCTTTGAAAGCCTGACCTCATTCAGTGGTTTGTTTAAAAAAACAGTGGGCGTTACACCCACCGCATACCTTACGCAACAGCAACAACTGAAAACACAGATGCAAAGTAACCCGCTAAAATTCATTCCGGGCTGTTACGCGTTAAAACATGGCTTGATGAAAAACAGCAATTTTGAAGAAGTGTTGTAATAACTGATTGCGCATCTTTGCACTGTTAAACCATAAAACCTGAACGATGATCACAAAAATGACGCACGCCTGTGTGTATGTCCTGAACCAGGACAGCGCTTACGATTTTTACGTTAATAAGCTTGGCTTTAAAGTTATTACCGACGCACCAATGGGTCCGGGCGCAAGATGGCTCACCGTTGCGCCTCCCGAACAACCTGAACTTGAGATCACTTTGTTTCCTGTTGTTGAAAGCCCGGTTTTCCCTAAGGAGACGGTAAAAACAATGACAGATCTCATTAAAAAAGGCACTTTTGGTCCGGCTGTATTTACGTGTAACGATATCTATGCTACCTACGAAGAATTAAAGGCCAGGGGTGTTGAATTTAAAAAAGCACCAACAAAAGAATTTTACGGCACTGAAGCTTTATTCAAAGATGATTCTGGCAATTGGTTTTCACTTAACCAACAGGATTAACTGTATGAAAACAATATTTGAAACGTCGGTCCGCGAAGAATTGATCACGAGGATCAACGCGCTGAACGAAAACAGTAAAGCGCAATGGGGCAAAATGAATGTTTACCAGATGCTCAAACATTGCAGGTTGTGGTCGGAGATGATCCTGGGTAGAAAAAAATACAAACAGGCTTTTATTGGCCGTTTGTTTGGGAAGGCACTATTGAAGAACGCAGTGAAAGATGATAGTCCCATGAAACGCAGCACGCCCACCGTTCCGGAGTTTATCATAAAGGAAAATGGCAACATGCATGAAGAAAAAAAGAAATGGATCGCGTTGATAGAGGAACACGCCAATTTTTTAAACGACGATTTTGTGCATCCCTTTTTCGGGAAGATGAATAAAGAACAGATCGGCATCCATGCATACAAACATTGCGATCATCATCTGAGGCAGTTCAAGTGTTAGCGTTTCGGGAAATCTGGTTTTGATCAGGAATTTTGCTGCAATTAATCCTTCAAAAATCCAAATTTGCCATTGTTGTAATCTTCTATGGCTTGTTTGATCTCTTCGTTGGTGTTCATTACAAAAGGTCCGTAGCTCACGTACGGCTCATTTAGAGGCTCCCCACTTAAAACCAGCAATATTGTTTTTTTATTGGCTTTGATGTGGATCTCACCTGCTTCATTCTTAAACTGGATGTAATGATTTTCGGCAACTGCAGTTTCGTTCACCACGATGTCGCCGTCGATTACCAGGATGCCTGAATTATAATTCGCCGGTAAGGTAAAATCAACTTTGCCGCCAGGGTTTAAATGGATGTCGTAAATATGTACCGGCGAAAAAGTATCGGCAACGCCTTTAATGCCATTGTACTCACCTGAAACCACGTGAACAGCGCCATGCTCCAGGTCGTGTTTTGGCTTTTTAGAATGCAAAATGCTCTGGTATTTAGCGGGTGTCATTTTATGTTTCTTTGGAAGATTGATCCAGAGTTGTACCATTTCAAAGGCTCCGCCCTTTTTGTCAAAACTCTCTTCGTGGTATTCTTTATGCAGAACACCGCCTCCCGCTGTCATCCACTGCACGTCGCCCGGGTTGATGATCCCACTGTTTCCTGCGCTGTCGTGGTGCGCCACGCTGCCTTTATAAGCGAACGTAATGGTCTCGATACCGCGGTGTGGGTGAACGCCCACTCCTCTCGAAATTTCGGAAGGAGGAAAATTCACCTCAGCGTTAAAATCGAGCAGAAAAAAAGGACTCATGCGCTCCTCAAAACCCTTGCCATTCGGGAAAAAATTCATCACCTTAAAACCGTCGCCAACCATGTGGGTGTTAGTCGGAGAAAGCACGCCTTCGATGCTCCGGTAACGGCCGGTTTTTACCGGATTGTTATTGCTTATCAAATTTCCGAAGGCGGAAGATATGCCTAAAAAGAAGGCGCTGACTGCTCCTTTTTTAATAAAATCTTTTCTGTCCATTATTTAAGTTTTAACGCTGTTGACTATAAAATTATGCAATAAGCAGAACAAAAAAAATAATCTAGATTAAGTTCTTGCCAGGTGATTTAAGTCAATTACTTTTCATCAATTTAAATCTTAGTATTCTCCCCTCCCCGTTTAATTCGAGTAAATAAATGCCATTTGGCACGTTTTTTAAATCTATTGGTTTATTACCTGCCTCCGAAAAGCCACTATCAACCGTAACTCCCAGCCGGTTACAAATTTTATAACTAAAATTCTGCAGACTTGTTTCAATAATAAAGTTCCCGTCATTTGGGTTGGGGTAAATTTTTGCTTTTGCAATAGCCTTTTGCCCGCTAAAACCTGTACATGGGTTTACAATCACCTCAACAGTATGGGTTGTGAGGCAACCGTTCAGATCTTTGCCTGTAACAGTATAAACAGTTGTTGCGGTTGGTGATACAGCAATAGAAAAATTTGGTGAACCTGTGGGGTTCCAGGTATAATTTAACATCGCCTGACCGGTGGCGCCTGTAGCGGTTAAAACCGTCCCTTCATTCTCACAAATAATAAATTCGCCACTTAAGCTGAAAGATGGCGCCTGTGAAGCAGGGACTGTAACAGCCTGAATGAAGGTGTCTGCGCTGCATTGATAGGTCCGGATCAACTGGGTGGTATAAGTACCCGGACTGCTGTATAAATGTGAAGGGTTTGACAAGCTGGAAGTATTGGCCGCTCCTGAGTTAGGATCTCCGAAGTTCCAGGATAAATTTACACCTGAATTTATTGACGCGCTACAATTGTTAAACGTTGCGGCAGCGGCGGAGGCTGAAAAGGAAACTGTAGCCTGGCAGGCAAGCGTAGCCGACAGGAATGGTCCGGGCGGTGGATTAAAATAGCTGCTCACAAAATTTGGTAAACCCGATAAACAATTGGCGGGTGCAATACTCTGCGCAAGATCCACAAAATTACAACCTGCGCCAGTCGCATTGGGATTATTGATCGCACCCAGAAACTGTCCTTGCCTGGAGACATACATTTTTCCGTTGGGTGCCATTTGCATGCCGTAAAGACCAACACCGGCCATGGTAGCAATCGTATATCTTGAAGCCACTATGGCCGTATTACTGCCCGCACAAAGGTCCCATTGGTAAATGGAAACCTGGCCCTCTCTTGTTCCATAAAATTTTGTCCCGTCGGAAGAAAATTCGCAGCCATAAGGGTACAATAAATTACCGAGAATCAGCGGATTGGAAACTAAACCTGTTGAAGGGTCAAAATCATAAACTTCAAAATAATTAACACCATACACACCGAGTCCTAATTTTTTACCGTTTGGTGAAGCCTTCAGGTATCCTACGTAGCTCCAGGTGCCTGTATGAACAGTGCCAATAGCGGAAATAACCGGTACCGAATTTACACCTGACGAAGTTAGCTGGTAGCATCTGAAGTTATTATTATTATAATCGTGAGAGATCACCCACAGGTCGGTACCGTTACAATGTTTAACTGCTGTTAATTTTTCGGTAGAAGGAGAATGTAAATAGGTGTTCTTTACGGTAACAGAACCCAAACCGGCTGCAAGTACCATGTCCACTATTGAATAACACAATGAGTCTCCGCTGTCACCGATTGTAAAAACATAATAAATGTTGTTATTGCCCGGTTGTTTTACGATCAACGCCGATTGTGTTGTTGAGGCACCACCACCCAAACCGGTTCCGTTGGCCATTACCAGGTTTTGCTGATTATAAACAGTGATGCCGTCCGTGTAAAACAGTGTATTTCCAGCCGCGTCCGCAATACTTGAGCAACCTTCCAGGGTAAGTATTGAACTTGTAATAACGGTGGGAGGTGTGGTCATAAAATCAAGCCCGCTGTATTGACCAAAATGCCATTTTGTGGTCTGGTTCTGAGCAAGCCCTGTCAGAGCAGCGCAAAGCATTAACAGGAAAAACTTGATGATTTTCATCCAACAGAAACTTTGAATAAAATTAGCAATTTAAACGACATACGCAAGAGGCTTTTATTAAGTAAAAAAGCCACTACAATTTGTAATGGCTTTCTAAAATATAAAAGTCAAATCTTATGCATTTTTAAAATCCCAGGTCTCTAAGAACTTAGTGGTATAATTCCCCGCTTTAAAGTCTTCGTTTTGCATCAGCTTTAGGTGGAAAGGAATGGTGGTTTTTACACCTTCGATCACATATTCACTCAGCGCCCTGTGCATTTTTGCAATGGCTTCTTCGCGGGTTTGCGCCACGGTGATGAGTTTACCCACCATGCTGTCGTAATTGGGAGGAATGCGGTAACCGCTATAAACGTGTGAATCAACCCTCACGCCATGACCACCTGGTGTATGCAATGTAGTGATCGTACCTGGCGAAGGAACAAAATTCATGAACGGATTTTCGGCATTGATACGGCATTCGATGGCGTGCAATTGCGGGTAATAGTTTTTGCCTGAAATGGGTACGCCAGCCGCTACCAGGATCTGTTCGCGGATAAGGTCATAGTTGATCACTTCCTCAGTAATGGGATGTTCTACCTGGATCCTGGTGTTCATTTCCATAAAGTAGAAGTTGCGGTGTTTGTCGACAAGAAATTCTACGGTACCCACACCTTCGTAAGCGATAGAAAGGGCTGCTTTGATTGCGGCTTCTCCCATGGCGTCGCGCAACTCAGGGGTCATAAAAGGTGATGGGGTTTCTTCCACCAATTTCTGGTGGCGGCGCTGGATGCTACAATCGCGTTCACTTAGGTGACAGGCTTTGCCATAAGCATCCCCCACGATCTGGATTTCGATATGACGTGGTTCTTCAATGTATTTTTCCATGTACATGGCGCCATTACCAAAAGCGGCCGATGCTTCATGGGTGGCACTGTCCCAGGCTGCCTGGAATTCTTCTTCTTTCCAGATAATGCGCATGCCTTTTCCACCACCACCGGCGGTTGCCTTAATAATAACCGGATACTTGATCTTTTTGGCGAGTTCGATTCCCTTGTCGGCACTCTCCAGCAATCCGTCGGAACCTGGTACACAGGGTACGCCATTCTTGATCATAGTTGCTTTGGCGTTGCTTTTGTCGCCCATCTGGTTGATCATTTCGGGTGAGGCGCCAATAAATTTGATCTTATTCTGCCTGCAGATCTCTGAAAACCTTGCGTTCTCGCTCAAAAAACCATAACCAGGGTGAACAGCGTCGGCGTTTGTAATTTCGGCAGCCGCAATAATGTTGGCCATGTTCAGGTAACTGTCTTTGCTCGGCGGAGGGCCTATGCAAACCGCTTCATCGGCAAACTTAACGTGTAAAGAGTCCTTGTCGGCGGTAGAATAAACAGCAACAGTTTTAATTCCCATCTCGCGACAGGTGCGGATTACCCGCAGCGCTATTTCGCCACGATTGGCTATCAATATTTTTTTAAACATCCTTTTTTATTTGAAAGTTTGATAATGAGTTCATTTGAAGGTTACCAGGGTACGCTTTATAAGTATACCATGACTTAACCTTTAATATAT
>JAZKFC010000004.1:104061-114739 GCA_040386615.1 Bacteroidota bacterium
GGCTGGTCATACTCAACAGGGGTTGAATCGTTCACCAGTACTTTCACTATTTTGCCCTTAAACTCGCTTTCGATCTCGTTAAAAAGCTTCATGGCTTCAATGATACACACTGTTTTACCAGGGGTGATCTCGTCGCCAACACCTACAAACTGAGGTTTATCAGGACCTGCTGAACGGTAAAAAGTACCTATCATAGGTGATTTGATGGTAATATATTTGGATTCATCGTCCCCTGAGCCGTTTGCCGCTTTGTCTCCACCGGAGGCAACACTTGGCGCTGCGTTTACTGCCTGCTGGGTAACAGGTGCCGACATTACGGGAGCCGCAATGGCCGGGGCCTGTTGCATTACAACCGCGGCCGCAGTTTTTGGAGTTCTGATAACAATCTTAATTTCCTTGGTCTCTAATTCAACTTCGCTCACCCCGCTTTTGGAAACAAATTTTATTAAATCCTGAATCTCATTTAATTTCATGATTGTAAAGTTTTAGTTTGTTAGTGGGGTCAAAAGTAATAGTATTTTTGATTAAAAAAAGGGTTTTTTGGCTTGCTTTTTAACAAAACGAGCGTGTTTCGACTGTTTTTTCCCTAAAATCGTTCATTTTAAAAGCAAAAAAGCCGCCTTGCGGGCGGCTTCGTTTTTTACTAAATCGTTACTAGAACATGATTGCAATATTAATCCGCACCGCCCTCATTAAATAAGACTGATTGAGGGGTTCGAAGTTAAATTTACCTGTAGCAGGATCAATAGTACGTTCTTTGGTTAAGAATTTAGACTCCTTGCGCATTAAACTTGTGAAAGACTGAAAATAATTAACCGAAAAAACCAGGGAAGTACTTCCCGCTATCCTGTATTCAGTTCCCAGGCCAAGGTTCATCCCCACCCTGAACGGTAAGATCGTGGCGTCTTTTCCCAAATTGATATCGTCTCGTTTAAGATCTCCTTCTGCAATCTGCATTACTTCCACACCGGTTGCAGTAGATGCCGCCTTAAAGCCCGCATAAAAAGTATCATTCGCTTTTGCTGCCGCCCTGATGCCAAGTTCTCCGCCAAAATTGGCAAAATACCTGAACCCACTGTACTCATTGGTCATCATCTTTAATAATAAAGGAATAGTGATCATTGTTGTTTTATATTTTCTATTCTTTAATATATAGCTTGAGTTTCCATTTTTAAAATAGTACTGGTCTGGAGTAGCGCCATCCTTTGCCTCTACAAGGATCCCTTCGCTGTCGATCACTTCCTGCACCTCAAAAACATTAGGCTCATAACGGTACGAAATGCTGCCCCCTTCAAAATCCCCACCAATACCGGTAGAAAAATGAATGATGTTGGATAGTTTTATTTCCCACACCAGACCGAAGCCAAAACCAAAATAAGCGCCGTTACCTTTTGAACTGGAATTATCGCTTTTAAACCAGGTTGGCTGCGGTGTTACCCTGATGCCAAAACGGTGTTTTTTGTCAAATGCATCCTGATCTGTTTGCGCCGAGGCAGTAACGCCAAAAAAGATTGCCAAACATATGCTAAGTAAAAACTTTTTCATAGAGGATTTATTTTATGGTTAATTTTACAAATATAAAAATTAAGGATGAATAAAGTAGTTATTTTATTGTTGTCTCTGTTGGTTCTGCTCTTCTGTGGGTGCGGTAATAATCATCTTGATGTTGATATCTCTGGCATAAACACACCGCCGTTAAAAGTTCTGAGGCTCGAACAAGATCTGTTTTCGTTGACTGCATTCAATTTTAATGCCAGCAGCAAAGAGATTAAAACAAAGTATGGTGTATACTACGACCATTACCTGATGAACTTCTTAAACCGTGGCGGTACTGGTGATTCTTTGTACCAGCCTAATGTGCTCGCATACATTCATGATAAAGACGTTAAGGAAGCCAAAACTTATATCGATCGGCTTTATCCTGACGAAAAGATAAACAAGATCGCCGGTAAAGCCAACGATTGTGTGAAGAGATTTCATTATCATTTTCCAAATAGAAAACTACCCGGCAGGCTTATCACCTGCATGAGTGGCTGGAACTACGCATTCGCATATTTAGACAGCGCGCTGGTACTTAGTCTTGATATGTATCTCGGCGACACGGCCAAATTCTATCAAATGCTGCGCTACCCCCAATACCAGGCCAGGAAAATGAATGAACATTATATTTTGCCAGACCTTACAAGGGGTTGGATGCTTACCGAGTTTGACAATTCATTGGCGGTAAACAACCTCGTGAACCACACTGTATTCTACGGCAAGATCTTTTATGCAGTTAACGCGCTGCTGCCAAACGAAAATGACAGCATGATCATTGGCTATACAAAAAAACAAATGGACTATTGCAGTACCTATGAAAAAAACATCTGGAGTTATTTCGCCGAAAAGAACAGGTTGTATGAAAACAACCTTCAAACCGTTAGGGAGTTAACCACCGAAGGACCGTTTACCGGGGCCATTAGCAAGGAATGTCCACCACGCATTGCCATGTGGATAGGTTGGCAGATTGTAAAAAGCTACATGAAAAACAATAAAGACGCCACCCTTGAGCAATTAATGGCTGAGACCGATGCGCAAAAGATTTTGAGTAAAAGTAAATACAGGCCTTAGGCGTTTCGGGTTCAGGGTTTCGGGTTGCATCCGCCGAAGCTATAGCGTGGGAGCAAGCATTTATGTGTAGGCGTGGGGAGTGCATCCGCCTCATAGTGGTCGCTTTCTTTTTAACCACAAAGAGCGCCAAGGTTTTACACAAAGCGCACTAAGATTGTTTTAATATACTCCTTAGTGTTCCTGTGTGTACTCGGTGACTTAGTGGTGATCTTCTCTTAATCGAATTTAAGCGTCTTCAAGGGCGTGAGCTTGGTAATGATCAGGGTGGGTAAAAACAACATTAGTCCACACACAATAAAAGTACCCAGGTTTAAAAACAAAAAGTACAGCCAGTTAATCTCAATTGCAACAAAGTCCACATAGTAGGTGTCGCTATCGAGCCTGGCGATTTTAAAGTAATATTGCAATAAACAAAGGCTGATCCCGGCTACGTTCCCCCAGAGCAAGCCTTTACCGACGAGGCGGAAACTGATGAGCAAAAAGATCTTACGTACACTTACGTTGGTCATGCCCAGCGCTTTTACCAGGCCTATCATATTGGTACGTTCAAGGATCAGGATCAGCAAGGCCGTGATCATGTTCATGGTTGCAACCAGGATCATGAGTACAACGATAATAACGCCATTGATATCGAGCTTATCGAGCCATAAAAAAATATTCCCGTAGATGGTTTTAACGCCATTCACATTATAATAATAACCCAAAAGATCCTGAACCTGCGCAGTGTTCGTTTCCAGTTCCGAGAAATCTTTAATTTTGATCTCGTAAGCGCCAACCATTCTATGGTCCCAGTAATTCAGCCTTTGAATCTGCCTCAGATCAACAATACTCAGCCTCTCGTCGAAGTCGGCGAAATTGGTTTTAAAAATGCCGCAAATGGTAAAATTGCGTGAACGTTGCTCGTACTTAATGATCTTTTCTGCCGCCGCGCTATCGTACACCAGGTGCTGCGAGATAAAGTAAACCAGCATTTTTCCGTTTAACTTCAGCTCAAGTTTTTTCGCCAGCGCCTCACTCACGAGCACATCTTTGCTGGCCTCTTCTTTTTTAAAGATAGGCAGCCGGCCCTGCACAAGGTGTTTGCTGATAAAAGCGAAATCATAATCTTCATTTACCCCCTTCAATAACACGCCTTCGTTTTCGGTAGCCGTTTTTAGTATGCCATTTTTAAAGGCTGTTTTTTGAACATGTTTTACAAAAGGCAGGTTCCTGATCATAGCAAGACTGTCGTCGCCTATCACTATCGGCTCCGGTTCATTACTCGCGTTTACGTTAATGCTGTTGACGGCGATGTCGGTTGTAAGACCGGTAATTTTGTTCACGATCTCGTTTTTAAAACCAAGAACAATGCTTACGGTCAATAACATGACGGAAAGACCCACTGCTATACCAATTATTCCTATTTTTACAATAGGCTTAGAGATGTTACCTTTGCTTTGTCCGGCATTGGAAATTTTGTCGGCTATAAATTTTTCTACACTCAAAGAAATGCGCTTGCGTCACAAAAATAATCATTTGCACGGCTTTATCTGCTGTTTAATTTTTTTATCCTTTTTATCCTATTCGCAAAATTCAGTCACTGTAAAAAACTACAGTACTGTCACCCTTGGTGCGCAACAATTTGAGAATTACCTGCCGGCCCTGAGCAACAAAAAAGTTGGCATAGTCACCAACATCACCGGTGTAATAGGAAATACAAGCATAGTGGATACACTCATTAAATTAAAAGTGCGTGTGAAAAAGATCTTTGGTCCCGAACACGGCTTTAGAAGCGATGCCGACGCGGGTGAAAAGGTGAACAGCAACCATGATAAAAAAACAGGTCTTCCCATTATTTCACTGTATGGCTCCAACAAAAAACCAGGCAAAGAGCAATTAAAGGGCCTGGATGTATTGATCTACGACATTCAGGACGTAGGGGTGAGATTTTACACCTACATCTCCACCCTCACCTACGTGATGGAAGCCTGCGCCGAAAACGGCAAAGAGCTGATAGTGCTTGACAGGCCAAATCCAAATGGTTTTTATATCGATGGTCCGGTTCTAAACGATCAGTTCAAGAGCTTTTTAGGTTTACATAATATTCCGATGGTGTATGGCATGACCTGTGGCGAATATGCTATGATGGTGAATGAAGAAGGCTGGCTGAAAAATAAAGTGAAATGCAAACTTAAAGTCATTGCCCTCAAAAATTACGACCGCAACGCTTCCTACAGGCTTCCTGTGAAACCTTCTCCCAACATCCCGAATGAAATGGCGGTTCTGTTATACCCAAGCCTTGGTTTGTTTGAAGGCACCTTAATGAGCCTCGGTCGTGGAACCGGGTTTCCATTCCAGGTGATTGGTCACCCTGATTACCCGGTAAAAACATTTAGTTTTATGCCGGTGCCTTCAGCAATGTCAAAAGAACCAAAGTACTTTAACCAGGCCTGTTTCGGACAGGACCTCAGGAATGAAAACTACCTGGAACAGCATCCAAAAAAAATAAACCTTTCCTGGATCATGTCGGCCTACACTGCTTTGAAGCGGCAGGATTTTTTTGACAAGAACTTCAATTATCATTCCGGAAATACCGAATTACAGGAGCAACTTAAAAACAAAACACCCGAAGAAGAGATCAGGAAAAGCTGGCAGGCAGGCATCGATCTTTTTAAGCAAACACGCAAGAAGTACCTTTTATATCCCGATCTTAATTGACTTAAAGCCAGGCTGATCCACAAAAAGCTATCGTTTGTCATACCAAAAATAATGACATAAAAAATTGGCTATTCCTGTTTAGAAGTCTATTTTTGTAGTTCTTTAAAAAAATACAATGGCGAATTTCGATTTGATTATGCCTAAGATGGGCGAAAGTGTGGCTGAGGCTACCATCATTAAATGGACTAAGAATGAAGGCGATAAAATTAAAATTGATGAAACGGTTTTAGAGATCGCTACAGACAAAGTTGACAGCGAAATCCCGTCTCCATTTGAAGGCACATTGATTAAACGTCTTTTTAAAGAAGGGGATGTTGTACAGGTGGGTGCCGTTATTGGCGTGATCAGCAGTGATGCTTCGGCTTCGGTTAGCGACGCGCCAAAAACTACAGCTCCTGAAACAAAACAAACTACCGAAACAAAGTCAGAAGCCGCAACCGTGAGCGCTCCGGCTGCTGCCGCAAATAACTATGGGGATTCCGATAAATTTTATTCACCACTGGTAAAAAGTATTGCCAAAGAAGAAGGGATTTCTCTTGCCGAATTAAATTCTATTAAAGGTACCGGCCAGGAAGGCCGTGTAACCAAAGCTGATATCCTGGCCTGGTTACCAGGCCGCAATAAAAACACAGGTGCTGCAACAGAAACATCAACTCAGAAAACTGAGAGCAAACAAGCCCCTGCGATGGCGAATGCCGGTGAAAACACTGTGATTGTAAACCGTCCTGCTGTTTCTGTTGGTGCCGGAGATGAGATAGTGGACATGGACCGCATGCGCAAACTCATTGCAGACCATATGGTAATGAGCAAACATGTGTCGCCGCACGTAACTTCTTTTGTGGAAGCAGATGTGACCAACCTGGTGCAATGGAGAGATAAAGCAAAAAAAGAATTTGAGAAACGCGAGGGTGAAAAACTGACCTTTACACCTCTTTTTGTGGAAGCCGTGGCCAAAGCCATTAAAGACTTCCCGATGGTGAACGTGTCGGTTGATCAAACGGGTACCAAGATCATCAAACGCAAAAACATTAATATAGGAATGGCAGCGGCACTGCCCTCAGGAAATTTAATTGTTCCGGTTATTAAGAACGCCGACCAAAAAAACCTGCTGGGTATTACCAAAGCGGTAAATGATCTCGCAAGCCGCGCCAGAGCAAACAAACTGGCTCCTGATGAAATACAGGGCGGTACATTTACCCTTACCAATGTTGGAAATTTTGGCAACGTAATGGGCACGCCAATCATCAACCAACCTCAGGTAGCTATTCTTGCTGTTGGTACCATTAAAAAGAAACCTGCCGTTATAGAAACCCCACAGGGCGACATGATCGGCATCCGCCATTTTATGTTCCTGTCGTTAAGCTACGATCACCGTGTGGTTGACGGATCATTGGGTGGTAGCTTTGTGAGAAGGGTAGCTGATTACCTGGAACAATGGGATGTTAACAGGCCGGTTTAGTTTTTATTTTTCACAAGCTAGCCGAACAATAAAGTTTATTCAATTTCAGGGCAAAAAACAACCGGGGGCCCGTATGGTTTTTACCTGAACAGGGTTACATGTCCGGTTAAATCATGTTTCTTAGCTTTCACGTCTGTTGCGAATATTTTCCAAACGTAGATGTCATTGGCGCATCTCGCGCCGCCTATGTTACCATCCCAACCTTCTTCAAAATCATCTGTAACAAATATTTTTTCGCCCCACCGGTTATAAATTTCAAAAAGGTAATTCACTATACCCCGGCCCTTGGGTTTGAAAGTTTCGTTGAGACCGTCGTTGTTTGGCGAAAACGCGGTGGGCACATATAACTTAACGTCACTTTGAACAATCACCGTTTTAACCGCGGTATCTTTGCAGCCCCATTCATTCCAAAGTGTCAGCCCGACCTTGTATTCGCCCATATCTTCAAAAAGCCATTCGGCAGCCTTTTCAGTACTGATCTGCCTGTCATTGTCTATCAGAAGCCAGCTGTAGTCTGTGATCTGTTCACCTTTAGAAAAATCAGTGAAAATCACTTTATCCAGGTTCTCGACAGGCTTGAGGGGAGTGAAAGCAAAATCTGCTAACGGTTTTGGATGTGACGCAATGGTGAAGGTGATGACGTTACTGCAGCCCTGCGCGTCGCTAAAAATCCCGGTGACTTTATAAATACCGGCCTGATTGGTGCAATAATTAAATAATTCTCCGGTGGTGGTGTCGCCATAAAAAACCCAGTTTGTATTAATAATAGGTGATGCAGACGTTCTTTTAATACTAAAATCAGCGCAAAAGGGTACACAATAATTATTTGTGTCGTCGCTTACCAGGTGTCCGTCGGGCAAAGTGTTGACTTTAACTATGACTGTTGTAAAGTTTTTACAACCCAGACTGTCAAGAACAGTTAACGTATAAGCGCCAGACTGGCTGAGGCTATACGTTGGAAAGCTCACGTTCTGGCTGGTTGAAACATAATGGCGTGGGCCGGTCCAGGTATAACTTTTAGCCCCCAGGCCATTAAGGGTAATATAATTGCCGAGACAAACAGTTGCTGTTGCATCGTAGGATGGCTGTGGCAACGGAAAAGTTTTGAGACTCGCGGTCGCGAAATTGGTGCAGGTATTAAGAGCTGTTCCAATAACTGTAAAGATCTGCGGCGTAGTATTGTTCGCCATAGACACAAACGCATTCTGCTGGTTGGATGTGTAGGTTCCGGGGCCCGTCCATGAATAACCACCTGGTATTCCGCCGGAAGCGGTAAGCGTTGCCGTTTGAAGAAAGCATACCGAGGCGCCGGTGGCGGTAATTACAGGCAGGGGCAATGTATTAAGCATTGTGGTTGTGCCGCTTTTGCAGCCGAACTGATCCATGCCAACAATTTGGTAGATCCCCTGTGAAAGAGAATCCACGGCAGCAACAAAATGATTGGCCGATCCACTTGTGTTCTGCGAATTGGGGCCACTCCAGGTATAGCTGTTGGCGCCGCTTGCCACAATAATAAAAGGTTGTCCGTAGCAAATGGTGGTTCCAGTAGCAGAAACCGTTGGCAGAGGCAGTGTTAACAGGTTTGCAGTACTCACGTTGGTGCAACTGTTGGGGGCAGTACCAACTACAGTATAAATTTGAGGCGCCAGGTGCGCGGCTGTGGGAATGATGGCGTCCTGCGCGTAAGAAATATAACCGCCTGGTCCGGTCCACGTATAACCTGTGGTATTGGTGAGGCCTCCCGCAGCTTTTAAAACGGCAGGCTCATTCAAACAGACTATTGAACTTGTGGTGGTGATTATTGGAAGCGTCATCGTAGTAAGGGCCGCCGTGGCACTGCCTGTACATGAATTAGCGGCGATTGCAAACACAGAGTAAATTCCGGCAGCCAGGATATTCACATTTGGCAGGTAAACGCTCGCGCCTGTCGAAGTGTTAAGTGATGGCGCGGTCCAGGTGTAGTTTAAAGCACCCGTGGCCAATAACGTAAACGGTTCGTTATAGCAAATAGTTGTTCCGGTTGCCGCCACTGTAGGCAGGGGAAGAATGCCAAGTGATGTTGTTGCAACTCCGGTGCAGCTATTCGCAGCGGTTACTAACACGGTATATATTCCTGCATTTAGCAGGCTTGCAGCGGGAATAAAAGCGTTGGTGGTATTGGACACAAACCCAGCCGGACCTGTCCAGTCATAGTTGGTGCCGCCGCTTGCCGTAAGGGTACCGGGAGAATTTAAACACAGTGTTGCGCCGGTGGCGGCCGGAATTGGCAAAGGCAGAGTTGAAAGCGTTGTTGTTGCGTTTGCCGAACATGAGTTCAGGGCGCTGATTAACACTACCGTATAAACACCGGAAGACAGATTGTCGACAACCGCTACCGAAGTAGTAGGTACCAACGGTGAAACACTATAGTTGTTTGGGCCAAACCAGGTAAAAAAACCGAGCCCGTTCGCGGTTAAGGTAGCAGGCGCCCCGTAACAAACCGTGGTTCCAGTTGCAGACACTGTTGGATTAAGCAGTGCCGCCAAGGTACACGTAGCCTGCGCCTGGCAGTTATTGGGGCTGGTAACTGTTAACGTGTAAACGCCATTCGACGCCAGACTCACCGCTGCAATGCCTGTATTCTGCTGGTTGCTGCTAAAGCCATTTGGTCCTGCCCATTGGTAGGTGCCACCACCATTCCCCTGCAAACTCAGGGGCCTTCCAATACAAACATTACTGTTGGTAACAATAACAGGCGTGGGTAAAGGGTTGATCAATACCGATGTGGTAGTCGTATTCGCGCAGCCGTTTAAAAAAGTAGCTGTTACCGAATAGATCCCCGATTCAGCGGTGGTAACATTAAGCACTGTGGGATTCTGTATGGCGCTTGTGAATCCGTTCGGGCCGGTCCAGCTGTAATTAAGAGCGCCGCCGCTGCTAAGGTTCAGATTAAAGTTGGTACACAAGGGCGAATTGCCCGACGCTGTTGGCGTTGGCAAGGCAAACACGTTTACCAGCGACACCGCCGTACTCGTACACCCCGGAATTGTAGTTACACTCAGGTTATAAATACCGCTTAAACCGATGGTCGCGTTGTTGATCACGGGATTCTGAACTGTTGATGTAAACGCTGCGGGCCCCACCCATAGATAAAAATCACCATTGTTGCCATTGGTTGACAAATTTATACTTTGTGCGGCACAGAGCGTACTGTTATTGATCGCAATCGTCCGGGTGGTAGTAACCAGCACCTGAGCAGTTGCGGTTCCTGTGCATCCCAGCGCGTTTACATAATTGATGGTATAAATGGTAGTTGAAAGCGGCGTGGCCACTACATTTTGCAGGTTAGCAGCGTTAAGGGTCCCTCCCGGATTCCAGGTATAACCCGAGGCGGCACCGGCAGACAGGTTGGCGCTGAAGCCTACACATACCGTGGCGTTGGTAGCTGTAATTGACGGCGCGGGAGTAATTATGTTAACCGTTGTTGTACCGGCGAGACAGCCTGTGTTGTCGGCAGCGATCACCGATTGCACGCCGGCGCTCAGACCCGTAGCGTACGGCAGGGTCTGTGAAGCCCCAACCCACGAATAGGTATAGGGGCCAACACCACCTGAAACAAACACAGTGGCTGTACCCTGGCACGAAGGTGTGCTGCTGGCGGTTAAGGTAAGGGTAAGCGGGCATACCAGGCAATCGGAGCGGAAATAAAGGCCTGCCATGAGCAAGCCAATGGTGTCGGCCGTATTCCTAAAACCGAAATCTGCGCTTGTTTGTCCTATGCCGACTGATGCGCCGGGCGCAGTAAGAAATTTCCAGGGAAGATCGGCTGCCGGAGCCTGGGTGTAATTGGTTAGCGCGCTGTTCAACGAAATAAATGTACTGTCGTAAGCCTGCATGTCGTCGAGCAGCATAAAATTAGACGTAAGGCTGGGC
>JAZKFC010000004.1:114749-293477 GCA_040386615.1 Bacteroidota bacterium
ACACACATCAAAGCCCGTAACATTGGAACTTACCGAACCGGCTGCATTGGCGTTTACAAAACTGCCATCGGCTATAACAATGCTGCCTGTATAATTCTGTGAACGATCAGAATAGATGATCAATAGCATGGCGCCGTTGGCGTCGTCAGCAGTGTTAGATGTGCTGGTTGGAATCCCTGAAATAAAATAAGGTCCGTTGCCCGCGATAATTGCGGTAACATCTGCCCGGTAGGTATAGCTACCCGCGAATCCCCAGTTTTTATCGGGTCCCGAACCAATGAGCGACAAGGGGAAGTTTGAGTTGCCATTGCCCGGGTTAGTGATGCTTGTGTTGATCGTGACACTCGCACCTGAGGTTCCTACATACAAAAAAGCTTTTTCAATTGTAGCGCAGAGCGGAAGCCCACTGATACTAAAGGTAGCAGGCTGCAGTACGCCCGGGATATAATTATTTCCTGTTCTGGCAAATAAAGGGCTGCTGGCGTAAACGTAGTTAAGCCCGCAGGCAGTGCGCGTGTAACTTGTGGCAATTCCCTGGTTACCATTAAAAATGTGTGCGGGTTGATTTTTTGAGTTTGAAAGACCAGCGGGTGTGTAAAACTGATTTGTCTGCGAAAAAAGAGCAAGTTTAAAACAAATGAAAAATGATAAAAAAGTAATTTTTAATCTCATCACTGGCTCGGTTCTTTTTAAAATTACGGTTTTTACAAACAGTTTATAAACAATCACTAATCTATTCGATTAAACCAAATAAAACAGGCTTCAACTGATACAAATCAGACATTAATATGAAATCTGTGCGGTAAGCAAGACCGTATCGCGGAAAGATTTTCGAATAAATTTTTTAAATACAGGCGACTTAACCTTTAATTATCTGGCAATAGTGACATGCCCGGTTAGTTCCTTTACTTTTCCACTTACATCAACAGCGTTAATCTTCCAAACGTACACGTCGTCTGAACTGTTCTTGTCATACACTTGTCCGTCCCAGCCGATTTCAAAGCTATGGCTTTCAAAAATCAGCCTTCCCCAACGGTCATAGATCGTCAATTTGTATTTTGCCAGGCCCCTTCCCTTCGGCATAAAGATATCGTTAACACCATCACCATTGGGTGTGAATGCGTTGGGCACAAACAATTTAAAATCACTGTCAACCACCACCGTCTTAACAACGGTATCTGAACATCCCCAGGTGTTTGTTACTATGAGCGCTACCGGAAACGAACCAGCGTCCTCAAACAGGTAGGATGTGTTGCGGTTAGAACTCAGGAATCCTTTGTTCGAAATAAAGAACCAATCCCATTTCACCAGTTTCTCACCCAGCGTATTGTCATCAAAAAGAACCAGGTCCGCATTCTCAACAGGCCTTTCCGGTGAATATTTATAATCAGCAATTGGCGAAGGGTGCGCCTGTATCGCAAAGCTCACAGTATTTATACAACCAATAGCATCCGTAAAAGTTCCTATCACAATATTGTCGGTTGCGGTTGCCACGCAAAGCGTAAAGGTCTCCCCTGTAAACGGGCGGTTGTTTGCGATCCAACTGGTATTTATTATAGATGAAGCACCCGTGCTGTTTAATTTAAACTCCGAACAGAAAGGTGCACAAAGATTATTTGTGTTGTTATGCGTTAACTTTCCTGTTGGCAGCTGGTCGATTTTGATATAAGTGGTGGTGAAATTGGTACATCCAAGGCTGTCAATAACACTTAAAGTATAAGTACCCTGCTGGAAATTTGTATAAATAGGAATGGTTACGTTTTTGTTTGGCGAGTAATAAGCGTAAGGCCCGGACCATGTGTAGGTTTTGGCGCCCGCACCCAGCAGGTGCATGGTTGATTTGAAACAAACACGCGGTGGTGCAGTAAAAGTAGGTTGTGGCAAGGGCCAGGTATCAAGGTTAACGTAGGCTATTTGCGTACAGGTATTGGGCGCGACACCCACCACTGAATAAACCTGCGTAACAGGACTCGTTGTTACCGGAATAATTGCGCTTGGTGAAGTCGACGTATACCCGTTTGGACCTGTCCAGAAGTATGCCACAGCGCCACTTGCGTTCAGTATTGCCGGCCGGCCTATACAAACTGTACTGCCAAAAGCCACTACAACAGGCAACGATAATGTATCAATTTTTGCAGTAGCGATGTTGGTACAGGTGTTAACGTCAGTTCCAATCACAGAATAGGTTCCGACATTACTGCCGTTCACGGTAGTAAGGGAGTAGTTCGCGCCTATCACGTTCCCCGGTGGGCCCGTCCAGGCGTAGGTTGACGCGCCGCTGGCCACGATGGTATAAGGTTCGTTCTTACAAATAAGTGTAGGTGTTGCAACCACTATGGGCTGTGGATTGGTAGAAAGAGTTACAGCGGCGGTCATGGTACAGCTGTTTGGATGCGTGACCATTACAGTGTAAGACAGCGGCAGGGCATTGGTTGCAGAAGGGATTATCGCGTTCTGCGCGTTGGAGGTGTATCCGGCAGGACCAGTCCAGTGATAGATAACATTGGTTGGTGTGCCAACTGAGGTAAGAGTAGCTTCGTTTATGATACAAACCAGGGCTCCCGTAGCTGTTACTGCGGGTAATGGTATTGTGCCCAGCGTAGCAAATGCCAGGTTCGTACAGGTATTCGCACCTCTTGCTGTCACCGTATAAAGTCCTGAAGACGCCACATTGGCCACCGGGATAATCGCGTTTTGCCCTACTGACTGATATCCCCCGGGGCCCGCCCAGGAATAACTGACTGCCCCGCTGGCTGATAAAATTGCAACCGCGTTAAAACATGCTATTGTGGGTGTAGTAAGGATAACAGGTAAAGGAATAAAGCTGAGTGTGGCCACCGCCAGTGTGGTACAGCTATTGGCAGCACTCACGATCACCGAATAGTCACCGGCGGTTGTATTATTTACAACACCAACGTTGGCATTCTGAGCAAATGAACTGAATCCGGCAGGACCTGTCCATGCCCAGCTCACACCACCGGTAAGATTAATAGTTCCAGGCTCGTTAAGACAAACATTAGTAGGTGTAATCACTATGGCGGGGTTCGGTAAAATGACAACGGTGGTGGTGGCCCTGGCTTTGCAGTTATTGCCGTCAGCCACGGTTACAGTAAACACACCGTTATTGGCGAGGGTAGAACTTGGTATGGAAGCGTTCTGCGCATAATCGGTATAGGTCGGCGGGCCGGTCCAAGTATAATTGACGCCTCCGGTAGCTGAGAACTGAACAGGGTGCTGCTCACAGACCGGTGTATTATTAGTGGCCGTTGGTACCGGCAAGGCGTTGACCGTTACCGATTGTGTAACGGCAAACGTGCAGGTATTTAAAGTGGCGGTAAGCGTATAGATACCCGATGCTGCCGCGCTGATATTATTAATTACGGGATTCTGAAAAAAACTGATGAAGGCGTTTGGTCCCCTCCACGAATAGGAAGTTCCGCCGGAGCCGTTGAGGGTAATCGTTGTGTTTAAGCAGACGGGATTACCCCCGTTCACCGTAAATGACGTGACCGGCAGCGGCCTGATGAGTATCGTTCGCGTTGCGGTATTCGCGCAGCCGTTAGCAAAGGCAGCGGTTAAGGTGTAAACGCCGGAATCCAATGTGGTGGTATTGGCAATGGTTGTATTCTGTGAAACACTTGAGAAGTTGTTTGGCGGCGGACCCGTCCACGAATAAGTTGTGGCCCCGTTGCCATTGAGCGACAATGTAACGTTCGTGCAAACCGTTCCGTTGCTTGTGATGAAAGGGGTTGGAAGGGTGAACACAGTGACATTGGCTACTGCGCTGCTGGTGCAACCGGGAATACTGATCACGGTTAAACTGTAAGATCCGCTCATACCAACACTCGCGCCTAACCTAATCGGGTTCTGTGAAGAAGAAGTGTAACCTCCGGGGCCGGTCCAGTTGTAGATGGAACCAGTGTAAGTCACATTGGCCAGGAGAAAAAGATTTTGTCCCACGCAGGTGGTTGGATTTGCGATAGGAACGGTTTGCGTTGGAAGCACCACCATTTGCGCGGTATTGGTACTTGTACAATTTAATGAGTTCGTGTTAACGATCGTATAAATAGTTGTGGTTAAAGGATCAGCGGTTACCGTTTGAAGGTTTGGATTGACCAGGCTGGCAGCCGGTGTCCAGGTCCATGAACTCGTAGAACCCACAGCAGTCATTGTTTGACTATACCCAATGCACAATGACGCGTTGGCAACAGTGATAGTTGAAGGTCTTGTAATATTAATAACAGCGGTTCTTGTCTGGCAGGCGCCGGCATCAATTACAGTAACGGTGTGCAAACCAGCTGCAAGGCCGGTCACAAGCGAAGTGGTCTGGGCTGAGCCGGTCCACGCATATGTGTATGGCGTGAGCCCACCCACCGATGTGACAACAGCACTTCCGGTAGTCACACAGGAAGCGCTCGCCGCTGCAATGGTAAGTGTTGTTACAATATTAACAACAGCAGTTCTTGTCTGGCAGGCACCGGCGTCAGACACCGTAACAGTGTAGGGGCCTGGCGTCAAACCGGTAACGAAGGATGTCGTCTGGGCAGTCCCCGTCCATGTATATGTGTACGGCGCCACACCACCGGAAGCGGTAGCCCTGGCTGTAAACGTTGGCACGCAGGACGCACTGGTCGCAGTTAATGACATGGTAGCCGCAATATTAACAACCGCCGTCCTTGTCTGGCAGGCGCCGAAATCAGAGACAGTGACTGTGTGCGGACCGGGGGTTAATGCAGTAACAAAAGATGTCGTCTGGGCAGATCCTGTCCAGGCATAGGTATATGGCCCGACCCCGCCGGATGCCGTAGCTCTCGCCGTAAAGGTAGGTGCACAGGAAGCACTGGCTACCGCCAGCGACATGGTAGCCGCAATGTTCACTACAGCCGTCCTGGTTTGGCACGCACCTGCATCGGACACCGTGACGGTATGCAAGCCAGGACTTAATCCCGCAACAAATGAAGTAGTAGCGGCTGAACCTGTCCAGGCATAGGTATAAGGTGCTGTACCGCCGGTAACAGTAGCCCTGGCGGTAAATGTCGGGGCACAGGAAGCACTGGTCGTAACCAATGTCATTGATGATGCTATATTTACAGAAGTGGTTGCTGATTTGCAACTGTTGGCATCGGCCACGCGTACCGTGTGGGTTCCGGGAGAAAGGCCCGTTACCAGCGAGGTGGTTTGGGCTGTTCCCTGCCAGGTGTAAGTAAGTGGAGGCACACCGCCTAATGCCAACAGGCTGGCGGTAAAAGTGGGTGCGCAGGAAGCACTGCTTGCCGTTAGTGTTAAGGGGTTAGGACAGGTTAAACAATTGGTACGGTAATACATGCCAGCCATTACCATTCCAAAAGCATCACTCCCACTATATGCTCCGTATGTTGCACTACTCTGCCCTGCAAAGGCAGCCGCACCCGGCTGAGAAAAAAGCATCCATGGTAACTGAGCACCGGGAGGTTCTGTATAATTCACAGTTGCGGTAGTTGTATTTAGTGAGAGTCCAAAATTAGTTAATCTTTGCAGGTCATCCACGATCATAAAATTAGTAGTGGCAAAAGTTGGTCCGCACACGTTAAATCCTGATATGTTAACCTGAAAAGGGTCTCCGAGCGGACCAGTGTTGGATATCAATCCATCCGCAATAACAATGCTGCCAGTATAATTGACAGTCTCATCAGTGTAGATGATAAACAGGCTGGCGCCGTTAACGTCTGTGGGTGTACCAGTGGGAAAACCCGACAGAAAATACGTGCCGTTTCCGGAAATGATCGAAGTGATGTCCGCTCTGTAAGAGAAGGCGTTGGCGTATCCCCAGTTCTTATTGGTCGCAGTACCTATCAACGTCATCGGGAAAATAGAGTTGGCAAGGAAGGGATTTGTAATACTGGCGTTAATGGTCGGAGCGCCATCACTTTCGCAAGCGGAGTAAAGAATAGCTTTAAGAATTTTGCCACAAGTCGGAATCCCCGACACAGCAAAAGCAGCGGGTTGTGCTGCGCCGGTGCCTATTCCGTTGGAGAAAGATCTTTGATTCAGATTAAAATTAGAGGTCACGTAATTTAATCCGCAGGCAGTTGCTGTATAAGTTGTTGCTAATGTTTCATTCCCGTTAAGGATCACTGCCGAACCGTTTTTCGGTGCCGCTGTCATCGGCGTTAAGGTCGATAAACTTTGAGGTGCCAAGCATCCTGGGCACGTGCCATTGGTTTGAGATAAAACAACAGTGCTAAAACAAAGACAAAGAAAGAAGCAAAGAATAATGTACTTTATGCTCATCAAGGGTTAAAATTTAATGATTAAAGATACATTATTTACCCATCGGGCCTACATTTTTAACAGATAAACCGCGTAAAAATCCCGATTATTTATTATAAATATGCTTTGACTGAGTAAAAAATATATCAGCCATAACCGACCCGAAAAAAACTTTATTGTTCAGTGGCACGCGCGCCGGCCGGTAGAAAGAAATTCTGCCTCGTTCTCCAGTAAATTTGCGCAGTAACGACCATGCTGCAAACCGCCGTTTATTATGAAATAGTTAATCAGCATCAGCTCATAATTGAGATCGCCGTAGATCCATTTTCCGTATTTTCTCAAAAATATTGACTGTTGCTTCCATTTGCTGGTAACCGGCGTAAACAAATAGTTTAATCCCGAAAGTTCCTGAAACTGAAATGTATGGATCATTTCATGCGCATAGACGTCGTAAAAAAACGTTCCTCCCCCGATTGTATCGTTCAGCAGAAATCCGTTACCCGCTGTTGATCCTATGAGCGTGGGATAATATTCAATTCTTCTTGTCCTGAACGTGAGCGTGCCGGATTTCAATGTTGCTTCTCCGTCCAGTCTGCCATGAATGGCCATAAATAGAATCCCTCCAAAATTTGAGGGCATCAGTCTTGGCGTAAATGTAAGCGGCTTAACGTTAAACTCCAACCGCAAAAAGGCCACATCGTAATGCCACTGCGACCAGAATTGCCGGTTGGCAGCGGCGTTCTCAACAATAGAGTTGCCCGCGCTGAAAACTGCGCGTGATACCCAGGCATAACCAAGACGTTGCTTCTGTGAAACCAGAAAATTCAGTTTTTTTCCACAATACATCACCGCGCCCCCGCCTCCACCGGTTGCAAAGCCTCTTAAAAAAGCCTGGTAGCTCTTCTGGTCTTTGTTTTTATTGATCATTCCGCCCAGCCCTCCACTCACCGCGCCTATCACTACGTTATAAATCGCTGAATTAAGGTTGAAATCCTGGGCGCGCAGGCTGCACGCTGAGTTCAAAAAGAAACAGGCAGCGAGCAATGAATTTATAAAACGCCTCTGAAAACTGCAGGTATTTGGCGCAGTCGCAGAAATTATTAGTTTGTTGACACCGATCCTGTTTTTCACCTGGCGGTTATATTTTTAGCCTGCTGGATGCTAAAATTAAAATAAGCAATTACTTCAATTTGTTCACCGTTTTGTTCCTGAATTTTCCCGTGGGATCAAACCAGATTGTTTCGGTTTCACGCGTAAAATAGTATAAGTTCGTGCCATCGGCATTAACCATGGACCATATTGTAAAGTGCTGATTGGGGTAACGCTCAACGATGTATTTATCAATCGGCACCGGGAACGCGCCAGGAGACATTTCGTCCTGCACAGCTAAAACTCTCCCATACTGATCGTAAACGATAATGTGGCCAATATGCAGTGTATCTTTATATTCAGCCATATACCTTTTATCCTCGATGGTCCATGCCGCAATATTTTTTGGATAAGCTTTATCAAAATTGATCTTGACAATTTCGGGCACTTTAGCTCCCTCGTCTGTCCTGTTCCCGTTAGGCAAATCCCGAAGGCTGGTGCTTTTTGTTTCGGCGCTGCTTACCTGCGCATTAAATGCTGCGATCGATGTAAATAAAAACAGAACGAAGAATATATTTTTCATATTAGAAGTAATGAAAATGTGATGCCATAAGGGACCCATGACGATTACCCTATCTTACTTGCTCTCAAGAGCTTACAAACCCAGCTTCGGGTCATTTTCATTCAATATAAAAAAAAGCCCGGCAATATAGGTTTTCGCGTCCTTAATTTCTCCTGTGATGATTTGATTTTTAAACTGGTTAAGGTCCATCTCTACCACTTCTATGTTTTCATTTTCCTCTTCAAGCCCACCACCTTCAGACACCTTGTCGCTATTGGTAACTGTGGCGGTATAAATATAAAACTGTTCTGAAGTATAACCCGGGGAAGAAAAACATAGTGATAAAAACCGGAGATTTTGTTTATTGATTCTGTAGCCGATCTCTTCTTCGCATTCTCTTATGGCGGTTTTCTCCGGCGAATCGTTTTCTTCGATTTTTCCCGCCACAATCTCGATGATATTCTCGCCCGATTTGCCTGCTATTGCGTACCTGAACTGCCTGGTTAAAATTATTTTGTTGGAATCTGTGTTTAACACGAGCACCGCAACTGCGTCCTGCCGATTGAGCCTCTGCCTGCTGAATTTATTTTTGCCGGATACGATCCTGGCTTCTTCAATCGTGAGTTTTTTGTCAAACACTATTTTTTCTTTAATGATTTTCATTTTGGAAATTTAATGAAGAAAAATTAAGCGTAGCGTATTTTATTTTTGAATGCGAATACAGATGAAATAAGCACGAACGTGGCTGACTATTTTTCGTATCTAATGGTTTTGCAGGTCTCTTTCGACATTTGCAAATGGTGTTCAAATAATGGGAGAGTAGCCGAGGCCCAGCTTTTTACGTCGGGGTCGATGCCGTTTTTTGCTTCGTTTTTAAATTCACCGATTGCCTCTTTATGGTCTTTCACCATAAATTTAGCATATGCGTCATCAAAAGCTTTGCCTTTTTTACCGAAAAGTTTCTGGTAGTGTTTTTGTTGTTTTTCGTCGAGACCTGCCGGCAGGTTAATTCCTCTTTTGAGTGCTAGAGCCTTCAATTCGCTGTTGGCTTTCTGGTGATCTTTCACCATAAATTCAGCTAATAGCCTGATAGCCGGCGATGCTCCATTTACCTGGGCCAGTTCAGCCAACTTTACTTCAAATAAACCAGCACTTCCTGCGCTTACGATAAACTGATCGTCTGTTTTTTTAACCGTTGCGATCTCTGTGAATGAAAGGGCCATTGCGGCAACCGACGTAAACAGTACTCTTTTCATGACAGGATCTAATATTTAAAGGTGATCAGTTTTTCGAGCTTTTCT
Source organism: Bacteroidota bacterium (assembly GCA_040386615.1). Taxonomy (GTDB): domain Bacteria; phylum Bacteroidota; class Bacteroidia; order B-17B0; family Aurantibacillaceae; genus Aurantibacillus. The sequence continues at coordinate 123,951 of JAZKFC010000004.1, forward strand.
TTAGCCATTACTTCAATGATTTCCTGGTTACCCAGCATTTGAGCTTCTAAAACAGGCAAGGTGGCAGTGGCCCAACTTTTAAGTTCAACATCTTCACCTTTTGTTATTTCTTTTTCAAAATCTTTTATTACCTTTTTGTGTCCCCTGTTCATCAGTTTTGTATAAGCCTTGTCGAATTCAAGACCTTTTTTAGCAGCTAATTTTTCAAAGCGTTTTTGCTGTTTTTCATCAAGGTCTCCCATAAGAAAAAGCCCACGTTGATCGGCAAGTCTTTTTAGTTCTTTATTGGTTCTGGTATGATGCGTGATCATACGTTGTCCCAGTAATTTAACTTCTTCTGACGAAGCATTGGTCAAAGCCAGCTGCCCGAGTTTTAATTCCATTAATCCGGCTTTAGATGCCGAAATTGTAAACCTGTAATCTTCAATTGAGATCTCTTCCTGCGCCTGGCAAAAAAATACGGCCAACATGGCTACCAGTATCATCGTTAACTTTTTCATATTAGTACTTTTAATAAACATAATTCTTTACCTCTGTAATCATAATTGAATGCCTGGCATTTATGGCCCTAATGCGGGTAAATACTGTGTATTGAGGAATAAATTCCCTGAATGCGTCATCCCGCCTGTTTTTTGGCGCGCATTTTTTTTGTAAGACAAATAGTATGGACTATGAGAAAAAATGCGTTGAGGCTTGTCTTGCCTGCGCGATCGCCTGTGAAAGGTGTGCCAGCATGTGTTTGCAGGAAAAAGACATAAAACAACTGGTAAAGTGTATACTATTAGACAGGGAGTGCGCGGCCATTTGTTTTGCCACAGCAAAGATCTTAACCGTTGGCGCCGATCACTACCAGATTCTGGCGCGCTCCTGCGAAGAGTTATGCAATGCCTGCGGCGATGAGTGCGGCAAACACGCCGACATGGCGCACTGCAAAGAATGCGCTGAAGCCTGTAGGTATTGCGCCGAAATGTGCAGGAACATGATGGACAGTGATTTTAAGATCGTTTGACCCTCTTTTCCCCATTATTTTTAAAATGGGTATTTGTTTTGCCATAATTGCTTTATTCACTTAAAAAAAAACAGAACTATGTCTGATAACTTAAAAAATAAAGTTCCAAAAGACAGAAAAAGGATCAGTCTTAGCGAGGACCGGGAAGTAAAATACTGGACCGAAGCCCTGGGCTGCAGTGTAATGGAGTTAAAAGAAGCCGTAAATGCAGTAGGCCACTCTGCCGATGAAGTAAGGATCTACCTGAAAAAATAATTTATCCGGATAAAAACAGTCTTGTGTTTGTTTATGTCCTACAGAATCAAATTCACCTTTTGTGAATTGGCCAGGTTACAGATACCGCTTATTACAAAAAATGCTTAAGTTGAGAAACCCATGCAGGTATAAAAATGGAAATTATACGCATGAGTCCTCTTCTTAAGCGGTTATGAATAATGCTGTTTAAAACCCAAAAACAAAACAAACAAAATTCACTTTTTCCAATGAATGAAAAATATATGCCAGATATTTAGATACCCGGTGTGCATGGTTTTGAGCCCCTTTTCACCCGGCACCAATAATTTATTTTAAAATAGTTTGGCCTTTGAGAAAATATTGCAGACCAGGTTCCACAAAACTCCAGTACTTTAGGTTGCCCTGTCCATCAAAAATCGTTTCCATTGCCCTCGAACCCGACATCATTGAACTGTTGCTGTTCTCAATTACACTACCAGTTTTTGCACTGGCAGCCGCCCTCAAAATACCTTTTACGCGAATTGGTTTATCGGTTGACCGCAGGGTTAATTCTTTGATTTTGCCGAGGCTGTCGTTCTCACAATTTAAATAAATTCTATTGTAAGGAAGTCCATTCTTTGTAACCATCAGTACAATACCGCCTTTTCCGCTGATTTTCAGCTCATACGAGCCATTTTCCGCTACAAGACCGGTTTCTGACGAATCGGCAACATTTACAAGCCTGTATTTAATATCATCGAATACCGACGCGTCTTTGAACTTAATTGTATCGTCGTTTATCTTTAGCTCAAGCGCGATCTCTTCCGAAAAACTGTAAATATCCTCGGCCCCTTTACCATTAAACCGGTCGGAACTAAAAAACCCGCGCTGGTAGACGCCATCGTAAGAAATTCCGAAATCATTGGCTATCGAATTAAAGGGTGGTTTTAAATTCTGAACATTCGCCCATTTGCCATTGTCATTCTCTGCTTTAAAAATATCGAGTTGACCCATGCCAGGATGCGCGTCGGAGGAAAAGTACAGTACCCCTGATTCAGAAATATAAGGAAACAACTCATGCCCAAAAGTATTTACCAAACTACCCGCATTGATTGGTGCGCCCCATTTTCCGTCGGTAGATTTTTTAGCGTAGTAAATATCAGTTTTTCCGAGTCCACCGGGTTTATCAGACATAAAATAAATTGTATTGCCATCCTTTGATAAACTTGGATGCCCTACTGAATATTCGGGGCTGTTAAAATTAAAAGCTCCCTGGGGTACAGACCAATTTCCGGTGCTGTCTTCACAACTATAAAATATTTGTAATGTTCCGAGGATCTCATTTTTTTCCTTGTCCCGTTTTCCTTTTATCGTCTTTGTAAAATAAATTTCTTTTCCGTCGGCCGAAAAGCAGGCCGAACCCTCGTGCAAGGGGGTATTGACTACCTTAAAATTTTCGATGTCGTTTTTGTCGATTTCTTTTGTTTCGATGTCACCGATATTAATGTTATAAAGGTCTAAACGATGAAGGTCTCCTCCCCCGTCAAAACTGATGAGCGCTTTTGTGCTTCCGTTTCTTGACGAGGAGAACGAAAGCCAGCCACCATTATTGAAAGCGGGGCTGAATTCAGAAAATTCGGTATTGATCTTTTCGAGGTTCTTCACTTCCTTTCCTATTGTTTCATCAAGCCATAACTGAGCGAAGTCGCAGGACAATAAATAAACAGTGCCCATTGGGTCATCGGGATTTAACTTGATATATTCTTCAAATTGAATTTTTGCTTCAGCGTACTTCGCGCTGTTTTTTAAAGCGAGGCCATAGTTCAAATAATTAATGGCATCCTTTTTTTTCCTGGTGAGAATTTTTTTAAAAATCGTTTCGGCCATTTCAAACTCTCCGGTGATGCGGTAACAATTGGCCAGTTTCCGCAACGCGTATTCAGAGGTTTTTCTTTCCGGTGAATGAATGTCCATCAGGTAATATTTAATGGCCATGTCAAATACATTCTGGTCAAAATAACGGTCACCTTTCTCCGAATTTTTCTGCCCAAAAGCGGGAAGAAAAGCGCAGATACAAAGGAAAGCGGAAAGTACAAGGGGTTTAATTTCTTTATTCATGATTAATTTATTTTAGAAATAGTACCGGGGGTGAATTTCTTTTTGTTTTGCTGGCGGAGGCAGTTTAATGCCATAAGAAATCATAATTTCATGCGATCCTTTTGAATAGGGCGATAACTTTGAAACCGTAATATCATACGCATAGGCGATTCTCAATCCCTCGGTGATATTCACTCTGAGAGTGAGCGCGATGGCATCGCCGGTCCGGTATTGAAGTCCTGCACCGATCTTGTCGTTATAGTAGGTTGAAAAATTGATATCGAGTTGCGCGGGGCTTGCAGACTGCTGTTTTAGCAGCATGGAAGGTTCCAGTGTCCATTTCTTTGAAAGTTCAAAAACCCTTCCAATCAGCAGAAAGGTGCTCCCATATAAACGTGATTGAGATTTCACTTCTGTTTTGTCATTAAAATTTACCTTTAAAATGTGATATTGAGAAAGCCCTGCATAAAATTGTTTTTTATGATAATACATGCCGAGTGACGCGTCAGGAACTACCGACGATACTGAGGTCAAAGGAATTACATTGTCGTGTTGGCTGCTCATGATCAGCTTGTTATAATCAATCTGTCGCTTCATGAATCCTGCTTCAAGACCAAAAGACAATTTGCCACCCGCAAAATTCAAATGATAGGAAAGATCCATTGCCATATTTAAATTCGACATCACAGCGATTTTATCGTTAACAACTTTAAAACCAAGCCCAATGTGCTTTTTTTGAATTGGAGCGTGAAAGTTAAATGTTTGTGTAACCGGATTTCCTTTCAGTCCTATAAACTGCGTTCGGTTCTTCAGCGTGGCTACCGCCCAGTTAGAACTGCCGGTAAAAGCCGGGTTAATGAGCATTTTATCATACATGTACATGGAGTAGCCGGGGTTTTGCTGCGCGAAAAAACCGGGAGCCGGTAACATGGCAATAAAAAGAACTATTTTTTTGATTGGGTTCATCTTCTTTATCTTTTTAGTAATAAGTAATTTGTTGTGGGTTTTTCGCCGTTTCCAAAATCAAGGATATAATAATACGTGTCGTCCGGGAGGTCACGGCCATCCATCGACACGCCATTCCATTGGTTGTTGTAAGGGGCCTTTTTGTAAACAACACTTCCCCAACGGTTAAAGACGATCAGAGAGCTTTGTTCATATTGCTCAATTTTATCGACCCTAAAAAGATCATTTACACCATCACCGTTAGGGGTAATGGCTGTTGGAACAGGGATAATCACCTGCACTCTAACCGAGTCGGAGGTTTTGCAACCATAAGAGTCGGTTAAAGACAATACATAAGTAGTTGTATTAAAAGGCGACACAAGAGGACTGAAACTACCTGAGCCTTCGAGGCAATCGGGACTCCAGCCGGGCGTTCCATTGCCTGTTCCGTTAAGGGTGACTTTGTCGAATTGCGTAATCGTAATATCGTCGCCCGCATTGGCGGGACTTGTATTGTATACCGAAATAACAGCCGGAGCGGTCGTTTCTTCGGGGCAGATCCCGCTCTTTGAAGTTGCTTTGTACCAGATGGTTTGGGTAACTACCGAATAGGTCAAACCCGGGCCCTTCAGATCGAGCGCGTGCCAGTTCACACCATTGTCGTTGGACCAAAACCAATCCAGAATTGCACCAACATTTCCTTTCAATTGAAGCGTATCTCCCTCTGCGCCATAACAAAGTGTGTCGCTGTTGAAGATCGCGCCGGCGCCGGTTGGCGGATGAATTGTAAATCCGGCCAGCGACGAAGTATCGTTGGGGCACACCGATGATGTTTGAACAATAGCCCTGAAAAATGTGTTTTGAATTAAATTACTGTATGCTAAACTTGAAGCGGTGTTTTCGATCCTGCCCCATGAATTTCCGTGGTTCACAGAGTTTTCCCAGTACAAAACATTTCCCGGGCTATCTTTTAACTGAAGGGTGCCATTTCCTGATGAGGCGCAAAATACGCCGCCACCCTGCAATGTACCTGCCACGCCAGGGACTCTGATCACAACTGTGGCCGCTGATGAAGTATCAGGAATAAATGCACCGGATTTCACAACCGCTCTGAAAGAAGTTGTCTTAATGAGTTTGTTATAGCTTTGGGTAGAAGTAGTGTTTGGAATATTAACCCAGTTAAGACCCTTATTGGTTGAATACTGCCAGTTTAAAACATTGCCAATATGCCCGCTTAGCGAAATAAAACCCGAATTAACCGAATCGCAGAAGGTCGTAGCTCCGGAAGTTATTCCTCCGACTGATTGTGCTTTTAGCGCCGGCATTGCGTTTGAAAGAAGGAGCCATATTAAAAGGCACTTTATGGCGGTTTTGTTTTTCATTTGTGTCATTATTTTTTAAATCCCAGAACATTAATGCCACATCCTTTTTTTTCACCCTCAAAAAACGCTTCTACGTAATAAACACCGGTAGCAGCGCATTCATAGTTAAGTGTAGGATAAATTTTTTTTCCGACCCGCACATAGTTGCTCGCGATCAGCTTTTTATTCCTGTCTAAAAGATTTATTATCATTTTTTTTCCTTCTTCGTTTTCGTCGTAGATCACAATGCGATACTGAATCCCACGGCTTAGTACATAAGAATACTCGGCCTTATCACCTCCCCTGGCAGATTCGATGTTGAATGATTTTATGAAAACATAATTGTCAAGGGATGAAGCGCATTTTTTCAGTAGCTCTTCAGGATCACAGGTTGGAGCATTGGTAAATGATGAAGCGGCCAGGCAAATTAAAATGGCCGGGAAAATTTTTAAGAATTTTGAAGTTGATTGCATAATTAGTTGTTTTATTTTTTTAAGATGTCGTTTGCTTTCGCAGGTTAATTTTTCAGAATTTAGGACAGGATATTAATACAAGCCTGGACCTTCGTTTTTTTGGGTTACATATTTGATAAGACAAGGTGATTTCATGAGCTCCTTTTGAAACAGTTGCTAAATCTGAAATAGTTTGATCGTAGCTGTAACCGATCTTTAACCTCGTGGTTTGAATTCCGGCAATGATCGCGATGGCGTCGTTATTCTGATAGCCCTTTTTATAGGCCTTTAATCCTGGAATTCCTCTATACCAGAGCCCCACGGTAAAAATCTGCTTGCTGTAATAAAATCCAACATCAACCTGATCGAATTTATTTTGTCCGCTATAATGAATAACCGGCGAAAAATACTTTTTTTCGAGCGGGTCTCTTTCGCCTTTATTGAGGTCGAGTTTTGCCCCTGCCTGCAAACGGTATTCAATTGGCATTCTTTGAACGGTAGTTTTCAAAAAAGATTCATCAGGCATATTCAGGTGGCTAAACGCCAGGCCGGTCCAGAAATTTGAACCTGTAAAAACAGCGCCGGTTCCAAAGTCGAAATAGGTTTTAGAACTCATTGGGGTTTCAACTGTTTTAACTCCGTTACCCCCGCGGTAGATCTGGTCGCCGAACAATAAACTATTAAAATTGATGCTTTTGATCCCGATTCCGGGTTGCACAGCCAGTCTCAGATGGTAAAGCTTTTTTATTCTCGCTTCGTAGGCAAAAGATGGTTTTACAACAGTAGTTCTTAACGTGCCCGCTCCTGCTTCATCTACCCCCACAATCATTCCCAATCCGATGGGGTAAGCGTAAGGACTGTGATCGAATGAGATCAGCATTGTTTTGTAAGGATCAATCATTCCAGACCACTGCACGCGGCTTACCATCGAAAAACGCGAGCAGGCGTTAGCTCCGGTAAACGCTGGATTTAAAAATACCGGCGCCGAGTAAAGCTGTGTGAAATGCATCTCCTGGGCATTTATAAAACCTGCACCGACGCAGAACAGGATGATCATTAGTTTAAATAATTTTTTCATTTTTTTCTATCTGAGAAGTGTAACGTTACCAACCTGTTTAAATACTTTTCCGTTGTTTAGCAGAATTTTCGCTTTCCACATGTAAACGCCGGTTTGACAGAGTTTACCACGGTAATACCCGTCCCAACCGGTTTTCAGATCCTGTGATTCAAAAATCAGTTCTCCCCACCGGTTAAATATTTGAAAATTAAATTCTACAACACCTGACGTATAAGGAAAAAATAAATCATTGGTTAAACTACTCAGATCGTAAGAACCGCCGGAAGAACTAAACGTGTTGGGCGTGAAAGCATTTGGAAAAATTACGTCAGCCCTGGTGGTTACATTAACAGACGCGGTGTCCTTACATCCATTTACGGAAGTCGCAATCAGTTGAATGTCCTGCTCTCCGATTGTTTGAAGTAAATAACGTGGATTTTCTTCCGTTGAAACGCCGTCCACTCCTAAAATCCAGTTGTAGGTCGCCGCTCCTGTTGATTGATTCGTGCAGATCAACACGTCGTATGGCAGGTCGAAAAAATTACTATTCACCGAAAATGAAGCTATTGGCGGCGCATAAGCGATAACACTAAAGGTTGAAGCAGAACTGCTGTTTGTACAACCCCTGTCTGTAACCACAGATAAATTAACTGTATAGGTTCCGGCCGACACAAAATTGTGCAGCGGGTGCTGTTCGCTGGAAATGGTGCCGTCACCGAAATTCCAGTTCCATGAAATAATGGGGTCTCCTGTATTCTCAAAAGATGACCTGTCAAAAAACCTGATAGAACCCGGCGCGCATACTCTATTGGTGTCTGAAATCAACCCAACGGTTGGCAATGCGGTTAATTCTATTCTGACAGAATCCTGCAATGTGAGACCACATGAATTTGAAATATTTACGGCATACGTTGTGGCCTGATTGGGCTTTACGGTAAATGTACCCGGACCATTTCCTAAATTATTGTTCCACGAAAATGACAATGGCCCGGTGTTTCCTGAACTTTGGGCGCGGATAGTGGCGCTATTACCGATACAAACAGGGCTTGTAGCCACTATACTGATATCAGACGCTGTAAGATTGTATAAAACTATATGACTTTTGGCTTCAAGACCAAAACAACCATTTTGATCAAATGCCGATACTACATAAACTATATTGTTGGTTGGGGTAAAATTCAGTGTGCCCGAATTTATAACGTTGACCGGCTGCCACGAGTAATTGTAATTTCCTGCGCCACCCAGGGCAGAGGCTGTAATGAAAGAAGGTTTGCCAATACAGACGGTATCGTTCTGGCTAACTTTGGTGATGACCTGTGAGGGTTGCTTAATTGTTACAGAATTTGATGCCGGGCAATTGTTCGCGTCTTTAATGTACACTGTATAAGATCCCGCGGGACTGTTGGTTAATGAATTTCCTGTTTGAACAGGATTACCCGTCCATAAATAGGTGTATGGCTGTTTGCCGCCCGAAGCCAGTATTGTAGCGCCGCCATTTCCGCCAAAACAAAGAGGATCAGTAACGCCCGTAACCGAAGAACTCAATGCAGGTGGTTGCAATACGTTCATTGAAATCGCCGCCGAACATTTATTTGCGTCGGTAACAATTAATGAATAGCCGCCTGCAGGCAGGCTATTGGCAACAGGGCCAATGCGGAACAAGCTCCAGGAATAAGTATATGTTGGTGTGCCCCCCGTAACAAGTACAGAAACAGAACCGTTGGAACCGTTAAAGCAACTTACATTTGCAATTGTGTTTATTGAAATACTCATTGCAGCAGGTTCATTAACAGTGAGGGTAGTTGACGACAAACACCCCAGCGCGTCGGTAACAACGGCTGTATAAGTTCCTGCTATCAAAGAAGTGCCAACAACGCTATTTCCACCAAACGGTGTCCAGTTCATTGTAAACGGCGCTGTGCCCTGGCTGATGTTAACGGTGGCTGTTCCGTTATTTCCATTGAAACATGAAACATTTTTAACAGCACCGGTGCTTAAAACCGGGCCTGGCACGTTGATAATTGTCGCTGAAAAAGTTTTAGTGCAATTCGCGGCATCGGTAACAATTACGCTATAAAAGCCCGGTAACAATCCACTTAAAACTGAATTGGTTGATGAACCGCTGCTCCATAAATAAGTGTACGGTCCTGTGCCACCCGAAACCTGCGATGAAATTGTTCCGTTTGCAAAACCGCAAGACGCAGGGGTAACGATCAAAGTACCGTTGATGACTGAGGGTTCAAGGATTGCAAATACAACCTGTGCTTCACAATTGTTAACGTCTTTTACAGCTACTGTATAATTTCCGGGAAACAAGGCTGACATTGTTTGTGTGGTACCGCCGGTGGGGTACCATTGGCAAGCATAAGCGGGCGTACCACCCAAAACTGTGATCGCCGCCGAACCATTCGAACCTCCGAAACAACTAATGGCTGAAGGGGTTGCGGTAGCTGAAAGGGCCTGGGTGGGTTGAGTAATCGCGAGTGATACCGACGTGGTGCATCCGTTCAGATCAGAAACACTTAACGAATAATTTCCGGTTGGCAAACCTGCGATCGAAGGCCCATATGAATTTACCGGCGACCAGCTGTAATTGTAACCGGGCGTTCCTCCGGTCACTGTTGCAGACCCGCTACCGTTAGCCCCGCCGAAACAAGATACCTGGTTAATGGATGAGATCGAAGCTGTTAAAGCGGTTAATGGTTGGGTAATTGAAAAAGTACTGCTTTGAATACAATTATTAAAATCTTTGGTTTGCAGGGTGTAGCTATTTGCACTGAGACCTGATACTACCGACCCTGTTGTGTTGCCAGGCAGCCAGGTAAATGAGTAACCTGGGATTCCTCCGCCCGCCATCACGGTAGCAGATCCGCTGGCACCGCCATAACAGTCGACAGGTGAAGTTGAAAGATTTAATAATATCTGTGTAGGCTCTGTGATAAGAACACCGCTTGCTGAGGAAGTGCATCCATTTGCAGCATTAACCAAAACGTTATACGATCCGGCAATAAGACTTGTTGCCGTTGCCGCAGAACCCCCTGCCGGGCTCCATGAATAAGTGAACGGTCCTGTACCGCCAATAATCATTGCCGTCGCGGATCCATCAGAGCCACCGAAACAACTCACATTGGTTGTTGAGCTAATTGAAACAAAAGGCGCGGGGTGGTCAGAAATTGTTTGAGTAGCCAGCGCCGAACAATTATTCGCGTCGGTAACCACGACATTGTACGACCCTGCAGGCACAGCTGTTAAAACAGCATTTGTTCCGAACCCTGCCCATAAATAATAAAATGGCGCCGTACCACCTGAGGCAGAAACAGAAACCTGGCCATTTGCAAGGCCACAATTTGAATCTGCTCCGGCGGTCACTACAACCAGAGGCTGGGGCTGAGAAACAGTTACTGTTTGCGAAATGCCGCAACCGTTCATGTCAATGGCCGTGATTGTGTAGATGCCGGCTGCGAGATTTGAAATATTCTGCCCACTGAAGTTACCAGGCTGACATATAAAATTGTAAGGAGACACGCCGCCGGAAGCAATCGCGTTCAGTGATCCGTCTGCCTGACCAAAACATGAAACTGCCGTGGACGAAAGGGTGAGAGTTACCGCCGAAGAAGGTTGTGAAATTGTGAAAGCAGAAGATTGAACACAGTTGTTCGCGTCTGTTACATCAACACTGTAACCGCCGGCTGTCAGCCCGGCAATACTTACCGATGTTATTCCTAATGGTTGCCATACAAGCGTATAGCCCGGCACACCGCCAAATACTGAAGCGGAAGCTTCACCCCCGTTTTCACCAAAACAAGCGATATCCTTTGTAGTAAGATTTATGATCATTGGTGAAGGTTGTGAAATAAATGGTGTTGACGCGGCAACGGTACAACCGTTAGACGAAACAACTGTCACGAGGTAGAAACCGCTCGCCAGGCCGGTTGCATTGGCGGCATTTCCTCCGGCAGGAGCCCATAAATAAGTGAACGGACCACTACCCCCTGTTACTCCGGCTAAAGCGGCGCCATTGGAACCGCCAAAACAACTTACATCGGTTGTTGACACTACCGATACGAGTGGTGCGGGATTATCGGAAACACTCACATTAATAAAAGCCGGACAATTATTTGCATCCACGGCGTTAAGCGTATAGATATCAGCGATTAACCCGGTGGCGGTAAAATTGTTACCACCAACCGGTAACCAGGTATAGGTAAACGGCGCTGTGCCACCTGTAGCCAAAACGGAAGCCTGCCCATTTGCAAGGCCGCAATCAGAATTAATAGAATTTGTAGTCAGAACAACCGGCGAAGGTTCCTGGATCTGGAAAGTACCAGAAGAAATGCAACCTTTTAAATCGGTTGATACAACGCTGTAATTGCCGGCGATTAGATTAAATACCGAGGCACCGGTGAAATTTCCCGGCGACCAACTGTAATTATAAGGCGCTGTTCCCCCCGTAGCACCCACAGTTGCCGAACCGTTGTTTCCTGAAAAACAGGAAACCGAATTGGAAGAAACAGAAATATTCAAAGCGGCTGAAGGTTGAGACACAGAAAAAGTCGCGGTTTGGATGCAGTTATTAAGGTCTGCAACGGTCAGACTATAGGCGCCTGCTACCAGCCCGGTTACGCTGTTTCCGGCAATACCGATCGTTTGCCAGTTATAAAAATATCCCGGCACACCGCCTGTTACCGCTGCAGACCCTCCTCCATTGTTTCCACCAAAACAATTTATGTTTGATGGAACCACACTCACCACAATAGGAGGAGGTTCTGCAACCAGAGTACTTGTTGCCAGACCGACGCAACCCGCGTTGTCGGTAACTGCAATAATATAGATGCCCGAACTTAAGTTCTGAGCGGTTAAATTGTTTCCACCAAAAGGACTCCAGGAATAAGTAAGCGGTCCATTACCACTGGCAGAGGCCAGAAGGGCACCGTTTGAGCCGCCGAAGCAACTTACATTTGTTGTGGACAGAATGCTTACGCTTGGCGCGTTAATGTCGCTGATATTTACAACCTTAGTAGAAATGCAGCCACTGGCGTCAGTCACTTCAACTGAATAACTACCCGCATATAAATTGGCCGAAACAGAATTTGTACCTCCTGTTGGCAGCCAGTTATAAGTATATGGAGGGATGCCTCCACTGGTTACTGATACCGACGCGATGCCATTTTGCAACAAACAACCTGAATTGGTGAAACTTGCCACCGACGAAATACTGATTGGCTGATTAATGTTGATAGTTGTATTGTTCACACATCCTTTAACATCGGTAGTAATAATTGAATAGGTTCCCGGCAACAAACTTGAAAAATTTGCTCCGATTATATTTCCGGGCATCAGAAGGTGCTGGTAGGGTGCTGTGCCTCCACTTGCCGAAATGGAAATTGCCCCGTTGGAGCCGTTACTGCAAAGCACATTGGTGACGCTTGGAATCAGATTTAAAATCAACGGTTGAATTAAACTGACGGTGTTTTGCGCGAGGCAAAAATTATTATCAGAAACCGTAACAGTGTATGTACCAACCGGGATATTTGTGATCATAGCGGAATTAATCGCGCCAGGAGTCCAGGTGTAGGAATAATTTGGTGTTCCCCCTGCTCCATTGGCAGTAACAGCGCCATCACTGTCGCCAAAACAACTTACGTTGACCAGGTTTGTAAAATTAACCGACAGAGGGCTGGGTTCGTTTACAAACACGGTTGCTGATTTAACACAGCCTTTCTGGTCTGCAACGAACACGGTGTATGTTCCACCCGATAAATTAGAAATACTACTCGTATTCATTGCACCCGGCATCCAGGTATACGAATAGGCGGGACTGCCTCCGCTTGCAATTGCTCCGGCTTTTCCGTTATTCAGATAATTACACGTTTCTCCCGCAGCAGAGCTGCTAATTGCCAAAGCCTGTGGCTGGGAAATACTAACTGTTTTTGTATTGACGCATCCATTGCTGTCGGTAACGGTTAAAGAATGTGTTCCTGGCTGTAAACCACTGGTGTTTTGAGAGGTAGCACCTGAAGGGCTCCACAAAAATGTATAAGGCGCCGTTCCTCCGGAGATCAAAGAATTAACAGATCCATTGCTCCCGTTAAAACAACTCACATTTGTAGTTGTGAAAGCAATTGAAACCGACGAAGACTGAACGATCGTATACCCCGCTGTGGTGTTGCACCCTTTTGAATCACTGATACTCGCGGTGTATGCACCCGCAGTTAAACCTCCAACCGAATAAGTTGTTTGCCCACCAGGGAACCATTGGTAGCTGTATGGCGAGGTACCACCCCCGACCATTAAGAAAACAGAGCCTGTGTTGCTTCCGAAACACGAAATATTATTTTTGACCGCCGAAACAGTAAGAGAGGCGGGCTGGGTTACGAATACTGTTCCCTGGACAAGGCAGAACCTTGAGTCAGACACTGAAACGGTGTAAATACCAGATGAGAGATTGCTGACGGTGTTCAAGTTTGCCCCACCGGGCGTCCAGGTATAACTGTAGTTTGCCGTACCACCTGACCCCGTCGCGGTAGCCGCTCCATTGTTGCCTCCAAAACAGCTAACGGGTATATGGCCGCCAATAGAAACACTGAGAGGCGCTGGTTCCAAAACAGTAACAACCGAGCTGCCACCACATCCTTTCAGATCAGTTACCTGTACAGTATAAGATCCACTTGCCAGGCCAACAATATTGCCGGTAGTAAGCGATCCCGGTTGCCATAGAAAATTATAACCGGGAGTTCCTCCTGTCACGGTTGCTGAAGCTGATCCGTTGTTCAGGTAGTCGCATGATTCGTTTACAACTGTTGTTGTTAAGACCAGGGCCGGAGATTGCATAATGCCTGCTGTTTTAGTTGCGGCGCAGTTCAAATTGTCGTTTACGGTGAGCGTATAAATTCCTGACGGCAATCCTGAAACAGACGGCAGGTTACCTGAAACCGGCGCCCAATTATATGAATAAGGAGCGCTTCCCCCTGAAACCATCGAAGTAATAAAACCATTGTTGCCGTTAAAACAGCTAACGTTGGTCTGGCTAAGAGCGATGGAGATTGAAGGAGATTGGGTCACTGAATAGGTTAAACTCACTGAACATCCTCTGGAATCGCTTATGTTTGCAGTATAAGTTCCAGCCACGAGTCCCGAAAGTAAAGACGAAGACTGTCCGCCTGGCAACCAGAAATAATTATACGGCGCCGTTCCCCCGTTAGGATTTAAAGCGATGGAGCCATTGTTACCGCCAAAACAGGATACGCTGTTTGTGGTGGAAGTTACATTTAAAAGTGAGGGCTGTGAAATACTCACTGTGTTGCTTGCCTGGCAAGTTTTACTGTCGGTCACAAAAACTGTATATGTCCCCGCCGGAATATTTCCTGCAACAGCCGAACTTACTCCAATGGGCGACCAACTGTATGTATAATTCGGAGTTCCACCCGTAGTGTTCGCGGTTACGCTTCCCGTGCTACTCCCATAACACAATGCATTCACTTTGTTAATAAAAGAAACGGATAACACCGGTGGCTCATTAACACTAATAATTGTTGAAGTCAAACAACCGCTGGCATCAGTAACGGTGAGCGAATAATTACCGGCCGGCAAATTTGAAATGCTACTTGTATTCAAAGAGCCGGGCTGCCACAAGTAACTATAACCGGAGTTTCCACCGGTCACGTTAACGGTTACCGAGCCGTTGTTCAGGTAACTGCAAGTTTCATTTGCTACCGTTGCCGTTACCACGACGGCGGAAGGTTGCGAAATAGCTACTGTTTTCGAAAGAGCGCAATTGTAATTATCTCTGACTGTAAGTGTGTAAATTCCGGGTGTGAGTCCAGAAACATTTGGCGATGTTGCGCCATTTGGTCGCCAGCTGTAAGTATAGGCAGGTGTACCCCCGGTCACGCCCGAATTGATAACGGCATTTGCGCCGTTGAAACAACTTACATTTGTTTGTGTAAAAACAATTGACAAGGTAGAAGGTTGTGTAATTGAAAATGTTGTGGATGTGACGCAATTTTTAGAATCAGTCACCACGGAAGTGTAAACACCCGCTGCCAAACCCACAACAGCTGAAGTTGTCTGACTTCCGGGCAACCAATTATAAGAATAAGGTAAAGTACCACCGACTGGCGAAATACTAATGGAGCCATTGCTTCCACCGGAACAGCTAACGTTGGCGACAGTTGAGTTGATCACGAGTGGCAATGGCTGCGTAATGTTTACCGTTGCCTGACTGCTGCATCCAATGCTATTGGTTATTGAAACCGAATAAATTCCTGATGAAAGCCCAGTAGCAACCGAAGCGTTTTGTGAGGGAACTGTGCTCCACAGAAAAACATGAGGATTAGATCCACCGGCAATTGTGACAGAGGCCGAGCCTGTGCTTCCACCGTAACATTTTACGGATGTCGCCGATGCCGTAATGGTGCCTGTAAAGTTCTTGTACCTGATTACCACCGCATCAACATCAGGCGGGCAATTGCCGTTGCCTGTTGTGGTGAGAAACAAAGTCGCTGATCCACTGGCCAGCTCCGCTGGAGAAGGCGTATAAAATAAATTTGTAAGTGCTGTGTTGTTCGGACTAAATGTTCCTGTACCTCCCGACCACATTCCCCCTGTTGCACCCACAACCGTGGCATTCAGACCTGCAACCGGATTTTGAATGCACCGTGTTTGGTCTTGACCCGCGTTCGCGTTTATCGGGATGGTATAAGAAGTAACTACAACCGAGTTATACGCAGGTGGGCAACCTGAAGCGTCGCTTAGTTTTATATTGTATGTTCCAACGCCAACATTTATTGTTTGTGAAGGATTGACATTGTTCCATAAAAAGACATAAGGAGGCGTGCCACCCGAACCAATCGCCGAAAGCGTGGTTGATGTTTGGCCATTGCAAAGTGCCGGGTTAAACGGATTGATGGAAACGGTGAGAACTGCGTTAAAACTCACCCTGAACGTGTCACAAATAAAATTTCCGGCGCATGAAGTTGAAGTCCCGCATACCAGGAAGTCGACGTAAGACGGAGGAGCTCCAACGGCCACAACTGTAGGATTAAGACAGGCAGAGGAACACGACAGGTAATTATTGTATGCCCCGGTTGCACCTGGATAAATAGAATTCCATGTGGCAGACGCCGAAGTGATTCCACCCGCGTTTAACTTCGCAGAGCAACCATTATTTAAGGTAAAATTACTAATTGCAAGGGTCGGAGGCGGTTGCGGGCAGTTTAAAACATTGAATTGAAAATCCCTGAGGGTCTGAGAGATGAAAACTCCATTACGGTATTCTTTTACTTTTACACCAACTACAAATTGCCCCACTGTTCCCGGGGTACCGGTTATTACACCGGTGACTGGATTCAGATTGAAAGGAGAAGGACCGAGGGGATTGTTGGCGGTATACCCAGGCAAAAAAGAAACCGGGGTGAAAACGGCGGTATTTGAAGAAAATACGGGATCAAGGGAACCTGTGCCATTATCGCCGTCGTATGGTGTGTACATCGAATATACGAGAGAATCGCCGTCGGCATCGGTGGCTGAATGGTTAAAGCTGAATGGTTTGTTGACACAAAGAAAAAGTGGGGGAAAAAGGCTGAAGGTCGCATTGCTGTTGGAATTAGCGCTTACGGTGTTATTTGGAATATATGCGTAAAAACTCTCACCAATGCAATTGCAGGCACCGTTCAGATTGGTAAGCGACAGATTTCTGGCGGTGATCTGGTAATACAAATGATATCCTCCCGCATTTGCCGGAAGATTATTTACAGTAATGGTATAAATACCTTCCTGCACGCATGGCATTGGATTAGGAGCTAAAGCACAGGGTGAAAGTCCGGAAGGCAATGTGGTAATAGTACCCAAATTCATTGTGATGTCGCGATTCGGCGAAAAAGTAGCACCATTATTTCCCCTGACACTAATCACAACACTCGAAGGAAAAGCAGCCGCCGATGGGCCGCAGTCGCGGTATAGCTTCAATTTGATCGTGTAGCTGGATCCCCCGTTATAAACATAATTCAAAACACCACCAACAATGTGGGTAGAAAATGAAAAAAGAGGCATTAACAAAAATGTTAACCATATCACAACTTTATTGACCATAGCTGTATGTTTTTTTTATGAGTGATCGAAATTTAAATTCATCTTTTATCGCGTTTTTTGGATTCGCTATGGGCATGTTAGGAGCTTTCGTTAAAATTCCCACCCTGCCTTTTTCCAGTTCTATTTCTTTAAACTTCACTTCTCTCTTCATTAAAATTTATAAAACAAAATTACGGTCCCAGCTGTCCTCCTTTAGTAAGGCAATCCTTTAAAAACCGGTAAAAAAAAACCTATTTAATTGCTTTTTTAACTAAGGGAAAACCATTAGGCCCGTTTACATGAAAGGCTTAGATCTCCCGAGTAACATTTGGGGTACACCGGTAAAATTCTAAAAAGACGAGGCTTTGGTGATATACACGATTTCGACGTACCCCGCCAAAAAAACACGGGCTTTTAAATATTCGAAAGAAAATATGCGGTGGCCATGCGCCTCACCTGCAGAAGCAGGAGCGCAAACATGAATGACCTGGCCCAAGAAGGAACCACAGTTTTGAAATCCGCTATATGAACAGATTCAGATATTTCATCTTCCAGGAATAAAAGATCTCCTCTGGAATATTGCGCTCGGCTAAAATTACGCCAAGACTTTTTTTACCGGCCATTGCTTCAACCAATATCGACAATCGCTGCTCCATGGTGTAGTATTCAAAAAAAGCGTCGTCGTTAAAATCGTTTTTGTTTATTCTATTTTCCATTTTTCTTGTTTTATGCGCATTCTAAATTCTCGGTGGCCGTTGCCACAAAAACAAATTCCCTGTTGATAATTGAAGCGTAATGTTCTCCGGCTTCCTTTAGTTCGTCGTCTCCCTCCTCAAAATACCAGTAATACTTTGTCTCGCATCCATACGTCTCAAACTCCTGCATTTTTTGAAATATATTTAAAATCACTTTTGACGTATAGGTATTGAAAAAAGCAAGATTGATGTGTATAGTCAGTTCAGGCGGGCCGGATTCCTTCATCTTCTCGAGCCAGTAAAATACAGGGGAGAAGAAATTCTGCGGTTGAAGGCACATCGAAACTCCCTCGATTTGAATTCTCTTTTCCGCCGCATTTAATACAATTGAAGGCGTTCCTTCAGTTGCCGGTATTTTAATCCTTGGCAAAACACTGGCGTTTGAAATTATTTTTTTGGCTATGTCGTCCATAGAAATTCTGTGTTGGTTTAAAAGCGATTGGATAGGCCTGTTGAGGGTGAGGATGTCACCGGATTTAATCCCAAAAACGTTATCAGCGCAATTGCACTCCAAAACTTTAAACAACATGTTATTGACCGACTTCACGTTTTTAATCCAGATCTTAAACCCGAATTCAGGATTGTAAATAACTTTAAATCCATCTATTACTTTGTTATAGTCAGGAAATTCATTTGTTAACAGAACTGAGTCCTGGTAATCTTGCTCGGCCGGAGCGGAAGCAAAAAACAAACTCTTAATGCCATCGGTTTGTTTTTGTTTGAATGAGAATATCTCAGCCACACAATAAATTGCCCTTTCAAGGTTTAAATTATGCTCCTGTTTATTTATTTTCATGGTTTGAAACAAAATAGTAATGAAGATCAGCTTCTGATTTGGATTCATGTCTAATTTTATTTTCTCCGCTAACACGTTAATATCAACAAGTAATGCTGTTGGGTGCTTGTATTTTTCGAGCACAAAATAATGGTCCGATAAGTTAAATACAGACCTGACCAGGTTATTGAAGCCCGGCTCGTCGACCACATTGTTTAATAGCGACTTAAGATCGCTGTAGTGAATTCGTTTTGGTTTCGCAATTAGTTTTTGATAATGCAAAAACAAGCTAACAGTGTTTTTTATTGTTTTTTGATTCATTTCGTAGTCTTGTAAATTTGATTTGAGTGATATTTTTTTAATTTATTGAACGAGTAGTTTTATGGTTTTTTCATGTGTTTCGTTGATAAGCCTCCCAAAATAAATCCCGGGAACATAAGAACTAAGGTCAAAGTACAAATTGAGCTGATCGGAACTTACATTCCCACAATCGAGCATGAGTGTTCCTGAAGGATCATATATCTTAAGGTTGGTAGTTTTTGTCTCACTGAATTTCTGTTCGAGTTTGAATTTATTTTCCCCCAGGGTTTTTAAGACCAATTCCGAAATATTCAGTTGCTGGTTTTTAATATCAGTGGGTTTTTGAATAACAGTAACAACTTTTTCTGCTGTGTCTGAACATCCGGTGTCGCTGAAACAAATGAGTTTCACAGCGTACTTGCCGGGAATTGAAAAATAATGGGTCGGGGAAACATCCGTTATAAACCAGGGACTTGCTATGAACCACTTGTTGCTCACTGCATTTACCGAAGTATTATTAAAGTGGATGGAATCCCCACCTGAAAAGAGGGTGTCTACTGAGTTGAATTGAGCAACAGGAATTACCTGGGGCGAAATTGAAAAAGTGGAAGTATTGTTGTCGCAGGCACCGGCAGTGTTTACCTGCAATTCAAAATTCCCACAACATAAATTTCGAAGTGTATCGGCACCACTTTTGTTTAAACTTGTTTTAACTACCACCCCATTTGATTTCCAATAATAATTCCACGGGCCTGAATTTGTGCCGGCAGCGATGATCATTGCATTAACTGGTCCAGAACAGGATGGCTGAACAATACTGGAAGTGATATTGAGTGGATTAATACTGATGTTCAACTCAAAACGTGACACCGTAGTTGTGTCGGATAGCATAAAAACACAATCGGTGGTTCTGAGATCAGTTGTAATACCTGTGAATTTGTCGTACAGAGAAATACAGGCTCCGGCGGGAAAATTAGATAGGTCACCCGCGCTAACTGTGTACGACCCGTTGTAGCCGGTTAGTGTTTTCAGGGGCATTGCAAAACTTCCAGTTAAGGGAGCGATTCCATTTATCTGGAAAAGTTCGGTTCCTTTCTCCAATGCTATAAAAGGCGCGTTGAGGTCTTGCCCACGCATTTTG
Source organism: Bacteroidota bacterium (assembly GCA_040386615.1). Lineage (GTDB taxonomy): Bacteria > Bacteroidota > Bacteroidia > B-17B0 > Aurantibacillaceae > Aurantibacillus. The sequence continues at coordinate 144,124 of JAZKFC010000004.1, forward strand.
TACGCATCGTATGCCAGGTCGAAAGTATCGGTGGCCCCTTGTTCAAAATAAAGCACCGTTTCGTCCCTGAACAAATACGGTCCGTTTAGTGATAACCTCAGGAGACTTCCGGTATTTACAGTATTGTTAGGCCTTAGAAAAGTCTGACTTCCGCTTATTTTATTGGATTCCTGCGCGATTAAACCTGTGGCGCCCGTTGAATGAACATAAAATCCCTGGCTCATTGGAATAACATCACCGATGCCGCCTGCCGCAACAGCGGGACTGCTCACACCGTTCACATAACCCGCGAAACCACCGGCTCCTGAATTAAAATCAGCATTGTAAACATAAATCGCGTTATCGATGGCAGCGGTAGCGCCTTTTAATGAAGACCAGCTTATTGGAGATGGGTAAGGATTGTGAATTAAATTCCATCCATCATTCGTGACCGAACCATAGTTCGTATAGTTAAGCGGAATGGTGTAGTTGCCTTTTCGTAAGGCTCCGGTTACATCTAGAGTAATGTCATTCGTGGTAACAGGTCCATCCCCCAAATACACCCAATATCCCTTACCGGAAGTAATAGGATCGTTGATGGTGTTCAAAGGTACATAAGAAGCACCGGAATCATAGGCTCCCAGGGCCTGTTCACTGTATGAGTAAACCGATAAAAACCCACCGGCATTTCCATCGGGACATGTTGCACAACTGATCGCAATATCGTCGTCCCAGTCGCTTAAGCTCAGTGCTGAAGAAATAGGGGCGCCTATGAGGGCCCAGCCGGTTGTTCCACCGGGAGCAAAGCGTTGAACAGTGACGTTGCCACTGATATCAGCAGTAGCCGCAATTTGCGCTACCCGTGCGGTCGCCGTGGCTGTAGAAACCATTGTGAAGACCTGCGAGTTTGTATTAAATGTCCCGTTTGAGAGTGTTAAAGTTCCGATAAGTTTTTCAGGACCCGCCAGAGAGGCTCCGCCGGCATTGCTGAGCGTAAGGTCAAAAAAATCGGTAGTTGATGTGCCCCCGATAATTTGAGTCGTAGTACCATTTAAAAGCACTAAGCCGTTGCGTATGTTAAAGGTACCGTTATTAATAAAATTGCCTCTTGCTGTGAGTTGGAAATTGAATGTGCTCACATCAACTGCTGACCCGGCGGCTATTGAGTAATTGCCAGCACTCGTGATGTTGGAAGAAAATGTTTTTAAACCACTTCCACTGAACAGTAAGTGATAAAAAGTTTCACCTCCTGATTTAAATACTGATTGCGCGGATGCCGAGTTAAAATTAACCGTTCCGGTACCCGGTGTAAAGGTTCCCGAATTAGCCCAGTTGCCACCAAGGCTAAGACCAAGATTATTGGCGTTAAGTATTCCTGCTGTAATATTCACGTTTCCGGAAATATTGAGGTTGTTCGAAAATATTTTTGCTGTAGCGTTCGCGCTATTCACAACCAAATTACTTACTGAACTGGTTGTATTGATATTAAAAATCTGTCCGGCCGGCGTAAGGGAATTACCGATCTGCAGAGTGCCACCTGTAGTGCTTCCTGCTGTTGAACCTGTATTTACAAAACCAAGATCCTGTGCACCTGTTCCGCCCTCCTTCATCAAAATGATTGTTCCGCCGCTCATATTAAATTGTGACCCCGCGGCTGTTACCTGGAATGGTGCAATGGTGGTGTTGTTTGAGCCGATGACAGGAAGTGTTATTGTTCCGCCACCCAGACTGAATGTACCTGCGCTACCTGTTGCGTTGTATTTTCCGGCAATGTTCAGCGCACCCCCCGAAACAATCACAGTGCCCCCGCTTACCGCAAGGTCTTCGTCGGCCGCATTGCCAATTGCCAGCGTGCCGGCAGAAACCGTCACTTTTCCTGAAAGATTTAGCCCGGTGCTCGAAGTGACAACCGCATTTGATGAGTTCAGCCACAAACCCGCTGTAACAGGGATAGTTGGAATTGTGGTAAATGGAATTATATTCAAGGCAGTGGTTCCCGACAATTTAAATGTGCCGTTTTTAAGAACTAAAAAGTCTTCAGGAACAACGAAAGAAGTTAACGATACGTCAAGGATATTGTTTACGGATGTACCCATATTGAGTACGAGATTATTTAGCCTGGTTAAAGTACCGCCACCGCTGAAGTTCTGATTTCCGCCGTTGGTGAAAATGAGGTCAACTAAGCTGTTATTATCCCTGGCCAGGTCGAGTGTGCCGTTGTTGGTGATATTCCCTTTAATAGAAATGGTATGGGTAGTGTTCGACGATGTTCTTGTTCTGAACGACGATCCTGAACTTATCGTTAAATTTGAATTTACAGAAATGATCAGGGCAGAATTTCCCGAGAATCTTATAGTTGCTGCTGTGCCACCGGTACCAACATCAAGCGTATTGCAAAATACGTTTACATCCATGGTAACAGTATTCCCGTTGGAAATAGTTACGTTGTTGGTAATTGTCGGAACTCCATTCGGAGTCCAGATCGTAGGATCACTCCAGTTTCCGGTCTGGTTTGAAATTTTATTCTGCGAACATAATACGCCGCAGAAAATTAACTGAACATAAACCAGAGTTGTAAATATTTTCATATTGTCTTTTATTATTGCTTCTGTGCTGCAAAGGTAAAAGAGAACATTTTTTGAAACCTTAAAGTTTTACTTACACTTTCTAATGGTTTTAACTGATTTTCGACTGCTTTTTTGGTTTCACCACTTAAGATTTTAAGTTCAGGTTGATAGGGTTAAAACATTTGCATCAGGCTTTCTTCGCGCCTAACCAGTTGCTTAACACTGTTAAGGAAATTGTTGTCGAACAGCCAGACAAATTCCGGTGAAAAATTAATATTTGACGATAAAAACTGTGTTCTAAAATTAATTGCAAAAAAATCTGCTCCTGAACGTTCTTTTAACATCCGGTCAAGATCTGATGGGTTCACAAGTTTTAAAGTAGGTACATTGCCATAGATCCTGTGGTTCAAAATATTTGAAAATTCGGTGATGACTGACGCCGAGATGATGTTATCCACCTCCAGCAGGATCGCGTCTTTCATTTCATTTGCCAATTCAGGACTATCCCTGAGTTCAGCGGATAGTACAACTTCACGCAAGCGGTCGGCCTCCTCTTCAGAAAAAACAAGGTAACAAACACCCGGTAACTCGCCCATCACTTCTGTTGTGAGAAGATGAATGTTATCACCCGTTTTGTCAGGGCAGGCTATGTGATCACTGATATGGAAGTCCAGTTCGTTGATATCAACTTTTTCTTTCATAAAAAAAGACAAGGACTCCGCGGCTTTTAACAGCCCCTTTTTAACAATTTTCTTAGCTGTCAAAAGTTCATTCTGGTCTAAATTTTCCACTTTGTTATTTTTTTATTTTATGGTCCTGCAGAAGGATTGTCTCCCCGGTGCACTTCGTTTTAATTCAAATTATCCAGTCGCTCAATTAATACCTCGTTGCTAAAAGGCTTCACCAGGTAATCATTGGCGCCCGAACGCTTACATTCTTCAATGATGCTGTCCTGACCAACGGCGCTGATCATGATTATTTTGGAACTAAGTTCTTCTTTTCTCAATTCCTTGATAATATCTACCCCGAGCATATCAGGTAAAATATTGTCCATAGTAATAATTTCAGGTTGCAGCTCCAGTGCCAGTTCGATACCCTGGTCACCATTTCCGGCTTCGCCAACTATTTCGTATTTACCGCTTTTAAGCAGTGCGTTTTTAATAGATTGTCTCATAAAAAGAGAATCATCAACAATTAGTACTTTTTTCATATTGTAGGTTTTATTAATATTATTATTTTAATTGATCGGGGTTCCATTGGAACCAGTTTTCCGGTGGGTCAATTGCTCATTAGTTTTGAACGCTTTTCCTGACGGCGTATGCACTGATACTTTCTAAAAAAGTGTGATCGAAAAGCCAGATGAATTCCGGGTTAAAATCTACCTGCCTTGAAGCGAAACTTGTTTTAAAATTGATACTATACAGGTCGTTTGAGAAATTGCTTTTAACGTACCCGTTCAATTCTGTAAAATCAAGTTTTTTCAGCTCCGGCACACCGCCGTACATTTTATGATCCAACAAATTCGAAAACTGTGTGATCACCGACGCTGAAATAATATTATCCACCTCCAGCATAATGGCGTCAGACATCTCCGCCATTAAACCCGGGTCGTCGGTAATTTCTCTTGGCAGAGCGGTATGTCGCAATTTGTCGGCTTCTTCCTCCGAAAATATAAGACAACAGACCCCCTGTAGTTCACCTATAACGTTTGTGGTGAGCAAATGAATATTGGCTCCCAATTTGGACGTAAAATCCGCGTCTTTATCAATTTTTTTCATACTGAAACTCAATTCGTTGAAAGTTATTTTTTCCTTCATAAAAAATGAAAGAGACTCTGCCGCCTTCGAAAGACCCTGGTTCACAATAGATCTCGCTGCGAACAACTCAGTACTATTTAAATTTTTCATCATTGTTTAATACTTATTCTTTTTAAATTATTTTAACCGGCTTGTGCTATTGGTTCGTGATCAACCAGACTTTCCGCAAGTTTATCTATCCTTTCGATCAACGTTTCCTTGCTGAATGGTTTTACGAGATAGTCATCAGCTCCTGAATTTCTACATTCACGTATCACGTTTTCCTGTCCTACAGCGCTAACCATAATAATCTTAGAGGTAATTTCCTCTTTTCGGAGTTCTTTGATTATATCAATGCCAAGCATGTCGGGCAGGATATTGTCCATGGTAATTATATCCGGCTTTAACTCCAGCGACAATTCAATGCCTTCGTCGCCATTTGCCGCCTCACCGATAACGAGGTACCGGCCGCTGGCCAGTAGTGTGCTCTTAATTGACTGCCTCATAAATAAAGAGTCGTCTACAATTAGTACTTTTTTCATATGTTTATTTTTAATTTTTTACTTTGTTAGTGATATAAGAGGCGATCTGATTTAGTGGTAGTATTTCGCGGGCCGCATTCAACTTAATGGCTTCTTTGGGCATACCAAAAACCACGCATGACTTTTCATCCTGCGCAATCGTAAATGCTCCTGCCTCTTTCATTTCCAGCAAACCTTTTGCGCCATCATCACCCATTCCGGTCATGATCACACCCAGCGCGTTTTTCCCTGCGTAACGGGCCACTGAACGAAACAAGACGTCGACTGCGGGTTTATGCCTGTTAACAAGCGGACCATCCTTTACTTCTACATGATACCTGGCACCACTTCGTTTCAGCATCATGTGCATGTTGCCCGGCGCAATGAGTGCCTGCCCGGGTAGGACAGCATCACCATTTGCTGCTTCTTTCACGCTAATGGCGCATAAACTATCCAATCTTTTTGCAAATTGTTTCGTGAACTGTTCGGGCATATGCTGAACAATTACAATTCCAGGTGAAGTCACGGGCATGTTCATCAGAAGTGTTTTAAGAGCTTCTGTGCCACCGGTGGAAGCGCCCACAGCGATAACAACCTCAGTGGTTTGAATTAGGCTTTGAGAAACAACCTTCCTGATCATGGCATCGGCAGAAAACTTTGGTACAATTTCAGAGGAAGTAGCCTGCATCACAGCGCTTCGTCGCTTCACAAAAGCGAGGGAAGCGATTTTAATTTTCTCGCATAATTCGCGGCTTACATTCTCCAACAGTTCCCTGGTATTCAATTTTGGTTTTGCCACAACTTCAACAGCACCCAGTTCAAGGGCCTGCAAAGCTGTATCCGTGCCTTTCTCGGTTAAGGTTGAAATAATCACCACTGGAATGGGGTGCTGACTCATTAATTTCCTTAAAAATGTGAGTCCGTCCATTTTTGGCATTTCAACATCCAGCGTAATTACGTCGGGCATAATTTCATTAATTTTATGTGCGGCGATGTATGGATCTGCAGCCATGCCGATTACCTCAATTTCGGTATCAGCTGAAAGTATGTCAAACAATGTTTGTCGCACCAGGGCCGAATCGTCAATTATTAATACTTTTATTTTTTTCATTTTAATGTTTTGAAAGAAATTTCATTAGAACTTCCCCAGTACTAGTGTCAAATCGTATTTTTCTGCCCACTGCCCCACCAAGATTCTCTTTGGCTATGCGGATACCAAAGGCCGCCAATTGTTCCCTGGCGATTTGTATATTCCTGTCTCCAATATTTATGAGCGTAGTCATTTGATTAGCGCCACCAAATACCTTAGCAATAATGTTCTGTTTCAGGCACCCCATCCTGATCATCTTCTCCATTAATTTTTCATTGGCGATATTTCCAAATTTCGGAGAAGCGAGTCCATCACCATTCCACAAGGGTAACATATAGTGATTCATTCCACCCACCTTCAATTTCGTGTCGTATAAACAAACCGAAACGCAGGATCCAAGAATTGTGTCCACCAGGTGCGGCTGCTTATCGGCAAAAACAGCCGAAGGCAACAAATAATGTTTACTTATTTGGTCGGTTGTCATGGAGCTTAGAAGGCAAGGCTTTCGTTGTCGGCAAATAAAAAATCATTTCCGTCGGAAGAAAAAACGTCTGCCTGGGAATCGCTGTTTTCAAGCTCATTCATACAGACCGAAAAAGTACTTCCATCATTTTTCACGCTCTGAACCCGAATCGCGCCAGCGGCCAGGTCCAAAAGAGCTTTGGTAATGGTTAAACCCAATCCGTGTCCGCCGTATGTTTTGGTCGAACCTTCTTCCAATTGGCGGAAACGGTCGAAAATAATCTCCTGTTCTTCTATACTGATTCCGGTGCCACTGTCTTTTATTGAAATAAACAACTTTCTATTTTCAATTTTAGAAGTCACGTCCACAGTCCCTTCCGCACCAGTAAACTGGATAGCGTTTGAAATCAGGTTGCTCAGTATCAAATGTAGCTTCTCGGCATCTGTGCAAAAACGATCACCATTCTGAGCAGAATGAATATGAGATAAAATGATCTTCTTCTTTTCGAAAAGATGCCTGAAGGAAGCGATCACATTGCTGACAATTGAATTGATATTTACCGACACCGGCGAAACAATCGACTCCCCTGCTTCAATTTCAGCCGAAGCAAAAATATTTCGCAACTGAAAGTCCAGGCTAAAAGCCTCGTTGTGAATAAGCGCCGCGAATTTTTGCATTTTTTCTGGCTCCATATTTTCTTCCGAAATATTTTTCGCCAATTCAAGAATAGACGCGATGGGGTTATTTATTTCGTTACGAATATTCGATAAAAAATTGCTTTTTAAACCTTCAGATGCGATCAGTTTTTCGTTCACCGACTTTAATTCGGCCATTAACGATAATTGTTCACTGAGGGTTCTACGGTTGTTTTCAAACCTGTTCTCAAGTTCGTTTATTAGTTCTTTGTCTGAAATTAGCTGTTTCATAATCTTCTAGCGGTCAATTTTCTTAAAAATTGTTGGTTTAATTTGTTTTAGTGGAACATCAATGCCCGTTATAGACTCAGAATGTCCCAGAAAAAAATAGCCGTTTGGTTTCAAGTGGGCACACAATTTATTAATCACCTTCTCCTGTGTCTCTCTGTCGAAGTAAATCAATACATTCCGGCAAAACACCACATCATGATTTTTCGGCACCTGAATATAAGCGTCGTCCATCAGATTGAGTCTTTGGTACTTTGCTTTTTGTCTTATTTCGGGAATGATCCGTACACTGGGATTTTCGCGGTCTTTACTTTTCAAAAGATATTTCCTTTTCAGGTCTAAGGGAAGGTTAGCAACGCGCTCTTCCTGGTAGATAGCATTCGCAGCCTTATTGAGGATCCGCGTAGAAATATCTGTTCCCAGAATGGAATAGTCAAAATGTTTTTTTCCATCGAGGAATTCATTTAAAACCATCCCAAGGGTGTACACTTCTTCGCCGCTTGAACAGGCGGAGCTCCAGATACGCAAAACTTCACCTGGTGCATTTTCCTGAAATTCAGGTAATACAACCGATTTCATAAACTCAAAGTGAGCTGCTTCACGAAAAAAATCAGTTTTGTTCGTCGACACAACATCAATCATGTGAACAATTTCAGAATCGCCCTCTTTGCCTGAAAACACAAAATCGCAGTATTCCTTAAATGAACTCATTTTGTTTTCCCTTAACCTGTTTTGCAACCTGGCCTGCAACATGCCTTTTTTTGAAAACGGCATTTTGATCCCATAGTGGGTGTAAATAAAACTACTCAGTTTATTAAACTCAGTATCATTGAGTTCCTTACTATATATATTCACGTAGGGCTGTGTTTGAATTATGGATTCCATAAAGGATACTATTTCAAAGATTGGTTATTTATAAGTAGTTAAAAACTTTCGAATGCGCTATCTGTCTCTGTCGCTTCATGCAACACCACACTCGCTTTTTTAGGAAAGCCTGTTTTAGTTGTATTCACTTTTTTGCTCATGCCGGGCATTTGCACCGTTGTTCTATCCGTATACCTCTCATTTTTAATCTCCACTTTGCGTGTGGAATTGCTGATTTTAAAAAACGAGATCATTTCCTTCATGCTCTCCGCCTGCGCGTCAAGTTCCTCAGCTCCCGCCGCCATTTCCTCGGCAGATGCCGCGTTTTGTTGCACCGATTGGTTCAATATCTGAATAGCTGTATTTACCTGGTTGGCACCGCTATTTTGCTCTACACTCGCCGCCGAAATTTCCTGAACCAGTTCAGATGTTTTCTGAATATTAGGAACCACACTGTTTAATAATTCTCCCGATTTTGTCGCGATATCGACGCTCACCGAGGAAACCCCATCAATTTCTATCGCTGCCAACTGGCTGCGTTCGGCCAGTTTTCTCACTTCTGCCGCCACAACCGCAAAGCCCTTACCGTGTTCTCCGGCTCTTGCAGCTTCAACCGCCGCATTCAAAGCCAGTAAGTTTGTTTGTCTCGAAATTTCACCAATGATTGAAATTTTGGCAGCAATTGTTTTCATTGATTCCACGGTTCTTTCAACAGCTTTGTTGCTTTCAAGAACATCCTTTGCCGCTTCGCGCGCAATTTTTTCAGTTTGTTTAGAATTATTTGTGTTTTGCTGGATATTGGCGGTCATTTGCTCCATAGAAGAAGAGATCTCTTCTACTGAACTAGCCTGCTCATTCGCGCTTTCAGACATCTGTTGTGCCGACGAATTCATTTGCGAGCTCGCATTGGAAATATTTCCTGAAGCCTTTACCACAAAACCAATTACTTCCTGGAGTTTCGCCACCATTTTTTTCAGTGAACTGGCCAACTCCCCTATTTCATCCTTCTGGTCAAGTTCGATTGTGGCAGTTAAGTCACCATTGGCAATTTTTTCGGCAACCACTACTGCAGTCTTTAAAGGTTTAACTATAGCGGTGGTAATAACAAGACCCAGCAGGAACGACAACACGATTGCAAAAACAATTACAATAATCAGTACATAAACCGAATTGGCTGATTGTTGTACAATGTTTACCTGTAGATCAGAATTGGTATTGAGGATCAATTCACTTAGTTTTTCCTGTTGTACCGCCAGGTCGTCGAATACGTTCTGGAATTCATCTATTTTTGAAAATAAAGCAACCTTCGAAAGACTATCTCCTTTTAGCGCGAGTCCAACGAGTTCTTTTCCGAAATCAACATAGGCCTTGAGGGCAGGGTTAACCAGTTGGATCTGTTTCCTTATATCTTCATTCTGGTTCATCCTGTCTACCGTATCAATGTCAGAAAAGAAAGTGCTGACATGCTCTTCAAAGTCCTTTTTTACTGACTCAACAAGGGCGGTATTGGCTGAAACCGCGTAAATCAATTTAAACACGTCTGCCCTGATGGCATCGTGCTGCATATCGCCATCCTGAAAATAAAACAAAACCTTGCCGTTCAAAATAATATCCTGCTCGGCTTTCTGCTGGCTGTTGATGTTTCTCATTACTATAAAAGCGATGGAAACGTAGAAGATAATGTTAATCGCGACTATTGTCAGAATTTTTGCCCTGATGCCCGCGTTTTTAAATGTTTTCATTTTAATTTTTTATTTTGATTAGTAGATTTTTATATTTTTGTAAAAGTACTGTGGTTGATGTAGGATTTAAATAGTGACTTTATTCAGTTTTTATAGGGGATTTCACTTATATGCTTCTAGCTACTTTGCTTAAACCCTTTGTTTCCAGGTGTGATCACAAATTGAAGGGTCCACCTGGTATTTTTCGACCTAACTTTAAGTGCGATTATGTATTTTTGAATTACACCACGAGATTTTGTTAAAGAGCACTGAGTTGTTCAAAATCACGTCACCGAATTTTTTCAGACCGTTGCTTCTTTCATAAAAAAGAGGTCACCCTAAAACGACCTCTTTAATAAAATGCATTATGTTTTTGATTTATTGCAGCCTCGAGGTTGCTTTTTACTCCCCAAACGATGCTTCGAATTGTTTAAATCCCCAACTCAATCTGAAATACAGCAAAGAAATACTTATTTAAATCTTCATTTTTTACTAGATTCCTTTCTCTGTTGTAAAATACATTGGCCTGTAGTTTTAGTTTGTGTTTGTTTAAATACTTCGAGAGACCCACGCCATACTGTTCCGTTTCATTGTAGTATTTTTTTACGTCGCTGTGTGGCGAAACAAGAGAGTGACGTATCGCCACTTCCCACATTTTTTTCGTGCAATAACTTAACTGGGTATTAATGCCGTCCCCTGTAAGAATAGTCCTCGTTTTGTTATCCGTTCCAAGAACATCAGGCGCTCCTTCAGTGTCTCTGCGAATATACTCGCTACTTAAAGCGAACCCTTTGAACTTAAATACAAAATCTGCCATGTAGACGTTAAAACTCCGGGCACCAAGGAGATCTTTTCCCAATTGCCCGCCGGCTCTAACAGCCCTGTCGTTATAGTGGTAAGCTGCCGCAATCGAAAGTTTAGGTTTTTCTTCCCTTGCAAGGTCACCTTCATAATAGTCACCATTATCGGTGAATGAACCAAACGGAAGCATTTCAATCCTTCCGGTATAGGCCAGGCCTGAATTACTTGAAATTGAGTTACGCCCCTCGCCGCTGCTAACAGCAAGCCTGGTTACAATTTTAAATTTATCGCCAAGGTGTGAATTCTGATTTAAGAATACACCGAAATCCCGGTCCGGTGTAAAATTCGCATTCACGATCGAGCGATCATAAAACTGCAAAGCGCCAGAGGAAACAGTCCGTTGCCTGTTACCAGGTAATTTTGTCTGTCCAAACCCCAACTGCAGGTATTTCGACGGTTTGTAATAGACCACCGCGTCTCTAACCACGTTCGGGCTGGTATTAAGTTTCGATCCGTCTGCATCACTCCAATCCATATCGCCCCTGGAGAAAGATAATTGAAGGTAATAAGTGATTTTAGGGTTAACCACGTGGCCGGTAAAACTTAGCCTGCACCTTCTTACCCTAGCCTCCCAGCTATCCGGGTTAAGGTCTTCATCAGAGGCTGTGTTCATGAGCACGCGGTTTTGTATTCTAAAACGAATGTTCATTGAGTACGAACTGTCGGGAACCGCAAAACCAATACCAGATTTGCTGCTAAAATAAGGCGTATTTTTAGATTTCGTTTTCTTAAGAAGCGTTAACTCATTGTTAATTTGGTTAAGGGTTCGCATGATGCTATCATTTGTTATCTTTTCATTTCCCTGGCAAAACAATTCCATTCCACGAAATAGAGACATTACGATTAGCATATATCTTATTTTTTTCATAAAGCTTTTTTCTTAATTAATCAGATTAGTATTTTACATATTGGTCCTCAAAAGCTTCTGTCTGCTCAATGTTAATAACCCCTCCACCACTTTTGGTCTTGACTTGATTTTTATGGCTTGGGGTCAGATTATTAGAAGTTAACTTTGCTGACATCGTTCTTTTTACATTGTGCTTCTGTTTTGTGTTCCCGGTTTCGTCGTCCCCCGTTTTAAAAAACGCGATTATTTCCTTTAAACTATCGGCCTGAGTGCTTAACTCTTCGGCACCCGCAGCCATTTCTTCAGCTGTAGCGGCGTTTTCCTGAACAACCTGGTTTAACTGCTGAATGGCATTGTTTACCTGGTTAGCCCCTGAATTCTGCTCGGTACTTGAAGCGCTGATTTCCTGTACAAGGTCGGATGTTTTCTGAATATTAGGCACCACACTGTTTAGTAACTCACCTGATTTTTGCGCAATATCTACACTTACCGAGGAAACTTCATTAATTTCGGTGGCGGCAGATTGACTTCTTTCAGCCAATTTTCTCACTTCCGCGGCAACCACGGCAAATCCTTTTCCATGTTCGCCTGCCCTTGCAGCTTCTACTGCGGCGTTCAGGGCCAATAAATTTGTTTGACGTGAAATTTCACCAATAATAGAGATCTTCGCGGCAATGGTCTTCATCGAGTCAACAGTTTTTCCCACCGCTTTGTTGCTTTCCAATACATCTTTTGCTGCTTCACGTGCAATTTTTTCGGTTTGTTTTGAGTTGTTTGTATTTTGCTGAATATTAGCGGTCATCTCTTCCATAGAAGATGAGATCTCTTCAACTGAACTCGCCTGCTCAGTAGCGCCTTCTGACATTTGTTGAGCGGAAGCGTTCATCTGTGAACTTGCAGCGGCAATATTTAATGAAGCAGCGCGGATAGATGAAATGATGTCCTTTAACCTGGAAGTCATTCCGCCCATTTTGTTCAACAATTGACCTATTTCATCTTTGTTGTCTGATTTTACTTCAAAATTCAGGTCTCCATCGGCGATACGGCCTATGGTATCAACCGCGTGTTTTAGTGACGACGAAATGGATTTTATAATATAAAACGAAACTATTACAGAAATCGATATACCCAGTGTAATAAGTACGAGGAGGGTCAGGACACTTTTGTTATTGTCGCTTTCCAACACTTCATTCAATGTTTTGGTAATTTCATCGATAGCCGGTTCAACCTTGTGAACTACCGCACGTATATTACCTTCCAGACCTTCCTGAGGTGTGAATCCAATAATCGCATCAATTTCAAGAATGGCATTCAGGGCTTTTTGGTACGAAATTAATTTGTCTTTCATTGAAGGAGCGATGATCGCGCTCTCTAACATGGTTTTAACTAATTCAGAATGCTGTTCAATGTACTTTTTATCTCTCCGCAGTAAATAATCTTTCTCGTAGCGCCTTAACGTTAATACCTGCAGGCTCACGGTCTGGTTGTCAAGAACTTCCTCTTCCACGGCCTTGATAGCATTGCGCATTTCTCCAACCAGGCCGAAATCAAGTTCACCTCTTTTCAGCTTAGCTTCCACAATCTTTTTAAAATTTGTGTGGTATTCGGCAAAAAGGTCATTGATGGCTGCGATGTTAATATTATTTTCTTTAACGATTTCGGTTTCCTTAAGTTCGTTCAAAAGAGTGTTCGCTTCTTTAATAGAATTGTCTATTTCTGTGGCGTATTTACTTTCGCCCGTCTCAAAAAATTTCATATTTGTATTTTCGCGAAAAAGAAAATCTTTTTCAGATTTACGGATTTCAAGCGTTTTTATCCATACAGATTTAAATTCATCGGCAATGGATTTATTCAGTGACATTTTATTAAGCGTGCTCTTAAAGATGAAACCGAGAAGGGTCATGGTTAAGACTATTGACGCGGCATAGACGATTAATTTTAATTTAATTGTAAAGTTTATTTTTTTCATTGTTTTATTTATTCTAAAAATTGATATTTAATTAGCCCACAGTTTCAGGTTGGCTTTCTGTTTTTGTTTCCAGCAACGATTCAAGATCTTCAGAAGAAAATACCTTGTCGATATTTAAGAGCATCATGAACTGATCCTTTTCTTTGATCATGCCCTGGATAAAATCAGCGCGGTACTTCGCACCAATGCTCGGCGACGGCTGAATGTGTTTTTCTTCCAGTTCGAATACCTCCGAAACCGAATCCACCAGGGCTCCAACGGTAATATTCTCTTCATTTAATTCAATGCTCAGCACAAGAATACAGGTGTCCACTGTCATATCAACAGAGGGTAGCCCGAATTTCGTGCGGGCGTCGATCACCGGCAACACACCGCCTCTTAAGTTAACCACACCTTTCAGAAATTCCGGCGCGTGCGGCACCTTTGTAATTTTAGGAACTTCTAAAATTTCCATGATCTTCATTACTTCAATTGCAAAATGTTCTTGCGCAAGTTTGAAAGACAAAAAGGACTTCGTTGCTTCCATTTTTTCGTCTTTAATTAATTTAGTTGCCATTTTTTGTCGTTTATTTTTATGTTTTTTGTATATAATTCTACCATTTTATTAGTATCTAAAACCAGGGCAATTGTACCGTCACCCAGGATAGAGGCCCCGGAAATGAAATCCTGTTGTTTATAAAATTTACCCAGGGGTTTTACTACTGCCTGGTATTCGCCAATGATCTGATCAATGCTGATACCCACTTTGCGTTCACCATTGTTCACCACAATGATCTGAGAGTTTTGTTTCGCATCCATCCGGTGCCCAAACTCTTCCCGCAAATTGATGAAAGGAACCTGTTCATCATCAAGAATAAGCAAGCGGTTAAAATTACCGAGCATCTCGGTGTTATTCACCTCGTAACATTTGGTAATCACCGAAAGTGGAATGATGTAATTAACCGATTCAACCGTAACCAACAAACCGTCAATGATCGAGAGTGTTAAGGGAATCTTAATGGTTAAAGTAGTGCCCTCATCGACCCGGGAATCCACTTCAATTGATCCTTTGATCTCCTGGATATTGCGATTCACCACATCCATGCCCACACCTCTTCCTGAAACATCGGTTACTTTTTCAGCTGTTGAGAACCCCGGATGAAAAATAAAATCAAACAGTTGTTTATCAGAAAGGTTATCTTCTTCTTTAACCAAACCTTTACTGATGGCCTTTTTGCGAACAGCGTTAACATCTATTCCCTTACCGTCATCTTTAATTTGTATGTAAACAAACACGCCTGAGTAGTAAGCCTTTAAAGTGAGTTTACCGCTCTTTTCCTTTCCTTTCGCCAGCCTGTCTCCGGGTTTTTCTATGCCATGGTCGAGACTATTTCTCAAAATATGCATCAAAGGATCGGTCAGCGTCTCGATAATGGTTTTGTCCAGTTCTGTTTCACCTCCTTCGGTAATGAACTCAATCTCTTTTCCAAGTGTATTCGACACGTCGCGAACCATCCTCTGGAACCTGCCAAATAGATTATTTATCGGCACGAGGGTCATGCCAAAGGCCATGTCTCTTAATCGCCTCGAGAGTTTTTCTATATTTTCAGAAATGGTCTCTAACTCGCTGTTCCTGTTATTTTCGGTATACAAAGTCAGTCCTGCCTGGGTTGTAACCAGTTCACTCACAAGATTCATTAACTCATCCAGCTTGTCGGATGACACACGAATGCTCGACACATTTTTTTCCTTCGAATCGTTCTTTTTTGCCAAAGTAAGCTGCGGTTTATCCCCGGCAATTATTTCAGCTTGCTTTTCCGTGTCTTTAGGTTTAAAACCGGTCATATCCACTTTTTTAGCGGTTCCGCCTGTAAGCGATATGTAATTTAAAAAGTCCTTGTCACTCAAATAGCTTCCGCCACTCAAATCAGTTATCTCGATTTTTGAATTGTCTTCCACAAAAACAAAAACATCCTTTATTTCGTTCGCGGTTTTTTCGGTTTCTAAAAAAATGTCCCAAAATGTAATGCACGTAGACGAATTGAATTCTTCAAAAGAAACCACGTCTTTAAAATGCGCCACTTGCCTGCAATTACCAAAAGTTGCGAGTTCCGACAGCAGGAAAAGCGGGTTGGTACCGTTGTTAAAAACACTTTCGCCTGGTTCAAAATAGATGTGGTAGCTACGTCTGTGTTTCTCCTCCACTGTTGGAGCTATAGCTTCCGCAGATCCCGTGGTGCTATTAATAAAACCATTGATTTGTGAAATCAATTTTTGATGATTTTCATTATTGGCAGGCTCGTTAAGTTCTGAATCACCAATTATATTTTTTAGATGATCAAGGCAGAGAAAGGTGCAATCAATCAGATTTTTTGACAGTTGCATCTCGCCGATCCTGATCTTGTCGTAAATGGTTTCGAGGTCGTGTACGAACTCTGCTATTTTAGCAAGTCCAAACATGCTGCTGTTTCCTTTCAGTGTATGCATCACCCTGAATATTGCTTCTATGTGCGACTTATCGCTCCCGTCGGTTTCTAAAGAAAGCAACGCGATCTCAAGATTAGAAAGCAACTCATTTGCTTCTTCTATGTATGTGATCCTGGTTGCGTCCATTACCTGATTACCTTTTTAATGACGTTAACTAATTTCTCTCTCGAAAACGGTTTAATGATCCAACCTGTTGCTCCGGCATTCTTTGCTTCCTGCTTCTTCGTTTCCTGCGACTCGGTGGTGAGGATAATAACGGGTAAGTACCTGTAGGTGTCGTCTTTCCTCACTTCCTTCAGGAACGTGATTCCGTCCATTACTGGCATATTTAAATCTGTAATCACCAGCTCAATGCTTTTATTTTCACGCAGGCATTTTAAGCCGTCTTCTCCGTTGATGCCTTTGATTACATTGTACCCGGACATTTCCAGTCCCGAGGCGATAACCTCTCTGATACTCTCAGAATCATCAATTATTAATATATCCTTTTTCATTCCTTAATTATTTATAAACTATAATTCTCATTTTCCTTAAAATCAATACTCAGGACTTTCTCGAGATAACATCCAGCAACCCTGACCCGCCAAGAAGAATTCGGTCTTCCTTAGATAGCTCAGAATCAATTGTAATGGTTTTTTGAGAAAAGGCCGGTACCGATTTCAACACATGAAGCAATTGTACCGCTGCCAGATCTATATCCACAATATTTTTTAAAGTGATACTTACAAAATCAAAGTGATGAAGCAACTTGCCACAATTCTCCTTAACAATCTCAGCATTACTTATATTGAACTCACCCTCAATAATGACGTTTATCTTTTTCGTCTTCTTTCGTTTCGATGGTACGAGGCTTACTTTAATATTGTTTTCCTGGATAACCCTTTCGGTAAACTCCGGTTGATTGTCGGTCTGGCCGTTCTCATTTGTGACTGCGGGCCCGAGTTCAGGGCCGGCAGAGTTAACTTTGTTCATATCGCTCATTAAAAAGTGTTTTCTTTAGTTATTTATTTATCGGTGCGCTGTTTTGAGATTCTATGTATTCTATTTTTTTTGTAAGATCCACTACCTTATTCTTAATAAGCAGCATTGCATAGTCGGTATAACGTTCTGCCGCGAATTCAAAATAGGTGTCAATCAGCCTATAATCCGGTCTAAACCTGTATTGAAATTTTATGTTCGCTATCGTTTTATCCTGACTTACGGTAGTGTAATGAGTTTTACAAAGTATTTCGGAGTCTTTCTGTGTCCAATCGCCGTATGCGTACCATACATACATCTCCATATTTTCCCTGTCATTCATAATTCCAAAATTTAAGTACGTTTTGTCTGTGTAGAGCACCAGTATGGCACTTCTGTTAATCCCGGTAGTATCTTCCTGGGCGTACTTTTTGTATATTTCTTTGTTGTTGTAGTCCTGTGAAAACCCCGATAAACCAGTAAAAAGAACCATAAAGACCATGGTCACTTTTGTATTTATCAACGCCAACCATTTCATACACGTATTTTTATGAACCCTTCCGGATCCTACCTGACCCTCATCGCCAAAAGGAACTATCGGCGCTGTTGCCGAACAAACGGGTTTTGTCATCTTCATTTGCATTTTTACAGGAAACATGGGTCTGTTACAATTATTTTTAAAATTGTTCGACAAAAGTAGACAGGAAGGCGTTTTCAAATTTTAAGGTTTGGCCCTAAATCGGCTAAGGGTTTTATTTAAAAATAAATAGGGGCTTAATTAAAATATTATTTCAGTCACACTCCGTAATTTTGCGTCAGATAAAACCTGAGGGCGTCGTACGCCCCGATCGAATTGGCACACCTAACGAATTAACATGACAGGCACTGAAATAATAAATGAATTGTTCCCGGATTCTTTCCTGGTATTTGATCAAAAAGGCAAAATTATTCAGTCGAGGATCGGGAGAAAAGAAAGAGCGGTGATCATTAAGCCTGAACATTTGCCTGAAGAAAAAAAAACACAAACAGTTCTGAATGCAGGTATTGCAAGGAAAATAAAAGAAAAACTGAAAGATAATAGCGGTGGCAAAAAACCTTTCTCGTTCGAAATTGAAATCACAGCAGGTAACAGGCGCGAATGGTTCGAAGTAAGAATAACAAGGATAGACCCCAACAGCATTTTTGCAACCATACGCAATATCACGGAATTATTATCCAAGGTCAATGAAATTGAGAAATTCTATAATATCACTGAACAATCGCAGGAGCTGGTAATGATCACAGATGTAACAGGAACAATTGAATATGTAAATCCTATGCTTACAAAAACTACAGGCTACACGCGTAGCGAAGTAGTTGGCAAAAAAGCGAACATCTTTAAGTCAGAAAAACACCCTGACGCTTTCCATGTAAATATCTGGAGAACTATCCTGAAAGGCAAGGCGGTCAAAACTGAGTTCATTAATGCAAGAAAGAACGGCACCTTTTATATCGAAGAAAAAATAATTACACCCCTCTTAAATGTGAACGGCGAAATCACCAATTTTATCTCAATGGGTAGGGATGTGACCCTTGAAAGACGCATCGAACAGAAAGCAAATAAATACAAACAGCTCGAAGTAACCATCCTTGAAAAAGAGCAAAAATCGCGCACCCTTTCACTGATAAAAAGCAACGAACACGAACGAAAAAAATTTGCCCGCGAAATCCACGAAGGTATCAACCAGATGCTTTCAGCAGCCATGGCCAACCTCGAGAGTCTTGGCGCAAAAAAGCTGATTCACCCTGAAGAGAAAACAAAAATAGAATTCATCAACCAAATGGTATTCGAAATTACCCAGGACCTACGTGGCATCTCAACCAACCTTTCACCAATGACACTTTATGAATTTGGTTTATTCCCTGTAATTCAACAAATTGTGCGTAAAACCGACAAAACCAATGATCCTCTGAATATTAATTTAAGTTCAAACATTGCCGGAATGCGATTTAAAAGCGAAATTGAAATAAATATCTACCGGATTGTGCAAGAGGCAATTAAGAACATAGTTGCCCACTCTCAGGCCAAAAAGATACTTCTGAACCTGAACTACGAAAACAATGTACTCACCCTGCAAATAAAAGATAATGGCCTTGGTATTAACCCAAATAACCTTGAATTTAAAAAAATGAGTACTTTTGGAATATTGAATATGGAGGCCCGGGCCAAAAGCATAGGTGCACTTTTTACCATTAAATCGGGTAAAGACAAAGGATTTGAGATAAATTTATCTGTAAACGCAAAATTAAAAAACAATGACTAGAATTTATTTAGTGGAAGACCACCACATCGTCCGTTATGGGATCAAAAGTCTGTTGGATATTAATCCGGCGTTCCAGGTTGTTGGAGAATCCGACAACGGTGAAGACCTTGTTCTGGAACTTAAAAAATTAAAGATCGATCTTGTGATCAGCGATATTTCTATGGGCGGCATGGACGGCATAGAACTAACCAGGCAGGTAAAAAAGATCTCCGGTGGAGCTGTTAAGGTGCTCATTTTAAGTATGCACGCCGATGAATTATATATTAACCAGTGCTTTGAAGCAGGCGCGAACGGATACATGCTAAAGGATTTCAAGAACAATGAACTCAGTGGCGCGATCGAAAAAATCATGAAGGGTGAAAAATACATCAGTCGCTCGGCTTCACAGATCCTGGCAGACAACTACATCAGCAAAGAATACTCCAATACAAACAAAAGCGGCGCAAAAATTGATATTACCAAGCGCGAAAAAGAAATTATGGAGCTGATAAGCTCAGGTCTTAGTAATAAAGAGATTGCCGATAAAATTTTTGTGAGTGTGAGCACCGTTGACGCACACCGATACAATATACTCAAGAAAATGGAAGTCAAAAATACAGCGGAAATGATTACGAAGGCCATCAAGCTGAAATTAATTTTGATAAAATAATATATCCTCAACTGATTTTTGTGCTGAACAACAGGAAACATGACAACAGAATTATACACCGAGAAGGGATGGGTAAGAACATGGTTCGATCACGACAGCAACGTGATCCACGTGAAATGGTATAATTATACTTCGAGGGTACACCTTAGGAAATCATGTGAAATGCAACTGGAAGCGATGCGTAAATACAAGGCAACCATTATTATCGCTGATGCCAGCGACGCCATCGGAATACCATTTCCACAAGACCAGGAATGGTTCGCCACAACGCTCTACCCCAGATCCCGGGAATTAGGCCTTGCGGCCATTATCAGCATTTTACCGAAAAATGTAATTGCCCGATCGGGCGCTAAAACATGGAACGACACCGGCCGGAAAAATGGTCTTGTTTATATTGAAGTTAACTCCGAGGAGGAGGCCAAACTGACCTTACAACAGTTGGACAACCAAATAACAAAAAACAAAAATGGCTGACAGGCTGATCTATCCCAACATTGGCAGCAAGATCACCAGTCTCTACTTCGCTGAAGACTGGATCGATTCCTGGTATGATCATACCAACAAAGTCATAGTAACCACCTGGTTCAATCTTTCAACCAATATCCATTACCGGAAATCTTACCTGGCAAAACTTGAAGCCGCCAAAAACTACCGGCCAAGGGCCTTAATTATTGATACCAGCCGCGCCTTTGGTGTGCCCTACCCCGAAGATCAAAGATGGTTAATAACAACAGTTTTTCCAGAGGCTAAAAAATTAGACCTTGAATGCATTATCAATATTTTTCCGAAAAATTCCATTGCCAAAACCGGTGTGAAGACCATGTTAGATTTTGGGAAAAAATTTAATCTCCCCATTATCGAAAAGGCTTCTCTCGAGGATGCACTTGATTTTCTGAAATCAAATCAACAAAATTCATCCTTACACGGTTCTCCCTTCTTATCCTGTGCCTCAACCAATTCTTAGGGTATTGTTTTCTCAGGAATAATTTACGGTGATCAACGCTCAAACACGGATTCAAGGCTCACCACTGACTTAAAATCACACTTAGCCGCTTTGCCGCCTTTAACATCCCGTAATTTCTAATTGTTTACAGGTAGTCCCACCCGGATCTATTGAAAAATAAAACTAGTGGAAATCCCTTATTTGATTTGAATAAAGCCTCTACAAAAGCCAGGATACACTTCATCTACTTTTGCAAACCGATCCATCACTGTGGCAAACAAATAACGTGTTAAATTTTAAATATCACGCCGCCATTGAAAAAAATGTGAATGAGAACGGAAACAAATTGTAAAAAAATGAAGAAAATGAAGAAAAGTATTTCGATTGGCATAATTATGCTGGTAACAAAAACGCTCCTTTCACAAAGTGCTGATACAACTGCCGCTCTGTATCCTTATTTGTCGCCGGCCCTGCATTATGCCGATGTAAACAAGGATCGTGTTATATCGCTCGACGAAGCATGGACAGTTTTTGAAAAATACCATGAAAACACACCGTCCAATATGAAAAATGATCTCACCGATGACGTGGAAGCAACTGTAATAGAGTTGATCAGTTACCTGGAGGGAATAAACTGCAACGATCTTAAAAAAACAGAAGCCGCAAGACGGTTTATCGAAGTGTATTTCGCCAATAAATTTTTTGATGGAAAAGAAAATCCGTTCGGCGCTACAAGGGATAGCATCAACCGGTCAAAGCAACCGGAATTTGTCGGGCAAATAACCGAAACAGCCGAACCTGAACAGGAAAGCCGCTTTGATAAGTATTTTTGCGTGGGTGGCATCATCACCAGCTTCTACCAGGCGCCCTTCGGTTTTAAACAACAAGATCCCGAATCTACTACCGCGATCAGGTGGAGAAGCGAAAATATAGCATTGTTTACGGTTCCGGTGGATATTATGCCCTGGAGAGGGGCCACCTTCAATATATCTCCGGAGTATGCAGGCGGTAACGGTGTGGGAGATGGCGTTGGATTCGCCGCATACCCCAATTCCATTTACGGCATTCCGCAGGCAACTCCTTACCTGGTACGGGCACAATACAAACAACATCTGGAAATAGACACAAATAGAAATTCTAAATTCAAGAGCATGGAATTGCTCCTCGGAAAATTTATCATCCAGGAAGCTTTTGATATGAATGAATATGCCAGTGACCCAACCAACGATTTTTTAAATTTTAATCATACCATGCTTTCGGCATGGGATGCAGCTACAACCGGGTATGGTTTCACCTATGGAGGCGCTTTAAAATTTAATTTAAAAAAATCGCAGATCAACTTCGCGGCCGTAACTGTAAACAAGGACGCAGGCGGCCCAAAGGCGGACCTGAATATTAAAGAAGGTTACAGTATTAATTTACAATATGCCCGAAAACTAAACTTAGGTTCAAAAACCGCCAATGTACGTTTACTGACCTTTTACAACAAAGCAAACAGCGGTGCATACAGTCGTTTCACCTGCGATTCGTCAGGCACTGCATTCTTTTGCGACAGCTTAAAAGCTTACCGTGGCAAATACGGATTTGGAATCGATGCTGACATAAAACTCAGCGACAATCTCGCCATATTCGGACGATACAGCTGGAATGACGGAAAATCAGAGTCTATGGGATATACCGAGGCCGACCAGGCCCTGGCCGGGGGCGCGGTGTACTCATTCGGCCGCATAAAAAGACCAAACGATTTAATTGGCGCAGCCTTGTCAGTTAACGCTTTAAGTAAAGGGCACAGCGACTTTTTAAAAAACGGTGGATCTGGATTTATGCTCGGGGATGGAAGTCTCAATTATAAAACAGAGCAGGCTTTCGAGTTTTTTTACAAGACCAACCTCATCAAAATCATGGATATTACTTTCAACTATCAGTACATCATCAATAGTGGCTACAACGCCGATCGCGGCAACATACATTTCTGGGGATGCAGGCTGAATTTTGAATTTTAACGCGAAAGCGCCCGGGTTGACGGCGTTATGCCCAGCATAAGTACCACGGTATGTGGATGTTAGCCTCGTGTAACCTCATTTGAGATCACAAACAAAGAATCTGACACCCCGCTTAAGTAAATTAAATACTTAAAATTAAATTTTCTACTTTTACTTTTGATAGTAGAACTATGATAAGGCGGGCATTTCATGCGGATATACAAGTAACATCACTGTTTGACCATGGTAGCAATATCATGTTAGTAAAGACATTTAATCTTAATGTGGGTTTATTGAACGTAATCTATTGAGGACACTTACCGGTTTCTAAAATAGAATATACAGGGTTCTTATGTATTTTATTTACTACAATGGCTGCAAACAAAATAACTCCCCTTTACTTTGCAGACGGCTATTTAAAGTCGTGGTTTGATCACGAAAAAAAAGTACTTGTTATAAAATTTTTTAGTCTTAACCTGGGCATTCATCGCCAAAAAGCGTTTGACATAAATGTGAACACCGTTGAGAAATACAAAGGAAACACTGCGATCCTTGATGCATCAGAAGCCACCGGGCATCATCAACCCTCAGATACAGACTGGATAATGAATACCGCCCTTCCAGGATACAAAGCAAAAGGCATTCGCCTGATCATTTATGTATTCCCCGATAACATGATCGCGAGAATTGGGGCAAGGACCTGGCTGGAAATGGCTGGAAAATTTGGCTTCGATTTTCTCCAGGCCAATACCATTGACGAGGGCTACGAATTGCTTAAGTCACATACGTTCAGGTAACAGAACTCCTCTATCACATTCACTTAATTGAAAATTGTTCGAGCCTTTTGCCCATAGCATGCAGGGCAAGGCCTGCTTCCCCTTTTTTCCCGGATAATCACGAACTAAATAAATCCCTTAGTTTTTATAGTGTATTCCACTACAAGCAACGGCAACTGCCGGTATACCTTTGCACCTCAAAATTTAAAACATCTTTCGTAAAAGAATAAAAAAATGAAAAAGAAAACCAGGTTTACCTTACCATTCAGAATCGCGATCGGATATGTGATCATCATCGTTTTTGCCATTATTAACGCTATTGTAGGACTTAGCTTGTTATCAAAAGTGTTAAGTATCGACAGAGATATCACAGAGGTATACCTCAAGGCATCAGAAAACATAAAAGAGTTTAAAAATCTCATGGAGTCCACAAATAAACTCGGTAACGCCTGGATCTACCAGCCAAACCAGCAGGACAAGGACCTTTTAAAAGAAAAATGCAAAACAAGTATACCAGAAACTTTGAACCACCTCGGCGAGGTGTTAAATAAAACGAAAACAAATGAAGACATCAACACTTTTAAAGACATCGACCAAAACACTTCGATTTTACTGTCTGAATGCAACAAGATTATGGCTACTCTTAAAACCAGCGATGATTACGTTGATGATGCAAAAGTTGACGAGGCCCTGAATGCATACACGGATAAGCTGGTTCCAACCGTTAATACGATCAATACAGAACTTGACCAATTGTTTGGGAGTATCGATAAGAAAAGTAAAGACCTTTTACAGGACAAAGAAAACGCCTACTCTACATTAAAGTACAGCATCCTGTTACTGGCTTTCTTTTTACTCCTTATTGGTTTTATTGCAACATTTTTAACTATCAAAAATCTCACAAAACTCATCGGTGGCGAGCCGGAAGAAGTATTCGAAATGGCCACGAGGATCTCCAAAGGTGATCTCACATTTGAAATACCCGATACCGAGCGGAACAAACAGGGCATTTACGGAGCCATGATCAGGATGAGCGATGAATTGACAACAGTTATCTCTTCAGTAATAAAAAGTTCTGATAGCATTGCCTCAGCAAGCAAAGAAATGAGCGCTTCGGCACAACAAATGTCAAATGGATCAACAGACCAGGCCAGTTCGGTTGAGGAGATCTCTTCATCTATGGAAGAAATGGTTGCCAATATCCAGCAAAATACTAGCAATTCGAAACAAACAGAAAAAATCGCCAAACAGGCCGCGAAAGAAATTGAAGAAGGAAACGAATCGGTAAATAAAACGGTTGCGTCGATGATAACGATCGCGGGAAAAATTTCAATCATTGAGGAGATCTCCCGTCAAACCAACCTGCTCGCTTTAAATGCCGCTGTAGAAGCAGCGCGTGCCGGCGAGCATGGCAGAGGATTTGCGGTGGTTGCAGCTGAAGTAAGAAAACTGGCCGAAAAAAGTCAGGAAGCCGCAACAGAGATCAACGAAGTTTCAGCAAAAAGTGTTGAGATCGCGAAAAAGTCCGGTGAATTGTTGCACGAAGTCGTACCTAACATACAAAAGACCTCCGAATTGGTACAGGAAATTACCGCCGCGAGTATCGAGCAAAATAGCGGCGCTGGCCAGGTAAACAATGCCATTCAGCAATTGAACCAGGTAGTGCAGTCAAACGCCGCAACGGCGGAAGAAATGGCCGCCAGTGCGGAAGAACTGAACACACAATCTGATTATTTAAAACAATCAGTATCCTTCTTTAAGATAAAGGGACAGAGGCGCACACCCAGCTGAAGCATCCTGCCACAAATGGCCTAGCCGCGAAACAGTTTTCTGAAAATTTCAATGTACCTGAAAAGGCCATGACAAAAAATGAATACAGGAAATTTTAATTTAAACACAGAAGAGAACGATCCCGATGATCGTCAATCGGCCGACAGCTCACTGAATGTGCAGCATGACTGTTTATCAATAAAAATAAAAACAAATAAAAAAAACAAAACCAGGCAATACCGGTTTACAGACCGATTTGCCGCAAAAAAAACAAAAAAATGAAAAAAATACAAAACAGTCTTTTAGGAGCCTTTGTGCTTTTAACATCTGCAACATCCACGTTTGCACAAGACACACAAATCAGATTTTTCGGACAGCCCGAGTTTCAAAGTCAAACCAAGATACAAAAAGGAAACTATTTCAACACAGCGAACGCTAAAGCACCGCCGGTATGGAGCGATTCCACCTATGTTGACAGCACCAAATCGGTATTTTCACCAGGCAATTTCGTTCTCCTTGTTACCTCGCAGCTCACCGAAAGGATCAGCATTTTGAACGAAAACACAGCAAACGTGTATAATGGTACTGCAACTTTTGAAGTACAACGTTTGATGGCGAAATATTACATCAAAGACTATTTCAGTTTAAGAATTGGTAAAATGTATAATCCAATCGGGTATTGGAGCAATCAATACAACATGGGCCTGGTATTGCAACCAACAATCGCGAGACCTTCCATTATCCGCCCGGCGAACGAAGGTGGAGTACTGCAGGTAAAAAATGTCGGTTTCCAGGTGGAAGGAGACAATATTTCCAAAGCGCGCATGTTCTATCGCGTATTTTTATCCAACGGAGGAGGCTCAGCAACTCTTCAAAACAATGTAAAAAACCAATATGCAGTTACTGCAGCAGTAGGAGTTGAACCGGTTGAGGGTCTTAAAATTTTAGGTTCGGCACACTACGATGTTTTCAGCGCTAAAAAAGCAAATATCGCTGGTATTAAAAACGTTAAAGGTGGAAAAACCCTACTTTCAAATGTGTCTCTTGTTTATATGAACCCTGAAAAGAACTTAGAATTCATTGGTGAATTTTATTACCAATCTTCCCGTTTCGATTCACTTGGAGAAAAAAGCAGCCAGGGCTTATTAACCTACGCCGGCTACAAAGTAACAAACAAATTCATTCCCTATTTACAGTATGCTCACATTATTGTTGGCACTCCAAATTCAACCGACTACTATTATGCTGGTGCCCAAGACGGAATTCAGATAAAAATAAACGATTTAACCCTCGGTATGCGGTATAAATTCACTTCAAATTTTGTAGTTAAAATGGAGTACAGTTGCAGGATACAAAACCAAATATACAAGGATAACGCTTTTGTGCTCCAAAATCCGGCGATGCCAGGTTACAAAGCAGGTGATAAAATTGGCAGCACCATTACCCATGGTCCACGCGTGCAGTTCGCATTTGCTTTCTAATTACTACTAATAAATAAAAAAATAAATATCATGAAAAAAAGTATTCTGTTGATTTGCCTGACGTGTTTTCTGGCTTCATTCAAACTATACACCGGGTCAGGCTCACCTTCGGACCTTGTTATTATTGTAAATAAAGAAAACTCAGTGAGTACACTGAGCGCTGGTGAGGTTAAACTTTACTGGATGAGGAAGATCAAAAAAAGATGGCCGGACATCAACAAAAATATCCGCCCCGCTGATTATAAATCAAAAACTGCATCTCAAACCGCGTTCTACGCAAAAGTACTGGGTCTGTCGGCTGTTGACGTTGAAACTTATTTCACACAAAAACAATATGATGGCGCCGAAAAGCCACAGGACAAATTCAGCTCTGAAAACGACCTGATAAATTTTGTGGCAAGTGAGGTTGGAGCCATTGGTTTTGTAAGCGCCGGAAGTTTATCAGACGCTGACAAGGACCGTGTGAAAGTAGTTTGCACCGTGAACTAGTTGCTGATTCATTTGTTAATAGAAACGGCCGGAAAATCCCGGCCGTTTTTTTTATGATCATAAAAACCTATAGCTCAGCAGGAGGTTTCACCCCAGGTGAGATTAAGAGCGACTTCGTGTTTTAAACAATGCCGTCGTAATACGCCTGTACTTTTTGCAGCTCGTTCTTAATTTTGATATAAAAGTTCCCGATGCGTTCTTTGTCCTTCGAAAATTGTTGTATCGAGTTGAGCTCCTGGATATATGAGCGAAGTTCATCGATCCCGAAATAGCCTGAATAGTTGACCAGTTCGTGAAATATTTTGTTTTTCTGAGGGTATTCGTTCATACTCACGCAGGAATTCACACTTTCTACTGCATTTTGTAAAATTTCTTTAAAACGTTCGATCCATTTTTTCAATAATTGCTCATCTCCTTTTGCTATTTCAATGGCATGATCGTAATTGTAAGTGCGGTTTCCGCTTTCATGTTCATCCGCAATTCCCGACATTTTCCATCCATCTTCCGAAACGGATTGTGGAAATAATTTATTGATCTCCGTTTTTAAGTCCCTCGCTGTAAAAGGTTTCGTGACGAAACCCGTCATACCCGCGGCAAGACAACGGTCGATGATCTCTTTATCAGAATGTCCGCTGATCGCAATAATGGGTACATCTTTTGAGTATTTGGCCCGGATTATTTTAGTGAGTTCAACCCCGTTGATCACAGGCACACTGATATCTGTTAAGACCAGGTCATACTTTTTAGTTAGAAAATTCTCAAGTCCTGTTCCGCCGTTGTCGGCAATATCTAAAGTAAAACCCAGATCGCTTATGATGGCCTCCACGTAATTTTGATTTAATTCATTGTCCTCCACCAGCAAAACCCGTTTTTGGGGCACGGAAGCAGATTTTACTGGTGAAATTACAGGCTTTTGCCTGTTCTCTAAAACCGAGTAAATGCGTTCAACCAACTCTTCCATCCGGTAGGGTTTGGAGATAAAATCATCGGCTCCCGCAGCAAACGCCATTTCCTCCAATGAACCGTCTGCGGACTCAGACATCATAATTACAAAAACGCTCGCGGCGGCATTATTTTCTTTTACCGCCCGGCAGAGATCAAATCCATCCATGTTGGGAATGCCTGCTTCTAAAAGGACAAGATGGGGGCGTTTGTTCTGAATAATGCCAAATGCCTGCTTTCCATCGATGGCTGCAAGTATGCCAAAACCCTCTGCTTTAAGGTGTTTACCAAGCGCATTAAGGTTGTCGCGTGAACTGTCCGCTATTAAAATTGTTCTGTTATTTGCCGGTTTACTTACCACTAATTGTATTAATGCGTTACACTCTCACTCCAATTAAGAGAATGTCGTCGGTTTGTTCTTCATAACCTTTCCAGGTGTTAATTGTATCCGCGAAAATCAATTTCTGATCATCCATAGCTTCACCATTTAAAGATATAATTAATTTCTTTAAATTCTTCTTCATGAACTTTTTGTTCCTGTCACCACCAATCTGGTCGGCATACCCATCACTTGTGATATAAACCATAGTTCCTTTTTCAGGATACAACTGTTGTTTCGAATATGCTTTGATTTCCTCACCGCCAATTTCCTGGCGATTACCTTTTATTTCTATCACTTCTTTATTTTTTGCGAGCAGTAGCGAGCGTTTCGCACCAGCAAATTCGATCATCCGGCTCGTTTTATCAAAGAGGCAAACCGCCATTTCGAGTCCATCCTTTATCCCTCCGTCCTTTTGGTTGAGGGTGTTCACGATGTTACTATTCAATTCAGTAAGTATCTTTTCGGGAGAATAGATCTGCTGGTACTTAACGATTCTCTCCAACAACACAATACTAATTGTTGTTAACAAAGCTCCCGGAACTCCATGCCCCGTACAATCTCCCAAAATGAGCAGGGATTTATCACCCAGGTCGCAGGTCCAGTAAAAATCTCCGCTCACTTTTTCCTTCGGTTTAAAAAATATAAAACTTTCCGCGAATTGCGCCGATACATCTTCCTGGTTTGGAAAAATAGCGTTTTGTATATAGCTGGCATAACGCAAACTTTGCTGCGTTTCATCCAACACGTCATTTATCTTTTTCAGATAATCCGCATCCTCCATTTCAACGTCTTTTTTTGCTGTAATGTCGGTGGCACTTAGAATACAGCCAACAATGGCGTTATTTTTATTTTTTATGGGTTCAATAATATAGTTAAACCATTTGGTTTCGGCGCCCACCACATAACCCTTCTCAAATTCAACGGTTCTTCCGTTAAGCGCGCTCTCAATTCTTTTTCTCACAAAATTGCGGTCAACCGCGTCCACGTAATTCAACGCGTTTTCGCCGAACTTTAACTGATCGTGTTTAAAAAGGATACTTCTTTCGTTAGCACTTGTATTAAACCCGGTAATCTCAAGGTTGTGGTTCAGGGTAATAAATGAATGTGATTTGCTTTCGAACATCATTTTAACGCGTTCGTTTTCTATCCCAAGTTTGAGTCTGTTCCTCACTCTCGCGATTAATTCAGCATGATTAAAAGGCTTTGTAATATAGTCTACGGCGCCCAGGTCGATGCCCTTAATTACATTTTGCGTTTTACTGGCGGCAGTAAGGTAAATAACCGGGATATGACTTGTTTTTTGGTTTTTTTTCAAAAGAGCGTGTGTTTCAAATCCATCCATTTCCGGCATTAATACGTCAAGCAGGATCAGGTCGGGTAATTTCGCTTCTGCGATACTCAAACCTCTTTCCGGATCCAGGGCGGTGAGCACTTCGCATTCATACCTTTTTAGTAAAGCGCCTAAAACTTTTATGTTTGTTTCAGAGTCGTCAATAATTAATATTCGCGCCCCTTTTAAAACACTGTCGTCTGTATCCCCGGGAGTTTCTCTTATAATTTCTGTGTAGATGTTATTCATTAAAGTCATTCGTTGTTAAAATTCTAAATCTGTTAAAAAGTGTATTCATTTTGTCTATCTCAAAATTTTCAGTGTATTCAAAAAGTGTTTCTCCATACGAACGCAGTCCGCCATCGTTGATCTCGCCGGCGTACTCTTGCAACTCAAGCGCGAAAGATGAAATATCATCAATACTCATGAGCGCAAGCGCATCTTCGTATTTACCTGTAAATTTATCGCGCACTTTGGCTTTTGTGGTTTCCGAAAAGATAAATTCAGTACAGCCTGCCGGGGCATACTGACTAAGGTCATCGGTCGATAATTCCCGGTGAGAAAGGTACCTGGCTATCATTTCAATAAGTTCGTCCTTCACAATAGGCTTTCTGAGATAATCGTCACATAAATTACTTATTAATAATTCATTGTGCTTGAGGGCCGACGCTGTTGTGGCAATTACGGGTATGTGACTGAAATCCTTATTCATTTTAATGGCTTTTGTCGCCGAATATCCACTCATCACCGGCATCATCATGTCCATGAGTATAAGTTCGGGTTTATCGGTCGAAATCATGTCAAGGGCCACTTTTCCGTTTTCAGCCTCACTGATCTGAAGATTTCGGCCGTCTAAAAAACCTTTGATCACCTCAATATTTGAAGCTATGTCTTCAACGATCAGAATTTTTTGCCCTTCAAAAATTATTTTTTTTGTGCGGTCGTTACCATCGGTGGTCTTTGCATTCTTAATTATTTGCAGATCTTTAAATGTTGCTACAAAGGTACTGCCTTCCCCTACCGTGCTTTCGAGATGCAGTTCGCCATTCATGGCCTCCACAAAGTACTTAGTGATGGTGAGGCCAAGACCTGTACCACCATACTTCCTGGTACTTTGCCCGTACTGTTGTTTAAAAGACTCAAAGATCACTTTTTGCTGAGCCTCAGGAATTCCGATACCGGTGTCGGTTACTCTCACGGTAAGACTTATACTCTCAGGGTTTAAAGGGTTTTTAGTGCCATTTATTGAAAGTGTTATCTGACCGGAGTGCGTGAATTTAAAAGCGTTGCCAAGCAGATTAAATAAAATTTGCCTGATCCTGAGCTCGTCTATCATCACCAGATCTGAATCGCGGATGTTGTTATCGATAAAAAAACTAATATCTTTTTTAAGTGATTCCTGAAAATAAATATGGTAAAACTCACCCACAATTGAATTGATGTCGGTGGGTAGATAGTGAATCTCCATATTTCCGGATTCAATTTTAGCAAGGTCCAAAACGTCGTTGATCAACATCAGCAGGTTTTTTCCACCAGAAATAATACCGTTAAGATAGGATTCATATTTTGGCCCTTTTGTATTACCAATCAGCAGTTCTGAAAAGCCGAGGATGGCGTTCATAGGTGTTCTGATCTCATGACTCATGTTCGACAAAAACTCGGTTTTCGCCTTATTTGCCTTTTCAGATTCTTCCCTGGCCTCTATCGCCCGGAGTTGTGATTCCTTTAATTCATCAATCCTGCCGAGATAACCGTAGAAAATCAAATTCTCGCTCATGTCTTTTTCCGGCGTTGCCTGCAAAATATACCATGAATATTCCTGGTCGCCGGCAAAACGGATCCGTAACTCCACGTTCATCGAATCCATTATTTCCTGCGAACGGTCGAACTCGTAAACCAGTGTCTGAAAATCATCAGGATGAATCAGGCTAAAAAGGTCATTGAGGTTTTCAATTTGTTTGTACTTTTCAATATCACTGTAAATGTTAAGAATGGAGTCCCCCTTTTTTTCGATCCTGATCATTAACACTGCTCCCGGAATTTGCGAAACTATTTTTTTGAAATAAACGCTCGATTCCTGAGCTTCTTTTTCTGCAATCATCAGCTTGGTCTGCGTTTCCTTTTGCGTCTGGATATTGGAACTGTAGGCATACCACTTAATAGACCCATCCTCCACGCGTTCGGGAGTTGCTTCAAGATGTCTCCAGGAAATCACTCCTGTTTCGGAGTGCACCATCCTGTAGTCGGTATTGATAGGTTGCAGTTCCTCGTCGGTATAGTCAAAGAGGTTTGCAACACGCTCTTTGTCCTCATCATGAAGAGGCTCAAAAATGAGCCGGGGATTTTGCTGCACCCTTTTCTGATTGAGACCAAGGCTAAACAATAACTTATTACTTAAATAATTGAATCTACTTTTTCCATCAGGATACACCTGCAGTTCGTAAATTAAGCCAGGCACCTGGCTTGTAAGCCGTTCAAGGAATACCATTGATTTTTTGGCCTCCTTTTCAGCGAGCATTAATTTATTTTCCATTTCCTTCTGGTCATGGATATCTGAAATGTAGCCGTACCATTTTATAGAGCCATCTTCCTGCCTTTCAGGTTCAGCCTCAATATTTCTCCACCTCACCGTTCCTGAGGTAACATGATTTATCCTGAAATCCTCATTGATTGGCTGCAGACTTTGAGTTGAGACTGCAAAAATTGTTTTAAATTTACCGAGATCTTCTTCATAAATGGCGCTCCATATCTCCAGTCCGTCTTTTATCAGCTCTTCGGAACTTATCCCGCTACCAACTTCAATTTTACTGCTGACATAGTTAAACTTAGTGGTGCCATCCGGGTTCATCTGGAATTCAAATATCACTCCCGGAACCTGGTTGGTTAACTTAGTCAGAAACTTGCTTGTGCCTTTCGCTTCCCTTTCGGCGACCATCAACTTATCTTCAATTTCTTTCTGATTTTGTATGTCAGAAATATAACTGTACCACTTAATCGACCCGTCGGGCATACGCTCAGGAGTAGATTCAACGTGGCGCCAGCTCGGCACTTGTGTACCGGGTAGGGTGATCCTGTAGTCGAGCCGCACTTCTTTGGGTTCATCAAGCGAATAAGCAAATGCTTTTAGAAGTTTCGGCAGGTCTTCCCTGTAAACGCTATCCCATGCAATCATAGGGCTTTCGATCAGGTCTTCAGGCTCCAGTCCTAAAGATGTTATAGTTTTGTTGCTGACGTAGTTAAATTTTGCCGTGCCGTCGGGAAATACCTGGTACTCCATGATCACACCTGGCACCTGGTTGGTTAATTTGGTCAGGAACTTGCTTGAGATCTTGGCTTCCCTCTCAGCTATTAATAACTTTTCCTCGAGTTCTTTTTGTGCATTTATTTCCGAAATGTACCCGTACCAGATTGTCGAATTGTCAGGCTGTCGCTCAGGTGCAGCCTCTATTCTCTTCCACGATACCTGCATATCATCGGCCGGAAGTCTCATCCGGTATTCTTCATTGATGCCGTTCAACGTCATGGCTGATTCCGCAAAAGCTACCTTCAGAGATTCCAGATCATGCGGGTGAATATAATCCCAAACTATTTTTCCGTCCTTTTCAAGTTCAGTGGGATTTAAACCTCCTCTTTCACTGACTTTTTCGCTTATATAATTAAATCTTCTTTCCCCATTTTCAAAAATCTGGTACTCAAAAATGATTCCTGGAACCTGGTTGGTTAACCTGTTATACAAGCCGTTGAACCGCTTTAGCTTTTCTTCCGTCAGTTTCAGCTGGGTGATATCCTGCATGATACCGAGTGACCGCAATTGCTCCCCATTGTCATCAAAATAGGTGATGCACTTGTCCAGCACCCACTTTATTTCCCCATTCAGCATCACCAAACGATACGCGATCTCATAATCAAACTTATCTACCAGCGCCTTTTTGTAAGTTTTCTCTACAAAGTCCCAATCTTCGGGATGGATATACTTTATGTAGATATCGTCGCTGGCCTCAGTCGTTAATGGATCGAGTTCAAGCAGATGAAAGACCCCCTCAGACCAGGTGAGCCTGTAATCCGGCATTTGAAGTTCCCACCAGCCAATTTTTGCAAAACGTTGCAGGGTATTAAAGTCCCGCAGAAGATGCTTTTCCTCAGTAGTGTTATTTATTACAATGCATACCGCGTCAGTGCAATTTTCCTTTTTTACGGGTACGAATTTAATAGCATAAAAAGCATCCTTTTTATTGAGGTAAAGCGGCATCTCCTCATAAATGATCTGTGAGGTCTCAAAGGCTTTAGAAATGCTGCTGGAATACACATTTCTCAGGTTAGCGGGAACCAGGTCCATAAAACTTTTTCCGGTCATTTTCTGCTGCCCCGTCGAAATAATACCGGCATTTGTTTCCAGCACTATTCCCTCTCTGTCAACAACAAAAACGAAATCAGGATCATTTTTATAAATCGGATTGCTCTTTCCGGTTGCCCTACCTGTTTGACCGCTGTCTTTCCTGATCATTGGCAGAAGCCTCGCGATCTGGGTCGAAAAATATTTAACATCACCCTTCCATCCACAATGTGAACCAGGGATGAAGCCCATAATTACGGATCCCGCAACCTTGTTATGATGAAATAAGGTGATGCAATAAATATCATAATCGTAAAAAAATGGAGGGACCTTGCCACTTGCCTGCATTCGGGCTAACTCATTGTGCCCGACAACCAAAACAGCGGTGTGCGCCTTCGAGCTGTCATTCGTGAAAATTGTTTTGTCCCATTCTTTGTCAAGACATGCCCTCAGGCAATCCTTCAGGGCTTCGTCCTCTGTGCCTGCAGCAAGCGAAAGGGTGCTATGGGTTCCCGCTTCTTCCGAATAAATATTAAACAGAGTAAAAGAGGAAGCGCTGATCGATTTAAAGTCAGACGCTATTTTCTGAACTAAAGTTTGCTGGTCGTTTAACCCAATATATCCCGACAACAGCTCCAGCATGAGTTGCGGGTTATTTATGTGCCCCATGTTCTCCATACTTCCTATTTCTTTAATTCGTATCATAAAACTAACAATTAGTTTCAATTCGCCGGCTTTTGTTTAAGATTAAATTTCCAATCACGTCCGTTTAATCGGGCCAATCCGAATGATGGTGCAAATATCCTCCTATTGTGAGCGATAATTATTAAATAAAACCCTTATTTTATTTAGCGAATACACTTAATTATTTTGCCCCTCTCCCGCCGTTACTTTGTACCCGTAAAACATCTATGGATCAGGTTAAAGAAATAACAAAAGCGGAATTTTTTCAGGTTCAAAAAGAAAAGGAAGAGTTGGCCGAAGAATTAAACGGTTTAAAGCTCTACTTCTCAGAACTGGAAGCCACCAACAATCATTTGGTCTCGGCCACATGGCGTGAAAGAGATATGAAAAAAAAGCTGGCCGAAACTATCGGAGAGTTGAATAGTACAAAGATCATTCTCGATAACCAAAACAGGCGCATCACCGAGAGTATTAACTATTCTAAAAAAATACAATCTGCGATTAACCCAACAGAAGAAGACATCAGGAAACACCATCCCAACAGCTTTATGCTGTATATGCCAAAAGACGTCATCTCCGGAGATTTTCCGTGGACGCATGAAAACGGAGACAATTTTTACATTGCTTCGGTTGACTGCACTGGCCACGGTGTACCGGGCGCCATGATGAGCATGATCGGCAACCTGCTTTTAAAACAAATAGTAAATGAAGAGGTTGTGCACGAACCGTCGGTGATCCTTAAAAAGTTGCACGACGCAGTTGTTAAAACTTTGCGCCAGGACGAGTCAAACAGCAATTCAAACGATGGAATGGACATTGGACTTTGCAGAATCAACAAAACCAAAAACGAAATTTCTTTCAGCGGGGCGCACAGGCCTTTGTTTCTGATGCGGAACAACGAAATAGAAGTGATCAGCGGAGATAAATTCCCAATCGGTGGAATGCATTACCGGGGTAAGAATAACTACTCAGATTTTGTATTCAACTATTTAAAAGGAGACTCCATTTTTTTATTTACCGACGGTTTACCTGACCAGGTTGGGGGCAGCGAAAATAAAAAACTGATGACCAAAAACCTGAAACTATTCCTTCAAGCCAACGCCCACCTGGCAATGGAGCCCTTAAAAAATGAATTGAGCGCCTTTCTCACTAATTGGAAAGGTGATAACAAACAAGTGGACGATATTTTAATAATAGGTATAAATTTTTAAGCAAATGGATATAAAAACAACAAAAAGTATATACGATAAAATGGTGTCGCACCAGTTTGTTGTATCAATTATGGGGATGTTCGACCAGGAACTACTCCTGTCGCTGATAAATATCACCGACAAAAAACTTTCAGGACTGGAAGTGCAGAGCTCGATAAAACGGAAAATTTTTCATTTTATGGTCGAATGTTCTCAAAACCTTTTGAAAGTCGAAAAAACCAACCCTCATTCACACAATAATATCTTCCTGATCGGCCAGGAAGGTGAAGACTATACAGTTTATCTCGGAAGTGCGATCTCTAAAAAGAACCTGGCACCGGTTTTAGAAACTATAGAGCAGGTAAATACCATCGAAGCAACCGATATTAAAAAGAAATACTACAACGAACTCACCTCAAACGAATTTGTGGATCAGAACTTTTTACTCCTCAGTCTTTTAAGCATTTCGAAAAAGACCCGGAAAAAGATAGACTACGATTTGATCGAACTTGACCCGCAAACCTCCTTTTTATCATTTAAAATGACAATGGCCAATTAATTATGATAGTAGCAGAAGACAAAATCATCAACATCTACGATCTGTTCAGGGTAATGACTGAAAATGAGATCATCCTGATTTACCAGGGCTTATTCGACCAGCAAATGATTAAAACCGTAATGTCTATGACCGAAATGAAAATGGGCAAAGAACAGGTTGGAGAATCGGTAAGAAAAAAAGTATTTAACATTATGATTGAAGGTTTGCAAAACATATGTAAACACCAGCACAATGCCAGCGGCATCAATCAGAATCCCTTCCTGGTCATTAGCGGCGACAAGGAACACTACCATATTTTTACAGGTAATATTATTCACAACCCTAAAATAGAAGTAGTTCAAAACAAATTAGACTACATCAACTCTCTCACCAAAGAAGGGCTGAAAGAACATTACAAGACAGCCCGCCTCAACAGCATTCTGAGCGAGGTTGGCGGCGCCGGTCTCGGCTTTATTGATATGGCCCGGAAGTCTGAAAATAAACTTGATTACAAGTTCTACACCCTCGACAATTCATATTCATTTTTTATTCTACACTCTAAAATCTCAAACAAATAAACCTTATGGAATTACTACTATTAAAAATCAGCGGTACAGAAGATACACCTGAAATTACATTTAACCCCGAAAACAACGAATTTGTAATATCGGGAAGATCGTTACCTGAAGACGTAACAAGTTTTTACGCGCCTGTGTTCGATTGGCTGAACGAGTTTGCCGAAAACCCTGCAAACGAAGCCATTTTCAAATTCAAACTGGAGTATTTTAACACGGCTTCGTCCAAGATCATACTCGACATTCTCATGAAACTAGAAGAATTAGTACAATCAGATAATGCCGACATCACGGTTGAGTGGCACTACTCTGAGGCCGACGACGACATGCTCGAAGCAGGTGATGAGTACAAAGAACTGGTGGAACTTCCATTCAACCTTATTTCTTACTAATATTCTGAATTTAGAAACAAACCCACAAACCAATTAAATGAGCGAAGAGATCTTACAGGCGTTGATGCAGCTATTTGCCATCATCGCCAGGCAGGACGGTGTGTTAATCAACAACCACGAGAAATATGTGTATAATTTCCTGGCGTCGCAACTCAATTCAAACAGGGTTGACGATTACCTGAAAATCTATACGGATTTCCTGAACCAGTCAAAACCCGAAGTGCCCGGCGCCGAAGCAAAGGACAAAGCAAGAACTTCGATGAAGGATTCAGTGCGCACACTGTCTATCTGCAAAAAAATAAATAAAACCCTCGCTCAGAAACAAAAAACAATTGTGCTGATCCGTTTGCTGGAGTTTTTTAAGAACGACAGCAATCATTCAGCAAACCGTATCGCGATCGTGGAAACAGCCGCCGACGTGTTTAAAATTGAAAAAGCCGAGTTTCTCGACATCAAGGAATTTGTATTTGAAGACAAAGACGCGACCTCCGAAAACGAGATCATTGTTGGACAGACACCGGATCTCCAACCGGCCTGCAAGCACTACATCAGCTTTAACAATTACACCGGCAAATGTAAATTCATACATCTCAGGAGTATTAATATCGTGATCCTTAAATATCACGGATCAACCGAATTATACCTTAACGGCGCGGTAATCAAACCTGAAACAATTTATCTGTTTCCGCACGGAAGCACACTCAGGTTTCCACAGACCTCTATCTACTACTCAAACATCATTTCATTCTTTGTTGGTGAAAAATCCGGTGACGCGTTTTCATTTCATGCGCACATTGTCGAACACAAATTTCCTAACGGTACCAAAGCCCTGAACGAACTGAAAATTGAAGAACATTCAGGTAACCTCGTAGGTATCATGGGAGCCAGCGGCTCAGGGAAAACCACTTTGTTGACTCTCCTTTCAGGTCAGGATAAACCATCTAACGGTGAAATAAAAATAAACAGCACAGATCTGAACTCCGGTAACAAAGAACTTCATGGTGTTATTGGTTATGTTCCGCAGGACGACCTGCTCATCGAAGATCTTACAGTTTATCAGAATCTTTATTACAACGCGAAATTGTGTTTTAACGATCTTGATGAGAATCAAACCAACGAAAAAATCGGAAAAACATTATCCTCGCTGGGACTTGAAGAGATAAAACACATTAAAGTTGGAAACGCGCTGAACAAAAAAATCAGCGGCGGTCAGCGCAAAAGGTTGAACATCGCGCTCGAATTGCTGAGGGAACCCCACATCATTTTTCTCGATGAACCTACCTCCGGACTCTCGTCGAGGGACTCTGAAAATGTAATGGATCTTTTAAAGGAGTTAACCATCAAGGGCAAACTGATCTTTGTGGTGATCCACCAGCCGTCGTCCGACATTTTTAAAATGTTTGATAAAATGCTGATCCTGGATAAAGGCGGTTACGCCGCGTTTTACGGCAACCCTATTGAAAGTGTTACACATTTTAAAAAGATCACACACCAGATAAACAACGACGTGGCGGAGTGTAATACCTGCGGCAGCGTGAACCCGGAAACCATTTTTAACCTTATTGAACTAAAAGAAATCGACGAATATGGGAATTATACCAGCAAACGCAAGGTGGAACCCAAACAATTTTACGAGGCGTACAAACAAAAGTTCTTTAATGCCCTGCCTATAGAAAATATAAAGAAAACAATAAAGACCTCACTGAACACTCCGGGGAAATTAAAACAAACAATGTTCTTTTTCCTTCGCGACCTGTATTCCAAGATCTCCAACAAACAGTACGTGTTGATTAATCTCCTTGAAGTACCCGCACTCGTGTTATTCCTGAGTCTCATCATCAAATACATCGACACCACCAAGTCTTCAGAATACACGTTTTTCCACAATTACAACATTCCCGCGTATTTTTTCATGTCGATCATCGCCGCTTTGCTCGTTGGTCTCACGATCAGCGCCGAGGAGATTTATAAAGATCAGAAGATCCTGAAGCG
Source organism: Bacteroidota bacterium (assembly GCA_040386615.1). Lineage (GTDB taxonomy): Bacteria > Bacteroidota > Bacteroidia > B-17B0 > Aurantibacillaceae > Aurantibacillus. The sequence continues at coordinate 183,899 of JAZKFC010000004.1, forward strand.
CGAAAAGTTCCTGCACCTCAGCAGATTCTCTTACCTCTCATCCAAAGTTATTTTACTTTTTTCAATTTCCCTTATTCAATCGGCTCTCTTTGTGCTCATCGGAAACCTGGTACTCGGCATTCAGGCCAATTACTTCAGCTTTTTCCTGATGCTTTTCTCGGTGTTTTGTTTTTCCAATATCCTGGGGTTGATCCTGTCGTCTACCTTCAATAGTCCGGTTACCATCTACATCATCATTCCCCTCATTATCATTCCACAGCTTATTTTAGGAGGCGCCCTTTTTAGCTACTCAAAACTGAGTTCACTGTTTGGTGGAGGGTACAAAGTTCCCGCTATCGCAAACGCGATGGTTTCCCGCTGGGCATATGAAGGACTGGCAGTTGACATGTACATAAACAACCCTTACAATAAGGACAAATACATTTTTAATAAGCTTGAGAGCAGGTTCAACTATAAACTTGTTTATTTTATTCCCAAAATTGAGCAACTGATAAAGGACAGGAAAATCGGGCCATTGTACGATTATGATGAAAACACAAAGATCATTAAAACTGAACTGGCAAAAGACCATACCGAAGCGGTTGAACTCGGCTTCGATAAAGCTCTGCCGGATTTTTCAGACGCCGCTTCAACACTTGAATACCTGCAGGAACTCAATGGATTTTATAGTGAAAAATACAACCAGGCCTCGGCGCTTAAAGAAAAGTATTTGTCGCAGGAACTAAAAAGCAAAGACGCGAAAGAAATTGAGCAAAACAAATTAACATACTTCAATAACCATCTCGACGAGATCGTCACAGGCTCGCTTGAAAAAGAAAAAATCGTTATTTACAACCACTCTCTTGTACAGGTAGTTGATCCTATTTATAAAGATCCCGATGGTTCAAATAAAATACTTGGTTGTAATACTCATTTTCTTTCGGCAACCAAGTACTTCTTTCATTCAATGATCCCCACCTACTATTTTAATCTCATGATTATATGGCTGATCAACGGTCTGCTTTTCATCCTGTTGTATTTCGACGGCCTGAAAAAATTATTCAGAATGGTAAAATAGTGCAAAACCCTTAGACGATCTAGACATAACATTAATAAATAAACAAGTCAAACGAAATAATTTTGTGGTCTGAAATAACCCGGTTATTGATCACCACGCGGAACTAAAAACGGTATTTCGAATGACATTAAAAAAACAATACAATTCAGATATGAAAACGAATGTAATTATTGCCATCACTGCGGCGGTTTTAATGAGCTGCGGTACAAACAACAGCCAGAAAGAAAACGACCTGCTCAAACAGGATACAGATAGTAGTCAGAATGTATCAATTTCGAGAGAGGTACTCGATGAGATGATGCAGACCCTGCCGTCGCCCATAGAAACCGCGAATCTCATCACACAATCAAAAGCCGGCTTCAACAAAGATCTCCTCATCCCGGCCGAAAACTCAGAAAATTTCCCGGATAAATATTCCCAGGCTTTGGCGCTGGGTGGATATGGCGTAGACCTTGGCTACCTGAATCTGAATAATAAAATTTTATACACAGTGGATTATCTTGAAAGCATCAATGATATCTCGAAAGAACTAAAAGTGAACCAGTTTCTTGATTTTTCGGTGCTGAACGACCTGGCCAAAAACCGCAACAATGTCGATTCACTGATCCGAATCTCAACCGAAAATTTTAACCAGATAGATGAATACCTGAGAACCCAAAACCGGGGCGACCTCAGTGTTTTGATCCTCATCGGTTCATGGGTAGAAGGGCTACATATGTTTAACCACATCGCGAAGGAAAATCCTTCAAAGGAAATCATCAAAAGGATAGGCGAACAAAAGATCATTATCGATAACATCTACGTTATTCTCGCGAAGATCGAAAATGTAGCTTATTACAAGGAATTAAAAACCAGGTTAACAGGTTTAAAAACTGTATACAACAAGGTGAAGATTTCGTATGTATACAAAGAACCCGAAATGAAAGAGGTAAATGGTGAATTGGTGATTATCGATGGTTCAGAATCGGTTGTTGAAGTGGCCGCTGAGGACCTTGTAGCGATCGACAAAGAAATTACCTCGCTGAGAAATTCCATTTTTAAGATCACCAAATAAGAACCTGTTAAACAAGGCAAATCTTTAAAATTCCTAAGAGCCATATTAAAATGAAAACTAAACTAATAATCTATCCGGTATTGCTTCTCACAATCATTTTTACCTGTTCAGGCTTCTATTCCTTTAAAAAAGGAGGCTGTGATAATTCAACCCTGATAAAAGAAGCGGTTGATCAGTTAAAAAAATTCACGCTCATCCAGGACTTTCCGTTTTACCTGAAAAAAAGAAAAAAGGATCACGACATTGAATACAAAAAACAGATCATCACCTTAAACAGGGGTGTGCGTTACAAGTTTTTTACCGTCAGAAGCAGTGAATACGACGGTCTTCCGATCCTTTCGATCTATAACAACGAAAAGCAGGAGTTCCTGTTGGGAACCACATACAACGCTACCTTCAAGAGATTTTACTCTGAACTGGAATTTGAATGCAAAACAACGGGTAACTATTGTCTGTCTTTTAGTTTCCAGGATGGCATGGAAGGCTGCGCGGTTGGAATTTTCTCTTCGCTGATAAAGGAATAATTTTTTTTAAATCATATCCCTGGTGTTTACGTGCCCATCGTTGGACGTCTTGCCCCGCTAAATTGTCGATGCCACAACAAAACGCTAAAGGCAAATTCCTACCACCAAAACGTCGTCTACTTGTTCCTGTTCAGCTTTCCAGGCTTCGAAGATGGTATTCAGGATTTCTTTTTGTCTCTCAACCGGGCTCTTGCTGACCTCCGCTAATTTCTCTTCCAGTTGCCTGGTGCGGAATTTTTTTCCCTTTGGACCACCAAACTGATCGGCAAATCCATCGGTGAAGAGATACAACATATTTCCAGTTTGAAAAGAAACATATTGTTTTGTAAATGATTCTGTTTTTTCACCCATGCCAACCGGCATGTTATCTCCCGGTAATTTTTCCAGGGATTCATTCATGAGGTAAGGAACATTGTGTGCTGAAGCGTAAGAAATCAGCTTATTGCCTCTGTCAAAACAAACCAAAATTCCATCCATTCCGTCCTTCGCGCCCTGCGAAGAAATATTTTCGATCAATCGCTGGCGAACATGGTTAAATACTTCATTTGGTTCCAGGATTCCTTTTTCAGTAATGGCCTCGTTTAAAAACGAAATATTAAGAAGGCTCATAAAAGCGCCGGGAACTCCATGCCCTGTGGAATCGCAGACAGCCAGGTAAAACCTGTTGTTCCTTTCCGTCGCCCAATAAAAATCGCCACTCACAATATCTTTTGGTTTAAATAACACAAAATATTCACCGAGATTTTTATGAAGCAAACTATCGGAGGCCAGCAGCGCTTTTTGGATGCGCTGAGCGTAGTTGATACTATCAGTAATGTCTTTGCTTTTTTCCTCAATTATTTTTTTCTGCGCTTCCGTTTCTTTGTTTTTAATTTCTATAGTAATTTTTTGTTTTCGTGTTATTTGCAGGGCATAAAAGACATAGCCGGCAAGCAGCATCGCCACTAACAAACCGCTGACAACCGACCAGATGACCACCTTTTGTTTCCTTTTTACGGCTTCCCCCACTGCAATTTCCTTTTCATGACCGGCTTTCACAAGAGCTTCCTTTTTTTCAAACTCATAGTTCATTTCATTGCGTGTCATGTCTTCATTTTTTTCCTGTGTAAAAATCGAGTCTTTAAGGGCTGTCGCTTTTTTATGATGTTCTAGCGCGGGTTGGTACCTTCCTGTTGCCGAATACATATCCGAAAGACTGGCCTCTATCTGCATCTCCACATTCAGGTCTCCAATTTCTTTTTCTAACTGCAGAGCTTTCCATAAGTATTTTTCCGCTTCCGGGTATTTTTTTAAAGCAACGTATACTGCGCCGATATTTCCCAGGTTAGCAGCCATTCCGCTTTTCCGTTCCAGTGATTCATCCATCCCGAGGGACTTATGCAAATAGTCCAAAGCTCTCGAAAATTCACCCAATGATTTGTAAGTGGCCCCGATATTGCTGTTCAAAGTCGATATATGAACCTCATCTTTTAGATCCTCCGCAAGTTCAAGAGCTTTCAGATAATTCTCCAACGCTTTATGATACTGACCAAGATCGTCATAAACTACACCTATCCTGTCGAGATTCCTGGAGATTCCGTTTTTATCTCCGAGCTGTTCTGCCATTGACAGAGACCTGTTAAAAAAATCCAGTGCCTTTATATAATCGCCCTCGCTCCAGTATATGATCCCTATAACGCCAATCCGTTTTTGAATGCCTTTTTTATCCCCCAGCTCTTCATCGATCTTCAGCGCCTTCAGATAATACTCCAATGCTAATGGATAGTTGCTCTGGTTACGGTAAACATTGCCGATGCAACTGCAGGCGACAGCCTTTTTTAATTTAGCCGCCAGTAAACTATTGTTTCGTGCCAGGAGCTGATCGCACATAAAAAGGGATCTATTAGCGTAATGCAGGGCGCTATCAAACAAGCCCATGTCTATAAACTCGCGGGCTATGAGGTTGAGATTGTTTATTCTGGAAGTATCTGCTTTGTTTGTTTTAAGCGCGGTGTATAATGAGTCGACGGTCTTATTCTGACCAAGAACCGGGTTAAAGGAAGCCTGGAAACTCCCAAACAAAGAAATAAACATAAAACATCTCAAAAAATTGAGTTTGTTGATTGTTAATTTCATTACACAATTGATGGCGCTTTTAGTGCCCATCTGTCTAAGATAATAGTTTTTTAGAAACAAATGGCAAGTGATTGTTTTTCCCGTAAAATGCGATCACTTACTTCCAAAACATAAAAAATTCCCGTCCCGATCACTATCGGAATTCGAAAAGGTTACATGTTTTGGATTGGCTTTGTCATAAAGCGAAAAAACCTTCCCGTCCCGATAACTATCGCGATCGAAAAGGTTACATGTTTTGGTTTGGCTTTGCCATAAAGCGAAAAAACCTTCCCGTCCCGATCACTTTCGGGATCGAAAAGGTTACATGTTTTGGATTGGCTTTGCCATAAAGCGAAAAAACCTTCCCGTCCCGATAACTATCGGCATCGAAAAGGTTACATGTTTTGGATTGGCTTTGCCATAAAGCGAAAAAACCTTCCCGTCCCGATAACTATCGGCATCGAAAAGATTACATGTTTTGGACTGGCTTTGCCATAAAGCGAAAAAACCTTCCCGAATGATTTCGAAAAGGTTTTTTCTGCTTTATGGCTCCCTCTCCTGGGCTCGAACCAGGGACCCCATGATTAACAGTCATGTGCTCTAACCAGCTGAGCTAAGAAGGAATTTACCTGGTTATTCTAAAAGGTTTGTTCAAAAAGTCCTGTAAAAAAAATCTTGAATTTCCGATTAGGGCTGCAAAACTAATACAGATTTTCGAAATAAACAATATATTTACCAAAAATTTAAAAAAATAAATGAGCTTATTAGTTGTAGGTACCGTAGCATTTGATGCAATTGAAACCCCTTTCGGAAAAACAGATAAAATTGTAGGCGGCGCCGCCTCATACATTGCGCTGGCAGCGTCGTATTTCGACCGCGACATCAGCCTGGTATCGGTTGTGGGCGACGATTTCCCTGAAAGTTTTTTAAACATCCTCGAAAAAGAAGGGGTTAATCTTGAAGGCCTGCAAATTAAAAAAGGAGAAAAATCCTTTTTCTGGAGCGGTAAATACCACAACGACCTCAATACCCGTGATACGCTTGAAACACAACTCAATGTGCTCGAAAAATTCGACCCGGTGGTTCCTGAATCCTCCCTCGAATGTGATTTCCTCATGCTGGGCAACCTGGTGCCTGCGGTTCAGCAAAGTGTGATCAAACAATTAAAAAAACGTCCTAAACTCATTGTGCTCGACACCATGAATTTCTGGATGGATATTGCCATGGACGAACTAAAAACAACTCTTGGCATGATAGACGTTTTAACCATCAATGATTCTGAGGCGCGCCAGCTCTCGGGCGAATATTCACTGGTAAAGGCCGCACGCAAAATATTAAAAATGGGTCCGGCTGTGCTGGTGATCAAAAAAGGCGAACACGGCGCACTCCTGTTTAACAACGAAGAAGTATTTTTTGCCCCTGCCCTGCCGCTTGAAGAAGTTTTTGACCCTACCGGCGCTGGAGACAGCTTTGCCGGCGGATTTATAGGCTACCTGGCCAAAACCAAAGACATTAGCTTCGACAATATGAAACGCGCCATTATTTTTGGCAGCGCCATGGCCAGCTTTACAGTTGAGAAATTTGGCACCGAAAGATTGATTGGTCTCTCACAAAAAGACGTTGAAGAACGTGTGCAGGAGTTCGTTGACCTGGTTCAGTTCGACATCTCCTAAAAACTGCTAAAAGGGCTATTTTTTCTCAAAAATTATACTAATTTTACTTTTCCAACGTTACAAAAGACGAGTGTTAAGACGCGTATTATATTTTTCATCTATTATCGCATTTTTAGCCTCCTGCAGCACTAAAAAAAATACGGTTGTAAGCAGGGGCTATCATAACCTTACCGCCCGTTTTAATGGTTATTATTACTCCTGCGTAAATATCGACGACGGAGTTTACAAAATTGAAAAAGACAATAAAGATAACTTTGACAAAGTTCTCCCTGTTTTTATTTATCCCACACCCGAAAAAGCCAAAGCCACTTTTCCTGAATTCGACAAGGCGGTAAAAAAATCTTCTTTTTGCATACAACGCCATACCATTAAGGATAAAAAAGGAAACGAAGTGCCCAGTGCCGGCAAGTGGATAGATAATAACTGGATCAACATCGGGATCTCGCAGTTTTACAAAAGGGAGTTTTTCAGCGCTATTGAATCCTTCGAGTATGTAACAAGAACCTATACCAAGTCAAAAGATAAATACGAGGCCATGATCTGGCTCATTAAAGCGTATAATGAAATAGGCTCTGTGAGCAGCGCCGAACCCCTGCTCAGTCTTTTAAAAAACGAAAAAAAGCTTCCCAGGAAGATCAGGAATGAACTGGACGTAGTTTACGCGGATTACTACATCCGCAGGGGGCAGAATACCGAAGCTACCACCCGCCTGATGGAAGCGGTGCGCAACAGCAAGCCCATTGTAGGCATCAATCATAAAAAAAGGGCCAGGTACGCCTTCATCACCGCGCAATTGTTCGAACAAACAAAAGACAACAAACGCGCGCTGCTTTATTATAAAAAAACCATCAAACTAAAGCCGAATTACGAAATGATCTTCTACAGCAAGATCAAGATGGCCCGCCTTCTCGATGTAAAAAGAAATAATTCTGAGAAAACAAAAAAAGACCTTCTCAAAATGGCGAAGGAATTTAAAAACAGTGATTACTACGATGTGATCTATTATACGCTTGGCGACATTGAAGAGAGAGAGAGAAACCAGACACAGGCACTTTATTATTACAAACGTTCGGTGCAAACCAGCGTCAACAACCCAAATCAAAAGGCCCTTTCATTTTTAAAACTCGGGGAAATAAATTTTGACCGCGCCAATTACGCGCCGGCTGAAGCCTATTACGACAGCGCCGTTGTTACCCTGCCAAAAGACCATCCGGATTATAAATCTATCGTTGCCAGAAAAAAAACACTCGAAACACTGGTGGGTCACATGAAAACGATCAGCAAGGAAGACAGCCTGCAGCGCATCGCTAAAATGAGCGAGTCTGAGATTAACGCGTTTATCGACAAACTGATCGCTCAGAAAGAAAAAGAAGAAGAACGCAAACAGAGGGAAATTGAAGCCGCGAAAAATTCCAACAATGGCAGCAGCATGAGCATGGGCGAGTCCAGAGGCCAGGATATGGGATTTGGACAACCGGCCTCATTTTACTTTTACAGTCCTAATGTTGTCGCTTTTGGCATCACCGACTTTATTAAAAAATGGGGTAATCGGAAACTAGAAGATAACTGGAGAAGAAGAAACAAAGCTATTACCATCGATCAGCCGGGAGAAGGAGAAGATAGTACGGGCAAAGTTGTGAAGAGCAAAAATCCCGTTGCATCCCGCGATTCATACAAAAAAAATCTGCCTTCCAACGATTCACTGCTCGCAAAGAGTAATGGGCGCATCATCAAGGCATATTACATGCTGGGTTCCATTTACAAGGAAGAACTTAATAATACCAAAAAAACAATCTCTTCTTTCGAAGAGTTAAACTCACGCTTTCCTTCCAACAAATACCTTTTAAGCACCTATTATACCTTGTACCGCATTTACCAGGACGCGAAGAACCAGCCTAAAGCCGATTACTACAAGGAAAAGATCCTCTCTGAATTTCCCGACAGCGAATTCGCTTTGCTGATCAAAAATCCAAACTTTGCCGAAGAACTCAATACCCAGAAAAGTGAAGTTGAAACTTTTTACAATTCGGTTTACCAGTCGTACCACGACAACAATTACACGAAATCACTCGCTGACTCGCGGGAGGGCATCTCTAAGTTTGGCAACAATCCCTACCTGCCTAAATTTGAATTTATAAAGTCAATGAGCCTTGGGAAAGTTAAAGGCATTGATTCAATGGAATACAGCTTAAAGTTACTGGCAGCGAAATTTCCAACCGCCGATGTAACACCTGTTGCCAATGACATTCTCCTGTCCATCAAAAAACAAAAAAACCCTGAGTTGTTCAAGCCTGTTCTACCCGGCAATGTAAAAACAGATACTTTCGCGGTTAATTTAGACAGCCCTCATTTCATCATTGTGGTGATGCCCGACGATTCAAAACTGGTGAATGAGTTTAAAACAAATTTAAACGCCTTTAACTCCAAATTTTACAGCAATAAAACTTTTGAAATTTCAAGCAGCCTTTTCGGATCCAGCCAGCTGGTAACCCTGAAAACATTTGCCAGCGCAAAAGAAGCCGCACCCTATTTCGATAATTTATTGAAAGATAAAGATGTGTTTAATGGTGGCCTGAAAAAGGAAAACATGAGTATTTACCCCCTGGCATCCGAAAATCTTCCTTACCTGTATAAACGAAAAAGTATCGACGGCTATAAGCAGTTTTTCGAAGATCATTACAAAAATGTGGGGGTCAACTAAACCTCAATTGTTTCCCCGTTTTTTCAATTCCAGTCAATATTTTTAACATTTTAGCACTTAAAATCCTGTAAATCAGACGAAAGGCTTATTTTTTTAGACGGATTAAGTGTTTTTTGCCGAAAAATTATCGAAATTGCACCAACCAATATCGGGAAACCGGGGTTGAGTATCGAAATTACTAACACTTAATTAAATGCCATGCTAGGAATAAATTCGAATAAAAACCAGTCAATGGATGCCAGTTCAGTGAACCTGATCGGAAACGGCACCAAAATCGTTGGAGACATCACTTCTGCTGGAGATTTTAGAATCGACGGGCATTTAACAGGTAACATTGTGACTACCGGGAAATTTGTACTGGGAATTAGCGGTGTGGTTGATGGCAATGTGACAAGCGTTAACGCCGATCTCAGTGGTGAAGTGAAAGGAAAAGTGAACGTATCGGAAATGCTTTCCTTAAAAAACTCGGCTAAGATCAGCGGAGATATTGTTACGGGCAAGCTGGCCATCGAGCCGGGCGCGCTGTTTACAGGCACCTGCAACATGGGCGCCAAAGTAAAAAATATGGTTCAGAATTCAGAACAGATGAATGGATCAACAAAATCAGCCTAATTTATTCTTTAAATACAGCAGCCTGGTCATACAAATGGGTGTGATCATCGGGCTTTTTGCCTGGGGTGGACATAAACTCGACGCCCACTTCCAGAACAGGAAACCAATTCTTACCATCATACTGAGCCTATCGGGTATCGCGATTGGACTTTACCTGGTACTCAGGGATTTTATCAAACCAAAAGATCCTTCAAAATAACCAAAATTGCTTTTTAAGAACTTCATCTGTATTTTACTCTCGGCTTTTTTTTCAACGGGCTGTTCGCTTGTTCTGGAGAAGTTTGCAGGGCATCCCTCGCCATACTGGCCGTTTAGCATCCTGTATTTTCTTGTGCTCTCTTTTATCATGAACCTTTTTTACGCTTATAAGTCCGCATCACCTGACTTTACGCAATTATTGCTGGGCGGCATTGTTATTAAGCTGTTGTTGAGCCTGGTTGTCATTCTTGTTTTTTCGGTGCGCAAACCCATCTTTTTTAATTTCTCACTTCACTTTATTTCGCACTACGTTTTGTTTACAATCTTTGAAATCAGATATTTACTTCCTTTGATCAGAAAAAACACACCCAATGAAAAATAAACTGGCCTTTGCCTTCGCAGTTATCGCCTTCGCGGCGTTCTCACAGGAGAAAACAAATAAAAAAGACAGCGAGTATAAATTTACCATTGTAAAAACCATCGACGCCATGCCTGTACAAAACCAGAACATGACGAGCACCTGCTGGTCTTTTTCATCACTGTCTTTTTTCGAAAGTGAAATGCTGCGCGCGGGAAAAGGAAAAGACTTTAACCTGAGCGAAATGTTTGTAGTCAGAAAAGCATACGCGCTCAAGGCCGACAATTATATACGTATGCATGGCAAAACCAATTTCGGTGAAGGCGGCGGATTCCCTGATGTTTTGAGCACCGTTAAAAGTTACGGCATAGTTCCCGAAGACGTTTACACCGGAAAAAAAGATGTATTGATGCCGCATGATCATAAATTGCTCGAAACCACGTTAAAGAACATATTGCAACCGGCCTCATTGGATGACAACCAGAAAATTAATTTCAGTTTTATACACAATACCGTGGAAGCCGCCTGCGACGAGTTTTTAGGCAAAGTACCCGAAAAATTTGATTACAAGGGCAAGACCTACACCCCCAAAACCTACGCCGAAGCCACCGGCCTGAATATGGATGAGTATGTTTTTCTCACCTCATTTTCGCACCATCCCTTTTACTCGCAGTTTGTATTGGAAGTGCCTGATAACTGGAATTGGCAATCGATGTACAACCTGCCCCTGAACGAGTTTCAGGAAGTGATGAATAATGCCATTAATACCGGTTATACCCTTGCCTGGGCGGCCGATGTGAGTGAAAAGGGTTTTATGTTTAAAGACGGGCTGGCAATTGTGCCTGAAGCCCCTTTTGCGAACCTCAGCGAGGATGACAGGAAGAACCTGTCGGTGAAACCCCATAAACAGTTGGTAATTACCCAGGAACTGCGCCAGAAAGCTTTCGACAACTACGAAACGCTGGACGACCATGGCATGCACATCCTGGGAACCGCAAAAGACCAGGCGGGCACCCTCTACTATATCGTCAAAAACAGCTGGGGAACCGAGCGCAACCAGTGTGACGGTTACTTTTATGCCAGCGAAAGTTATGTACTATACAAAACAACGAGCATCATGCTCAACAAAAAAGCGATTCCCGCCAGTATCGCCAAAAAGCTTGGCATTTCGTTAACTCAGTAAAGTGCGGCTTTCACCGGCAAACCCGGCCTGTTTAAACAATGTGGATACAATTAACGTTAATGGCCCAACTTTTGAGGTCGTTTAATACGTATTATTAATAGAACGCAGCCGTGCTAACTGGCAGACCTGATAATCAAGCACGGTTTTTGAAAAAACAAACTTATGAAAGCAAAACAACTCACTATGCCAATGTTTCCATTGAGCATTATTTTGTTACCGGGAGAAACCACCAAGCTTCATATTTTTGAAGAAAGATACCTGCAGTTGGTGAACGAATGTCTTGAAAACAATGCTTCGTTTGGAATACCTTACATTGAAAAAGGAAAGGTTCAGGAATTCGGATCGGAAGTAAAGATCAAACGCATCCTTAAAACATACGAAAGCGGTGGAATGGATATTCTTGTTGAATCAACCAATCTTTTCAGACTGATTGAATTCTCAAGGATCCTGAAACCCAAATTGTATGGCGCCGCGCTCATTGAATATATCAACACCCTGCAAACCATTTTGCTCAACAATCTGCAGGATGCTACCGTGAATTACTTTGGCACCGTTCAAAACAAACTCATTGATTATGAAACCGTGGCTAATCTCACGGTTTATAATGTTGCCTCAGCCCTGCAGCTCACTCATCCTGAAAAATACAGGCTGATCTCCTCCCCCAACCAGCAGATCCATTTACTCGGCCTGCTCAAATTCATCATTCACATCATTAACACCGAGAACCAGCTGAAAGACAGGTTTATTGAGAATTAAGAGCTATTCTTCTTTTATCAAACTGCCCGTACCTGCCGTAGTTACTACTTTGGTGATCTTTACGGGATTGCCCCTGTAATAAATGTTGCCGCTGCGATAGATTGCGTAATCGAGTTGTTGCGCAGATGCCGCATTGAGAAAACAATCGCCAATGCTAAGGCTTTCTGCACGAACATAAGTACTTATGCTTAGTTTGTCGCCGTACAAAAAATTAGTACCATTCATAAAAATATTCAGGCTATCGCAGTTGCCTGATAAATGAATGTCGCCGTTACCATTTGAATAAGTAGATAAATTTTTAAAACTACCGTCCAGGTAGATATCACCCGAACTTTCGGCGATAATTCTCATCCTGTCTGCCTTAAAGCCCTGTTCAAATCTTGTGACACCAACACCCCAGTTCTCTACCCTGGCAAGATCAGGAACAGTAACAGTTACCGTAACTGTTTTCTTATATCCCCGTACAAAATTACAGGTGTTATTATTGTTGACATAAAGGATGCCGTCGCGCACCTCGGTTGAAATATTTTTAATGGTATGCCTGTAAGCCGACACTTCGACTTTGTGAGCCGGACCGCTGACAATATTGAGATTGATTTTGTCGAAAACCTTTACGTTGGTAAAAACTCCGGGATAACGTATTTCGGTCACGGCTTTGCCGTTCGACTTAAAACAATCAACAGCATTTTCTTTTTTGCAGGAGGTAATCCCGATCGCTATCGGAACAAAAATGATGAACGCATATTTTATAAGCCGGCTGATTATTTTAAATAAAACCTGTATCCAAGACCGTATTCGAAATTGTAGGCCACCGCGAAATGGGTACGCAAGCCAAAATGAGCCACCAGGCCACTGCGTGTAAAATACCTCACACCTATTCTGCTCACAACATATCCATCGGGTTGCGCCTTCTGAAGAAAATAATAACCCATCTCGATAGGAAAACTAACACGGCCAACATTATAAGAATAGCCCAGCCGGGCGCTCATGCGTAACTGGTCGATACCCTGGGCTTTCCTTTTAAAATCCTGCTGGTAGTCCAACAGATAGTTCTCGTCATAAAACACATCGATGCCTCCACTGAATTTATGGGTGTTGCGCACATTTCTCTGGTAGGCCGCAGAAACAACAAAAGTATTCAGTTGTTCTGATAAAATTTCACGCTGGTTAAATCCGTATGCGGCAAACAAAAAAACTTCATTTTTTGATCTTACCCTGGTATTAGAATCGATCTGTAACACCTGCGGCTTTGATTTGGATGGGATCAGGTAATTTAGCCCAACATTAACGCTTACAACATTCAGCCCCAGGTTGGGGTTCTTGGCTCTGCCGTTGCTGGCATGCGTAAAGGCAAAACCCGGTTCGAGTCTTAGTTGTTTGGTAAGTTGCAAATGCCAGAACCATTTGAACTGCACAAAAGCGTTAAGATGGCTGCCAATGGCGATATTCTTGTGGTTTTTTTCTATATCGAACTTTTTGGTAAGATAGGTCGCTCCCCAGCACAACCTGAGTACAAGGCGTGACTTCTTTTCCTTTTCATTCAGCGGTATCTCTACATAAGGCGCAATGGTAAGGGCATAACCCAATTGCTCACGGTTCAGAAAATCCATGCATTGCAGTGTGATACCGAGGTCGGGCTTGTTATTCTCGAGATGCCAGAGTTTATTGCCCAGCGTGGGTTTAGAAAGATTTAATTCGTAAATATTAGGATAGCCTTCAACGAGGTGCCCGATGCTGGTGCGGTGCACCAAAATAAAACCATGGTTAATGGCCGGCTTAATCTGCCAGTCGGGATTACCAATCACCCCATTCTGAGCCACGAGAATAAGGCGGCTAAAGGCCGACAAAAAAATATAGAATAAGCGTTTTTTCAAAAAGATGCTAAAATAATTAAAATTAATAAACCTTTGGCCGGGCAAAAAGATTTAACAGCATTAAATTGCTAAATTTGCCGCTATATGGACGATCGCGCAATCTCTTTTTTACGTTTGCTGAAAATAATGGATGAACTGAGGGAACAATGTCCGTGGGATAAAAAACAAACCGTCGACAGCATCCGCCACCTCACCATAGAAGAAACATTTGAATTAAGCGATGCCATTCTGAAAAAAGACCTGCAGGAAGTTAAAAAGGAGCTGGGGGATATTTTACTTCACATTGTTTTTTACTCCCGAATCGCCAGCGAAACAAACGACTTCAACATTAAAGATGTGATCGACGCGCTCTGCGAAAAATTGATTTTCCGTCACCCGCACATCTATGGCGATGTAAAAGTCGAAAATGAAGAACAGGTAAAACAAAACTGGGAACAACTCAAACAAAAAGAAAAAGGCGGTAACACCTCTGTTTTATCGGGTGTTCCAAACAGCATGCCGGCGCTTTTAAAGGCGTACAGAATCCAGGAAAAAGCCCGCGCTGTAGGTTTCGATTGGGACGAACCTGAACAGGTTTTTGGCAAGGTAAAAGAAGAACTATTTGAGTTTGAAACGGAAGTAAAAAATAACGATAAAGAGAATTCCGAAAAAGAATTTGGAGACCTTCTATTTTCACTGATCAACTACGCCAGGTTTTTAAACATCAATCCCGAGGATGCCCTCGAGCAAACCAACAAAAAATTCATCAAACGCTTTGGTTACATGGAAAGTAAGGTAAAAGCCCTGGGCAAACAAATTGCTGACTGTGACCTCGCGGAACTGGACAGCTATTGGAACGAAGCAAAAAAACTATAAGAAGGAGTGACAGGATTTTTAAAAAATAATTTTTTAGTATTTGCCCTTTACGCTCTCGCACTTGTGTATGCTTCTTTGCTGCTGCTCAATCACGAGAAGATCTTCCTTCATATTTACCTGAACCAGTTTGTGGGCAGCCAGGTTCTCAATGTGTTTTTTTATTATGTTACTTACCTCGGCGACGGAATGGTAGCGCCCTTCCTGTTATTGATCATTCTCATTTACAATGTGCGCCTGGGGATCTATTCTACCATCTCTTTTTTATCGGCTACCCTCTCTGCCCAGGTGCTTAAACGTTGCTTTTTTGATGATCTTAACCGGCCGAGCTATATTTTTAATTATATGTTTCCTTATCCCATTAAGTATGTTGATGGCGTTGAAAGGTACATCCACAACAGCTTTCCCAGTGGTCACGCCACACAGGCATTTTCAATTTTAATGTGCCTGGCCTTTATTACCAAAAACCAATCCCTGAAACTCATCTTTTTTTTCCTGGCCCTGTTAACGTCCATGAGCCGGGTGTACCTCTCGCAGCACTGGCTGAGCGACATTACGGCCGGCAGCATTATTGGGTTCTTTTTTAGCATCCTGTTTTATTACGTGATCATCGAAAAAAATAAATTCGGGCGCCTCAATAAACCGCTCAGAGCTTTTAAAAGATCTTGACGACTTTTCTGAAAAATAATTTCGCCGCCGCGACGTTCATTGCCCTGATAGCGGCTGTTATTTTTATTCCGTTTATTGGTAATTGTCCGCTGTTTGATTGGGACGAAGTTAATTTTGCCGAATGCGCCCGCGAGATGGTTACTTCAGGAAATTACTCGCTTGTTCAGTTAAATTACAGGCCGTTCTGGGAGAAACCTCCCCTTTTTATCTGGCTGCAGGCGGCCAGTATGAACCTGTTCGGGGTGAATGAATTCGCTGCGCGTTTCCCTAATGCCATTTGCAGCATTGTATCACTGGTCTCTATTTTTATGGCGGGAAAAAAATTCCATTCCATTCATTTTGGCGCGCTCTGGAGCTTTTTGTATGCCGCTACCCTGTTGCCACACCTTTACTTTAAATCGGGCCTGATCGACCCCTGGTTTAACTTATTTATTTTTTTATCGCTTTATCACTGTATACAATTTCTGAACAATCCTTCCGGTAAAAAACAGATCGTCAACGCCCTGGTTGCCGGCTTGTTCCTGGGCCTGGCTGTACTTACCAAAGGGCCGGCAGCACTGGTGATCGTGGCCTTAACACTTGGTTGCTTTATATTGTGGAACAGGCAGTTTGGCGTTTTATTGTCGCGAAGCTTTTTGATCTTCGTTGTTACTACGCTGTTTATTTCGGGCAGTTGGTTTTTAATTGAGTATTTAAAAGGCAATGGCAAGCTGATCTCCGAATTTGTAACCTACCAGCTGCGCCTGTTTGAGACCGGCGACAGCGGTCACGACGGACCATTTATCTACCACTTTGTTGTGCTGCTTTTAGGTTGTTTTCCGGCTTCGCTGATCTTTATAATTTCTTATCTCAAATACAGCGACCTCACACCTTACCAGAGATTATACCGTAAATTATTCATCTGCCTGTTCTGGGTGGTATTGATCCTGTTCTCGGTGGTAAAAACAAAGATCGTTCATTACTCTTCTTTGTGTTATTTCCCGCTTACCTTTGTAGCGGGCATTGGTCTGGTCAATTATTTCAGCGTTTTAAAATTCAACGGCTTTCTCAAAACTTTTTACTGGCTCATAACAGGCTTATTCACAGTCGCCTTTGTGGCCATTGGCCTCATCAATTACATCAAGCCCTGGTTGCTTAACAGCGGGTTAATTGCTGATGAGTTCGCTGTGCAGAATTTACAGGCCGAAGTGCATTGGACAGGTTTTGAATCGCTGATCGCCGTCATTTTTCTGTTGTCGTCGTGGCTGATCTACAAAGCCATCACGCACCATAAAACCAGGCTACTTTATTACGGTTTGGCGGCCAACCTGCTGTTCATCTACCTCGCTATCGCGGTGATCATTCCAAAGGTTGAATTATATACCCAGCACGCGGCCATTGCCTTTTATAAGGCTCATGCCGGGCCCGACTGTTATGTTGAAACCCATGGTTTTAAAAGTTATGCCTATCTTTTTTATTCCGCGCGCCGGCCAGGTGACTATAACAATCCCGACCAGGTGGCATTCATAGAACAACAACTCGATAAAATGGTGGAAGAAGGGCATTCGCGCTTCACCAGCTTTTCAACCGCCAACCTCCTCTGGATGGAAAACGGGAAAATAGACCGTCCCGCGTTCATCGTGGTTAAAACCATCCAGGAACAGGAACTTCTGGGCACCCCTGGCTTTAAAAAGCTTTACAGCCAGAATGGATTCTCATTTTTTGTGAGAATGCCTGCCAAATAGTCTATTTTTGTAGTTGGCACAAAATATGTTTTACTTATTCCATAATAAATAATTTTGCTATGGTGTACTTTGGAGAATCAAATGAAAGGGCTTTCAGGGAAGGGTTGGAAGATGACGCGGATTTTATTCCTCTGTTAAGCGCTGAAGATGAAGACAATATGAGGAATGAAAAAATTCCTGATATACTGCCAATATTACCGCTTCGCAATACCGTCCTTTTTCCCGGTGTTGTTATTCCAATTACTGTAGGACGGGATAAGTCCATTCAACTCATTAAAGACTACAATAAAGGCGATAAAACCATAGGTGTTGTGGCCCAGAAAAGCGACAGTACCGAAGAGCCAACGGCTGAAGACCTTTACGGAGTTGGCACCGTGGCGCATATCATCAAAATGCTGCGTATGCCTGATGGTAATACAACCATCATCATCCAGGGTAAAAAACGCTTTAAGATCGTTGAATACGTGCAAACCGACCCTTATCACAAAGCAAAAGTGGTGGCTTACGACGAATCAAAGCCCCCTAAAAGCGATAAGGAATTCCAGGCTATCATTTCCAATTTAAAGGAAACTTCTGTACAGATCGTCAAGATCTCTCCAAACATTCCAAGCGACGCAGGTTTTGCAATCAATAACATCGACAGTCCCACGTTTTTGGTGAATTTCATTTCCTCGAACATGAATGCCACCACCCAGGATAAACAAAAAATGCTGGAAGTGGTGAATTTAAAAGAACGCAGCCTGCTGGTGCTCGAAAACCTGAATAAGGAGTTCCAGATCCTCGAATTGCGCAACCAGATCCAGAATAAAACCAAAATGGACCTGGACAAACAACAGAGAGAGTATTTTTTGAATCAGCAGATCAAAACCATACAGGAAGAGCTGGGTGGAAATAATTTTGAGCAGGAAATAAACGGTTACCTCGAAAAAGCACAGACCAAGAAGTGGAGCGACGAAGTAAAAGAAGTTTTTGAAAAGCAGATCGCGAAGCTGCAGCGTATGAATCCTAACGCCGCCGAGTACGGCATACAAACCAATTACGTGGAGTTATTGCTCGAACTGCCCTGGAACGAAATGACCCAGGATAATTTTAATCTGAAGAATGCAGAAAGCATCCTCGATGAAGATCATTTTGGTTTAGAGAAGGTAAAAGAAAGGATCATAGAACACCTCGCGGTATTGAAGCTTAAAGGGAATTTAAAATCCCCTATCATTTGTTTATACGGACCTCCCGGCGTGGGTAAGACCTCGTTGGGAAAGAGTATTGCCAAAGCCCTGAACAGGAAGTACGTGCGCATGAGTCTCGGGGGATTAAAAGACGAAAGCGAGATCAGGGGCCACCGCAAAACCTATATTGGCGCCATGCCGGGCAGGATCCTGCAAAACCTCAAAAAAGTGCAGTCATCCAATCCTGTGTTTATACTTGATGAAATCGACAAAGTAGGCAGCGATTACCATGGAGACCCCTCGTCTGCCTTGTTGGAAGTACTGGACCCTGAACAAAATTCAAGCTTTTACGATAACTTCCTCGAACATGATTATGACCTCAGCAAAGTGATGTTCATTGCCACCTGCAATAATCTTTCCAATATTCAGCCGGCGTTAAGAGACAGGATGGAGATCATTGAAGTGAACGGTTATACTGTTGAAGAAAAACTGGAGATCGCCAAACGACACCTGATGCCAAAACAGGTAGAAGAAAGCGGACTAAAAAAATCACAATTGAAGATCAGCGACAAAGTGCTGGAGTTTTTAATTGAAACTTATACCGCCGAAAGTGGCGTGAGGAACCTGGAAAAAAAAATCTCAAAGGTGGCGCGCCACATAGCCGTGCATATCGCGAGAGATGAGGAGATCCCAAAAATTACCGAAGAAAGCGTTGTAAAAATACTGGGCCCTTCACATATCAAAGACAAGTACCAGGGCAACGACATCGCCGGTGTGGTTACGGGCCTGGCCTGGACCCAGGTGGGTGGCGATATTTTATTTATTGAAACCAGCCTGAGCAAAAGCAAGAGCGGCAAACTGACCCTTACCGGCAACCTGGGAGACGTTATGAAAGAAAGCGCCACGCTGGCACTGGAATATCTAAAAGCCCATCCGCATTTAATTGACGCAACTGAAGAGACCTTTGAAAATACCAACATACACATTCACGTGCCCGAGGGCGCGACGCCGAAAGACGGTCCAAGCGCCGGTATCGCCATGCTGACCTCACTGGCAAGTGCCTTTACCAAACGTAAGGTAAAAAAGGCTTTGGCTATGACCGGTGAGATCACGCTGCGCGGAAAAGTTCTGCCTGTGGGCGGCATCAAAGAAAAATTGCTGGCGGCCAAACGCGCCGGCATTAAAGAGATCATCCTGTGTGCCGACAACAGAAAGGACGTTGAAGACATCAAGCCTGAATATTTAAAAGGATTGACTTTTAATTACGTGAGTCAGATGGAAGATGTGTTGAAACTCGCATTATTGAAGGAGAAGGCGAAGGAGTTTACTTTTTAAAATCTCTACGCTTACTCTATTTTAAATATCTCTTACTTTTCTGGGTCGTCTTTCAATAAAAAGGCAAGATCGAAGTTCGTGGCATTGTTAAACCTTATTGGAACACCACTAATCCTCCTCCGCATTTTTTGCGGCTTCAAGCGTAGGTTGCTTTATTTTATCTGATTCTTTCAATCCGCTTAGTACCTCAATATTTATCCCATCCGACAAACCTGTTTTAATAAAACGTTTTTCAAATTTTTGCGGAGTCGTCTCCACCTCTACATAGGCTTTTTCTTTTTCAAACAATAACACGCTTTCGGGAATTGATAAAACATTTTCTTTTTTAGCAAGGATGATGTCAGCATTGGCGCTATAACCTGCCCTCAGGAAGGCGGCGTTGTCTTTGCTGATAGAAGCGCGAATGAGGAACTGGATCGCGCCATTCTCTGTGATACCTTTTGGGGCAATATACTCCAGCTTGGCCTTAAAACTTTCTTTATCAATGGCACCTATGGTCAACACAATGTCCATACCCTGCTGCACTTTGCCAACCTCACTCTCATCGAGTTTTCCTTCAAAGATCATTTCACCCATGTTGGCCACTGAACAGATCGTTGTGCCTTCGTTAAAGGTATTGCTTTCTATTACCTGCCCGCCTTCCTTTACCGGCACATCTAACACCATGCCGGTGATCGTAGATCGCACCAAAGTATTTGAAACAGAGCCTGAGGATTTGGATACCCCATCTTTAATGATCTGCAATTGGTTTTGCGCTGCTTCCAACTCCGTGAGGGCCGATTTGATTCTCAGGTCTATGGCCTGGAAATCAGATTTTGAAATAACATTTTGGTCAAAAAGAACCTTGTTTCTATCGTACTCCAGTTTTGAATTGTCATACCCCAACTGCGCCGCGTTCACCCTGTTTTCCGCATTGGCCAGGTTCAGCATATTAGGAATGATCTTAATTTTTGCGATCACATCCCCATCTTTCACCTGCTGCCCCGCTACGATGTATAACTTTTCGATGATACCACTCACCTGCGATTTCATGCTGACTTCTTTACGTGGGGTCACAGAACCTGTGGCTACGGTTTTTTTAATGATCACGGTGTCGAAGGGTTCCACCGTTTCGAAAACCTCAGCGGGTTTTTGTGATTTCTGGAAAAGGAAATAAAATGTCCATACCAGCAGCGCTACAAAAGCGGTGATTAAAATGATGTTTCTTATTTTTTTGATCATAATTTTGTTTTATACTGTTGCAGTTTTTTTTTCATTAGTGGTCTCGACTACGCTCCTTCGGTCGCCGTGCGCCTGCGCTGTAGCTCCAGCGCAAGCGTGAGGCTTGCCGAAGGCGAAGCGACCTGACATTTGTGGTTTGTCACTTCGAGCGTAGGCGAGAAGCGTTCAAACCTTTCATCCATGCCTTGTCTCTTCGAGCGTAGTCGAGAAGGACTTCACACCGAAACATTTATTAATTTATTTACAAAATGCATTATTTAAATAATTTTTCTCAATTTCATCCATCTGCCCTTAATGCCTCAACTGGTTTAATGGTTACCGCCTTCCTGGCCGGCATCAGTCCCGCTAACGCACCGCTTATGATTAGCGCCGTTAAAGCTTCTATGGCAATAGACAGATCTACTGTTGGATTGCTGAACATTTCTGCTGATTCACCCAGTGCCATGTTGAGGAGTTCCAGCGATCCTATTCCTATTACCAGACCGAAATACCCCGAAATAGAAGTGAGGAACACCGCTTCGAGCAGGATCTGACCGATGATGTGCATGGGCACAGCTCCCAGCGCCCGCTTCACGCCTATTTCTTTTGTGCGCTCTTTCACAACGATCAACATGATGTTACTGATACCTATCACTCCGGCGAGCAGTGTGCCAATGCCTACGATCCAGATCAGTATTTCGATGCCCAGGAAAAGGCCGCTGAGCTTATTGTATTCCACTTCCATGTTCCAGTGCCCGATCGCTTTCAGGTCATCCGGTGCAATTTTATGCCGTTCTTTTAATATAGCAATGGTCTTCTCCTCAGATACCTTCGCCGGAACGCCCTCTTTTGATTTAATCGCAAACCAACCCACCACATCGCCATAGTTGAAAGCGTTTTGAAAAGTAGTGAAAGGCACGTTAATGCGTTCGGCCTGCTCACGCCCATCGCCGCCGCTCGCGGTAGGTATGGTAATGCCCACTACCTTAAAATAAACACCGTTGATGCGGACATACTCGCCGATCACTTTTTCGTTTTTCTTAAACAACATTTCAACCACCCGCGGCCCGATCACGCATATTTTCCTTTTTTCTTTAATGTCAAGGTCATTTAAAAAGCGGCCCTTCGCTATCTTCACCTGTTCAATTTCTATAGAGATAGGGTAATTGGCCTGGATCTGGCAGGCCGCTGTTTTTAATCCGCGTACCACGTTGTTGTTTTCGTCGTGCCCGCCGAGTTGATTTAAGGGCGAAACAACTTCAAGTTCTTTCAACTGTCTGAGCGCCTCTACATCACCGACGTTAAAATTAAAACGTCTGCCGGGTTTCATGCCCTTGTATGCCTTAGATGTTTGCTGAGCCCAGGCAAAAAAACTGTTAGTGGCGGTACCTTCAAAATCCTTAAGAATGCCATTGCGCAAACCGTTGCCACATCCCAGCATCACCACCAGCATAAAAATACCCCAGGATACACCAAGCATGGTCAAAAAGGTCCGTAATTTATTTTTACGGATGGTTGCCAGAATCTCCTGCCAGTTATCTCTTTCGAAAATCACTAATCTTCTCTTAAAGCGTTAATGGGTTCAACTTTCGCGGCTTTCATCGCCGGGAACAAGCCGGCAAGCGCGCCGGCAATAATAATTAATAAAACAGAGCTGAGTGCGATCTCCAGGTTAACATCAGGGTCTTTAAAAAAATCGCCTTCAAGACCAAAAGATTTTACCAGCTCCACCAGTCCTATACCCAATAGGAGACCCACGTATCCTGCCACCGCTGTAATAAAAACCGACTCCTGTATGATCAGTGCCACAATAGAAAAAGGTGTGGCGCCAAGCGCTTTGCGCACACCGATCTCCTTTGTTCTTTCTTTTACAATAATCATCATGATGTTGCTCACGCCTACCATGCCAGCCACAAGCGTTAAAAAACCAATAAAAAAAACAAACCACTTGATGCCGTCGAGCATGCCCATGATGCGCGCGTAGTCGAGATTGTTGTTGTAAATACCAAGCGCATTCAGGTCCTCGGGATTAAAATGATATTTCTTGGCCAGTGAGTTCCTGATCTCCTTCACCATTTTCTCGGTTCCCGCGGTGCTGATGGTTCCTGTGCTGGCCCAGATAGTACCCACCTGGTCTTTGCCGTTGTAAATACGCTGAGCTGTTAATAAGGGAATGTAGATCCTGTCGTTATCACGGCCCCCGGGATCTTCAAAAACACCAACCACTTTGTATTTGGTGCCAGCCACATCAATAAATTTATTGATGGGATCTTCTTTTTTAAAAAGCACATCTCTGACCGGTGGTCCTATCACACACACCTTCCTGAACTCATTAAAATCTATCTCGTTGATGAACCTGCCTTTCACTATTTTTGCACGCTCAAGAATATTATGGTCGGGAGCGCAGGAGCGGGCAAGGAATGAAGCATGCTCGTTTTTGTAGGATAAGGTTTTGTTCTCGCCGTTGCCATAAACAGCCGACGCCCTGTCTACTCCGGGAACGTCATTTTTTATATGATAAAAATCCGCGTTCCTGAGGTTGATCTCCCTACCCGGCTTGTAACCGGCATAAGGCATGGCCGTCTTTCCTCCCTCTATCCAGATGCTGTTGGCGGCATCATTGCCAAATTGCGACTGCGCGCCATTGCGCAAGCCCTGGCCGGCCGCCAGTAAAATAATCAGGATAAAAATTCCCCAGGCAACACTGAAGGCCGTTAAAAAGGTACGAAGCTTGTTCTTTTTGATCGTGCCCATTATTTCCTGCCATTTATCGAGGTCAAACATCCTGAACTTGTGAATTGAGATTTATGATTTAAGATCTATGATTTAAGATTTGGAAATTATGATTCAGAATTAATAATTAACCCGTCTTTCAACCGAATGGTCCTGTGTGTCATCGCAGCGATGTCATTTTCGTGGGTCACGATCACAATTGTTTTTCCTTCATTGTTGATCTCCTTAAAAATATCCATTACTTCAATGGAAGTCTGTGAATCAAGCGCGCCGGTGGGTTCATCAGCAAAAATAACTTTTGGATTACCTATGAGCGCACGCGCAATGGCCACCCTTTGTTTCTGTCCACCGCTTAACTCCGAAGGCAGGTGGTTGGCCCAATCCTTTAAGCCCATTCTGTCGAGATATTCCATTGCTCTTTTATTCCGGTCTTTGCGCGATACTTTCTGGTAGTATAACGGTAAGGCCACATTTTCCATAGCGTTCTTAAAAGACAGCAGGTTAAATGACTGAAAAACAAAACCCAGGAACTGGTTTCTTAACTGCGCTGACTTTTTTTGCGACAGGTCTTTGATCATGGTATTACTCAACTCGTAAGATCCCGAATCATAATTATCGAGTATGCCGAGTATATTCAACAGGGTTGATTTGCCCGAACCTGAAGAACCCATCACCGACACAAATTCGCCTTCCCTGATATGAAGGTTAATGCCTTTGAGCACTTCAAACGATGCATCCGCCAACTGGTAAGACTTCCTGATTTGGTTGAGCTTTATCACATTCAAAAATAGAAATTAAAAATCAAAGGCTCTACCGTCTGGACTGTAATTTTACCATTTAAAAAAAAGAACCGCTCCTGTCACTATTTATCACCTTTTCACTTCAAAGGGGGGATGTACCATGGTTTGGTTTAAAATACTTTTGTTTTATTGAGGGTTGTGTTTTAAATAATCACAATTAACCTGATAAACAGAACTTATCACATGAAAACATTGTTAACACTCATTGCCCTTTTCTTCTCAGCCTCTGTTTTTTCCCAGACTCAACCAGGCAAGATCACAGGCACCTGTAGAGACGAAAATAGCAAACCTGTTGAATTTGCCAATATTGTGCTTTATCGCATGCCGGATTCAGTATTCGTGAAAGGAAACATTTCCGACGAAAAAGGATTTTTTGAGATCGACAATATTGCATCAGGTGATTACTTTCTGAAAATATCCGGCGTTACATTCGAACCTTTTACCAGCGCGCTGCACGGTATTAGTGCCGAGGAGCCGATTCTACACCTGGGCGACATAGCGCTAAAACAGGGATCAAAAACGCTCAACGAAGTAACCATTTCGGCCGAAAAACAATTCATTGAACGAAAACTCGATAAGATAGTAGTGAATGTAGAGAACAGTATTGTTTCGGCAGGAAACACCGTGTTAGAAGTATTGCAACGCTCGCCAGGTGTATTTGTTAATGAGGAAAGCGGCATCACCATGAAGGGGAAAACAGGAGTAATCGTGATGATCGATGACAAACCAACTCCTTTGTCGGGGCCAGATCTCGTCGCTTACTTAAAAAGTATTCCCGCATCCAACATCCAGGCGATAGAGCTGATCTCCAACCCTTCTGCCAGGTATGACGCTGCCGGCAACGCGGGGATCATCAACATCAAATTCAAAAAAGACAAACGCCAGGGTTTCAACGGATCAGCTACTGCGAGCTACGGTCAGGGATTTTATCCCAAACCTTCTGCGAGCGCCAATTTTAATTTACGCGAAAAGAACCGGAATTTTTTCGGAAGTTATTCTTACACTCAGCCGCAAAATTTTACTTACTTCTTTATTAACCGCAAGTTCTTCGATCAAAACCGCGACTTGAACTCCACATTCGAGCAAACGTCATACACGAAGGCGCCGTCCATTGGCCACAACTCACGTTTTGGTGTTGATTTTTACGCTACCAAAAAAACGGTCATAGGTGTGATGCTCAACGGCAACTGGGTTGGAGCCAGGCGCGAGGGAAAAACCGACGCTACAATTACTGACAGAAACGGTCACCTCGACTACACCACTAAAACGAGCATTTTTCTGAACGAAAAAAGATTCAACGGTTTTGGCAATTTGAATTTTAAGCACGCTTTTGACAGTACCGGAAAGGAATTGACAGCAGACATTGACCTTGGTCAGTTTGGCTCGAACACCCTCCAGAACATTGTAAACACGAATTTTTCACCCGCTGGTGCAGTTCTCGCCGACACAAGGCTATCAACAGATCAAACCGGCGGCATCACCGTGAGGTCCGCGAAAATGGACTATGTGCATCCTTTTGCAAAAAAACATAAACTTGAGGCTGGGGTGAAATCAAGTTTCGTGAGCTCCAACAACGACGTAAAGTTTTACAATGTTCTAAATGGTCTCCAAATTCCTGATTCAGACCGCTCAAATCATTTTATTTACAACGAGAACATCAATGCCGCTTTCATGAGCCTTGCAATGGAACTTTCCAACTGGGATTTTCAGGGCGGCTTAAGGACCGAGCATACCAATACAAAAGGCAAACAAATAGCAACCGGTGAAACCTTCGCAAGAAACTATATCAGCTTTTTTCCAAATGTTGTGGTCAACAGGAAATTTCGCGAAGACAATACCCTTTCGCTCTCATACGCCCGACGGATCGAAAGGCCCAGCTACAGACAACTGAATCCTTTTAAGATCTTTGTTGATTCGTACACCTATGTGGTGGGAGATCCAACACTAAAGCCGGTAATGACAAATGTATTGGAGTTTAACCATACATTCAAAAACAAATATGTGACTACCCTCAGTTATACGAACAGCAAACACAGCATCACCGATATTTTCGTGCAGGACGATGCTTCAAAAATTTCGTACCAGGTGCCGGCCAATATCCAGCATTTCGAGCAATACAATTTTGGAGTTTTTATTCCGGTTAAAATAAAAAAGGTATTAAATTCAACAATCTCCGCTTCTGTTTACAGGAACAGTTACGCCAGCTCTTTACTGGGTGGCCAACTACAACAGGTGTTTACATCCTGGGATATGAACATCAACAATGTTATCACGCTTGGAAATAAGGGTTGGTCAGCAGAGCTAACGGGCTTCTACCAGAGCAAAATGGTATGGGGCTTGTTTTACATCAAAGACCTGGCACAGATTACAGCAGGTATTCAAAAAGTTTCGAACAACAAAAACTCGGTTTTTAAATTCAGCGTCAGCGACATCTTTCGCACCAATCACATTGCGGTGATCGTCAAATACCAGAACCAGGATGTTGTGACAGAAAGGAATTGGGATTCACGCGTGGCCACGTTTTCGTACACCTATCGCTTCGGAAAAAACACTGTGCCCAAGGCGCGACAGCGGTCAAGCGGCGTAGAAGATGAAAAACGCCGGGCCGGTTAGAGTGAAGGTGTTTAAACGGATCACATAACTTGATTTGCCGCACCTTTTTAAACAATAAATTTGATTTTAGTTAATTGAGCCTCAAAAATTTCAGAGCTCACTTCAGTAGAGGGTTCTTAATGAATTAATAGGTATTACAATTTTCAGGTAATATGATGTATTGATCATTTTTTTTCGGTAATATCAATTGCGTTTTTCTGGGTAGTGGTTACGTCTCGGATAGTGCGGTAGCGAACGGCGATTTGGTGCGAACCCGAATTTTTTGTTTGGTGGGTAATGGGTTTAAGCGGCATAGCAAAAAATTCAGGTTGGCAAATCGCCTTGATTTCTTTGTTACTTTCTTCATTTAAGGAAGAAAGTAAGTATTAAAAAATGAAATTCGCTTTTTGATGCTCAACTAATTAAAGGTTTTTAATAACACAAAAGCTGCCCAGTAAAAAGGTTGCGGGTACTTTTTTCTGACCTCAGCCTGGGCCACTTTAAAAGCAGATTCGGTATCCTGTTTGAGCGCGTAATTTTTATAGAACTCAGTCATTAAAAATCCCGTGGCCGAGTCATCCACGGGCCAAAGACTCATGATCATATTTTTGGCGCCCGCAATTGTGAAAGAACGCTGCAGGCCCGCCACGCCCTCGGTACCCATTTCGTCGCCTAAAGCGGTTTGGCAGGCCGAAAGCACAACGAGATCGGTGTTGCTGAGATTGAGCAAAGACGCTTCCTCTGCAGTCATGATGCCGTCATTTTCCGACTCCAGGTTGGTGCTGTCCTGCGTAGCTGGCCCTGCACCGGCCAGAATGATCCCCGAACGCAGCATTGAATTTCCCTTAATGGCATTGCGTTCAAAACCCAAAAATAATTTGTCCTCGCTCTCTACGTCTTTCAAATAAAAACCGTGGGTGGCAATATGCAGCACCCGGGGGTTATTCACTTTCCTCAGGTTTTCTTCACTCGCGAACTGCTCCATAAAAACCGAAGTGTTCCAGCGCTGTGCTTTTAACTGTTTATCTATCTCTTCCACCTCCGTTTTTGTGCCGGGTAATTTTGCAAGGTTGGTGAGACCAAAGCGTTTGGCCACCAGCTGAGTGGGTTCTGGTATCACGTTGGTTTTATTTTTTTTAAAATCGTAATCGTAGTCGGGGTAGCCGAATAATGTGGCAGTTAGGTTCTGGTCGGGTGTTACCGCTGCTGCTTTTGAAACAGAAGCGAGATTAGAGGTTTGATAGATCTCGTAATCGTCTGCCAGGTACCTTTTAGTTTTAGTGTCGTACAACCCTAAAAAACTAAGTTTGTGAAAAATACCGTCTGAAGAAATGTAAATTCTTTTGATGCCCTTTAAATATGGCACAAAGGGTCCGAAGTAAGTTGAGTAACTCAATGTATCCCTGATTTGCTCTTCTATGCATTTGGAATAATACTCATAATTCTGCGCGCTGAGCTGGTCTCCTTCTTTAAAGATCACGAAAGATGGAACTGTTGCGTTTTTAGTGATCACCAGGGCGCCATACTTTACAACACCAACACTGTCATTCAACCTCTCGTCAACCCTGAAAATCTCAATCGCGGCTTCTCCGGGATTTAATTTTTGCTGAAATCCTTTTAAAGAAAACTGTTCATGACGGGGGAAGCTCTTGATTTTTTGTTTTAGCTGCACTTCCAGGTCCGACGACCTTTTAAACAGGTCATTGTTGTCGGTAATCGGCTCCTGCGATTTATACCGGTTAACCAGTTCGTTCTTCACGCTCAGCCATTCTGCATAAAGGTTCCTGAGATCTTTATCGGTACTTGCTGCCACTTCCTTCCTGAGTTGCGCCGAGCGGTTCGCGAGTAAGGACTTTAACTGCAACTGGTACTTAAAAGCCCGTTCAAGATGTTCTGAAAAATTTTTACCGGGGGCTTTTAACCGGTAGTTGATAAGGTAGAGATCATAACTTTGAAACAATGGGATAATATTTGTCAGAAACTCAGATTGGTTTTCCTCACTCATGGCGTTAAAATAACTGTCCATCTGTTCCGAGTAATAATCAAGGCTGGCGGAATACATAGCACCTGCTTCTTCAAACTTTTGTCCTTCCGCATAAAGTTCAGCCAGTGCAAAGCGGGCCCTTGCATAAAGTTCGTGTTTGTTACCCAGATTTTTTTCTACCAGTAATACAGCCTCCTTCAGGTTTTGTATAGCTTTTTCAGGCTGGCGCATCGCCCTGTAAAGTTCACTTGTTGAAATTAAGGAGGCGGCATACCTGTAATGGTTCCTGCCAACCGTACCTGCTATAATTTCAAGGGCTTTCAATTTGTAAGCTTCGGCTTTTGCATAATCCTTTGTGTAAAGGTAACAAAGCGAAAGGCTGTTTAAATTATTGGCATAAGCCTGGTGATTTTCGCCTACGGTATTTTTATAGATAACATTGGCTTCAAGATTTTTTTCGAGCGCTTGTGTGTAATAGCCCGACCCAAAAAAAACATTGGCAAGGTTGGCTAAGGCGTTGGCATAATTTTCACTGTTCTCTCCAAAGTACTTTTTCCTGGTTTCGATGGCGGTCCATAATATTTCAGAAGCTTCGGCATATCGCCCGAGGTCGGAATAAAGGTTGGCTTTATTACTCAGTGTACTGCAATAGGGTTCTGTGTTTTCTTTTCCTATTTCGCGGTAAATAGCCAGCGCGTTGTTATAAGCCATTTCTGATTTTTGAGGATCGCTCACCGCCTTATAACACAAACCAAGATTATTTTCTATGGTCGCCAGGACCTCGCGATCGGCGGGCCTTTTCCTGCTGCGGTCGAGTTTATACTGATAATAGAGACTTTTAGCAAGTTTCACATAATACAGCGCAAGATCATAGTCGCCGGTTTCCCTGTAAATATCAGCCAGGTTACTGGTTTGAATGACCTGGCCCAGTGTGTCACCGAGTTTAATGATGCTTTCATTTTTAACCATGCCAGCAAAAATTTCGGTGGCAGTGGCATAATCGCCGAGGTTCTGAAAGATAATAGCCTTTGATGTGAGCAGTTTAAGATAGGTCTGGTTATTCTCGCCGTCGAGGGTTTTGTAATAATACAAAAGCGCGTCAACATAAGGTTTCGCCTCGTTATATTTACCGAGGTCAACCAGCAGGCTGGTATACTCTGAAAAAATGGCGGTGTATTCGCGGCTCGATTGTCCGTAAATGGCCGACATTCCTGCCATGCATGCGTAATAATATTCTTCAGCTTTTAAAAGGTTATTGCTGTTGTAATTGAGCACTCCCAGGCTGTACATCACGATAAATTTCAGCGAACTGTCAGCTGACTTGCGCGCGTACTGAAGCGACAACAAATAGTTTTCCTCCGCTTTCACCAGGTCGCCGGCAAGGCTGTATGAATTGCCCAGTAAACTGTAAAGTTGCGTGGTGTTGTCAGGAAATTTTGAAAGCTGGTCGCTGTGTTTTATTAAAAACGATTCCGATTCCTGAATACCCGGGTTTTCCTGTTTTTCTATTTTTTTGTTTAACCTTGTCCAGTCCTTTTCATAGGTCTGTGCCTGGAATTGCTGGATCAGCAAAAAGAAAAAAATTATCTTTAATTTCACGCCGGTACTTTAATGGTCTCTCAAAATTAAGCAAACTTTTAAATATGCAATAGCCTCCCCGAATGGCTATCGGCAAACACAAACATGAATAATTAAACTGGCTATACCATATAACTCCCGATAGCTATCGGGATAAAACAATAAATAAATAACTATATATGAATAAAATATATTACCTCTCTACCTGCGACACCTGCGCCAGAATTATCAGGGAACTTAAATTAACGGAGAAAAAATTCACTTTCCAGGATATTAAAACTGAAAAAATAACGCCTGCGCAGCTGGATGAGATGAAAAAACTCAGCGGTTCCTATGAAGCCCTATTCAGTCGTGTCGCACTCAAGTACAAGACGCTGGATCCCAAGCCCACAAAAGAAGCGGAATATAAAAAACTCATCTTAAGTGAATATACCTTTTTGAAGCGACCGGTGATCTTAACCGGAAATAAGATCTTTATTGGCAATACAAAAACCAATGTGAACGCCGCGAAGGAATTTATTTCTTAAAAAGCTAAGGTTTTAGTTGGTTACGGGAGCAGTTTCACGACGTTTCATTTTTTCCCTGTGGGCTTCTTTTCTTTCTTTTTTTACCTGCGCCCACTTTGTTTTTTGATCGTCAGTGAGAAAACCGTTAACCGTGTCGTCGAACTTTTTTATATTTTCTTTTAACAATAGCGCTGTTTTTTGTTTTTCTGATTTATCGGTGGTGGCCTTCATCTTTGCTTTGAGCGGCTCATTGGCGTTGATGCGATCAAGGCTTGCCGCCTCCCATTTTGTTTTTTGGAGGTCATTTAGCCCGAGTTCCACGGTGGCTCTGTCGGCATCTTTTTTTGAACGTTCTTCGGCAGTTTTAGGTGGCACTACTTTAAGGGATTGAACCGGGGCGTTTTCCTTCACCTGTGCACTAAGGGCTGTGCCAGCAGATAAAGCGCCGGCGAGTACTAAAATTAACGTTTTCATTTGCTTTTTTACTTTGGATGCTTCCGAAGCCAAAAAGTTTAATTGATCAATGTTATTTTCATGCGGATATCCTGCAGGGGCCGGTCACGCTGATCTGTTTTAACGGCGGCAATTTTGTCGATCACCTCCAGGCCTTCAATCACTTCCCCAAAAACCGTGTAAGTACCGTCGAGGTGAGGCGTACCGCCAACACTGGTATAAACAGCGGTCTGATGCTCATTAAATTTATATGCGGGTGTTTTTGAGTACTCATAAAGGATGAGGGATTCGATGCGCGAATTGATCAAAGCGGCGCTATCTGGCTTGTTTTCAGCTTTTAGCCTGTTATAAGCTTGTTTTAAGATCTTGCCGGTATCGGTCTTCATGAGGGTTCTGGCGCAATTGGTATACCGCGTTTTATTGATCCTTTCCTCGTATTTGCGAAGGTCCTCGGCTGTGCGTTTTTTGCCCATCACCAGGTAAAATTGTGAGGCACTGGACTCGAATTTCGGGTTAATATCGTCGCCTTCCCTTGCTGCGCAAAGGGTTCCCTTTTTGTGAATGAGTTTTTCATTGATTTCAGAGGGAACTGTATAGCCAATATCGCCATGACCAAGGCTATCACCCGGCTTTGCCTTTTTACTGAGCTGGTCGCCACCCTGGATCATAAAATTATTAATGACCCTGTGAAACATCAGAGAATCAAAAAAATTGCCCTTGATCAGTTTCAAAAAATTAGCCTTGTGCAGGGGTGTTTCTTCGTATAATTTTACTTTCATATTGCCATAGGAAGTTTGTATCAAAACCGTCTCTTTTCCCAGTGTTTGCGGGTATACCTGCCCCCTAATAGTTATCAGAATTATTAATGTAGAAATAAACTTTTGGATGTAAAACATTTTTATTTATATTTGTTTAGCTAATATCAACTTTTATTATGACGAAACCTATATTGCTTGTAATTACTGGATTTTTTCTTTCATTTTTTCTGTTCACAAATACTTCCTGTAATAAAAATACAGAATGTAAAGCAACCATAAAATGCGTTGATTCTATTAGCAATCCGCTTAGTAACGCGGCAGTTATCCTGTATGCCACTGTAAAAACACCTACCTCCCAGGTTACGTATACCGCTGATTTAAAAGCCAATGGAAATACTGACGGGAGCGGAGAGGTTAAATTTACTTTTAAGTTACCGGCTATTTACGACATAAGAGCCAGCTACAGTTTTCCTGGCCTGTCTAAAACCGTTTACGGCGCTGCAATTATCAAGCTCGAAGAGGGCAAGACGGTTGACAAGGTCGTGGTTCTGAAGTAATAAACAAATTTTATTCTGATTTAGTAGCCTGATTTTAAAACAAACAATTGTAACCCACTGCCTTTGAGTAATTTAAAACATATCGCCAGAACCCTTGTGGTTGCGAATATAATCCTGCTTTTTACCGCATGCGGTTCCAGCGGTACGGGTGGTAAGGACGAGGGGGTTATTGAATTCGACACCAAAGGCGTAGATGAAAAACACCCACTTTACGGCCTGGCGCCAAGCTCGGCCACGCTTAAATTTAAGGGCGATAAATTTGCCATTGAAATGAGTACCATGGGTATGTTTAATACCGCTATCATAGGTGACGCCAAAGCAAAAACCATTACGCAGACCGTAAAATTTTTGGATATTAAACAAGCCTGCATCCAGAATGAAAACGACATTAAAGCCGATAATCTTGATTTTGCCCTTAAACTCGATGAAACAGGCGAAACCAAAAAGATCATCAATCTCAAATGTTATAAAGTACACGCTACAAAAGTAAATGAACCGAATGTGTCTTTTGACGTGTGGTATACAAAAGAGTTGGGGATGGAAAACTGCAATGCCTTAACGCCTTACGCGCAGCTCAAAGGGGTTTTACTTGATTACAGGGTTAAAAAACTGGGACTTGAAATGCATTTCCTTGCAAAACACTACGAACAGGCATTGGTTCCTGACAATACCTTTGAGATTCCGCCATCAATGAAGATCATCTCCCAGGAAGAAATGGCCAAGTTTTTTGCAAATTACTAAGGACAGATTTTTTGAGGATCACTATAAAGATATTCTTAATTGTTCCCGCACTATATTGTTTTTCCTGCTCGCAGGATGTTAAAACTGCGGGCAAAGAAGAAGGGATTATTGATTTTGACACCAAAGCTGTAGATAAAAACAATCCTCTATACAGCCTTGCTCCCAGTTCAGCCATTTTAAAATTCAAAAAAGAGAAATTCGCCATAGAGATGAATTCCTTTGGCATGTTTAAAACAGCGATCATTGGTAATTCCAAAGAAAAAACGCTGGCGCAAACTGTTAAGTTTATGGATGTGAAGCAGGCCTGCATTGAAGATGAAAAAGCGGTGCGTGAAGACAACAAAGATTTTGAACTGAAAATCGAAGAAACCAGCGAAACCAAAAAAATAATCGGGCTCAATTGTTACAAGGCAAAAGTCACAAAACTCAGCGATCCTGCCACTACATTTGACGTGTGGTACACCAAAGACCTGGGCATGGAAGACTGTAATTCGTTAACACCATATTCTCAGCTCAAAGGCGTACTGATCGATTACCGGGTAAAAAAAATGGGACTTGAAATGCATTTTCTTGCAAAATCATTTAAAAACGTAGAGGTGGAAGACAATACCTTTGACATTTCGCCAAGCATGAAAATTGTAAGCAGGGAAGAAATGGCCAGGTTCTTTAGCAGCCTTCAGTAATTTGTTTAACACCCGCATTCAACTTTTAAATACTTTTTATTTACCTTAGTGGGTGAACAAAAATTCTTATAATCCAACTAAAATTTATAACATGAAAAAAATATTTACCTCAGCAGCTTTTGTTTTATTTTCGGTCGTTGCCTTTGGCCAGGAAAATTACACCATTAAAATGAACATGAAAATTGAAGGACTGCCGGCAGAATACGCCGCCTATGGCGAACAGGAAACGGTAACTCATATCAAAGGTGAAAAAAACAAACTTGAGGTAACCTCAATGATGGGAAGCCATATCACTTCATTTGACGGCAAGATGTACACAGTTTTGATTGATCAGATGGGAAATAAAATGGGCTACACGGCCACAAAGGAAGAGATGGACGCCTCAAATAACAAATCAGAAGCTAAACCTAAAATTGAATACACCGCCGAGAAAAAAATGATCGCGGGTTTTGAATGCACAAAAGCTATTGTAACTTCGGTAGATAAAGATAAAAAAGAAGACAAGATAACCGTTTGGATTACCGATAAAATAAAATCAGACGCTAAAAAAAGAGGAAAGGGCATGGTGAACCTGGGAGATCTCAAGGGATACCCGCTTGAAATGCAAATGAAAAAAATGGAACAGGGAACCGAAATGAAAATCACCATCGCGGCCACTGAAATAAGCACGGCACCTGTGTCTGACGCCACTTTTGTTCTGAATACCGAAGGTTATCAAATGTCAACCTATAAAGAAGCGATGGAAAAAGCCAAAGCAATGGGTGGCGGCAAGTAAGCAAAAAAATATTTTAAATAAAAAATCGGTCCGGTAATCGGACCGATTTTTTTATGAGGTCATTTTCTCGGTAAAACAAATACCATGCTCTTCCAGTTCAGTTAAAAGCGGCAGGTAAATTTCTTTTTTTACCGGCGTTTGTACTCCCGAAAGTTTAAACTGCCCTGTAAGAAAATTCTTAACAGTGATGGCAAGTGGTAAACCCACAGTGAGTGCCATGGCCGTATGATCCTGGTTTTTACCGATCACGCCCAGTGAGGAGTTGAGTTTTTGCAGGCCTTTTTGACCGGGAAGAGTGTATTCGAACTGGTGCTGCATAACGATCATGTCTTTGTCGCCGCTTTTTAATTTCCATTTTTCTTCAAGTAAAGCCTGCAGCAACTGCGCGGGAGTTCCTTCGGCAAGGCTTATTTTTTTGCCGGAGAACAATTCAAGATAATCCATCATGTTTTCTATCTCTTTATCCCATTCTTGTCCCATTAACTTTTCCAGCTTTTGTTTTACTGTTCCCTGCGACTCCGGTAAAAACGAATCCAACAACGAAGTGTAGGTCATGCTGCTGGTATCACTGATCCTCGAGGTATCGTCGGTCAGCCCAAGTTTCACAAAAACATGCCAGGCCTTGCAATATCCATACTGTCGAAGGGTTCCGCGAATCATGGTTTTAATATTTCCGAGACCGTAAACATTGATGTAACCGATGCTGTCGCGGTTCGCGTAAGCATCAAACCTGCCGTAACCCTCCGCGTCTATGACGTCGGTCTCCCTGAATAAACGGTTGTATGGAATAAATTTTAATTTCCCGTCCTTTAAAAACTGCGTGGTGCCTTGTCCAGCCACCACCACGTTTCTTGGGTTCCAGCTGAATTTATAACCCCAGGGATTGTCGTTACTTTCGGGCGCAACCAGGCCGCCGCAATAAGACTTAAATGAATGGATCTCACCTCCATTCTCTTTGATGTGGTCAATTATTTTCATAGCGCTGGCATGATCAATTCCCGGATCAAGTCCGCATTCGTTAAGGAGCAGAATTCCTTTTTTTACTGCCTCGTTATTTAAAGCCATCATCTCAGCGCTTACATAACTTGCGGTAGCCATGTGCTTTCCAAATTCCACGCAATCACGCGCCACATCGCCATGCATAAAAGCGGGCAGCATTGAGATTACCAGGTCGTGGTTCTTTATCACCACCCTCCTCTGTTCAGCGTTTGAAATATCAAATTTGATGGCCGCGGCGTTAGCAAAGCCTTCAGTTTTTGCAAGCGCCAGGTTTTGATCGAGGTCGCCCACGGTTACCTGCCAGTTAAAAGCAACCGATTGTTTTAAAATATATTCGATCAGCGATGTGGTTGAACGGCCCGCGCCGATGATTAAGATCTTTGTCATATGCTGCAAAATTAGTCCTAAAAATCTACCTTTACATATAATAATGGCAAAAACCCCAGCTGGTAGTTCTTCACAAGCGGGTTGGCTTGTCTGTTTGCCGGATCAGGTGCATAACTCAAAGCCAGCACATTTTGAACGTTGAAAATATTAACCAGGTCGAGCGCGATCTCGGTACCCACTTTCTTGCCATTTATCTTGTATGAAATTCTCAGGTCGACCCTGTTATAGGGCGCAAACTGCAGGGTGTTCACCTTATCATCCTGCGCCACCACATCCATGACAGCGTTGCTGGCGGCCACATTCACGGGTGAATATCTTTTGCCCCCACCGTAGGTAATTTTAGTTCCAAAACTCAATATGTCTTTTTTTCCTTTGCCTACTGCAAATTCGAGCCCGCCTAAAAAATTCACAATGTAGTTGCCATTAAAATCAGTATTGGCGGTTTTGCCGTTGCTGGCAGTGTACTTGCTGTCGAACAAACTGCCGCTTACCATCATGAAATAATGTTTGTGAAACAGTTTTTCAATAGTAAGTTCAAGCCCGTAATTATATCCTGTGCCGGTATTCTGCATAGTATAAATCGGGAAAAACCGGTTGAAAGACGCACCCCTGTTCAGCAGCGAGACACTTGAAGGCACCACGTAAACAGGTATGTTCCAGAGGTACTGGTAATAAACTTCTGTTTTAAATTTTAAGAACTTTGTAGCGAAATAATCGTAACCTAAAACCAGGTGCTGGCTTTTACTGAAATCAAGGTCAAGATTAGACTGCTGCCTGCCGGTATTTGGAATTAAAGTGCCATTATTTACAAGGCTGTCGGGAATCGCGAAATAGAGATAAGTAGGTTGCATCTGGCTGTGAAGACCGTAGGCAAGGCTCAGTAATTGATTTGCCCTGAACTGGTAACGCAGGCTTAGGCGCGGTTCAACCGATATTTTATCATTTAAAGTGAGGTACTGCGAAAAAACACCGGCGTTCACACTTAGTTTGTCGTTGAATTTATGCACATAGCTCACATAAGGCTGCAGCAGGTAAAAATTGGTACGCGCGTTAACACGGTTTTTGAATTTTTTTTGTTCTATTACAAGCGCGATGGTATCGTATAACGAACTTATTTTAGCGCCATCATAAAAATCCACGTCGAAACGGTTCACAAAAAAACCGGCTTTCACGCTGTTCCTGACGTTTAATTTGCTTTTAATAAACCAGGCGAGCGTCGATTTTGCCTCTTTGAAATCGTAGGTAAGGATTTTAGGCAGTGTATCCTTGGGTTTAAAATCCTTGTTTCTAATTACCAGGAAGTGGTTGGAGCCCACAGTCTGAATGCCGTAAGCCAGGGAGGTTTTCATAATGGTGCGAGAATTGAGCGTATAAGCATGGCTCAAAATACCTACACCCATGTTGGTTGAAAAATACTGGTCACGATTCTGATCACCATATAATTCCTTGGGTCTTTCGGTTGTTTTACTAAGAATAATATCAATGTCGCTCAGGCCGCCAATACTGCTGAAACTGAAAACACCGGCTTTTTTGGTTGGCAGATTCAAACGCAATCCCATATCCTGGTAATTGGGCACAGCGCTGGTACCTAATTTAAAATTCACGGTACTGAATATTGCCAGCGTTGAATAGCGGTAAGTAAAAAGATAACTGGCTCCCGATTTTTTACTGAGTGGCCCTTCTAAGGCGATTTCGGTACCCAGCACGCCAAATTGAAAAGTGCGTTCATGCTTCTCGTTATTTCCATTCCGCATC
Source organism: Bacteroidota bacterium (assembly GCA_040386615.1). Classification (GTDB taxonomy): domain Bacteria; phylum Bacteroidota; class Bacteroidia; order B-17B0; family Aurantibacillaceae; genus Aurantibacillus. Next base: position 222,230 of record JAZKFC010000004.1, read on the forward strand.
CTGAGGTCGAAAACCCCGCCCAGGGCATTACCATAATTGGCCGGAAAAGCGCCCGTGTAAAATTCGCTGTTTGATAAATATTTATTATTGATAATGCTTTGCGGTCCGCCTGCAGAGCCTGCCACAGCAAAGTGATTGGGATTAGGAATGTCAATTTCTTCCAAACGCCACAACAAACCGGCGGGACTATTACCTCTTACAACAATGTCGTTCCTCGAGTCATTGGTGCCCTGTATACCCGCGAAATTCTGGGCCATCCTGGCCGGATCCTGGCGCGACCCTGCGTAGCGTTCGGTTTCCTCAATGCTGAAAGCTTTCATGTTGGCCGCCTGCATCGTATTTACAACGTCGGTATCGTTTGAGCTGTTCACCACTACCTCATCCATAAATACCGCACTTTCATCGAGTTCAACATTCAAAACCATTTCCTTACCCGATGTAATAATAACATCGTTCAGCGGAACAGCCTTGTAACCAGTATAACTGTATAAAAAAGACTGGCGTCCTACAGGCACATCCCTTAATTTGTAATAACCATTATTGTCGGTAATGGTGCTGCTGGCAACCGACGATTTTAAACGCACGATGGCCCCCGGTAAACCTATGCCCGTTACTTTGTCGACTACCTTGCCTTTTACTGTTTGTACTATCTGGGCGGCGCCGGCCTGACAAACAGCCGTCAGAATTATCAAAACGAACCACCTTAAATACGCGCCGCGTGTTGCAAAATTATTTTTCAAAATAGTTGTTTTGCTACATAATTATAAAAAAAAATCCGTTTTAAAAAATAAAACGGATCTTTAGAAAGCGAAAGCTATTATTCTCCTTTAGGCTTGATCTTCAAAGACTGCCCGAGGCTTAAATTATTACTATTTAAGTTATTCAGTTCTTTAAGATCCTGGGCGCCAACACCGTATTTTTTTGAAATGCTGTATAAACTTTCGCCCCTCCTCACTTTGTGAACAATAAAGCCTGTTTTGTCGGTGGTTTTATTTTCAGCCATCAGCGTTTTTTCAGCAGATTTATTGACCGCCAGATTTTGTTCAGTTTTTACCTCAAGTTCTTTTGGTTTCTGTGTTTGTTCCCTTACATAAACAATCAGTTTTTTCCCCGGCTTCAATCCTTTCTTTCCGACGTAATTCCAGTTTTTCAGGTCAGCAACCGTTACGCCATATTTTCTTGCGATGCTACTTAGTTTCTCTCCCGACTTCACCGTATGTGTTTTTTTAACTTCAGCCAGTACTTCAACCACGTGGCCCTCTTTTTGCTGAGCGTTCATTGCCGCATAAATGGCCTGTTCGTTGTTTAAAAATATGCCGATCTTATTTTTTGGAAGACACATCATGTTTCCACCGGAGGGAATAATATTTTTGCGGTACTGCGGGTTAAAATAAAGGATTTCGTCGGCCGGAATGTCGAGGGCCTGGGAGATCTGATCGAAACTCATTTGTTCCTTCACAATCACTGTATCCACCTCAAAATATGTCTTTCTTGGCATAGCGGGATAGATGTTGTGTTCAGGACCATGTGTCATTACATAGTTGGCAGCAATAAAGGCAGGCACGTAACCCTGTGTTTCGGTAGGTAAATAAGGCCTGATCTCCCAATAGGTCTTTTTTCCACCGCTTCTCCTGATGGCTTTGCTGATCGTTCCGGGACCAGCGTTGTAGGCTGCCAGCACCATCTGCCAGTCGCCAAACATACCGTAAAGACTTTTCAGATATTCGGCAGCGGCGACTGTCGCCTTGTAAGGATCGCAGCGCTGATCAACATAAGATGATACATTCAAACCATACATTTTGCCGGTTGGGTACATAAACTGCCACAAACCCGTTGCACCGGCCCTTGAGCGCGCGTAGGGAATCAGAGCGCTTTCGATCACAGCAAGGTGTTTCAGCTCGAGCGGAATATTATATTTATCGAGTACTTCCTCAAACATGGGGTAATAGAGCTGGGCCACACCCATCATCCTGCTTACGCTTTCGCGTTTGCGCACGGTGTATAGGTTAATAAAGCCCTTCACATGTTCGTTATAAACCAGGTCAAATGGAGAAACTACGTCGAGTTTCGCGAGGCGTGTCTGGTAAGTATAGTCATCGTAACGTGGCACACTGTCTTCGGCAAATTTATATTTGTTGTTTTTCGGGAAAACAGGTCTTGAGAAGGCCGTTTCAAACATTTTTTGGGTCGAAAGGCTGTCGAGCATTGCCGCGATTGGATCGTCGCTTGCCGAGGTCTGAGCTTTTAATAAAAATGTACCCGATCCAAAAAGAATGGATAAAACTAAAATTTTTTTAAATGACGCCATGGTTCTATTGAATGTGGGTTTACAATTATTAAACGTAGCCAATTTTAAAACGTTACAATTTATCAAATCTTTTGTTTAACTCCAAAGTCAAATATGCAATTATAAGCCTCAATTTCACAAGTTTAAAAATTTATGGGCGTTTTAGATGTTAAAAAGCAGGTAATTTTTAACTTTGCATTGTGAGAAACAAAGAAAAGGAGCAGATTCCCCTGCTTAATATTGAAAGAAGCCCGGCATTTTTAATGATTTCGGTACTGGTTAGCGTGTTAATTGCCTGGTTGGGCTATGTATTATTAAAAAACGTTAATCCCTGGGGCTTCCTTGTTATGATACCTGCCGCCATCCTCTGTTTTCAGAGCGTGTGGTTGCTTTTACATCCCTTCGCGCTTATATTTGAGGATAAAATTGAGATCAAACAATCGCTTTTTCATCATAAGGAGCATTATTTTATCGACATCAAAAAGATCACAGATAAAAACGGCCGCTTATACATTACATACAAGGATGACGAAGTGGAACTCATTAGATTATTCGGCATCAAACCCTCGCACTTACAACTTCTTAAAACAGAGGTTGAGAAGTTCATCAGCGTTTCAGCTGCATAGCTCAATAAAGGTGTATTTCCTGTAACTTCTTTTAAATTCCAGCTTTATAATAAACAAACCACTGTTTAAAATCATTTATCGGCAAAAAATTACCTGCTCTATTTAAACCTAATTTCGTAATTAAAACCGATTAAAAAATGCTGAATTTCATTTTACAGGCTGGCGCTTCTGTTGCCAATATGGCAAGTGCTGTTGATTCCTTATCTAATACTCCCGCCGTTGCCGGCATACAAACAACTCCCGAGCTCACCGAAACGAAGACACCCCTGATGGAAATGGTGATCAACGGAGGGCCCATCATGATTCCAATCGGGCTGCTACTCCTTATTTCGATCTACATTCTGGTTGAGCGATTGCTGGTGATCGGCAAAGCATCCAAAAAAACCGACAACCTGGTTTTGAGTTTAAAAGAAATGATCCATAACGGCAATATATCAGGCGCTGTTGCGATGTGTAAAAACATCAATACGCCCGAAAGCGCCATGATAGAACAGGGTGTTTCACGTGTTGGGCAGACTGTACAGGAGATAAGGACGGCGATGGATAAAAGCGGGGCCAACGAAATTGCCAAACTTGAAAAAAATCTAAACGTACTGAATATCATCGGCCGCATCGCGCCCATGTTTGGATTTATAGGGACCATCATCGGGGTGATCACCATTTTTTACGCCATTTCACTGGCCAAAACCGTTGAAATAGAAATTATTTCCAAAGGCCTTTACCAGAAAATGGTGACTTCCGCGAGCGGACTTGTAGTGGGTGTTCTGGCCTTTATTTGTTACCACTGGCTCAATGCCCGTATCGATAAACTGGCGCACCGCATGGAAGATACCCAGATCAAATTCCTGGACATGTTAAATGAACCGGCTAAATAAAGTAAGAGTTGTTGAGTTGTTGAGTTAATGAAGTAAGAATTTTTGAGGTAGACAGTTGAGGCAATCAACAAATCAAAAATTCACCAAATAAAAAATAAAAAAATGGCGCTACGCAAAAAACACAGGGAGGCTGAAGTAAGTACTGATTCGTTAAACGATATCATGTTCTTCCTTTTACTTTTCTTTTTGATATTATCAACCATGGTGAGCCCCAATGCCATTAAGGTAAATTTACCGAACTCACAGGTAAAAGAAACCATTGACAATACAAAACACCCCATTCACCTTGGTGTAACCAACGAGAAAAAATACTATGTAAACAGCAAGGAAATTCAGTTTGCAAGTCTTGAAGCCGAAATTTCAAAACTGTCGAGTCTTGAAACCGAACCTACTGTGATCATGCATCTTGACAAAGGTCTTTCTATCCAGGACGAAATTGATATTATGACCATTTGTTATAAATTAAAATGCAAAACAGTTTTGGCAACTGCGGCAACAAATAAATAAAACAGTTAACCAGTAATTACCAGGGGTGGAACTAACACAAACGGAGATAAATAAAAACAGGATCATTTCAGGAACTGTAACTGCTGCGGTTTTTGCGCTGCTGCTTTTGTTTTTTTTGCTTTTTAAATTAATTACCCCCAATCCACCTTTCCCTGAATCGGGCGGAGGCGGCGGGCAGGAATTTTCGCTGGGGATGGTGAACGTAGGAAGTGGTGACATTGACTATGGGTCACTGGGAAGTGTCACCGAAGTAGTGGCAGAGAAAACGGAAAGTAAAGAAGAAATTGTTACTGCTGAAAATGGCGAAGATGTCATGATCAATGAAACAAAACCTGAAATAAAAAATAATACAACGGTCATTACACCGGTTAAACCCAAAGAGGTAGTCAAAGAAAAAACTGAAGCTGAAAAACTAGCGGATAAATTTAAAAAGAACACCGGCAAAAACGGAGGAGGTATTGGAGACAATACTGAGGCTGGTGAAAATGGTTTGCCCGATGGAGACCCGTTTAAAAACGGTACCGGCGGGCATGGCAATGGCACCGGGGGTGGTGATGGAGACGGCGAAGGTACTGGTTCCGGGCCAGGCAAAGGTCCGGGTTTTGGCGGTGGCAAATACGGCATCGACCTTAAAGGGCGGGCCGTTGTTAAACCCCCGAAATTACCGAGCGATACTAAGGAAGAAGGCAAGGTTGTGGTTGAAATAACGGTTGACAGTGAAGGCAACGTGATTGAAGCGAATCCCAACGGTCGCGGCACTACCACAAGCAGCGCTTTGTTAAAGGCAAAAGCGAAACAAACCGCACTGGCCACAAAATTTAATATCGATGGCAAGTTTGAAGAACAGAAAGGTACAATCACCATCATTTTTTCGTTTAACTAAACCATAATTAATATGCAGCTTACAGGTAAAGAAGTAAACCGGAACAACAGGATCTCACTGGGAGTTACCATATTCTCCTTTATAGTTCTGTTGTTGTTTTTAGTTTTCAAAAACATCATTAACGCAAAACCCTCACTTACGAGCGCCAACCCGGCAACAATGAGTATAGGCTTAAACAGCGACGACCGTTACGATTTTAATAAGGACATGAAAAACGCCGGCTTACTCAGCAGTAACACCGATGAAGGCAACGCGAAAAAAGAGATCGCGGTAACCGATGATAAGATAGACGCTTTTAACAGCATGGCAAATGAACTGCTCGAGAAATACAAAGCGGGAGCGGCAAAAACTGTGGAAGCGCAGACACCCATTGTTGAGGCTCCCGGATCGGAACTGCCTGGCGGAAAAAATAAAACCAATGATCAGAAATCGGGCAATGCCAATATAGGTTTTGACCTTGTTAAAAGACAGTTGGTGAGCGCGCCTGCGTTTGGTCACGTAACGAATGAAGAAGGCACCGTAATTGTTGAGATCGTGGTAGACCAGGAAGGCAACGTAACCGAAGCCACGGCTAATGGCAGGGGAACAACCACCAACAACGCGGCACTAAAAACAAAAGCAAGACAGATGGCGCTGGCCACAAAATTTACAGTTGCGCCCGGCGTTGTCGAACAAAGAGGGTCCATCACGATAAATTTTTCATTTAATTAAAATGAAATACCAACAAACGCTGGATTATTTATTCGCGCGTTTACCAATGTATCAGCGCGTAGGAGCAGCCGCTTATAAGGCCGACCTGGACAATACGCTCAAAATTATTGATATCCTGGGGAAACCCCATCTTAAAGTAAAGTGCATTCACGTTGCCGGCACAAACGGCAAGGGATCGAGCAGCCATATGCTGGCGGCCATCCTTCAGCAATCGGGTTATAAAACGGGGCTTTACACCTCTCCTCATTTAATTGATTTCAGGGAACGGATCAGGATCAACGGTAAGATGATCCCTAAAAATCACATTGTTGACTTTGTAGAAAAGTACAAAGAGCCTTTTGAACAGATTTCGCCCAGCTTTTTTGAATGGACTGTTGGCCTGGCTCTGGATTACTTCGCAAAAGAGGAAGTAGATGTAGCGATCATTGAAGTTGGCCTCGGTGGCAGACTCGATTCAACAAATATCATCACACCAAAAACCTGCCTTATTACCAACATTAGTTTTGATCACATGAACCTTTTGGGCGACAGCCTGGAAAAAATAGGACGTGAAAAAGCGGGAATTATTAAACCCCGTGTCCCGGTGGTGATCAGCCAGTACCAGACTGAAACAGCTTCTATGTTTAACAGTGTGGCCCGTGAATTAAAAGCCCCGATAGAGTTCGCCGATAAAAATTATAAGATCCTCGACTCGAAACTATTGAACGGTCTGATGCATGTTACTATCCTTGACAGGAAAAAGGAAAAAACAACCGCTTATGACCTTGACCTGACCGGAAATTATCAGTTAAAAAATTTATTGGGCGTTTTAAATGTGCTTGAGTTTATTGAGAAGGCGGGTTTTATTCTCGAGGAAGAAAACATCAGATCGGCTCTGAAAAACGTATGTAAACTGACCGGCCTCGCGGGGCGCTGGCAGAAACTAAACGAAAAACCCCTGATCATAGCTGATACCGGGCATAACGAAGATGGCATCAAACAAGTGGTTGAAAACCTGAAAATGCTTAGCTATGAAAACCTTCATTTTGTTTTCGGCGCTGTTAATGATAAAGACATTTCCAAAATACTGGCTTTATTGCCAAAGGAGGCCATCTATTATTTTGTAAAGGCGAACATTCCACGCGCTCTTGACGAAAAGGAACTGTTGACCCAGGCGCACAAAGCCAAACTGGAAGGCAAATCATTCAGCACAGTGGAGGCCGGATTGAACGCGGCAAAAAAAGCGCACAAAAAAAATGACCTCATCCTGGTTGGTGGCAGTACTTTTGTGGTGGGCGACGCCCTGTTATTGATGAACCCTTAGCGGTCTCAGAGTTCCAGAGATAGTTTTTTCACATAGTCCCCGAGCCGCAGTAACCGCGATCCATACCAGCTAAAGACCTCACCATCCACTATCCTTATTTTGGCGGCCGGCAGTTGCTCCTGCATTTCGATAATATGCTGCTTTTTAAAAGGGAAAGGTTCGCTTGATAAAAAACACAATTCGGGATTTATTTTATGAAGATCTTCTTCACTCAATCTGGGATAACGCTGAAACGGCGCAGCGGCATTTTCAAAACCAAGGTAAGTTAAAACGTGATCGATGAAGGTGCCGCTTCCCGCAACCATGTACGGCTTGTTCCATATAAAATACAGGATCCTTTGTCCTGAAAAATTGTTTTTGACTCTCTCCAGTGATTCTGCGATACTTTTTATCAGTTCTTCAGCGCGGGTTTCGTTTTCGAAAATTTTACCCAGGCATCCTATCATTTCAAATGATTGCTCAAAAGTCACAATATCACTCATCCACACATTAAATTCTTTTTGGAGCAGTTCAATTTGTGACTTTTCATTTTCTTCCTTGTTGCCAATAATGAGATCGGGCTTCAGGCTTCTGATCTTATCTATGTCGAGGGTCTTTGTCCCCCCTACCCTTTCAACTTTAGCGAACATTTCTGCGGGGTGGATACAGAATTTTGTAATCCCAACCAGTTTATTCCCTAGTCCCAGGTCCCACAGTAATTCTGATTGTGAAGGCACCAATGAGATAATTCTCTTTGGCCTGTGTTTCAAAGCGATGGTGTTTTTCAGCTGATCGGTAAACTCAAACATTTGGTGTAAAAATAACTTTTATCGGAGAAAAAGTGAGATATTTACAAAGTTTTGTCAAACGCCCTTAAAGGACATATCGCTCTCTTCATCGCGCAGTTAATTTACGCTCTCAATTACTCCATCGCCAAAGGTTTAATGCCCGCTTATATAGAGCCCATCGCGCTTGTATTTCTAAGGATCATTGGCGCGGGTCTTTTATTCTGGCTTCTTTCCCTTTTCGTGAAAACGCAAAAAGTAGAAAAAAAAGACATGAAGAGAATGGCGCTACTGGCCTTATTCGGAGTGGTGATCAACCAGGTATTTTTTATTTACGGGTTAAGTATCACAACACCTATTAACTCGTCCATCATCATGATCTCGAATCCCATCATGGTGTTTATTTTTACACTTTTTATTTTAAAGGAGCGAATTACCGTGTTGAAGGTGGCTGGCCTTACCCTTGCAATTGCCGGTGCAATTATGATCCTGCGCTATCGCGGCAATTTCGAGGTGGGCAGCGATACCATCGCGGGTGACCTGATGACGCTCATCAATTCAGCCTCCTGGGCCATTTTTGTGGTAATGGTAAAACCCATCATGATGAAGTACAACACCGCAACCGCTATGAGATGGCTTTTTTTGTTTGGCAGTATTTATATTTTACCCATTGGCCTGCCGGAAACCCTTCACACCAATTGGGAGGCTTTCACTGGTCACGCGGTATTCGCGCTTCTTTTTGTGGTTATCGCCACCACCTTCTTTGCTTACTTTCTGAATATTTACGGGCTCCAGGCTTTAAGTCCCAATACCGTGAGCGCATACATCTATCTGCAGCCCTTTTTAGCTTCTCTTTTTGCCATTATCATGGGCGAAGATAAATTAACACCTACTAAATTATTGTCAGGGATTTTGATAATTTTAGGTCTTTATATGATAAATAAAAAAACTAAAAAATCACAGGATGATCAAATCAATGACCGGCTTCGGAAAAGCGAGTCTGGAGTGGAATGACAGAACAATTAACGTTGAAATTCGTTCCCTCAACAGCAAAGGTGCCGACATTAGTCTCCGCTTGTCGTCGGGCCTCAGAAATTATGAACTCGAACTGAGGAATGACCTGTCGAAGCAACTCGAGCGTGGCAAAATTGACCTGAGTATTTACATCGAATCCAATAAGGCAGAAACGCCGGTAGAGGTGAATATCGCTCTGGCCAGGGCTTATCACGAACAGCTGAAACAACTTGCAAGAGAATTAAACGAGCCGCTTGAAAAACCGATCGCACAAATCCTAAAATTTCCCGACGTCTTAAAGAGTGAACGAAAAGAAACAGACGAGAACGAATGGAAACAAATAAAAAAATGCGTGAACGAAGCCATTGCACAACTGAATAAATTCAGGGAAGTGGAAGGTCTTTCCCTAAAAAATGATTTTGAACAACGTCTCGCAAAAATTGAAAGTTGCCTGACGGAAATAAAGACCCTTGACCTGGTGAGGATTGACGGGATCAAAACAAGAATAAGAAATAATATTGAAGAGGTGATCGGTAAATCAAAAATTGATGAGAACAGGTTTGAACAGGAACTGATATACTACGTAGAAAAACTCGACATCAACGAAGAAAAAGTGCGCCTGAAAACACATCTTGATTACTTTATGGAGACCTGCAAGGAAGATTCTCCTGGTCGTAAACTCAATTTTATCAGCCAGGAAATCGGAAGGGAGATCAATACCATTGGATCAAAAGCCAACGACGCGCCCATGCAAAAACTGGTAGTGGTAATGAAAGATGAACTTGAAAAAATTAAAGAACAGGCAAACAACGTGCTGTAATAAACGTTGAAGCTCTACCAAAAATAAATTTTTAACCCTGTGCCATCCCGCGCGTATTTGACAGCAAAAACTCTCAACTGTCAAATGACATCAATTTTTGACAGTTAATTCAAAATGAGTTCCGGCATTGACAGATAAACAGTTAAATGTCAAATAAGTTAAATTTTTGACAATTGCGTGACTGGTGTCAAATTTTGCCTATTTTTGATGAATAAAAAATCAGAAATTCCAATGTCAACCGTCATTCCTTTCGATCGGACCAAACCCTACAATACTTTGCCATTATTGCCACCACCGGAGGAAAAGATAATGACGATAGAAATATTAAAGGCATTGAATAAAGCAAATAAAGCACTGGCCGAACTCAAAGGTCTGGCCAAAAAACTTCCCAATCAATCCATGCTTATCAACACAATAGCGATCAGGGAGGCCAAAGCAAGTACGGCTATTGAAAATATATTTACAACAGACGATAAATTATACAAAGCACTATCAGGAAACGAAAATAACCTCGACCCGGGCACCAAAGAAGTATTACGATACAGACAGGCCCTATGGGGAGGCTACAGGTCCGTCAAAGACAAAAAAGACGTGACGGTTGATATGATGGTAAAATTGTATCGCGAAATAAAGCAGCTACGCGATGGTATTCGTCCACCCCAAACCGACACTGTAATCATGAAACGTGGCAGCGGACCACTTGGCGGAACAGTAGTTTACACCCCTCCAAGGGGGGAAAATATCATCAGGAAAAAACTGGCCAACCTGGTGGACTATATCAATAACGATATAAAGTATAATCATGATCCGTTAATAAAAATGGCTATTACGCACTACCAGTTTGAAGCCATTCATCCCTTCAGGGACGGAAACGGAAGAACAGGGCGTATTCTGAATATCCTGTTAATGGTTCAAAAGGAATTACTTGATTTTCCAATACTCTACCTGAGTTCATATATTATTCTTAATAAAGAAGATTATTACGTGAACTTAAGGTATCATGGTAATATCTGTTTATGAAAATGGCAAAGTAACCACACAAAGAAACTGGAAGAACTGGGTATTATACATGCTGGCCGCTACCGAGGAAACGGCGATCTACACTACCAAAAAAATAAACGAAATAGACCGGCTCTTTGAAAAAACGCTCCTGCTTGTAAGAAAAAAACATCCTTCAATGAAAAAAGAGATCATTGAAAAAATATTTGAACAACCTTATATAAGTCCACGTGCACTGATTAATAAAGATCTTAAAAGCGTTAACACCGCGAAAAAATACCTTGTCCAACTCGAAAAACTAAAAATCCTTGCACCGGAAAAAGTAGGTAAAGAAGTCATTTACATGAATATCGATTTATTTAATCTGCTTTCAGAATTTTAAATAAGCCCGGACGTTTTTGACAGGAAAAACTCCAATTGTCAAAAAATCCCCTTTTTTGACAATTAGCAATACTGCTGTCAGTAATTTAAATTCAGCCTTAATCCAAAGAATTAAACGCCAATCTTTTCATTCACTATTCTTAAAATATCCGCCTCTGCAGCGATTGTTTTTTGTTCTATTTCTTTTCCTTTTGCAAGAATTTCATTCACAAAATTCTTATCGTTATACCCCGCAGCATTGATCCTTACATTCATAAAGGCACCCATTACAGCGCTGCGTGCGCATAAAGCGCCTACCCCGGCATCACTCACCGAATTCGGATTGCCGGTTTCAGCCATTGCTTTAATGGTTTCAAAACTGTCGTAACATAACTGCATCACCTTAAAAGGCACTTCAATGGCGAATTTCGTCGCCAGCTGTATTTCATTGGATCTTATTTTCTTTTCTTCTTCTGTTGATTTCGGCAGGCTAAAAGCGCTCATTATTTTATTAAAAGCAGCTGTATCGGCGTCAACCAGGGTCACCAACTCGTCCTTGAGTTTTTGTCCCTTCTCTGCCCATTTGCTGAATTCTTCCCAACGCTCGTCCCAACCTTTTTTATGAGAACTTAAATTTGCGACCATGGTAGCCAGCGAAATACCAAGACTTCCCACATAGGCCGAAATTGATCCACCCCCGGGTGCGGGACTTTCACTGGCAGTTTCATCGGCAAATGCACGCAGCGTCATGTTCACCAGTTTAAAATCACCGCTGTTCCTCAATACATATTCGATGATGCGCTCTTCCGCTTTAAAGGGGCCCAGCTCATCCAGTCCCATAGATTTCACGGCAATTTTTATTAATTCCGCCTCGCTCACACCTACCGATCGTTTTTGTTTTTGCAGGAAGTACCTGCCCGCATCCAACATGGCTTTTAAGGGGATCAGGCCAACCAGCTCCGAACCCGTTACTCTTAATCCCCGCTCATTCGCTCTCCTGCACACTTCATCAAAGGCCACGTGTACCGGGGTTACATTGATATTGGTGAGGTTCATCGAGATCTGGCAAACGCCATACTCCTCAATGTACCAACCGATCGCCTTCACCGATTTTAACGATCCCGGAACAGATTTGGGAGAACCATCTGCGTTTAAAACTATTTTTCCATTGATGGGATCTCCCTCCCTCAATACCCGGCCAGCCTCACGAACATCAAAAGCGATTGAATTGGCGCGCCGCGTTGAAGTGGTATTTAAATTCACATTGTAAGCCACTAAAAAGTCTCTTGCGCCTATTACCGTAGCGCCGCGTTTCTCATCCATTTGTGCCGGGCCAAAATCCGGCTTCCATTCAGGTAATTTTATCTTCTTAAAAAAACCTTCGTACTCCCCGTTCCTGATCACCGACAAATTGCTACGGACTTTGTTGACCTGTGCCTCTTCATATAAATAAACCGGGATAGACAACTCCTCACCTACCCGCTTTGCCAACTGCCACGCATATTTGGACGTCTCCGCCATGCTGATATTGCTGATCGGGATAAGTGGGCAAACATCCGTTGCGCCCATGCGTGGGTGTTCTCCTTTGTGTTTCGACATGTCAATTAATTCACCGGCCTTTTTTATCGCCAGGAAAGCGGCTTCAATAACTGCTTTTGGGTGCCCTACAAAAGTAACAACCGTTCTGTTTGTCGCTTTTCCCGGATCCACGTTCAAAAGCTTCACCCCTTCAACTGTTTCTATTTCATTGGTGATCTGTTTTATGACATTCAGGTCCAGTCCTTCGCTAAAATTAGGCACACATTCAATTAATTCATTCATAACAAGTTTTATTTTTATGCTGTTTCAATTTTTAAAGCTACACATATTCGCAAAAAACGCAAAAATATGCGCAGGTATTATTAAAAAATGACTTCAATGCGCTTTTTATTATTCACCACAACGAATTCTGCAATTAATGCTGTACAACCCTAACTCAACGCGTTTATTAATAAGACAGAAAAGCAAAAACCCGATAATTTTGAACCTGACTAAACAAAAAAACAATGAAAACTAAAAAAGGAATTTTTGTATTTTACTTATTGTCTGCTTCTTTGTCATGCATATCGCAGACGGTTATCAAAAAGCAGAGTTTAACAGTATTAAACATCGATGTGCAGGGCGTGAACATCAGCAGCCAATCGATGGGCAGCCTTGTAAGAACCGAACTCGAAAAACTTGACACATTCGCGGTCACCGACAAGTACGACATTCTTTACACACTCGAAAAAACAAGATTCGCATCAGTCGCCTACCAGGATTCAGGCAAAATAAACAGCCGTTATAAGGTTGTGAGAGTGACGGGAAATTCGGCGGGCGCTTTCGAAAAAAAAGATACGCTTGAGTTGATCGACAAATACAACGGCAATTTTTTTGCCGAAAAGAACAAACAATTTGTGAATAACTGTTTTGGCAAGCTTTGCCTGGTTGAAATTGGAGAAACCATAGGCTCTGAAAAAATGCTGAGCGGTAGCGTTGAACGGTATGGTAAAACGCTGATAGTAACGCTTCGGCTCATCGATGTAAAAACTAAAAGCATAGAAAAGGCCTATGTAAAAGAATTTCTGAACCTTCCTGAGGAGATCCAGAACATTGTGAGCGTTTCGGTGCGCGAAATGTTCCATTACCCCGTTGACAGGAACCTTGTTTCAAAACTCAGCGACCGTGCTGAGTTTGACAACGCGATCAACAATCCAAATAAAGACAGACTGTGTTTAGACGGCCCAAGACTCGGTAGTGTGTTTTTTACCGGCGAAATGCAGAACCGTTTGATGGAAAGTAAGGTAACAGGGGGCTTTGACGCTATTCCGGTGATGTTCCAGTTCGGGTACCAGTTCGAAAAGCAATATTTAAATGAAGGTAAATTTCAGGCCTTATTTGAATTCATTCCAATGATCACCGGTGTTGACCAAGGATATTTTATTCCAAGTTTCACTGTATTACACGGGTTCAGGAATAACATCAGCGGTTGGGAATTCGCCCTGGGACCAACCATTAATTTTATTACGGTAGCTAAAGGGTACTTTGACCAGGACGGTGTGTGGCAAATAGAATCGGCATGGGCCAATAACCCAGCCAACACCAACACAAAAAATCCTTTTTCGATCCAGGAACGGCTCGACAGCCGTGGCAACTATACGCTCCACTCCGGTTTTGTTTTCGCGATTGGCCGCACTTTTAAATCAGGCAAACTCAACATACCTGTTAACGTTTTCGCCATTCCCGGCAAACATGGCTCACGTTTTGGCCTATCAATAGGCTTTAATGCTAAAAACACAGGCTTTTAAAAAATCACAAAAGACCGCCTTTAAACCTGGCGGTCTTTGTTTAAAGACACTTATACCTTCATCCTGGTGAGGGGTGTAACCCCGAGCTTTGAAAACTCTTTGTTTAAATATTTGTAATGGGCAGTAATGCCTATCATGGCGGCGTTGTCGGTGCAATACTTGGTCTTTGGAATAAATGTTTTAATGCCAAGTTCTGCCTCCAGCGCTTTCACCTGCCTTCGGAGTTCGCTGTTCACAGAAACGCCTCCCGCAATTGCCAATTGCTTTATTTCCGTATCCTTCAAGGCCAGCTTTGCATTCTTTAAAAGCACATTGATCAGGTGGCCCTGGTAAGATGCACAAATATCCTCAAGATTATCGCTGACAAATGCTTTATTTTTCTGAAGGTTATTTTGTATAAAATACAAAAAGGAGGTTTTAATACCACTGAAACTATAATCGTACCCCGGTACTTTGGTAAATGCAAAATTGAATTTCCGCGAATCTCCATTTTTGGCGTGCTTGTCAATTAAAGGTCCTCCAGGGTAAGGCAAACCCATTACCTTGGCCGCTTTATCAAAGGCTTCACCAACTGCGTCATCAATGGTTTCACCTAAAACATCAAAACTGAGGTGACCTTTTACAACAACGAGCTGAGTATGCCCGCCGCTCACTGTGAGGCACAAAAAAGGAAATTCGGGGAATATGCTTTTTTCATCTTCTTTAATAAAATGCGCGAGAATATGCCCATGCATGTGATTCACTTCAATGAGCGGGATACCAAGGGCCAGTGACAAAGATTTTGCAAAACAAAGACCAACGAGTAAACTACCCATTAAACCCGGTCCGAGTGTTACCGCAACCGCGTCGAGTTCTTCCAGCGTTATTCCGGCCTCCTTCAGGGCGGCGTCCACAACGGGCACTATGTTTTTTTGATGGTCGCGGCTGGCCAACTCGGGCACTACGCCGCCATATTGCTCGTGTACCTTTTGGTTGGCCGTAACATTCGATAATACAACGTTATTCTTAAGAATAGCGCAGGAAGTATCGTCGCAGCTACTCTCAATTGCTAAGATATGAATGTTTAAATTTTGCATTTTTTAAACTATGCTGGCCTGTTTTTTCAGTTATCTTTATAGCTAGCCCATGCTACGCAAAATTACGAGAATATTCCTTAAAACACTCGGTGTTATTTTCCTTTCGTTGGTAGTTATGGGCACCGGCCTGTATTTTGGCATCCAAACCTACGCGTTTCAAACCTGGCTTGGCAAAAAAGCAAGCAGTTACCTGAGCTCGGAGCTAAACAGTAAAATCGAGGTCAACGCTGTTAACCTGGAGTTTTTTTCGAAAGCCAGTTTAAAGGGTGTTACTATCCTCGATCGGCACCAGGATACGCTTTTGCATGGCGATATTCTTGTGGACATTAAAAATTTCAACTACAGCGAGCAGCGCATGTTGCTTCACCGCATCGTATTAAACGATGCCACGGCAAAGCTCATAAAATATAAAGGAGATTCTGTTTTTAATTATCAGTACCTGGTCGATTATTTTGATTCAGGCAAAAAAGACACTGTGAAAAGGCAGGGCTGGGACGTAAAATTTGGTGAGATCGTTTTAAACAATGTTACCTTCGCCTACCGGAAGGAAAAATACGTTACTCCCGTTACACGGAATATTAACTTTGATGATATCCTTTTAAGACACACCTATGGCAAAATTTCAGCGCTCCGCATAAACGGCGATACTATTTTCGCGTCGGTCGCCAACCTAAAAACCATTGAGCAAAGCGGCTTCGAATTAAGTAATTTAACCACGAAGGCAACCATCAGTGAAAAAAGGCTCCTCTGCGAAAATATTTACATTAAAACTCCCCGCAGCCTGATAAAAGGCAAAATAGATTTTAGCAGCTCAGGCTGGGATGATTACACCGACTTTATAGAGAAGGTTAAAATGGATTCTTACCTCGAAGACAGCACCTACGTTCATTTTGATGACATCGCCGCCTTTGCGGAAGAACTAAACGGCTTAGGCAAAACAGTCTCTATTTCGGGAGAGGTGAAAGGGTTTGTAAATGACCTCATCATAAGAAACTTAAACCTGGCCTATGGCAGCAGAACGAGGTTCAAGGGAAATATAAACCTTAGCGGCTTGCCCGACGTAAATTCAAGCTACCTCCATTTCGACGCGAAGGAAATGTCTACCAATTACGCCGATATAGCTTCTGTTCCCGATTATCCCTTTAGCGAAAACAAAAAACTTGTATTGCCTGAAGAATTAAAGAAACTTGGCACCATTACATACAAAGGAAAATTCGACGGCTTTGTAAGTGATTTTACAGCCTATGGCAAATTTACCACCGGGCTGGGTGACCTGTCGACCAAATTAAGTGTGAGGCTTGGCGAGAAAATGGAGGACATTGCCTACCATGGAATTATTCAAACCAATAATTTTGACCTTGGCACGCTGATCGGTCAGCGGGATCTTAACGCGCTTGGCATTAATACCGAAATAAAAGGAAAAGGGATGAGCGTGAAATCGCTCGACGCGAAATTTCACGGGCAGATCTTAAATGTAACTTACAATGGTTACAACTATAAAGACATTCAACTTAATGGAGAGATCAGCCAGAAACTTTTTAAAGGAGAGCTGGTGAGCAAGGACCCCAATGCCGACCTGGATTTTAACGGCACCGTGAATTTTAAAAACAAGGTCCCCGAAATGGATTTTATATCCACCATCAATAATTTAAGGTTAAATGCCCTCAACTTTGTGAGCAGCCGCGACAGCGGTAGCCTGTCGTCACAGGTCTTTATTAAGATCAAAGGAAGTACCATTGACAACCTGAGTGGTCAGATCAATTTTGACAATACCATTTACAAAACAAAAACAAGAACTTTTAAACTGAGTTCATTTAATATTGACATGGATCAGGCCAATGCAGAGAAAAAAATAAAACTGACAACTGAATACCTGAACGCGGGCATCAAAGGCCAATACCAGCTATCCAATTTAAAACCCGCCTTTGAAGGGCTTTTATATAATTATTACCCAACGTTCTTTAAAAAACCCGTTAAGAATGTAAAATTTACCGATGACCTTACCTTTAAGATCAAAATAAAAAAGTTTAACACCATCAACGAACTCTTTGTTCCCGACCTGATGTTAAGTCCTGAAACTACAATTGAAGGCAACTTTAATACCGTTGAAAATAAATTGAATATCCAGGCGAGTTGCTCAAAATTAACCTATCAATCGTTTACGGTTGAAGACCTTGGCCTGATACTCAACGAAAATGGCAGTACAGTGTTAGGAGAGATTTCAGGAAAAGCCTTAAACATAAAAGACAGCACCCTGATCGAAAATTTTAATTTTTCGGTGAACTCTATCGATAAAGATTCAAAGTTCTCGCTTGATTGGGACAATTTAAAATCAATCGCCAATAAGGGTGAGATAAAAGGGCAGCTTAACTTTTCCAACTCTTCAGTATTCCTGGCCTGCGATAAGCTGGAGGTTACCGTGAAAGACAGTACCTGGAAACTGACCTCTGCCAATTCTATGAGCATAGATAAAGACGGCAAACTCACCATTAACCCTATTGAGATTTTAAACAAAAACCAAAAAATTAATATCGCGGGAGTATTATCCTCAACGCCGGGCGACAGTCTCCTTATCAGAACAAGCGCCGTTGTGCTCGAACAATTTAATCCCCTCCTGAAACTCATCAAACTTGACCTTTACGGAATTCTCTACGGCAATATCATTCTGTCGAATGCCAATAAAAATTTCGCGTTTCGTGGTGATCTAAATCTTAAACAGTTAAAGATCAATGACAATATTGTAGGCGAACTAAGTGTTAATACTGCCTACAATACAAACGAGAAGTACATTGCATTGAATGGGTTTACATCGCTGGGCTTACAGGATGAGTTCGGAAACCAGGTGAAGAATATTTCGTTTAACGGCAATTATTACCTCGACAAGCGGGAAGAGACCATCGACATAGATTTTTCAGCCAAACCAGCTAACCTCAAACTTTTGAATCCATTCTTGGTGGATATAATCACCATTAACAAAGCCTTTGTAAATGGAGAAGGGAAAATTCACGGAAACCCAGACCAGGTAAAAATAGACGGCAAATTTAAATTGTTCAACAGCGAGATTAAAGTTGATTACACCAACGTTACCTATAATGTTACGGGCGAAATAGAAGTAATGCCCGACCAAATCCGTTTTACAGACCTGCTGATGCGTGAAAAAGGTTCTAAATCGGCCCCCCAGGGCACTGTGAATGGGAATATCTTCCACAACAACTTCAGCAATATCCAGTTAGACTATGATATCACCTATAAAAACATGCTGGTATTGAATACCAATGAAAAACAAAACAGCACGTTTTACGGTAAAATTTATGGCACCGGAAATGTTGGCATTTACGGGTTCACGAATAATCTGTTTATGAAGATTGTGGATACCACCACAAAGAACTCGAAGTTTTATTTACCGCTGGACGGCCCCGCGGAAGTCAGTGAGAATAATTTTATCCATTTTATAAAACGAGACACCGCGAAAGTGAAAAAGTCAAACATGCTTACCGGGTTTAACCTGACCATGTTTGTAAATGTTACTCCCGAGGCTCAGGCCCAGATCATACTCGATAAAAAAACCGGAGACGTGCTAAACGTCCAGGGGCAGGGAGATTTGCTGCTTAAAATAAATACGCTCGGTAAATTTGAAATGTTTGGCGACTATGTGATTACCAACGGCAACTATTTATTCACGCTCGAGAATGTGATCAATAAAAAATTTGAGATAGATGCAGGTAGCAGCATTTCATGGAGCGGCGATCCTTTAAACGCCGAAATAGATGTGGTTACGAGTTACCGGCAGCGCGCATCTATCGCCCCTCTCTTAAACGACACCACCAAGGGAAGATTTCCGGTTGACTGCAAATTAAAAATAAGTGGAAAACTCTTTTCACCCAATGTAAAATTCGCCATCGACTTTCCAAATTTAGACGCCACCTACAGGGCAAAAATAGACAATGTGCTGAGCGATGAAGCAGAATTGAACAGGCAGGTATTTTCCTTTTTACTCTTCAGGAGTTTTGTAACACCGCTAATTTACAATACATCGGGCGGGGTAACCGCGGGAAGCGCCGCTGCTTCTACGGGAAGCGAAATGTTAAGCAACAGGGTCAGCGAGTTTTTAAACACCTACTTCGGCAATCTCACGGGCATCAGGGATCTTCAGCTGGGATTGAATTACCGGCCCGGCAGTCAAAACAGCAACGAGGCCGTTGACCTTGCGCTGAGCAAACAATTCCTCAACAATAAAATCACAGTGGACGGAAACTTTGGCGTTAACAATAACCAGACAAAAAACTCAAATGGTTTGATCGGAGATGTAAATATCGATTATAAACTCTCGGCCGACGGCAGGTACCGGTTGAAGGGATTTAACCGAAGCAACGACATCACCCAGATAACCACTGCGGGCGGGCAATACACACAAGGAGTGGGAATTTTTTACCGCGAAGAATTTGAAACGTTTGACCAACTCTTTAAACGTTACCTGGCAAAGTTCAAGAAAAAAGAACCCGAAAAAGAATAAGGAAATTTTATTGAGGCTTTGCTGCGTGCGACTCGGCATTCATCCTGATTCCCCTGTAAATGATCACCAGGGCCGCAATCATGATCACATGTGCTATGTCTTTGTAATTAAACCATTCGTGCAGGGAAAGATGCAGTGAATGCACCACAATAGAGAGAAAAGAAACGCTGATTCCTGTGACGATAACACGGCTGCCCTTGTCGTTATTTTTTTTGTATCCAAGGTAATGCACTATGAGTGAGTACACCAGGGCTATACCCGCGTGGATCTTGATCAAAAGAAAAGTGTTATTGATAAGCGTGACAATGATAAGAACTCCCACCCAGGCAAGAACAAAAATGGAAAACTTCCTGCTCAACGGTCTTCCCCAAAAAGAACTGTAGGTGTATGAAGCCTTGAAACAAAAATAAATCGCCAGGAGGTTGAGCGTGTTGGAAATAAAAAAGATCACGTCAAAAATTGTTTTTCCGTACTGATAATGCATGGCGTGAGCCGCAGCGCCAAAACAACCGCTTACGCCCATGATAATAATGAACCAAGCCATTTGGGATGGGTAAGCGCTTCTGAATTTAACCAGTTGCCTGAAACAATAAATGGAAATGAGGAGCAGGATAAAATTGGTTACTATAACCATTGGCTCAAAGATCTGCCTGCCAAAAAGGAAAATGTATGTATAATCGAAGTTCAAGTAGCGGTGCAAAACTACAATTTCTTTTACAAAAATGGAATTTTACGGAGTATTTTCCTCGTCGCCATCCTTTTTAAAAATGCCGGTTATTTTCCCGGTAAATTGTTTTACCTTTTGATACCTTTCTTCCGCCGAAACCGAGGCGAGATCGCTATGACCGCCATCCTGCAGGGCCTTTGAAATGTCGGGGTAAAATACCACAAAACTGGTGAATTCATTATTCCTGTTCAACTTTCGGGGAAGATCTTCCACATGAAAATTATAACTGAGTGTTTGTTTACGGGCACTCAACAATATATAAAGATCGTCGGTTTTGGGCGGAGTGGTCTGATCAAAATTTTCAAAAGTTGATACGGGCATGTACTTGTAAAACATCTTCTTTTTATCTCCGCTTATGTTTGCAAAACTGTCAAGCGTAGATTGCAGTCCGTATAAAACAGAATTACTTCCGAGTTGTTTTAATAAACAATTGATCTTGGTAACGGCTCTTGAGAACCCGTTCTCGAGTTCTGCGTTTGGTGTTAACACCACTATAAGGCGTTCAAAAGTATTGAGGGGCTGCAGGATCTTTGAAATGATAATGCCCTGTTTTGATTTGCCTAAAAGGTTGCCCGCTATATTACCAAACATGATGTTAGATGTTGTTTGGTGCGGTTTATAGGTTATTAAAATATCGGAAATGTTATAGGCCTTTGCGGTCCTTACGATACCGTCAACAATGCTCAAATCCACTTTTTTAAGCACCTCCACTTTTTTATCCCCACTCGCTATCTGTTCTGTAACGCCTTCGATCACTTTCCTGATAAGGTTAATCTTTTCATCGGCTTCGGCATCGTCTTCAACAATCGACAACGGGTAAATAGGTTCAATGGAATTCTGATCTTTGATCAGAAGCGTGAGGTCGATCAATCGCTGGATATTGTCTGGATTGCTTACCGGGATTAAAATCCTTTCGGCCTTGTCGTGTGTTCTTCTCACCACCTCTTTTTCCTGGATGGCTATTTTTCTTGCCGCTCTTTCGGTTACAAATGAACTTACAAGGCAAGAGATCAAAATGAGAATGATGGTGCCGTTAATTACATTCTGATCAAAAAGACCAATGTCAAAACCAACTTTGATGATGGCCAGGGTAGCAGCTGCGTGTGAAACGCTTAGTCCAAATATGATATTGCGCTCGTATTTCGTGTATTTATAGATGATCGCCGTAAACCAGGCGGCAAGGTATTTTGTTGCCAGACCCACCGCTGATAAAATTCCCGCGAACACAAGTGCGTTGGCACCATTAAAAAACAGTTTAAGGTCTACAAGCATTCCTGCACTGATCAGGAAAAAAGGAATGAACAAGGTGTTACCGATAAAAATGATCCTGTTCATTAAAATGCTGGTGTGCGGAATAACCCTGTTTAAGCCCAAACCGGCCAAAAAAGCGCCAATAATGGGTTCAACGCCCGCCATTTCGCTTAAAAACCCGGATGTAAACACCATCGCCAGCACGAAGATGTAATGCGAACTGGCCTGAGCTTCGATATTCCTGAAAAACCAACGGCTCACTTTTGGTAAAAGATACAGGGTTGCAAACACAAGCAATCCAAGTGACACAGTGATCCTCAACCAAAACGACGCGTCTATTTCCCCGGTAACAAGGTTGGTGATGATTCCCAGTAAAATAAGCACGGCAGAATCGGTAATGATGGTGCCGCCAAACGTTACCTGCACTGCCCTGTTTTTAACAATACCCATATTGCTCACGATGGGATAGCTTAACAACGTATGGGTACTAAACATGCTCGCCAGTAACACAGCGGGCCATAAAGAAAACTGAAAAACGTGTATACATACAAAATAGCCGATAATGATAGGAATGAGGAAGGTGAGTGCTCCAAAAACAATGCTCTTATTCCTGTTGTGCTTGAACTCCTGCATATCGATCTCGAGTCCGGCTAAAAACATGATGTACAACAGGCCTGTTTTTGACAGAAGCTCAAAACTGTTGGTGGACTCAATGATGTGAAGCGAATGAGGACCAATGATCACACCTGCCAAAATGAGACCGATAATGCCGGGAATTTTGAAACGCTTAAAAAGCAGCGGCGAGAATAAAATGATTAATAGCGTAAGCGCCAGGATCAGCACCGGATTTTTTAAAGGAAGATACTGATTAAAAAAGTGATTGAAGTTGAAAAGATAATTTTGAAATTCACTCATAAGTTTACAGGTTGCCGTGCCTGTCTATAAAGTACCTGTTTTTGGTTCCCCTGAACAAATTATAAAGAGAAGGCACTACCAGGTTGTACCTGACGCCGGCTGTATAACAAACATCAAGAATATTAATACCATTTTTTCCTTCCGAAACCCCCACCCTCATTTTAAAACCTCCGCACATAACAAATTTTTTAATCGCGTACTCCAGGCCTACACCGGCATTGAAGCCAAGCCACCTTGTTGTCACAATCTGGTTTCTGGGATAAAGCGATGTGAGGTTCAAATAGTCATCCTTACCGGTAAAGTATCCTTTAAAAACATTATAACTGATGCCGCACAAGGGAAAAAAATACAGGTTACCTTTTGATCGGTACATAACGTGAAGATTCGCTTCAATCGTGTTGGCCTTTACATTATACCAGGTTGGCGCGATGTTGATACTACCGTAATGCGTGTACTCAAGACTCACCCTTAACAATTTTGAACTTCCATAAACAAGCGATGTGGTGATACCCAACGCGTTATTTCTTTCGGTGGTATTTCTTGCAAGGAAAACAACACTGTTGGCTGCACCCACGCCTATGCCAAGGTTGGTAGTTGTTGGGTGTGTTTTGATAGGCTTAATGACCCTTACCTGGGAAAATGCGATTACCGGAACGGCGATCAGCAAAAAGAGATATAGATGGTTACGCGGCATACTCACAAAGATAAAATAATTTCGTAACAATCTTTAACCGCCTGTAAAATATGTTAATACAGACCGGCAAACCGGAAACAAATGTTTATTTTTATCGGGGTGAAAAACACGCTTTATATAACATTGTCGCTTCTGCTTTTGTTTGGAACACTGAAATCCCAGACAAATCCAACCAAGCCAAATAACACCCTCATACAGTTTTCGGGCGTAGTGCTCGACCAGGACAGTCTGACCCCTATTCCCTTTGTATCTATTATCATTAAAGGAACAAATCGTGGGTCACTTACCAATTTCCACGGGTTTTTCAGCCTCATCCTGAATCCCGGCGACGAGCTGGAGTTTCATTCGGTAAGCCACAAAGAAAGAACATATAAGATCTCTGACACCCTCAAACAAAAATACTACTACGCTATTCAGGTACTCACAAAAGATACTTTCCAGCTTGAGGCCGTTAACATTTATCCATGGCCCAGCAAGGAAGATTTTAAACGGGCCTTCCTGGCGCTCGACTTGAATGAGACGGATGCCGACCGCGCCGCCCGCAATATAGAAAGTGAAGCAACTACTTATCTCGAAAGAAATCAGACTGCCAGCGCATCTGAAAATTACAAATATGTAATGCAGGCCTATTACACCAAAATATACACCATGGGCCAACAGCCCAGTATCAGCCTGTTAAACCCGGTAGCCTGGGCATCCTTTATTGATGCCTGGCGCAAAGGCAAATTCAGCGACAAGAACAAGAAAAAGAAAAATTAAGGTCTGCAACGACTAGTCCTTTGTTTTGAAGATAAGGCCGCGGCATTTATTGTGTTGCCACGGTTCTAAGATGCATTGCGCCGTGTATTACGTTTGCCCCGTTTCGTTTGTTTTTTAAACATCCTTTTTTGCCTCCTCAGATCCTTTTTATTACCGCGGGCCATCTTCACACTCGGTTTGTCTTTGTTCTTTTTCTTAAGATAGGGGTTGTAAGCTTCTCTTTTAGGATTCCACCTTCTCCAGAGTCTTTTGCGTTCCTTTTTCTGTTTAAACATGCTTTGGTCCTGCGGGAAGCAGGGAAGCTGAAGAGCAAAAAGGGCGATGAGTAAATAGGTAATGAGTTTCATTGTTATGCAAAATAACGCAGATTATCGGCACGGTTACACCGGTAAAAAAAATGTTTTGAACCGTTTTATTAAAGCAACCGTCGCGGTTCGGGGTCTATTCTATTGAACTCTGGATGAGTACTTCCCTGTACTTTTCGAGGATGGTTGATTTGGAGATGAATCCTTTATACTTGCCGTTGAAAACTACCGGGATGTTCCACAAGTGGGATTCATCAAATAATTTCATTGCCGAACTGATGTCGTCTTTTTCAGTGATGAGATAATTGGGGCGTCTCATAAGTTCCTTCACGGTAATTTTATCGTAAAGATCCTGTTTGAACATGATATCCCTGATATCGTCGATGGTGATCAGGCCCTTTAATCCCCCCTCCTTGTCAACCACCGGGAAAATATTCCGTTTCGACAAAGCTACGGCCTCTACAAGACCACGCAGGTTCATATCATTAAGCACTTCCGAAAAATCTTCTTCAACAAATTGTGAAAGGTTGATGTTGCTCAGTAAATAGGAGTCGGTATTGGTGGTTACAATTTTTTCTTTGTCAGATAATTTCAGCATATCTATGCTGAGTGGCATAAAATATTTAGACACCGCGTAGCTCAGGGCTGAAACAATCATCAAAGGAATAATGAGCTCGTAACCACCTGTAATTTCGGCAATTAAAAATATGCCCGTGAGGGGTGCGTGAAAAATACCGCTTAAAATGCCCGCCATGGCCACAATGGTGAAATTACTCACTGGCAGCGGGATCCCTAAATCAGTCAACACCGAAGAAAATAAAAAACCGAGAAATGCACCTACAAATAACGATGGAGCGAAGTTGCCGCCGTTACCCCCGCTACCAAGCGTTAAACCTGTGGCGATGGGTTTCAGGATAATTACAAGCAATAAAAAAATATACAGAACCGGCTTCGATACCGATGCCAATGGAAGAATGGAGTTCTTAAAGATGAAACCGGGGTTGATATCTGACAGCAATTTGATACTCAGGTAGCCTTCTCCAAACAAAGGCGGGACAAAAAGCACGAGCACGAACAACCCCATTCCACCAATCAGCACTTTTACAAATTTGTTTTTCTCAAAGCGTTTAAAATAATTTTCTGTCGCCATAAACACCTTGCCGTAGTAGTAAGAAACTACACCGGCCAGAAGACCAAGCGCCAGGTAAAAAGGCACATTCAGGTAGTCAAAAGGTTCCTGCAGGCTAAAATGCAGTAATACATCTTCCTGCAAAATAATTTTGGAACACAATCCCCCGGCAGCGGCAGCAATGAGAATGGGAATAAACGCCGAGATATTCGCTTCAACCAACAGCACTTCCAGCGCAAACAACACACCTGCGATTGGCGTATTGAACGCTCCAGCAATGCCCGCGGCGGCACCACAGGCCAGCAAAAGCGTGCGTTCCTTATAATTCAATTTATAGGTTTGTCCGAAATTCGACCCGATGGCCGCACCGGTTGTAACTATGGGTGACTCAAGTCCGGCGGAGCCGCCAAAACCTACCGTGAGCGCGCTGCTGATGATGTGACTGTATGTTTGGTCCTTTGGTAATAAACTCGATTTTTTGGCGATAGCGTAAAGGATGTTGGCGATACCCTTTCCGAGTTTGTTACGGTTCATGTAATGAATGAACAAAACACAAAGGGCCAGCCCAACGATTGGAAACATGGCGGTATAGACCTGACTGTTGTACGATAAACTTTCAATATTTTTAATGAGAAAGTGAACGAACAGTTTCAGTAAAACTGCAGCCAGTCCGGCGGTGAGTCCTATTAAAATTGCAGAGAAAATAACAAACTGTTTAGGACTCAGACTATGCTGAATCCAGATCACCAGTTTATTGGCCCTGAATATTAATTTAAAGATAAATCTCATTTTACCTACGCTCAAATTTTTATGCCTTACCTGTTTCCATCATAAGCCTCGTGACGAAAATAAATATTTTAATTCGCTTTTTAGGATTGCGCAGCCTTTAAAAAATTGTATATGGCCGCATTTTGGTTAAACCACGCGATTGCAATGAAAAAGCAGGTTCTCGCAAAGCTTGTTGTATTCTTCAACGCCGCGGGCTGTTGTAATTTCAGAAGGACTTTTATATGAGATGTTCTCAAAACCCGAAAGAAGATAGTTAAAATCGCTAATGTCGATCACTTCAACAAACAGCTTTTTGTTATTCTCCATCAGTGAATAAATTCTCAGTGCCGATCTGTGTGTTGGTTCCGCCTTCAGCTGCCGGATCTCATCTATGATTTGTTTTATTTTTTGCATCTTGTATTTTGATCCCTTGAATTTCACTCCCCCGCCATTCTTTATTAATAAAATCTATTGCCTGCTTTTGTGTAAGGATACTAAAATCTTTGTAACGGTCATGCACATCAATAATTTCTGCAACGGCTTTTTTTACCAGTACCTCATTTTCCCAGCCGTTCAAGTGCATGATCACCGTGTTTAAACACCCCTTTTTGTAGGCAATTTGTCCGAGCACATGCACCAGCGTGTTGCTTACGCGGGCGGTCTTGTCGAATTGCAATTCCTTAAGCATAGGCAGAATATCTTCGGGATGGGTTCTGCCTCTGAGTTCAATGCCGTGACAAATTTCGCGCCTGATCTCGTATTCAGGATGGTGCAGGTAGCCACGCGCCCATTTTAATACAGGAACCGGGTTTTTTTCGCTCATTTTTTTTATGGACCCGATAACGGCATTGCGCACCGAATGATGCGAATCGAAAAGCCCCTGGTCAAAAAAACGTTTAACAGGCGAAAATTCAGTCATGCCTATTTCTCCGGCTGCGTTTACCGTTGTTTGTCTCACCTTAAAATCATGGTCACCAAAAAGCTCATTAAGGGCTTCAATAATGTTTTCACGCGATTCACTCACTGATCTGTATATTCTACCAAGAATAATGTAAGCCGATTTCCTGATGTAGGTGTCGTTGTCAGAAAAATAAAGTTTCATTTTTTTGAGCGAATTGTTCTCTATTTCCCGGGCCATAAACTGGTGCATACCCTTAACCAGGTTCGCCCGCTCCTCCTTGGTTAGATCGTAAAATGCCATTCGTAAAGTTATTGATTAATTAAATACACTTATGCTTAACAAAATTTACCAGTATGGTACAATTTTTGTAAATTAGGAGTAAATTTTAAGATCATCTCAGGCCTGCGCGTTTATATTAATTTTTTATCGCTTTTACTGGCCATACCGGCTTTTCTGATGGCGGGCAACACGCCCAGGGCGGGCAGTGATATTTCATACCTGAATTACGTCGCAAATAAAGGTCAGTGGAACAATAAGATCCTGTATAAAACTGATTTCAGGGGTGGCAGTCTTTTTCTTGAGAACAGCGCTTTCACTTATTTGTTTTTTCCAAAGGATGGTTTTCACAATCATCTTTCACATAAAAAAAAGGAAGCAAAACATAAAGAGGTATATCAATACCATGCGTTGAGGATGGATTTTGTGGGCGCGCTTGCCAGCCAACAGTTGATTGCAGCAGAAACGCAGTCATTTTACCATAATTATTTTATTGGCCGCGATCCAAAAAAATGGGCGCCACATGTGGGGGTTCACAAAGTTGTGACGTACAAAAATATGTACAAGGGAATTGACGTGAAAGTGTTTGGCCGTGGAAACAACGTACGTTATGATTTTGTTATTTCACCGGGAGCAGATGTGAGTGCCATTCAGTTAAAATTTTCGGGGCAGGATCGTTTAAGCCTCCGCGAGGGCAAGCTGATCATTGGGACCAGTGTTGGAGAAATTGAACAGGAAGCGCCCTACGCTTATCAGGAACAAAAAAACGGGATCATAAAAAAAGTAACCTGTGGTTATGTATTATCTGAGAACACCATCAGCATCAGGATTACCGGCTCATACGACAGATCTCTTCCCCTGGTGATTGACCCCACCCTGATATTCTCAACCTATACCGGATCAACTGCCGACAACTGGGGAATGAGCGCCAGCTTCGACCAGGCCGGCAACGGCTACACAGCGGGTTTGTGTTTTGCGAGCGGCTACCCAACTACTCTTGGGGCTTACCAGGTAACCTTTATGGGTCCCGGCACTTATCCCGGTGGCGATATTTCATTGTCGAAATTTAATTCCTCAGGCACCACGCTTCTTTTTTCCACTTACCTTGGTGGCGATTCTACAGATACCCCACAGAGTATCACCGTTGATAATAATAACTGCCTGATCGTTCTGGGGCGTACTTATTCCCCGAACTTTCCGGTTATCCCCGGCTGTTATGATGTCACAAAAGGATTAAAATCCGACATTATTGTCACCAAATTCAGTCCCACCGGCACTACCTTGATGGCTTCCACTTTTATTGGAGGCTCCGGCAACGATGGCATCAATATTGACGATGATGAAACTTTCCTCGGTTCCCTTAAAAAAAATTATGCCGATGACGGCCGTGGTGCTGTTCATGTAGACGCGGGGAATAACGTGTATATTGCTTCCTGCACGCAATCCACAGATTTTCCTGTCACTGGCGCCTGCTTCCAGCCTAACAACGCGGGCATGCAGGACGGTTGTATCTTTAAATTCAACCCTACCCTCTCAGCCCTTGCTTTCAGTTCATACATTGGCGGCGCGCTCAACGACGCCGCTTATAACCTTGCGCTTGACGCGCAGAGCGGTGTTTATGTGACCGGCGGAACACAGAGCAGTAATTTTCCTATAACCCCCGGAGCTCTCAAAACAACCTATGGCGGTAACATTGATGGTTTTGTCTCTCATATCTCAAACAACGCCACAGCAATTCTGCAATCGAGTTATATCGGAACAACCCTTTACGATCAGTCGTATTTTGTGCAGCTGGATGACGCCAACGATGTGTATTTGTACGGACAATGCAGCGGCAACTATCCCATTACTCCCGGCACTTACTCAAATGCGAACAGCGGACAGTTTCTACATAAACTGGACTCCACATTATCCAGTACTTTTTTTTCAACTGAGTTTGGTGCCGGCAACGGCACGCCCGACATAGTGCCATCGGCATTTCTTGTAGATAATTGCAGGAGCATTTACATTTCTGGCTGGGGCGGGCCTTTGTTCGGATTCAATGACCCTGCCAGCACTACCAACGGCCTTCCTATCACAACAAACGCTTATCAGTCAACAACCGATGGCAACGATTTTTATTTTGCCTCGTTCAAACAAAACGCAACCAATCTTGAATATGGTACATTTTTCGGCGGCCCCATCAGCGAGGAGCATGTTGACGGGGGAACCAGCTGTTTTGACAAAACCGGTGTGATCTATCAGGCTATCTGCGCGAGTTGTGGTGGCAACCAGGATCTTCCAACAACGCCAACCGCATGGTCTACCAGCAACAATTCCACCAATTGCAACAACGGGCTCGTGAAATTCCAGATGGACCTTATCAATACCCTCGCATCGGCCAACCTCGCCCTTAATACCATAAGCGGTTGCGCCCCTTTTACCGCCAGCCTTGTGAATACAAGCGCAAACGCGGCAAGTTTTATCTGGAACTTCGGTGATGGTAATACCTCAACTTCTTTAGCGCCGCTGTATACCTATACAAATGTTGGTTCTTTTATGATTACACTCATTGCCAGCGATTCAACAACCTGCAATAAAAGCGACACTGCTTATTTGCCTATTAATGTGTTTCCGCCCGCGCAACTGGTGCCGCAGCTAACACCCACCTATGTTTGCAAGGGCCAAAGCGCCATGTTGAACATGACCTTCCCCCAGGCCAATTCTTATTCGTGGAGTCCGGCCAATACCCTTTCCAATCCATTGGTCCATAACCCTATCGCGAGCCCGATGGTAAACACCATTTATACATTGACCCTCAATGACAGCCTTTGCCAGGTCGTTTCATCGCGAACGGTGATTGTTAATGTGTACCAGAATTTTACCGACATTATCGATCAGGGAATTTGCTCTGGCACTACCATGACCTTAAATTTAAGCGGGCAGTATTCAGGTTATTTATGGAACACAGGTCATACAACACCCTCCATTAGCGGGTTGCTGGACGGTTTGTATTATGTAAATACGGTTGACAGCAATGGTTGCCAGGGTTTCGACAGCTTAAGGATTTACCGGTATGTAGATATTTTGCCGCTGGCTTTTGAAATGTGTGAGGGCGGATATGTACAGTTTTCCTCTCCGGTTGGAAATTACCAGTATACCTGGACGCCGGCTTCGTACATCAACAACCCCGCTATTTCCAACCCCGCGGTCAGCCCAACCCTTTCAAGCATCTACACACTCAGCCTTCAGAACGGTCCTTGCATAACAAGCAATAGCTTTAGTGTTCATGTGAAACCCCGACCTTCGGCGTGGATCAAAACCAACGGTGCCAACCTCTGCCTGACAGATACTGTAGAGCTAAACACCATCACGAGTCCTTCCTATTCTTACCTGTGGAATACTGGTGAAACCTCCTCTTCAATTATTGTCACCGCTCAGGGAGGTTATACTGTTGCTGTTGTCGACACCAATGGCTGCGTGGCAGTAGACACCCTGAACCTGAAGGGTACACCCCCTTTTGAGCTTAATCCGGGCCGCGTGGTGATCTGCAACGGGCAGTTCGTGCAGTTGTTTGCCGACAGCGGCAATTATCATTACCGCTGGTTCCCGGAGGTGAATATACAGGGGTCCAATCTTCCGAATCCTATTGTTAATCCTAAAAGTACCGCTGTTTATACGGCGATTGTATCTAACGGCCGTTGTACTGCCGCGGTCAATCACACGGTTTACGTGAACCCGTCGCCACCGTTAAATCTGCTTTCGCATTACGAGACCATACTCCCCGGGGAAAGCGTGCAATTGGGTGCATTCGCCGACTCCTCCTGTAGCTGGTATCCCGACTATATGATCAGTTGCCTTGAATGTGATAACCCCGTTGTAAGCCCGCTTGAAACCACGGTTTATTATTGTTACGTGGTGAATGCGCTGGGCTGCAGCAATACCAATACCGTTGTGGTTGATGTGGTACCAACGCTTTATGTTCCGAGTTCGTTCACCCCTAACGGAGACGGCATTAATGATGTTTTCAGGCCGGTATTCAGCGGGTTTGTGAAGATAAGCATGAGCATTTTTAACCGGTGGGGTGAAGAGATCTATTACTACGACAGCCTTGAAGGAGGCTGGAACGGTACTTACCAGGGTACAGCTTCACCAACAGGTTATTACGCTTATAAGCTGACCGCTAAAGACAACCGGTTCAAAATCATAGAAAAGGCCGGTTCAGTGCTTTTACTGAAATAATGCTGTAATTCTTTACCGTTTTATCTTTTCAAATTTTATCCAGTCATGTTCAGAAAGCAGGGCGGCGTTCATTGCCAGCTGCGTTTTTCGGACGACCAGCAATAACTGGTTCGCCGCATTAAGATACCCGTATAAAAAACCCGGGTTTAGGTTGTTTTGGCAGTCGCGGGCTTTTAACTCGAAAAAATTATTTTTGATCGTAAGGTCGTAAGCGCATTTGTTTCCCGAAAAACCATCCGTCCAGTTGATGCAGTTCAATTCAAAAACGGAGCTGTTCACTACAAAAATACGCATGTCGCAATCTTTTTTAGCTTCCTTGTTTTCATACGACCACCATTGCTCGATAATCGTACCCTGAAATTCGGCTTTTTGGAGTTGAATGGGTTGTGCCGCAAGTGGCGACAGCATCAAAAGTAAAGCGGTGATCAAAAAAGATTTTTTTGTATTCATGTAATCTTTAGGGCCTCAGCAAAGGTCTTAGAATGACATCTAAAATACTAAAGATTTTTTTTAAAAGAGAAATGGAATATACTAAAGAATATAGTACCTTTTATAAAGAGAGCTATAAATCACCCGTCGCTTAAGACGGCTTTACACGCAGAGCGGTGTTGAGTTGAAAAAAGGTCAGTGTGCAATAAAATCCCCAGGGAGGTTTTACCGTTTAATCTTTGGTTTCAACGATCGCCTTCAGCAGGTCTTTATAAGCCCAGTACATATCGTTTAACTGGTTTTCAAAAAACTGCATTAATTCAGATTTTCCGCTGTTGCTGTCTGATGAAGCCTGTTGCGGCTCGTTGTGTGAATTGATTGTTGCGTCCATGACTTTAATTTTTTTGTTAAAAGAGTCAAATTTCATGCCAAAAAAACTGCTCTTATTATAATTACGAATTAAGTCATAACAAGGTTGGGTGATGTTAAAGGGATATGAAAAGACGATTAATTTTTAATAAACAATGGTTAACAGATGGCTTATTTGATGAACAAGCGCTGATCGAAAGCGAAAGCCTCGGTTTTTAATATTTTGATTTTATTAAAATCTTTATGTCCGGGATTAAGCAGGAAATTAAACTCCCCCTGCACCACCGCCGAAGGCACCTGCATGACCAGGTACCTGTTATCGGCTATAAATTTATCGCCAAGTAACTGCGTTGCATTGGGGTGAGGAAAGGTTTTCCAGTTGGTTGGAAGTTTAGCTGCGTCGAGCTTTAGTATTTTGGCGGTGTCGGGCAGTTGAATGCTGGAGAGCGTGTAATCTTCGGGCACGATGCCAAGCGGGGTATGAACGGCGATCTCGGTGGTGCATAAGGCCCTGGTCATGCCGGTATAAATCATTAAGGTTCCCTTGCTGTTCCATCGGCCTCCGCTTTTTTGTGCGCCTTTTCCCGAAAGGTCTTTGCTGAATTTTAAACTGGCCAGGCGAAAAACAATCATGCCAGGATACCGTGTTCGATGCGGGTTAATTCATCTTTAAGCATTTCAATGCCAAAGGAATTATCGAGTAAGTCTTTGGGTTTTACTTTACCCAGGGCAACATTATTGGCTTCGAGCCAGGTATTAAATTTTTCTTTGGTTCCAAATACCTCTGTTCCAAACTTAAATAAAAGTGTTAACTGAAGGATTTTTTCGGAATGTATATTACCGAAAGTCGTTTTCTCTTTTTTATACCGCTGCATGGTGCGTTCAGAAAGGTGCAAAAAACCTGACCATTCGCTGATGTTAAAAGGACTTTTGCCGACCAGGTTGGCGAAGCTGGAGAATTTAATCCCCTGCCGTACCATTTCTATTAAACGGTAAATGTCTTTATCGTCTATGGAACTGAAAGAAAACTGATCTGTAAGTTGAATGGCCTTTGACATCACTGTAATTTTAAACAAAGATACGCAATTGTCGTAAATAAAACGACAATTGTCGTTAAATTTTTAACGGGACATATCGGTTTTGTTACCCTTTTTGGTTAGCGCAGCAAATTTTCAGTGTTTACATCAGAAAACACGATGATACATCTCAAAAAATCAGGGAAGTTTTTCGGCCAGATATTTGGAAGTGTAGCCCTTCCCCGAACTGGCAAGGTCATCGGGAGTTCCTTCAAAAACGACTGTTCCGCCATGTTCACCACCTTCGGGACCAATATCAATGATCCAGTCGGCGCACTTAATCACATCCATATTGTGCTCGATAACAATTATAGAATGGCCTTTTTTCAGCAAGGCGTCGAATGATTTCAAAAGCTTGGCCACATCGTGAAAATGCAAACCGGTGGTAGGCTCATCAAATACAAACAAAGTGGGCGAGGTATTATTGATGGCTATTAAAAAGCTCGCCAGCTTGATGCGTTGGGCTTCTCCCCCACTCAGGGTGCTGCTGCTCTGACCCAGGTGCACATACCCTAAACCTACTGCCTGCAATGGTTCCAGCTTCTCAAGGATTTTCCTGCAGATCCGGTTGTCTTCATCCCCGCTAAAAAAAGTAACGGCGTCGTCCACGGTCATGTCTAACACATCGGAGATAGATTTTTCCCGGTACAATATTTCGAGCGTTTCTGCCTTGTACCGCTTACCCTTGCAGTTTTCACACTGCAACTGGATATCGGCCATGAACTGCATTTCCACTGTGATCTCCCCCTCCCCCTGGCATACTTCACAACGGCCGCCTTCAACGTTGAAACTGAAAAAACCCGGCTTGTAATTGCGTGTTTTTGCGAGGCCCTGATCGGCGTATAAATTCCTGATCTCATCAAAAGCTTTCACATAGGTAACCGGGTTACTGCGCGAAGATTTGCCAATGGGGTTCTGATCAACAAATTCAAGTTGTTTGATCTGTTTTAAACTTCCACCTATTAAATGATCGGCGTTAACACTGTCAAAATACCCGTCGAGGTAGCGCTGCAAATACGGAATAAGTCCCTTGCGCACAAGGGTGGACTTACCTGAACCGCTCACACCGGTAACACAGGTTAAAACCCCCAGGGGAAATTTAACTGAAAGGTTCTTTAAATTATTTTCGTTTAAATTCCTTATTTCAATAAACTCTTTCCATTTGCGGCGTGCCGCGGGAACGGGGATCTGCAGATGGTTATTTAAATAACCCGAGGTATACCCATTTTTATTTTTTAATAATTCCTTGTGGGTACCCTGGAATACAAGATGGCCGCCCTGTGTTCCGGCTTCGGGACCAATGTCGATGAGTTCGTCGGCCTGGCGCATGATCTCTTCATCGTGTTCAACAATAATAACCGTATTACCCTGTTGCTGAAGCGAGCGCAGCACTTTTATCAGCCTGCTGGTATCCCTTGGATGCAAACCAATACTTGGCTCGTCAAGAATATAAAGACTACCTACGAGGGTGCTCCCCAACTGGGTGGCCAGGTTGATCCTTTGACTTTCGCCCCCACTCAGTGTGTTTGCCACCCTGTTAAGGGTAAGGTAACCCAATCCTACATCTATAAGGTATTGCAGGCGATTGGTGATCTCGGTTAACAGTCGCTTCGCTACAGTCTTATCATGCGCGTCGAGATGAATGTTCTGGAAAAACGGCTGCAGGTCACTTACCGGCGTAAGCACCAGGTCGCTGATACATTTCCCGTCCACTTTCACGTAATTCGCATCTTTACGAAGGCGGGTACCCTGGCAATCGGGACAAACCGTTTTTCCGCGGTACCTTGCCAGCATGACCCGGTACTGGATCTTGTAGGTTTCTTTTTCCAGCATTTTAAAAAAAGCGTTCAGCCCATCAAAATATTCGTTGCCAGTCCAGAGCAGATCATAATCTTTTTTTGCAAGTTCAATAACCGGTTTGTGCACCGGGAAATTAAATTTATGCGCGTTCTTTAAAAGCTGGTTGCGGTACTGGCTCATCACCTCGCCGTTCCAGCACACGATTGCATTCTCGTATACCGACAAACTCTTATTTGGAATTACCAGGTCGGGATCAATGCCGATAACGCTGCCAAAGCCTTCACAGGTTTTGCATGCGCCAATGGGATTGTTAAAGGTGAAAAAATTCACATTGGGCTCTTCAAAGCTCATTCCATCCAGTTCAAACAAATTGCTGAACACGTGCTTCGCATAGCCACCGTCTTTTTCAACCCAAATCCGGCACTCCCCTCCTCCCTCGAAAAAGGCAGTCTGAACACTGTCGCCGGCACGGTTTACAAAATCCTCATCCGAAGGTTGTGTCACCAGCCTGTCTATCAACAAAAAAACATCCGATGCTTTTTTCACGGTTTTGTAGTCGATCTCGCCTATTCTCTGCACCTGGTCGTTAATAATGGCTCTTGAAAAACCCTGCTGTGACAACAATTCAAATTGTTTCTGAATGCTGCGGTCCTTTACTTCTCTTACCTTTGCCAGCACAAGAATTTTTGAACCGGTGGCGAGGTCATTTATAAAATTAACCACATCACTCACAGTGTCGCGTTTTACCTGCCTGCCGCTTACAGGGCTGTAAGTTTTGCCCACCCTGGCAAAGAGCAGTTTAAAATAATCGTAAATTTCGGTAATGGTGCCAACCGTACTGCGGGGATTGCGGGAAATTACTTTCTGTTCGATGGCAATCGCGGGTGAAATACCTTTGATGTAATCAACCTGCGGTTTTTCGAGACGACCTAAAAACTGGCGGGCATAGGCCGACAGGCTTTCCACGTAACGTCTCTGACCTTCGGCGTAAAGCGTGTCGAATGCCAGGGATGATTTGCCCGAGCCTGAAAGGCCAGTTACCACTACCATTTTATTGCGCGGGATAGCCACGTCAATATTCTTCAGGTTGTGCTGGCGCGCGCCTTTGATGATGATAAACTCTTTGGGACTTAGTTTTGAAATATCTTTTGAACTCATTTGATTTTTAGTAACAATATGTGGTTTGAACAGGTAAGGATAACGCTGAACACCTTGAAAAGTTCAGTTTAATCCATCAACTTTTTAAGGTGTTCGCAGGTCGAGGGGTCGCTCCAATCGATATATCCAACCGTTTCTTTTTTTATTTCAAGGCGGCTGTTTACAAGATAAGTTGTAGGAATAGAATTGATACCCACCTGGCTGAAAGCCTGTTCGAGCTTTAAAAAAGTAAAAGGATAAGCCGTACGCTCACTGAAATCCAGTATTTTATCGAGGGGTTCATCGCTTATGACAACTATCTCCACACCCTGCAACTGAGAATCCTTAATCGCGTTCAGTTCGCGCAACTCGTTCAAACAATTGGGACACCAGGAGGCGCTGAAACAAACTATGGTTTTTTTTCCCTTAAATGAATCAAATTTTACAGGCTGTTCATGCAGGTCAACCAGGTTTACTTTATTAAAATCGATGGCCGGGGCCACCGCATATTTATTGTAATAAAAAAGTGCAATTAAGGCAACAACAATCAATCCCAGCGCATATACCCATTTTCGGCTCATAGTAATTAAAAATCAACGGTTAATTCATTTACAAACTTTAGCATTTAATGTTTAAAAATACGAATAGATTTGCAAGTTGAATGTTGTACTTGTTAACCAAATTTTTGAAAATTCTGGTAAAAACGCTGCTGTTTTTAGTGATTTTATCGGTGCTAACCACTGTTTTGTATAGATGGGTGGCTGTGCCACTAACGCCCCTGATGGTGATCAGGTGTATTGAACAGAAGGGCGACGGCAAAGACATGGTTTTAAAACACGACTGGGTAAGCATGGAAGAAATTTCACCCAAACTACAGCTGGCTGTTGTATGCAGCGAAGACCAGAATTATTTAAAACATTACGGTTTCGACTGGGGCGCAATTGAAAAAGCAATGAAGGCCAATGAATCGGGGAAAAAACTAAGAGGTGGCAGCACCATTTCGCAGCAAACTGCTAAAAACGTGTTTTTGTGGCCCGGCAGAAGTTATATCCGCAAAGGACTGGAAGCCTATTTCACTCTGCTGATCGAAACTTTCTGGAGCAAAGAACGTATTATGGAAATTTACCTTAACAGTATAGAAATGGGTAATGGTGTTTATGGTGCGGAAGCCGCGGCGCAGTTCTGGTTCAAAAAATCAGCCAAAAACCTGAGTAAGGATGACTGCGCGGCCATTGCGTCGATATTGCCCAATCCTTTGAAATACAGTGCCAACCCGCCAACGGCCTATATTTCTAAAAGAAAAGCCTGGATCAAACAGCAAATGAGCTTTTGGGGCAACCAGTTGGACTACGATAAATATGAAGAGGAAGAAGAAGCCAATGTGGCTGAAGTAAGCCCGACAGGTGTCGGGGTAAAAAAAATCTCCTCAAGTACCGGTACTAAAAAGAAAAAATAATGAAAAGACTCTACATACTCATTATATTTTTAATTATGGGGTTGAGCTTCGGCAATTCCGGCTCGGCCAACGAAAGCACTTCGTTCCCGTTTCAAAAAAGAACCACTGTTATTAAGGCCCTGAGCAAGGCGCATCGCCTGATCGCCGGCAAGCTCGACAGCCTGTTCACCAGCATGAACGTAAAAGGCTCATTTAACGGTTGCGTCCTGGTTGCAAAAGCCGGAAAGATCATTTTTAAAAAATCGTTAGGCATCCTCGATAAGACCAGTAACAACGCCCTAAGCGATTCATCCATGTTTCAGTTGGCCTCGGTAAGTAAGGTCATTACCGCTACCGCCGTTTTAATGCTGCACGAAAGGGAGATGATTGATATCAATAAATCTTTTAAATATTATTTTCCTGATTTCCCCTATGAAGGCATTACCATTAAAGAATTGCTCAATCACCGTTCGGGCCTGCCCAATTACATTTACGCGCTCAACAATGAGATCTATCAACCAAATTACCAGATGAGTAATATGGACATGTATAATTACCTCATCGCTAAAAATCCAAAACCTTACCTGAAACCCAACACCCGCTTTAACTATTGCAATACCAATTACGCTTTGCTCGCATTGCTCATCGAAAAAATAACAGGCAGCAGTTACTCCAGGTTCCTGAAAGATGAGTTATTTACGCCGCTTGGCATGAACAATACAGCCACCATCAAAGACATTGACCTGAACGGTAACAATGTAACGAGGCCTTATGATCTGCGCTGGAAACCGGTGGAATTCGACGCCAGCGACTATGTGCTGGGTGATAAAAGTATTTATTCAACACCCTACGATCTTTTTCTTTTCAGCGAAGCCCTTTACCAGAACAAGATCATCAAGTACCAGACCCAGGAAATGGCGTATACCGCCTTCAGCAGGGAACAAAAAACGAGCAATTACGGTTTCGGCTGGCGGATGAAAAACTTTAATGATCCCCTTAAAAAGGAAGTGTATCATAACGGTTGGTGGCATGGTTACCGTTCTTCGTTCCATAGGCGGTTAAATGATACGCTCACAGTTGTAATTTTAAGTAACCAGCTCAACAACTCTACCTACCAGACCCATAAAATTTATGAGATCCTGGATAACTCAAAGACTGATGAATCGGCGATTGACGAGGAGTAGCCTTATACACTTAAGGAATGTGTAACGCATCAGGACGCTTTTCAATTTAGAAATTAAAACTATTTATATGTATTTTTGCCGCTGATGTTCACGCTTTATTTAAAGGAAATAAGAAGCTTTTTGAGTTCCCTGATCGGTTACATCGCCATTGGTGTTTTTATTTCACTTATTGGGATCTTTTTGTGGGTTATTCCCTCAGACAGCGGCGGGTCGAACATCCTCGACAACGGTTTTGCCAATATTGACCCATTGTTTTCGATTGCGCCATGGGTTTACCTTTTTCTGATCCCGGCCATTACCATGCGTTCATTTTCTGAAGAAAAAAAAACCGGCACACTCGAATTATTATTAACCCGTCCCCTCACCGACCTTCAGATAGTACTCTCGAAGTATCTGGCCGGCTTTACGCTGGTAATTGTTTCGTTGCTACCTACACTAATCTATTATTATACAGTGAACCTGCTGGGTCTGCCTAAAGGTAATATCGATACCGGTGGCATGTGGGGCTCCTACATCGGGCTCCTTTTCCTGGGCGCCGGTTTTGTGGCCATAGGTATTTTTGCCTCCGCCATTGCTGAGAATCAAGTGATCGCTTTTATCATCGCCCTGTTGCTTTGTTTCTTTTGTTACATCGGTTTTGAATACATCGCCCAAAGTGGCATGTTTGGCAAATACGACGTTCTTTTCAAAAGTCTTGGCATTAACGACCATTATGTAAGCATGAGCCGGGGCGTGGTGGATACACGCGATGCATTGTACTTTATCAGCGTGATCGCCCTGTTTAATTTACTGACCAAACTCGTTTTAGAAAGCAGGAAATGGTGAAAGAGAAAAAAACAAGCGCCGCAGGCAATAAACGGAGAAATATTTTTTCCCTGCTCATACTCATTGCCATTATCATCCTGGTTAATTTTGTAGGTTCAGGATTTTTTAAACGATTTGACCTCACCTCAGAGAAACGTTATACGCTCGCCGCCTCCACCAGGGCGCTACTAAACGACATTGAAGACGAAGTGTACCTGAAGATCTATCTTGAAGGTGATTTTAACCCCAGCTTCGCACGGTTAAAAAATGAAACCAGAGAAATACTGGATGAGTTCAGGGCTTATTCGAACAACCACATTCAGTATGAATTTATTACACCGGGTGAAGGTTTAACTAGGGAGGAAGCGCAGAACATCGAAAAACAATTGTACGATAAAGGCATTATTCCCGAAGAGGTCACAGAAAGAAAAAAAGACAAAACACTTCAAACCAGGATCTGGCCCGGAGCCATTATCAGCTTTAAAGGCAAAGAAACCGCCTGGCAGATCTTCAGAAGGCAAGACGGTATCAACCCCGAACAAAACATCAACAACAGCGTAGAAGAGCTCGAATACAGCCTCACCAACGCCATTCGTAAATTGCAGCGTGATAAAAAACCGGAGGTTACTTTTATACAGGGTCATGGTGAAATTGATACGCTGCACCAATACCGGTTCATGCAGGCGCTTTCGGAATATTACACTGTTAACCAGACCGTGATCTCAGGAAAATTAAACGGCCTCAAAGGCAGCGACGCTATTGTGATCAGTCAGCCAGACAGCGCTTTTGACGATAAGGACAAATACATCATTGACCAGTACATCATGCAGGGCGGGAAAGTACTCTGGCTGATAGACCCGATGGATGTGAACCGCGACTCGCTGCGAAAAGGCTACACCATTGGTATTAACAGGCCCCTGAATATTGAGGACATGCTTTTTAAATACGGTGTGCGCTTAAATCCAGTGTTGGTGCAGGACCTGCAATGCGGCAGCATTGGCATTAATACGGGCTTTCAAAAAGGGCAGCCTAAAATAGAAGTGTTCCGTTGGTTGTTTTCGCCTGTGGTAACAACGGATAACGCCCATCCTATCGTTAAGAATTTAGACGCCATTAAGTTTGACTTTTTAAGCACCCTCGATACCATTTCTTCGGCGAAAGGCATTAAAAAAACCATACTTTTAAAAACCTCGCGGTACACCAAAACGCAGCCCAGTCCTGTTCGCATCGCACTGGCCATGGTGAGAATGCAGCCAAAGGAATCTCAGTTCATTAACTCTTACCAGCCTGTGGCCTGCCTGCTGGAAGGAGAATTCAGCAGTTTTGTGGAATTCAGGATCCCTTCACGTTTGCTCAACGACTCATCATTCAAATACCTTGATAAGGGCAAAAAAACCAAAATGATCATAGTGGCCGACGGCGATGTGGCCAGGAACGACTTTATCAGAAATACAGGCGAAATGCCACCCCTGGGTTACGACCGGTATACAAAAATGACCTTTGCCAACCAGACCTTTTTGCTGAACTGTGTGAACTATTTGCTCGACGATGAAGGCATGCTACAGTTACGCTCACGCGAAGTAAAATTAAGGCTGCTTGATGTCAAAAAAATAAACCTGCACCGAACCAAATGGCAGATGGTGAATGTTCTTGTACCGATGTTGATCGTGATTGGCTTTGCGATTGTGCAGTTTTACCTGAGAAAAAGAAAATACTCGCAATTAAAAGGCAAATAAACCCTGCCTTATTCGTAAAGATTAAATTTTGTTTCAAGCAACTGGTTCTTCACTGCGAACATCACAATACCCGCGGTATTGTTTACGCCCAGTTTAGCCATAATGTTCTTACGGTGGGTATTAACGGTATGTGTGCTTAATTTTAATTTATCGGCGATTAGTTTATTGGAAAGGCCTTCTGCAATCTCACGGATAATGTCTATTTCTCTTTCGGTTACAGGAACACCATCACAACCCAAAGATTTAATAAAAGAGTTGGAGGTTACTATTTCGGAGGCTGCAGTTAAATAAGAAACAATTTTACCGCAGATAAACTTTTCACCTTTTATCGTTGAATTGATCGCTTCGAGGATCTCAATCTTATCGCAATCCTTTAATAAAAAGCTGGTGATGTCGCTTTCGAGGATCTTGTTCAGTTCTTTTTTAGCGAGTAATTCAGTAATGATCAAAAATTTGGTACGGTTGTATTTTTTAGAAAGCGCTTTTAATTCATCGCTGCTGATGCCCAGGGATACAAAATCGGCAATGAGCAACTGGGGTTTGGAGAGTTGTAATTGATTGATTAGATCCTCTTTATCCCCGCAAACGGAAGGAACGAGGTCAAAACCTTTTAATTCACCGACCAGCAGTTCCAACCCCACACGGGAAAGGAAATTTTTATCGGCTATTAAAACTTTAATCATCTTACAAAGATAAGCAACTATCGCTGAATTGTTGTTAAATTTTTACTTTTTTGCCATCCGTTGCTAACACACAATTCTCAAAAATGGGCTTTGCCTCCTCTATAAACTCCCTCAGGTCGCCGTAACGGGCCGAAAAATGACCCATTAACAATTGCTTAACACCGGCAGTTCTTGCAATTTCGGCAGCCTGTTTTGCCGTGGTGTGAAAGGTTTTTTTCGCCCGTTCGGCTTTATCCTCCAGGAAAGTGCTTTCATGATATAAAATATCAACACCTGCCACAAATCCGGCGGTCTTTGTACTGTAAATAGTATCGCTGCAGTAAGCAAAACTTCTGGGGGCCGGCGGATCAACAGTGGCTTCTTCATTTTTAATCAGCACCCCATCGTTATTGATCACATCTTCGCCGTTCTTGAGTAGCAATATATCAGCTACCGAAATATTCAGCTTTTCAAGTTTGTACTTGTCAATTTTGCGTGGTAGCGGTTTTTCCTTAAATAAAAAACCTGTGCAATAGATCCGGTGTTTTAACGGAAAAGAATACACCAGCACTTTATCGTCTTCAAAAAGCAGGTTGAGTCCGTCATCAGAAGTAAATTTCCAATTGACTTTATAATTTAGTACCGTTTGCGAGGCTTCATTAATCGTGTCTATGATATTTTTTAGTTCTTTAGGACAATAAATGTTGATCTCCTGTTTTCTGCCTAATAAATGCATGCTGCTTAACAGTCCGGGCAAACCAAAAAAGTGATCGCCGTGTAAATGAGAAATAAAAATATGGTCAATGGCCTGGAATTTGGCTTTAAACCTTCGCAATTGAATTTGTGTTGCCTCCCCGCAATCGATCAGAAAATAACGCTCTGAAATATTGAGCAGTTGTGCACTTGGATTTCTTTCGGACGTGGGGCTAGCGGAAGAAGAGCCCAGCACCAGCAGTTCAAAATTTTGCCGGCTCATAATAGGCGATAATGGTTAAATTCATTCGGTAGTATTAATCCCGCTAAGGTAGTAATACTTTAAAAACAAAATTTTGGAGCTACAGGGACGATTGTGATTTTTTATATTTGGAGGGAGCGCTTAGTTTAGCTACTTTTGCACCCTAATAAAATAAAATGGCAGGTAATATAACTTTTACAATGATTAAGCCTGATGCTGTTGAAGCCAACAACATAGGCCCGATTTTAGCAATGATCAATAAGGCTGGTTTCAGGATTTTAGCCATGAAATACATGCGCTTAACCCAGGCACAGGCAGGGCAGTTTTATACTGTTCACAAAGAACGTCCTTTTTACGGCGAGCTCACCACGTATATGAGCGAAGGCCCAATAGTGGCCGCCATCTTAACCAAAGACAACGCGGTTGCAGATTACCGTCAACTGATTGGCGCAACCGATCCGACTAAAGCAGAAGACGGCACGATCAGGAAAGTTTTCGCTAAATCAATAGCTGCAAATGCAGTGCACGGTAGCGATAGCGACGAGAACGCAAAAATTGAATCCAATTTCTTTTTCTCGGAACTGGAGCGTTTTTAATAGAATTTTAATTAAAAAAACCCTATCTGTTTATTGAACGGATAGGGTTTTGTATTTTAAGGCTTTACCGCAGATGTGGGGAAAGCGACCACTTTTAAAGAAAAGCCGCGTTTTTGTAAAAAAGTAACCAACAACATTTTGTTTTTAGAATAAAATTGAACAAATTTGTTAAAATTTACAAATATTTCAAATTAAATTCATTTTCAAATGATCAACTATATGTCACAAAAATTTACCAAAGCTTTAGGACTGATTGCGTTAACTGGTTTAAGCACTCTTGTGGATGCCCAAAGCAATATCAACTGGTCGCCTGCAGGGCCGATTTTTACAGCGGGAAGGTCGCGGAACATGGTTGTTGACAAGAACGATCCTACGGGTAAGACACTTTATACGGGTAGCGCGTCCAGCGGGGTTTTTACTACCACTAATGGTGGTATTAGCTGGCTGCCGTTGAATGACCAGGGCACAGTACGGAACATCAGTTACATGGCACAGGGCTCAGACGGCACTATTTACGCGTCGACCGGCGAAG
Organism: Bacteroidota bacterium; assembly: GCA_040386615.1. Classification (GTDB taxonomy): domain Bacteria; phylum Bacteroidota; class Bacteroidia; order B-17B0; family Aurantibacillaceae; genus Aurantibacillus. Next base: position 266,955 of record JAZKFC010000004.1, read on the forward strand.
GCTTTTTAAGGGTGGGCCAGTCTGCCAAAGCGCAGATCGGTACCGGTTTGTACCGGGTAGACCTTGTTCAGAAAACGCTCATCCCGGTTGCTCCGGCCAGCATCACGGGCACCGTGATTAACCGCATTGCCTGCAGCAACAGTGGGAACATTGTGGCCATCGCCGGCAGTAATGGGATTCTTATATCAGCAAATGGTTTTGCGGGACCTTTCAACCAGGCAACCGGCATTCAAACAGGTGCGGGGATCTCGGGTCAGGACATAAAATTTGACAGCAACAACAATATCTACTGTTCGGTAGGAAGCGAAAAATCTAACGCTATTCCAACACGCGTATACAAAGCCCTTTCATCAAACAATTTAAGTTTTTCAGACATCACTCCTCCTCAGGGCATTCTCAGCTCTTCACTTTATGGAAGAATAGAATTAGGCATCTCCCCGTCAAACCCTAGCGTGGTTTACGCGTCGGTTGCTAACAAAGCCCCTTTCAGCACTGGTGTCAACCCGGGTAACATTCCGTCTATGAAAGGTTTGTTTGTGAGTTATAATGGTGGTACCTCGTGGGGATTGATCATACAAGGATCGCCAGCATTAGATCCTTTATCCAATGGCGCCAATATTGCAACAGGTGACTACGCACAGGTGATCTCTGTAAGTCCTACCAATCCTGACCAGATCCTAATTGCGGGTTACAGGTTGTACCTGTACACGCGTACCGGTGGATCAGACAGCAGCCCTTTCGGCAGCTGGATCCCTCTTGGTATGAGCTCTAATGCTTTTATCCCCCAATATTACCTGCATGAAAACATTCATGATATCAAAGTGGTCGGCTCAGGTTTAACTGCAAAACATTATTTTGTTACAGATGCCGGGATCTTCCGTTCTTCTGATTTCGCGACTGCAAGTCTGATCAACAATATTCCACCTTCATTTCAGCCATTTTACAGCGGCCTTGTAACAGGTCAGTTCAACTCGGTAAGTATCAAAAGTCACCCAAGTTCAACTACCGCTTCCCTTACAAGTAACGGTGGCACTGTTGCCGCTAACGACGCTTTTATAGGTGGTACCGGCGGTAACGGGCTTACTTATTTTGATGGAAAATTTCCGGTAGCCAATGAGGAAGTTAACTATTTGAGCGGACTTGAAATCTATAACTGTGAGTTGTCGAAAATATTACCGAACGCCGCATTTTTTACCGGTGGTCCGTTTGGCGGAGTGTACAGGGTTTCTGATGTGCGCACCTCACAACCTGACCTGGTTAGTGTGGTTACTTACAGCGGCAGCCTGACCAAAATAGTGCCTATCAGTTATGATTTTGCGAACGAAGCAGTTAACTCGTCCGGCAGTCCTTTTAAACTCTGGGAAAACTACGGGCAGCTTTCAAAATCGCCTGACTCCCTTGTTTTTTATAACGACAGTTCAAGGATAGTGACAAGTATCGTAGGCGGTATTGCTACCCTTACCACGCAGTCCACTTTCACATTTTCAGCTGGTCGCCCGAATAAATTCGCTATGATAGACAGTATCGCTATCCGGACTGGTACTTTCACCTATGAACAAAACGGCAGTAATGTACCAACGCCATTTACGGCGGCCGATAAAAAGGATATTTTCATCAAACTTGCCAATAATTACGCTGTAAACCCAACCATCACTACGCCTTCCATCGCCCTAAAAACGGGTCCTGTTGCGGCAGCCGGGGTTACTTTAAACGCGACCACCAATTTTGATGATATCTCGGTAACATTTACAGCGCCGCCGTACATGAATAAAACCACATTCTCTTATAGCAGCAATTATTCGGCTGATCCCGCAGTTTATTATAAAGTTTTTGCTACCATTTTTTATAAATACAAGGTGGGAGATACCATTTCATTCACCGATAACAGCATCTCCACAAAAATATATAAATACGATATTAAGCTCAGCACGCCGCTTCGCTGGACAAAAACAGGAAACAATGGTCCAAAACCGGCCACAGGTTCAACAAATCCCCTGCAGAAGGTAGCTGTGAGATTCTCAGCAAGACTGGCAGTGGCCTACCGAGCTACAAGCGTTACGGGATCCAAGTATTCAGTTGTAGTTTCAAAAGCGCCTTTGAACCTCAATGATCCACTCAGTTTTGTAAGGGTCAGCGCTGATGGAGCTTTAACCGACGATGCGAACGGAAATTCTACCACCAACCCTATTTCCATTCCCGGAAAACCAATCATACTGGAATGGAGTAAGAAAGGTACTGAGTTGTATTACGCAACCGACGACAATAAACTCTACCGCGTGTCACACATAGGAACTATACTTGATAACACGCCAAGCAGTTATTCAGGTAAGTTAACCACTGATATTTTTAAATTTAACTACCCGGTTAACACCTCGAGCTTAAATCCTACTTCGCCTTACCGGACTACTTTGCTGGGTAGCTTTACCAAAACCATTACCAGCATCAGCATTTCAAAGAACGATTCTTCTATGCTGTTGACCTTTAATGATCCAACAGGTGTATTGGTGATGTACAGCGGCAACAATATCGCCAAGTCAGATGCTTCCAATATTAATTTCTCTTCTAAAACCGGAAATCTTACCAACGTCGCAACCTACTGCTCTCTGATCGAAAAGAATGATCCAAAACAAGTGTTTATTGGCACTGACAATGGATTGTTTTATACATCAAACATTACCGCCGGAAGCCCGGTTTGGACCAACGTGAATAACAACCAATTGCCGAACGTTCAGATCTTCGACATCAAACAACAGACGCTCGAGAACTGGAACAGTTACAATTCAGGCCAGATTTATGTAGCGACCAATGGACGCGGTGTATGGACCAACAGGTCTTACTTTGCACCTTACGTGGTTTCAGTGAATGAGATCCCTGCCACTATTACAACTGAAAACAACCTGAGCATTTACCCTAACCCAACCAATGGACAGGTGAATGTACGCTTTAGCGTAGTTGATGGTGAATCTGCTTCAGTAAGCGTAATGGACATTAACGGAAGAATAGTTAAAACAGAAAGCCTCGGTAAATTATACAGTGAACAAGCGAACTATTCATTTGAAACCAGCGACCTGAGCTCAGGCATGTACATTGTAAGCATCAACAGCAGCGCAGGTGTTAAACGTGTTGCCAAACTGGTTGTGACCAAGTAATTATTCATTTAAAATTAAAAAGCTGCCTTTTTACCGGCAGCTTTTTTTTTGTCAAAAAACATACGCGATGAAAACCACCGAAGCCGATTCATATTACGACAACCTCGAACAAATGAGCGTGAGGGAACTTCTTGACAACATGAACAAAGAAGACAAAACTGTACCACTCGCGGTTGAAAAAGCTATTCCCATGATAGAGGATTTGGTAAAAAGCATTGTAGAAAAACTCAGGCAGGGAGGCCGCTTATTTTATATGGGTGCCGGCACAAGTGGCAGACTGGGAATCCTCGACGCCAGTGAATGTCCGCCCACCTACGGCATAGCCCACGGTGTGGTGATAGGTTTGATAGCAGGTGGCGACACCGCCATCAGGAAAGCCGTAGAATTCGCTGAGGATGATCTGAACCAGGGTTGGGAAGACCTTCAAAAACATGCTGTAAGCAGCAAGGATGTGGTGGTAGGTATTGCCGCTTCGGGTTCTACACCATATGTGATCGGTGCTTTAAGCGCCTGCCGTAAAAATAATATTGTAACCGGAAGTATTACCTGCAACGCTGGCAGCGAGCTATCGAAGATCGCCAGCCATCCGGTGGAAATTGTTGTGGGTCCTGAATTTGTTACCGGTTCCACCCGCATGAAAAGCGGTACCGCGCAGAAACTGGCCTTAAACATGATCTCCACTTCGGTGATGATAAAACTGGGCAGGGTAAAGGGAAACAAAATGGTAGACATGCAACTGAGCAATAATAAACTCGTTGACCGCGGCATAAAAATGCTGATGAAAAATACAGGTCTCCAAAACTATGACGAGGCCCGTGAATTGCTGTTAAAACATGGCAACGTAAGAAAAGCTACAGAGGCCTATCAAAAATAATTAAGTATCTTTATTGGCCCTAATCAGATATAGTGATACCAAAGGATACCGTTGATAAAATCATTGATGCCGCCCATGTTGAAGAAGTGGTTGGTGATTTTATTACTTTAAAAAAACGGGGAGCTAACCTGCTGGGCCTTTGTCCTTTTCACGGCGAAAAATCGCCCTCCTTTACCGTTTCTCCGGTAAAGGGTATCTACAAATGCTTCGGCTGCGGCAAAGCGGGTAATTCGGTGAATTTTATCATGGACCATTTGCAGCTGTCGTATCCTGAATCATTAAGGTGGCTCGCGAAAAAATACAACATCGAAATTGTAGAACGGGAGCTCACGCCCGAAGACCGCGAAAAACAGACCGAGCGCGAAAGTATGCTGATCGTGATGCAGTACGCGCAGCGGTATTTTACCGGCATGATGAAACAAAGTGATGAAGGCAGGTCTATAGGCTTAGGATATTTCCAGGAGCGTGGATTAAAAGAAAGTATCATCGAAAAATTTCAGTTAGGCTACAGTCCCGAAGAACGCAATGCTTTTACCATGGCCGCGGTAGCCGCGGGTTACAACCCCAAATACCTGGCTAAAACAGGCATGAGCATAGTGAGTAACCGTTATGTTGAAGGCAATGAACTAAAAGCCGGCGATCTTTTTGACCGCTATGCGGGCCGCGTGATGTTCCCGATCCAGGACGATGGCGGAAGGATAGTGGCATTTGGTGGCAGGACGTTGAGCAACGATAAAAAAACCGCCAAATACATCAACAGCCCTGAAACAGATATTTACAATAAAAGTAAAATTCTTTACGGCCTGTGGCTTGGTAAAAAAGCCATCCAGCAAAACGACTGTTGTTATCTGGTTGAAGGTTACATGGACGTGATTGCCATGCACCAGGCAGGCATTGAAAACGTGGTAGCGTCGAGCGGTACTTCGCTCACCATCGAACAAATAAAATCCATCCATCGTTTTACAAACAACATCGTTGTTTTGTACGATGGCGACGAAGCCGGACAAAAAGCAAGTAACCGCGCCATCCCCCTGATCCTCGAAGAAGGGATGAACGTGAAGCTGCTTATGTTCCCCGACAATGATGATCCGGATTCGTTCAGCAGGAAAGTAACCATTGAAGAATTTAAGGATTACCTTCAAAAGAACACCGAAGACTTTTTACTTTTTAAAGCGAAGAAATTAAATCACGAAAGCAAGAACGATCCTATAAAAAGAGCCGGGGTGGTTAAGGATATTGTTGACAGCATCGCGCTCATTCCAGATAACATTACCAGGAGCATTTACATCAGGGAATGCGCCAATATAATGGAAATTGAAGAGAACATCCTTCAGTTAGAGGTTAACAAGATCAGGAAAAAAGCGGGTTCCAAACAAAGCCAGGACCAGAACCAGAACACGTCGTACAACCAGCCCCAAAGCTCGGAAGTATTCATTGAGAACTTAACTGACACACCTGAAAAAGAACCCCTCAGTTTTGATTCCGAAGAAAAAGAACTGCTCAGGATCATGCTCACACACGGCAAAATATTAATCACGATCGACGCCGAAGATGATGAGATGGAAACGCATGACCTGGAGATCACGCTTGCCGAATACATTTTATTTGAGCTCTGGCGCGACGAGATCACATTCGAAAACCCCATCCATCAGACGGTACTGGATGAATATATTAAAGAGGTTTCTGACCAGAGATTACCGGACATTCAGCATTTCTTAAGCTCCCAGAACCCACTGATCAGCAGTTTTGTGATCAACCATGTGATAGTGAGCCATGAACTCAGTTCCAGGTGGGGAAACTTTGGCGTACACGTAGCCGAAGAGATCACCAACATAAAAAAAGGCGCGCAGCATTTGCTCTTCAGCTTAAAGGAAAAAAAACTAAACGTTTACATCCGCGAAAAACAGGAACTTTTAAAAACCGCCACCGAAGAAGACACGCTGCTCATTATGAAAGAGATTTTACACCTTACAGTTTTAAAAAGCAGGGTGAATAAACTTCTTGGAAGAATTGTGGTGAAATAAACAGAAAGGCAGGTTCACGGCACCCCTAGTAACTCATTTCCAAATTGTAAAAAGTAAAGGCCCACATATCGGCAAACTCGTCGATCTGTTTGGAAGTTGGCTTGCCGGCGCCATGACCGGCATTCACGTCTATCCTGATCAACACCGGGTTATCACTTTTATTCTTTTCCTGCAGGGTAGCGGCGAATTTAAAAGAGTGGGCAGGCACAACTCTATCATCGTGATCGCCTGTTAAAACAAGCGTAGAGGGATAACGCGCCGACTTGACATTATGAAGCGGAGAATACCTGTACAGGCAGTGAAATTCACCTTCAATCTCGCTGCAGCCGTAGTCGTAGGTCCAGGCCCTGCCAATTGTAAATTTATGAAAGCGGAGCATATCTAAAACACCAACGGTGGGCAAAGCCACGCGGCAAATATCAGGCCGTTGTGTCATCACCGCGCCTATCAGTAATCCTCCATTGCTGCGGCCGTGAATGGCTATTTTTTTATACGAGGTCATTTTTTTTGACACCAGGTAGTCGCAGGCAGCGATAAAATCGTCGAATACATTTTGTTTCTGGCATTTTATTCCGGCGATGTGCCAGTCTTCGCCATACTCTCCCCCGCCCCGCAAGCTTGGAACACAATAAATGCCGCCTGCTTCCAGGAACACGGTGCGGTCGACCCTGAACTCGGGTGCGATGGAGATATTAAAACCGCCGTATCCATAAACAAAGCAGGGCGTTTCTTTATTCATGGTTATTCCCTTTTTGCGTGTAATGAACATGGGGATTTTGGTGCCGTCTTTCCCCTGAAAAAACACCTGTTCGGTCATGTAATCGTCTGAGGCGAATTTACAATCGGGTTTAAAATAGGCTTTGCTTTCCCAGGTTTTGGCTTCGAGGTAAAAAGTTTGTTCGGGTGCATTGAACTGAACGATGCTGTAAAACGCGAAATCATCTTTTTTATCGGAGTTGAACGCATTTAGTTTGCACAGGCCCGGAAGCCTGATCTCCTTATCAAACCTGCCGTCGACGCCGTAACACATTAACCTTGACGTGACGTCCTGGAGGTAATCGGCAACGATCTTGTTGTTGCAGAATCTCACACCCTGCATGAGATCCGCCGTTTCAGGCAACACCTGTTTCCAGCTGGCGGGATCAGGCGCGTCGAGCGTAAACGACACCAATTTATATTTTGGCGCTTTGGCGTTGGTATGCATGTAAAAAGTTTTGCCGATGTTGTCGATCACCTGGTTATCGGCTTCAAAATTATCACACACCGTTACAAACTGAGATTTTGGATTGACAAGGTCTTTGACAAGCAATTTGTTGCCACTGGTGCTCTGGCTCACGGTAACAACCAGGTAGTTTTCATCATCGGTGACTGAAGCGCCAAAATTATAGTTGCCATTATTTTTGTCTTCAAATACCAACTGGTCTTTTTCCTGTTTTGTATTCAACTGATGAAAGTACACCTTGTGAAACTGGTTGGCCTGTGAAAGCGCGCTGCCTGTAGGTTCGTCGTAGCGGCTATAATAAACACCGTTGCCTTTCCAGCTGATGTCGCTGAACTTTACCCAGCGGATCACATCCGGCAGGTCTTTTTTAGTGGCGATGTCTTTAAAATAAATTTCAACCCAGTCGTTTCCAGCTTTAGAAATGCCGTAAGCCAGTGTTTTGCCATTTTTAGAAATTGACATGCCGCTCAGTGAGATCGTACCATCGTTTGATAGTTTGTTTGGGTCCAGTAAAATTTCTCCTTCGTCCTGTGGTGTTTTTTTAATGTAGAGCACACTCTGGTTTTGCAGTCCGTTGTTTTTGAAACAGAAATAAAAGTTACCTTTTTTAAACGGCGCTGATTGTTTGTTGTAATTCCAGAGCTCGGTAAGGCGGGTCTTTATTTTTTCGCGGGAGCTGATCCCGGCGAGGTATTGCTGGGTTACCTGGTTCTCAAGTTTCACCCATTCCTCTGTTTTGGCACTTCTGTCGTCTTCAAGCCAGCGGTAAGGATCCTTGACCTTGGTATCAAAATAAACATCTTCAACTGTTTGCTTTTCTGTGACAGGATAATTATATTTACTTTGCGCTTCTGCGTATGCCAGTGGCAGCAGAAACAACATGGGCAATAAAACCGGGCTAAACTTCATAGTGAAAAACACATTGTTAATATAAAAATATACAAAATTAGCATATGGTCAAAAGGCCGGGGTATTTTTGTAAAGGTAATGTCACTCAGCGGGTTAAAGATAATGTCATTTAGTGCAGGACAAAGGATCGGGCCGATTCTCATGTTGCTTTTTCTTGTCTTTAACCTCAAAGCCCAGCCGCCGGCTTTTAAAATGCTCACCTATATTGAGAATTATTCAGAAGAGGCTGTTCGCCAGATGGTGATGTATAAAATTCCTGCGAGCATCACGCTGGCCCAGGCCATACTTGAGAGCAGCAATGGAGAAAGCGAGCTCGCTAAAAAGTCCAATAATCATTTCGGCATAAAATGTCATATGGAATGGGGTGGCGACACGGTGATCAAGCACGACGATACCCTGAACGAGTGTTTCAGGAAATACCTGAAAATTGAGGACTCTTACACCGACCACAGCCTTTTCCTCGCATCACGGGCACGTTACGCCCCATTGTTTGAATTGCCGCTCAACGACTACAAGGCCTGGTGTCTGGGTTTAAAAGCCTCGGGATACGCCACTTATGCGGGATACGCCGACGACCTTATCAATATTATTGAGCGCGCGAAATTGTATGAATTAGACGGCTATGACTGTCTGAAACCTTTTAATGCGTTTGAACAGGAGAATCAGGACATCTTGTCTTCACGGCCTCCCGACTATTTTTGCTTTTTTTTCAGTGACTTTTGCAAAGCCGATCTGCTTTGGATAGAGGAAAGAGATATGCTGGTGCAAAGCCTTGATTTACTGACACAAACAGAAGAAAAGCAGGAAAGTAAAGTGAGTGCGCCTTACCCTCCGTACCTTAATTTCTTTATTAAAACAAGGCGTTAATACCGATTCCAAAAACAATATGGCCCAACCTTTAAATGGTGTTTGCACCATTTGTTTTTATGGATCGGCATTTATGCCGAAGTTAATTCGGCACAGGCCAGATACTCACGCACGATCTTCACACCCAAATATAATTTGCCTTTGGGCGAAATTATATTTGGATCTGGTATAAAACGGCCTAAATTGTTACTTTTATATCCTAAATTTTAATTATGGAATTCAGAATCGAGACAGACACTATGGGCGAGGTAAAAGTACCCGCACATGTATACTGGGGCGCTCAGACCGAGCGCAGCCGCAACAATTTTAAGATTGGCCCTGAAGCAAGTATGCCTAAGGAAATTATTTACGCCTTTGGTTACCTGAAAAAGGCGGCGGCCCTCGCTAATATGGAGTTGGGTGTGCTCACCAAAGAAAAATGTGACCTCATCGCGAAGGCCTGCGACGAAATTACCGCCGGAAAACTGGACGATCAGTTCCCTTTGGTGATCTGGCAAACCGGTTCGGGTACACAGAGCAATATGAACGCCAACGAGGTGATCGCGTACCGCGCCCATGTAATGAATGGTGGCAACCTGGCAGACGATAAAAAAATTCTGCATCCTAATGACGACGTGAATAAGTCACAGTCCAGCAACGATACTTATCCAACGGCCATGCACATTGCCGCCTATAAGCAGGTAACTGACATCACTATTCCTGGTCTTGAAAAGCTGCGTGGATCGCTGCACAAAAAAGCCGAATCTTTTAAAAATATTATTAAAACAGGGCGTACCCATTTTATGGATGCAACGCCTTTGTCACTCGGACAGGAATTCAGCGGTTATGTTCAGCAGATCGACATGAGCATCCGCGCTCTGAAAAATGCTTTAGGCGCGGTGAAAGAACTGGCCCTTGGCGGTACCGCGGTTGGTACGGGTTTAAATACCCCAAAAGGCTACGATGTACTGGTTGCGAAAAAGATCGCTGAGTTAACAAGCTTACCGTTTGTAACAGCCCCCAATAAATTTGAGGCTCTGGCGGCGCACGACGCCATGGTAGAATTAAGTGGCGCCTTAAAAAGAACAGCAGTGGCATTGATGAAAATTGCCAACGATGTGAGGATGCTTTCTTCGGGCCCACGCTGCGGTATTGGTGAGATCATTATCCCCGACAATGAACCCGGATCTTCTATTATGCCCGGAAAGGTAAATCCTACACAACCCGAGGCCATGACCATGGTGTGTGCGCAGGTGATCGGCAACGATGTTGCTGTTTCGATTGGCGGCTCGATGGGACATTTCGAACTGAACGTGTTTAAACCGGTAATTGCTTCTAACGTCCTGCAGTCTGCCAGGTTGATCGGTGATGCCTGTGTAAGTTTTACCGAAAAATGTTCCGACGGTATTGAGCCTAATTTACCGGTACTGAAACAACACCTCGAAAATTCATTGATGCTGGTTACCGCTTTAAACACCCATATTGGCTACGAAAAGGCAGCCAAGATCGCTAAGACCGCTCACAAAGGCAATAAAACCCTGCGTGAAGCCGCTATTGAATTAGGATATGTGACCAATGAACAATTCGACCAATGGGTAAAACCTGAGGACATGATTGGCAGTCTGAAATAATAGATCTGAAATAAAATTAAAAAACCTCTTCTGTTTAACAGAGGAGGTTTTTTTATGAACGACAACATAATCTGCGGTCGTGAGCGGGAAGTTATCTATTTTAAAATGATCAACTTTTGAACACTTGTTCCGATATCTGTTGTAATTTTTATATGATACAAACCTGCTTTCAATTCCGGTAAATTTAATTTCAATGAGTTGTTCCCGGTGGCGAGGGCAGGTGTTATCCGCATTAAGCAGGAACCCATCTGGTCAACCACTTCAATGGTCGCGTATAACGATTTGTTTTCAAAAAGGTCCAGTGTAACCTCCTCTTGTGAAGATGGATTCGGCCTGATTTTCGCCAGTAAACTTGTGTTTTCATTCACGGCGATTCCTGTATTTAATGTAGGCGTTATTGCGCCTAACTTAAGCCCTACGATAACTGGATCATGATCTGAAGATCTGAAAGGACCCGGATCATACATATAGGCCGGGTTAAATTCCTGGTTGTAATCCTTTGCAATAGGTTCATCAGCATTGATGTGCCATTTGGCTGCGCCGCTTACCTGTGCCAGTAAAGGTGTCGAAACAAGGGCATGGTCTAGCGATCCCGATTGTCCGTCGAATACATAGGAATAAGCGTTGGCAATCACCGGTTTTAATCCTCCGGCAAGTAACATATCGATTGGATCTTCCTGTTCGTAGGCATTTATGTCACCCATCACTACTATGTCACTATCACCTGAAAGTGTTTGAACGTTATTTATAAAGACCAATAAAGCGCCAGCCTGGTTTTTCCGCGAGGCATTAAAACAACTTTGTCCGTCACCCTGGTCGGTGTTCGTTCCTGTGGAACCTGAGCAGCTCTTTGATTTGAAGTGATTAACGATGACAGAGAATTTTTCCTGTGAAGTGATTTGTATAAATGTTTGGGCCAAAGGAGGTCGGTTGTGAACTGTGCTGTCATCGGCCACGGATAAACTGAAAGTAGCAAGTACCGAAGGTTTGTATATGAGCGCTACTTTAATCTCATCAGTTCCTGTGCCGCCGTTCGCGGAAGTAGGATCGGCCACGAACGTATAGGTAGTTGCGCCGATGGTCGTATTTAAACCGTTAACAAGGTCCTGTATAGCTGATTGAGGGCCGTTTCCATCGTTTTCCATTTCCATCAAACCAACTACATCGGCGTCAATTTGTTTGATGGCTTCAATGATCTTGGTCCTCTGGCGTGTGAATTCAGTCATGGTGTTTGCCCCACGGCTTGTTGGGAAACCGCCACCGGCGCCATTACCGTTAAAATAATTAAGCACATTAAAACTCGCCACCTTTACGTTGCTTACTCCAACTGAAGGAACGACCGGTCTTGCAGCGTAATTAAATACGGGTATTCCCACCGGTTGGATGCGGTAAACGCCGAAATCATAATCCATGATCCCTGTAAGACCAGTAATGGCGCTTCCACAGCGGAGGGTATTGTTAACCGGGTCTACATACGGCACTACCGCTGGATTTTGTACTGAACTTTTATCGTCCAATAGAATCCTGCTTCGGTTGTTTAAATCCTGTTGAGCGATCACCGCCGCCACGTTGCTGGCGCCATTGGTTGTTGTTCCTGCAGCGGGATTGTCGTTTGGGTCAACAAAGTTTGTCGGGGTGAACAAGCGACCATTAACAGACAGAGACACTTCTCCATACCGTGCCAGCGTATAAACTTCGGTCACTGAAAGCGTTTGGGTAAATTGTACCAACATGCCTTCCCATTTTTCCGCCTCGGTCATTGTTGCAAATGGCAATGTGACACTCATTGGTGTAATGGGACTTCCCACACCCTGGACGGATAATGATGTTAAAGTTTTGATCTGTGTCTTATTAAAAAATTCATCGGCAGTACCGCTCAATTTAACCAGGTCTCCTACGCTAACCGGAAAAGACGTATTGAAAATAAAAATTCCTTCAGATGTGAGGGGGTTACTGTCGCCCACAGGATCCTGGATAAAGAATCCACCAAGCTCGTTGGTTCCCTGAAAATCTGCTGTTACTATACCTTCTGTCGCAACCAACTGGCCCAAAAATGGTCCCGTTGCACCAGCGCCCTGGATCTGGGCAATTGCCGTAAGACCTATTGCCACGCCCGAAAGATTAAGCGTTCCACTGAATGGTGTGCTTGAATGTGTCGCCACACCCGAATTGGTTCCAATGCTAACTGGATTGTAGCGAACAAAAACCGTTACAGGCCCGGAATTAAATGAATTTGTAGGAATGGACAAAGAGGATAAAAAAGGTCCACCAGAATTGAATGACATCTCAAAATTGACTGGCACGTTAATTAATACAGGAGCAGTAAGAGAGTTGCCAGTGACGGCATAACTTTGCGGAGGTGAAGGTACGTTTACCAGCGTAGTAAAACTAAGGCCTGCGGGGGCGATCACTATTCCCGCGCCAGGGTTTACGGTTGGGCCGCAGGTAGCACTGTGAGTGCCCAAACCGCCAAAGGTATTAATTGGGTAACCCTCCCATTCAGGGGCGGTGTAAAAAGCATTGGAAGTGGTAATGTCACCCTGACAAATTGAAATCTTACGCCTCATAGTTCTGTCAAGTGTAGCGGTGTCGTTCAATCCCCATTGTGTGCCAGGATCAAGGCCTACCTGCCCTATCACATCCACTACCGGCCCTGTGATCCCACCTTTTCTGAGAACGATGGCATCGTCACCGTTAAAATTGACGACACTGGTGCTCACATCGGGCGTCATCGACAGCAAAGCTGACGGATGCGCGAGAACATATACGCTACCTGAAGGAATGGTACCTGTTAATGCAAGTGAAGTACTACTTGTGCTGCCATTGAAATACACTTCAAGGACATATTGTCCGGTTGCAAGATTAACAGAAGTGTTTGTGCCATTATAGATCTCAAGGGCTTTATTAAAACTCGACCCCTCTACATATTCAGAAATAAAAAGATCAGTGGGTTGGGCCATGAGAACTGGATTGAGCATGGCGACTAAAGACAAACAAAATAAGTAAGCAATTTTTTTCATAGTTTAGAATTTTCTGCTAAGCTAATATATAGGTGCTGCCTGTGCGTTACGCGCTATTTATGTAATTGTTATATGGCAGTAGCATTAAATTAATAATTTAATATATGGGTAATCTGAAACGGAACAAGAGAGTACGACAAAGTCAAATCTTGTATTTTTCTTAACAACAGAATAAATCACCGAATTTTGGAAACCAGGTAAAAGGCAATTACCAACACTTTAAAAAACAAAAGCGTTGGGTGAAATAAGAAGTAAAACATAAGGAAAATTAAATAACTTTGATTAAAAAGGTGAACAAGCTTTTATTTCTATCATTAGTCATTTTCTTTTCACAGAGAAATTTCGCGCAGGAAGGTCCGCCCTGTTCTGGCGCAACTGGATCCGCTACCGTAACACCTGTTTCAAGTACCGTATGCATGAGATTTTATGTTTTCACTAACGAAAACTGAAAACGAAGCTTTAAGGTCACAATTTGTGACCTTAAAGAGAGGCGAACACTCAAAATATATGCCCATGGCATTCACCGAACAAGGGGTTGCGATGTTATCAAGCGTTTTAAATAGTTCAAGGGCCATTAAAAATCAGATTGTTTACGAGGTTGAGAAGGATGATCGCAGACAACACAAAAGTACTGCTTGAGATAGAAAAAATTAAACAGAAGTTGAATAATCAAGGACAGAATATAGAACTTGTTTTTAAATACCTGGATGAACTCATTGAAAACAAAAAAGAAACTCAGCCCAGAAAGACAATAGGCTACCTTGAAAAAAACTAAACCGGTACACTCACTTTTTCAACCCAGTCACCATGCTCACGGATCAGGTTAATGAGTTCATCCACGGCTGTTTCGCTGGTCACGTTCTTTTTAACCACCTCTTTGCCCTTGTACAAACTTATTTTACCGGGACCAGTTCCCACGTAACCGTAATCGGCATCGGCCATTTCACCCGGCCCGTTCACGATACAGCCCATGATGCCAATTTTGATGCCTTTTAAATGATCGGTGCGTTCGCGGATCTTTTGTGTTGTTTCCTGGAGGTCGAATAAAGTGCGGCCGCAGCTCGGGCAACTGATGTATTCTGTTTTACTGATCCTTGTGCGGGTAGCCTGTAAAATGCCGAAGGCTGTTGAGTTGCAAACTTTGGTGCTTACACTCTTACCCACAACCTCGCCCGAAAGCCCACCGGGCTTTGCGCCGTATTTGATCCAGACCCCGTCGCCAAATCCATCGAGCAGCAAACCGCCCATGTCTGTGCTGCTATACAGTTGGAACTGCTCTTCACTTAAACCTTTATAATTGCATTTGATAATAAACGGTAAACGACAATCCTGCATTTTCAGTTCAATGGCCATGCGGCGAAGTTCTGCCATGGTATGGGCATTGAACGAATCCAATACAAGGCATACTTTTTCTTCTGATTTTATTTTACCAAAAAATTCGCCGGTCAGTGTATCAATATCAACAGCTACAAAATTCAGTTCCGGGGATTTTTCTTCATGGTTGAAATATTCATTCCCGCAGAACAAGGGATAGGCTCTTTTTTGCGTTTTATTTCTTAACCAGGTTTGTGAATTGTAGATCAAACCCAGCGTGCCCGGTATTTCAAATTCAACCTGCTTATCGCCTAAAAATAAATAATCCACGGCCATGTCGGTGAGGTTCCATTTGTCAAGCGGAACCGAATAATTGTAACCAACGCCAAAGAGACTGGCTGCTGTTACTTCTGTTTTCATGCTGTAATCTGCGATCACCCGCGGAACATTGTGGCCTCCTATGTTGACGACCTCCCGCGTTTTGTTGCGATTGTATTCGTAAGGATCATAGGGCAGCTTAAATCCGGTAGCGCCAGGGTCAATTTCTTTAATTGTCTTATGGTCTGCCCTGTTCGTATAACGTTCGGCCAATGCCCTTGCAACGGGCATTTCAAATTCGGGTTCTTCTGTCAATGACACACGAATGGTATCTCCCAGGCCATCCTCCAGCAGGGTACCGATTCCAACAGCTGATTTTATTCTTCCGTCTTCGCCATCCCCGGCCTCGGTAACACCAAGGTGTAAAGGGTAATTCCTGTTGGTTTCTATCATCTTAGCAACAAGAAGGCGGTAGGCTTGCACCATCACCTGCGTGTTGCTGGCTTTCATTGAGATCACGATATTATAATAATCGTTGTCCTCGCAAATTCTCAAAAACTCCAAAGCGCTTTCCACCATGCCAAGCGGTGTATCTCCGTAACGGCTTAAAATGCGGTCGCTTAAAGAACCGTGATTGGTTCCTATACGCATGGCCGTACCATACTCCTTACAAATTTTAACCAAAGGCGTGAAGCGCTTCCTGATACGGTCCAGCTCCAGTTCATAAGCTGTGTCTGTATAATCTATTTCCTCAAATTTTTTCTTATCGGCATAGTTACCCGGATTGACCCGCACTTTTTCAACCACCCTGGCCGCGAATTCAGCGGCGTTGGGTGTAAAATGGATGTCGGCGCAAATGGGTGTATTGTAACCACGCGCCACGAGTTCCTTCTTTATTACTTCAAGGTTTTTTGCTTCATTGATACTTGGCGCTGTGATGCGTACCAGTTCGCAGCCGGCTTCGATCATGCGGATGCTTTGTTCCACCGTTGCCAGCGTATCCATGGTGTCGGTGGTGGTCATGCTCTGGATCCTGATTGGATTTGAGCCCCCTATCTTTAAATCACCTATCGTTACTTCCCTGGTCATGAACCTCGAGTAACGGGTTAAACTATTGGCATATTTACCTGAAAAATCCATTCGTAGTTAAAGTGCAAAGATACTAAAAGAAACAGGGTTTTGCGGGCCAATATTCTTTAAAAACATCGCCTATTCTATTTCAATTTCGTCGGCGAATATAAACGCGTCTCCCCCACTACCCTGGTGCCATGACGGCAATTTCCCAAAATTATTTGCCCTTATTTTAATGTACCTTACAGGTTTAGGGTTTAATGATTTTGTCTCAAATTTTTGAAGCAACAGCCCGTAATTATCGGGTTTAATGTTGTTGATTGCCGTACCCATTAACTCATAATTTTTATCGTCGGTTGAACCGTAAAAACTCACCTCCGACGGAAAAACGATCCATGAGCGGGTATCCTGTAATGTATTAAGGCTGACCAACCGTATATCCTTTTCACGATGGAGATCTACCTTGCATTCAAAATCCTGTCCCTGGAACCCCAACCAGCTTCCCTTGCGCCAATTGGTGCTGCCATTAATACCGTCGATTAAAGACGGAGCACCTTCAACGGCATACTGGGGATTGGCTTTTGAATTGAGCTGTACTTTGTATTTGTATTTTATCTTGTAAAAAACCGCCGTTGACACTGTGCTGCTGTCGGTCGCAGAATATGCACGCGCTTTAATCACACAATTCGAGTCAAGCACAAAAGGTTTTATGTACTTTTTTGAAGTCCTTGTTGGTTCTGAACCATCGGTGGTGTAAGTACATTCATTACCTTTATTGAGCGCTGCAATCTTCACTACCAGCTGATTTTTAAAAACCTGCGTGGGGGAATTAATGAGCGGTGCCGGAATTAATACCGGATTGAGATCGGGCAAGGACTGAAGACAATACTTTCCCCGGCCATATGATCCTTTGCCTTCATTTTCAGATGAGGATTGAAACTGCAGGGTTCCGCCGGTGATAATGGATTGATCCGCGAGTGCCGGACGTAAATTTATTTTGTTGTTTAACTGAACCGCTGAAATATTTTGTGCCGGTAAAGTAGCATTGCTAATTAAAAAGGTATTGCCATTATCAAGGTTTATTTTAATGGTTTTAAAAAGCGGCAAGCCCAGGACGTATTCCTCCGAAGCCGGACAAACGGGATACAGTCCCATGGCACTGAAAACATACCAGGCGCTCATTTGTCCGCAATCTTCGTTCCCTATCAAACCATCGGGTCTGTTGAAATAAAAATTTTTGCAGATCTGCTGAACACGCTTCACTGTTTTGTGAGGCGCACCCACGTAATTATACAGGTACGCCATGTGATGGCTGGGCTCATTGCCATGCGCGTACTGACCAATCAAACCGGTAACATCAGCCTGTTCCCTTCCTTTTGTTTTTTCGGAAGTGGTAAAAAGCTGGTCCAGCTTTTTCTCAAAATTTACTTTTCCGCCATGTAGTCCAATAAGTCCGCTGATGTCGTGAGGCACGTAAAAAGAATACTGCCAGCTATTGCCTTCGGTAAAATGATTATTAATTTCAGAGCCATAAAAAGGCCGCAGCCAGTTACCGTTTTTCCTGGGCCGCATCAGGCCTGTGGAGTCATCAAAAAGATTGCGGTATGCCTGCGCACGACGAAAATAGAGCGCTTCATCTTCCTTTTTACCCATCAGCCGGGCTATTCTTGCAATGCACCAGTTATCGTAACCATACTCCAGGGTTTTGCTTACACTTTCGCTTTCATCGTCTACCTGCAAAAAACCATATTTATTAAACAAAGGCACCCCGTAATTTTGATCATTGGAGGCGGCCTTCATCGCTTCATAAGCCAGTGTCGTATCAAAACCCCTGATCCCTTTTGTGATAGCGTCGGCGATCACAGATACCGAGTGAAAGCCGATCATGCAATCGGTTTCGTTGCCAGAAAGTTCCCATACCGGCAAACGCCCTGCTTGTTTATATTGTGCAAGAAATGTATTTATAAAATCCCTGGTTTTGGAAGGCTGCACAATAGTGAGCAAAGGTTTAAGCGCGCGGTAGGTGTCCCATAACGAGAAGACCGAATAATTTGTAAAACCTTCGGCAGTATGGATCTTCTGGTCTCTTCCCCTGTAACGGCCATCCACATCCATATTGAGAGAAGGATGGATAAAACAGTGATAAAGCGCCGTGTAAAAAACAGCCAGTTTATTTTTATCTGTGTCGCTTACTTCAATTTTTTGAAGTTCTTTATCCCAGGCTTGTTCTGCATCAGTTTTATATTTTTCAAAATTCCAGTGCGGGGCTTCCGCCTGCAGGTTTTTTACAGCGCCTTCTTCGCTTACCGACGAGATCGCAACTTTGACCATCAATACCGGCTCGTCTCCAGCATCAAATTCAAGGGTAGCTCCCTCCATTTTTTCGACGGTCGACCTGTTGACTTCATCCTTCAATTGTTTATTTTTCGCATACCTGATGCGCTTAATAGGCTTCGATAATTTCATCACAAAATATTCATGCTGCTCAAGGGCCCAGGCTTCGCTGATACGGTAACCTGACACTGTCACACTGTCGAGAAGTTTAAGGTCGCAGTCAAGCGTCTTGTCGCGGTGCAGCAGGTCTATCAACAGTACCTGGTTTTTTGCTTTGAGGAAAGTGTAACGGTGAATGCCTGTTCGCGTGGTCACAGTTAAAGCAGCTGCTATCTTATCTTTGCGCAGCGTGACTTCGTAAAAGCCGGGGCTTGCTTTTTCAGTGGTGTGCGAAAATAAAGACGCGTAGCTTTTCTGATCCATTGACGACACCTGAGATGCGGGCATCAGCAGGATATCGCCCCAATCACTCACCCCTGTCCCGCTTAAATGCGTGTGCGAAAACCCGTAAATAATACTGTCGCTGTAGTGATAACCGCTGCAACCATCCCAGCTTCCGTCAACGCGGGTATCGGGACTGAGTTGCACCATACCGAAAGGTAAAACGGCGCCCGGAAAAGTGTGGCCATGGCCGCCGGTGCCGATAAATGGATTTACATAATTGTTGTACTTAGTTTGAGCTAAAGCCGGTTTACAATTAATAATGAGAATGAAAAAGCCTGTGCGCAGCCATTTTTTCATAGTATGAAAATACGAATATTTACCAATACATCAGGGCGCTTCATTTAATAAGCGCTTCAGCCTTTGGATTTCGGCTTCATCGGCAACCTCGTTGTTGCCCGTAATGGCGGAAGAGTGGAACTCGTTACAACCGGATGAAAGCAGCAGATTTAAATTCCCTGACCTCAAGCCACCACCAGCCATGATCTTTATTTTTTTGCCATAAGCATTTTGCAATTCTGCTAGCGTGGCCAGGCCCTGCTCGGCGCTGTCAGCCCCGCCTGATGTAAGTACCTGGTCAGCTCCCAGCACAATCAGATCTGCAAAAGATCTTTTGATATCGGCGCAAACATCGATTGCCCTGTGAAAGGTAACAGACATGGGCCTTGCAGTGCCTATCAATTCCCTGCAGGCATTAAGGTCGACTTCATTTTTCTGATCCAATACACCCAGTACAACACCATTGATTCCATTTTGTCTGCAAAAAAGAACGGTGGCTTTCATCTGTTCAAGTTCATCAGCTGAATAAACAAAATTACCGGGCCGTGGCCTGATGATAACGTGAACGGGAAGAGCGCATGCTTTGCGGGCGGCGAGGATCAGGTTTTTTGAAGGAGTAGTGCCCCCTTCTTTGTAGTTCTCACAGAGTTCTATCCTGTCGGCACCCGCTCTTTCTGCAATTGTTACAGAATCGAGGTTGAAACAGGCAACTTCTAAAATTTTTGTTTGTGACATCAGAGTAAGCTTTTAGCGTCAAAGAGCTGGTTATTGATTTCGGTGGAATACACCGCGTAATTAAATCCTTTTTGCAGGCAGAAGGCCCCATGTTCTCCATTTTTATTGATGGCAATAAAGCCGATCTGGATCAGATCCAGAGGCTTCTTTCTTTTTTTGGCGCTGCCAATAATTCTGTCTACGGCTTTTTTGCAGGCCTCTTCCGGTGAAAGTCCCTGGCGCATCAATTCAACAACCGCGTGGCAGCCGGCAATGCGAATCACTTCTTCTCCGTGCCCGGTAGCGGTAGCAGCTCCAACCTCACCATCAACATACAGTCCCGCGCCTATAATTGGAGAATCTCCAACCCTCCCGTGCATTTTATATGCCAGGCCGCTTGTGGTACAAGCGCCCGAAAGATTGCCGTCTATATCAAGCGCGATCATGCCTATGGTATCATGATTCTCGATATTGATAAGCGGCTTGTATTCTGATTTTTTTAACCATTCTCTCCATTCGGCTTCCGAAGCCGCTGTGAGTAATTTTTCTTTTTTAAATCCCTGGGATAATGCGAATTGTAAGGCTCCTTCACCAACAAGCATCACATGTGGCGTTTTTTCCATAACGGCCCTCGCCACAGAAATGGGATGAACGATGTGTTCGAGACAGGCGACTGAACCTATACTCATGTTTTCATCCATGATACAGGCATCTAGGGTTACCCGCCCATCGCGGTCGGGCCTGCCGCCAAGTCCTACGCTTCTTTCCTCGGGATTGGCTTCGGGTACTTTTACGCCGGCTTCCACCGCATCAAGCGCTCTGCCTTTATTACTTAAGATCTGCCAGGCTGCCGCGTTTGCTTCAATACCAAAGCGCCAGGTGGAAATCACAATCGGACGCACGGGCTTCTTTGCCACCGCGGCCTCCGGGATCATTTTAATGGCTTCTGTCTTATTCGCAGCGAATAAGGAAGCTGTTAAAGCCGAGAGTTTTAAAAAGTTGCGTCTAGTTGCCATTTTAAATTGCAATTTGAGTGATAGTACTAAACTATGAATTATTTTCTTGAATGGGATGATTTTGCAATTTTTTTAGAAATCCTTTTCTTCACAGATAAAAAAAGGAACCACACCTGGGCTAATGCTTCAGCACAGGAGCAAAGAAATCAAACAACAAAATTCAAATGATTTAGGCGTTGTTGCTCACAGAAACTTTTCTATGGCTTTTGGCAGGTATTCAAATTCCAGCTCCTGAATTTTTTTAGAGAGGTCTTCAGCGCTATCGGAAGGATGAATGATACATTTGGCCTGCAGGATGATCTCCCCCTTATCGTACTCCTCATTCACATAGTGCACTGTGATGCCGCTTTCGGCGTCTTTATTGGCGATCACAGCCCTATGCACGTTCATGCCATACATGCCCTTGCCGCCGTAGCCTGGCAATAAAGCCGGATGCAGGTTAATGATCCTGTTTGGAAAGGCTTTAATAAATTTATCCGGGATCTTCAATAAAAAACCCGCGAGTATGATCAGATCTATCTTTTCAACTTTTAAAAATTCAATGAACTGGTCGGTATAGTTTTCAAGCGCTGCTTTACTGACGATCTGCACATTTTTTTTGTGTTTTTCGGCGCGCGCGATAACACCTGCACTATCGTTATTTGTCACCACCAGTTTGATCTTGATACGCGGATCGTTGGCAAAATAGGTGAAGAGGTTCTCAGCGTTGGAGCCCTCCCCGCTTGCAAATATGGCGGCGTTGATCATGGGGGCAAAAGTAATAATAACAAATTGATGATTGACAATTTAATGATTGACAATTGACGATTTAAACTGAGGCAATTGACAATTGACGATTTGGCAGCAAATTCGTCATTTGTAAATTAAAGCAATTGTCAATTATTTCCTACTTTTACAAGCTATGACCTTAGACTTCATTTCCTGGAATCCTGCTCCCGAAATTTTTACTATTCCAGGTATCAATTGGCCGGTACGCTGGTATGGCCTGATGTGGGCCCTGGCTTTTATTGCCAGCCATTTTTTTATGAACCGTGTCTATAAAGCCGAAGGCCGCAGTGAAAAAGCACTCGACACCCTTACTTTGTATATTATTCTGGGCACCATTATTGGCGCCAGGCTTGGCCACTGCCTGTTTTACGGGCCCTGGTTTGACGAAGTAAGCGCTGAGGGGATAGTGATTAATGAAGGGTATATTTCTCATCCCCTGAACATTCTTAAAGTTTATGAAGGTGGACTTGCCAGCCACGGGGGGGCCATCGGTATCTTAATTGCCATGATCCTGTATTGTCGCAAAACAAAAGAAAGCTGGTTGTGGTTGTTCGACAGGCTCGTGATAGTTGTGCCATTGGCCTCTATGTGCATCAGGATAGGTAACCTCATCAACAGCGAAATCATTGGTCGTGTTACAGATGTTCCCTGGGCATTTATTTTTTCACAAGTCGATCAGCAACCCCGCCACCCTGCGCAATTGTACGAAGCTGTTTTTTATTTTTTACTGTTCATTCTCATGTACTGGTTATGGAAAAACAAACGCGATAAAGTTGGACCAGGTTTTATGTTTGGCCTGATGTGTGTGTTGCTGTTCGTTGAACGTTTTATTGTTGAGTTCTTTAAAGAAAACCAGGTTGATTTTGAGAACACCATGGCTTTGAATATGGGACAGTGGCTCAGCATTCCATTTATTGTGATCGGCATTATTATGATGGTGCGCTCTTATAAAATGACACCGGGCGTTTATAAAAAAGAAGTTGAGGCCTAATATTGATCTACGCCATTTATCAAAGATTTTAATTTTGACTGGAAAGCGGTGAACGGGCTGTTCTCGACTACGCTCGAACTGACATTCGACTACGCTCGAACTGACATTCGACTACGCTCCTTCGCTCTCCATAACGAATACACAAGAGGTGCCTGGTAAGTCTGTTTAATTCATCCTGATGGTCTGTTTCCTGTCTGGTCCAACAGAAACAATAGAGATGGGCGTATTCACCGCTTTCTCAATAAACTTAACATAATCAATCAATTCGGCCGGTAATTTGGCTTTATTGTCGATGGCCGTCAGATCTACATTCCAACCCTTTACTTTGGTAGTAATGGGCTTCAGGTAATTGGGATCAATGTTATAGGGCAGGTAATCAATCACCTTGCCATTGTAATTATAATGCGTGCAAATTTCAATGCTCTCGAAATCGCTAAGCACATCCGCCTTCATCATCATGAGTTCTGTTACGCCGTTGATCATCACCGCGTATTTTAATGCCGGAATATCGAGCCAGCCCGTACGCCTTGCACGGCCTGTTGTGCTGCCAAATTCCCTGCCGGTTTGCCTGATCTTTTCTCCTGTCTCATTATCGAGTTCGGTTGGAAAAGGTCCGCTGCCAACCCGTGTGCAATACGCTTTAAAAATGCCGATCACATTGCCGATCTTATTGGGCGCGATACCAAGGCCATTGCAGGCGCCTGCGCAAATGGTGTTGCTACTGGTCACAAAAGGGTAGGAACCAAAATCAACATCGAGCAAACTGCCCTGCGCGCCTTCGGCAAGCACTTTTTTGCCGGCCAGCATCGCTGTATTTAAATAATGTTCGGTCTCCACAAACTGCAATTGCTGTAATGCTTCTATGGCTTCAAACCAGGTGGGTTCCAGTTCCTGGAGGTTGTATTCAAAATTGTAGAATGACAATAACTGTTTGTGTTTATCAACGAGCGCGCTGTACTTTTCTTTAAATTCATTGGTCTCAATATCGCCAATGCGCAAACCGTTACGTCCGGTTTTGTCCATGTAAGTAGGACCAATGCCTTTAAGCGTTGAACCGATCTTGTTCTTGCCTTTGGCGGCTTCGCTGGCTGCGTCGAGTAAACGGTGTGTGGGCAGGATCAGGTGCGCGCGTTTGCTGATGATCAATTTGGATTTTACGTCCACGCCCATTTTCACAAGCGCGTTGATCTCCTTCATAAAAATTACAGGGTCTATCACTACCCCGTTGCCCACAATATTAATAGCTGTGGGATGAAAAATACCGCTGGGAATGGTGTTGAGCACGTGTTTGATGCCGTTAAATTCCAAAGTATGGCCGGCATTCGGTCCGCCCTGGAACCTTGCTATAATATCATAACCAGGAGTTAATACATCCACGATCTTACCTTTGCCTTCATCGCCCCACTGCAAGCCTAACAATACATCCGCTTTATTTATCATCTGTAAAAATTAAAGAGCAAATTTATTATAAAAGAAAAGTTTAAAAAATTGTTTTAATAACTTTTTAAAATTATTATTCCTGATTTAGCCTGAGAATGGCCGCGCACATTGTCAAAAAAGCCACTATATTACACGAATTTCACTAATCTGCGCGTGATGATTTTCTTAATTTCTATCCCGCTGAGTTTGATGTGAAAGTGACTTCTTCAACACTCAAAAAAGTCATTATCCCCATAGCTGACACAAACATTTAGCTAATCTGTATGGTGTATGGTCAAATTTTATTCTGGCACCAATATTACAGTGAAAAACTAAGCCAAAGCCTCAATTTAAAGATCATCATTAAATCAAAAATTGCTAAATTAATCACGTTGCAAAAAATCACCATAGCCATCGACGGCTTCAGTAGTTGCGGTAAAAGCACGCTGGCCAAAGCACTTGCCCAAAAGCTCCATTACAACTATATTGATACGGGCGCCATGTACAGGGCCGTGACCCTGCATGCGCTCAGGAAAGGATACATTCACGAAGACAATAACGTTGATACCGCCGCTTTACTAAAAGACCTGCCCGAACTCGAGGTTAAATTCACGCTCAATCCCCAAACACACCATTCAGACGTTTGCCTCAATGGCGTGAATGTAGAACGCGAGATCCGCGGCATGCATGTAAGTACTAATGTGAGCAAGATCAGCAGTATTAAAGAAGTACGCCAGAAGATGGTAGCTTTACAGCGCCAGATGGGTAAAAGCAAGGCTGTTGTAATGGATGGAAGAGACATTGGCACCCACGTTTTCCCTAAAGCTGAATTAAAATTGTTTATGATCGCAGATCCCGAAGTGCGCGCTAAAAGAAGGCAGGACGAGTTCAGCAGCAAAGGTCAGTATTACTCGCTCACCGAAGTGGAATTGAGCCTTTTAAAACGCGACATGGCCGACATGACCCGGGAAGAAAGTCCCCTCACCCAGGCCGATGACGCGGTGATCCTCGATAACAGCGATATCACAAGGGAAGAACAACTCGAGTTTGTATTAAAATTAATTGCCGACCTGCAGTTCATCTCCAGGGACGAGCAATCGCACCACTAAAACGTTTCGGGTTTTGGGTTTTGGGTTTTGGGTTTCGTGTTACGGGTTTTGGGTTTCGCATTATGGGTTTTAGACCGCCACGTTATTCTCCCTCAGTGCGTCATTAAGAGACGTCTTCAGGTCGGTGCTTTCCTTACGCTTGCCTATGATCAAAGCACAAGGCACCTGGAATTCGCCCGCCGGAAATTGTTTGGTATAACTGCCGGGGATCACCACGCTGCGTTCAGGCACATAACCTTTGGTCTCAACCGGTGATTTTCCGGTGACATCTATAATTTTTGTAGATTGTGTGAGCACCACGTTGGCACCCAACACTGCTTCCTTGCCAACTCTCACACCTTCAACCACAATGCATCGCGAACCCACAAAACAATTGTCCTCAATAATCACAGGCGCTGCCTGAACCGGCTCTAGTACACCGCCAATACCAACACCGCCGCTCAGGTGAACATTTTTGCCGATCTGCGCGCAACTGCCTACTGTTGCCCAGGTATCTACCATGGTGCCTGAATCAACGTAGGCGCCAATGTTCACGTAACTTGGCATTAAGATCACCCCACTGGCTAAAAAAGAACCATAACGCGCAACAGCGTGAGGCACCACGCGTACACCCAGACCGGCATAATTGGTTTTAAGCGCCATTTTATCATGGAATTCGAGAGGACCCACTTCAAAGGTGCTCATTTTTCGGGTTGGAAAATAAAGAATCACCGCTTTTTTCACCCATTCGTTCACCTGCCAGCTGCCATCAGCCAGGGGTTCTGCAACGCGCAACAGACCTTTGTCGAGTTGCTCTATTACTTCGTTAATGGTATTCACTGTATGTTTATCCTGTAATAAACCACGGTCGTTCCAGGCTGCTTCGATTATTTCATGCATGTTTGCTTAGTATATAAGTATCGATTAGTGCGTATTAGCTCGGGCAAATGTAAAAATAAAAGCCGGCAGACGAAACCAGATTTTTAGAATTAATACCTTAGTGGCAAAATTAATTTATGGTAACTTTTATTGGAACAGGCTTGCTGGGATCAAATTTTGTGAAAGCAATGCTGCAGAAAAAACAACAGGTAAATG
>JAZKFC010000004.1:293487-337989 GCA_040386615.1 Bacteroidota bacterium
AGCATGGTGCAAAGGCATTTGATTCGATCGCGGAAGCGGTAAAAGGCGCCTCACATATTCACCTCACCCTGCCTGACGATAAAATCGTGGATGAAATATTGGATCTTGCAAGACCGCATCTCTCTCCCGGCGCCATCATCATCGACCATTCAACCACTTCTACGGCTGGTGCATCTCAAAGGACCCAACAATGGAAGGCAAGCGGATTTATTTACCTGCATGCTCCCGTATTTATGGGTCCGCAAAACGCGCTCGAAAGTACCGGTTTTATGCTGGTGTCGGGCGACCAGGATGTGATAAAAAAGCTGGAACCCGCATTGGCGGCCATGACGGGTAAGTTGCTCAACCTTGGCACCGAAAACAACAGCGCGGCGGGCGTAAAATTGCTGGGGAATTCCTTTCTCCTTTTTCTTACAGCCGGCTTGTCCGATACACTGGCATTGGCCCAGGCCATGGACATCCCGTCTTCTGAACTCGCCTCTTTATTTGATCAGTGGAACCCTGGCGCCATGGTCCCTGCCAGGTTAAAACGCCTCCTGGCCGCCGATTATGAGAATCCTTCCTGGGAATTGAAAATGGCCCGTAAAGATGCGCGGCTCATGATGGAAGAAGCAGCCCATGCCAAAAAACATCTCGCCGCCCTCCCGGCGATAGCCGCCGAAATGGATCGCTGGATCGATAAGGGTCATGCTAACAAGGACTGGACTGTGATTGCGAAGGATAATTTTTAGAATACTGTTTGTGCGTGGTTGCAAGAGTACGCTCTTTTCGCTTTTTTATATTTGATTTCACTTTTCTGTTAAGAACAACTGGCAGCAGTTTTGCATTTTATAGGTGTTAATCTTTAAAATGCTAATCTATGAAACCTCTTATGAAAGACACCGATGTGTTGGGCCAGGAGAAAAGACCTGTAATTCTTGTACGAAGGAGAAGCTCGAATATGGTCTATTATATCCTGGGCTTGCTTGCTGTGGCCGTAGCCATTTTTTTCCTGATTAATTATTAAACCGGAAAAGACTAAATCAATAATTATCTAATACACTCTATTTACCGGCAAGGTTGGTGAACGATCACCTGGCTTGCGCACCTTGTAAAGAAAAACCGACCACTTGTTGGTTTAATTTGCTATTTACCCCACTTTTAGGATACATTTGTTCACGTTAGTCCTTTACCGTTAACCACGGCGCAATCAAAAATTTGTTTCACTTTTAAAAATCATCAAATGAAAACATTCAGAGTAATGCTGCTATTGCTTGTTGTGAGCAATACTATTGTGGCACAGGACAGCCTGCGTGTAAAGCAAAGACACCATGAACTGGGACTTGACCTGAGTTCGTTTATTAAATATTATTTTAATTTTGGTCAGGGCGGCACTTTACCTCTGTTCAACACGCCGTATTACCTGCACTACAGGTTTCACCTGCCCGCGAACAATAACATCAGAGCCGCTCTTGGCGGTGGGTACAGCGAAACCGAAATTACTTCGCCCTATGTGGACGATCAAACCAGATACAAAAATACACAGCAGGCCTTAAATTACAGGCTGGGTTTTGAGCACTTCGAAAACATCTCGCCAAAATTCCAGGTGTTTTATGGTTTGGATCTCAACTCTGGCAATTCATATCAAAAAAACGATGCCCCGTATTGGAACGCCGGGTATGCAAACGGTGTTGAAAACAAAAACGTATCGTATGGCGTATCGGCATTGTTGGGGCTCAGGTATAAACTCAATAAACGCTTGAGTATTTTTACAGAAAGCAGTATACTGCTCAGCCAGAGTAGAACCTCGCAAAGAAAGTACTACATTCCGTTGAGCAGTGCCTATCTGCCCCTGCCGGATGTGAAAACCAATTCCAAAACACTCAATACCGCATTCAATTTTCCCCTCTTTATTGTGATTGCCGTTGATCTGTAAATCCCTTTTGGGTTTTTATGGTTCGGCAAGCAATTATGGCGTGAAAAACGGTCCACAACGACTGCTTAAGCCTCTGCCTACCCCATAAATTAAATTTTTTTACTTTAATTTATTCAGCTATATTTGCAACCTCAAAATAGGTCCCGTAGCTCAACTGGATAGAGCACCTGACTACGGATCAGGAGGCTTGGGGTTCGAATCCCTTCGGGACCACCACAGAAGCAGAAAACGCCCTTTCGTTTATTTCGGAGGGGCGTTTTCGCTTCGTGGTGGTTAGGTCATTTTCATTTTTGCGGAGCAATAGCTTTTCCATTATGACTTGGGGCATGCCCTCAGGGATCAGCGAAGCTCATCCCAAAACTAAATTGTCATATGATCAGAACGAAAATGTAGAGGGGAATCGGGACAGAATATCCAGCTAGCAGGAAATATTTCTTTTGCGTATGAGGGCAGAGATGCTTGTCATTCTAAAACGACCATCCCAAACTCAAACCTACCGGAACATAAAGAATCTCGAATTTATCCAGGCTTTCTAAAGGATAACAGCCATAGATCCTGAAAAGTACACGGTTCGTTTTCCAGGGCTGAACACGGTAGCCTGCCATCACATAAGGAAAATAAGGTTGTGGATTGGGTCCGAAAAGCATAGCGCCACCGGCTCCTAATTCTAAAAAACTTCTGCCCCTTCCCACATTAAAAGTAAGGTGATGAGGCGTGATTAAATAGGGTTCATAAGAATAATCTGTGTTGCCCTTATTATCCGCATGGATCTTGACAAACAAATTCGCTCCGCCACCTACGCCGGCGGCAATAAAAAAATGCTCAGGATTAATAAAAAACAATCTCTCATAATTAAGGGATACAACAGACGCATCGCCTGATATATTGAGAAAAATATTGTTCTTAGGCCGGTCATCCAGGTCTGGTTCTCCGCCTGCTGAACCACTGTCGGCATACATGACTATTTTCTTCTCTGAAGCGAGGTTTTGTGAGAAACAAACCAGGCTCGGGAATGATAAAAACAGCAACAAACCTATCTTATGTAAATTATTTCTAATCATGATTTCTGTGGTTTTGGGTACTGTAATAACTAAAAATAAGGGAGATTACCATTGCATCAGTCAATCTCCCCTATTTTTCAAAATTTTAAACGGTGGTTATTTTTTTAATTTTCCCTGAACATTAAATACTATGTTACCGTATAGTTTAATTGGATTGGTAAATCCTTTCATACACACCACCCTCACCTTAGCTGTAAATGATTTCTGATGCAGGAACTGAATCAACTCAATGCTGTTGACGTTAAAGTCAATACGCCTTGAACTCGGATTAATATTCACTGCCGAAATCAAATCTACTTCAGGAATTCCAGGTGCGCTTAGTAACAAGTGCGCCTCCCTGCAGAAATCAAAGGTCTGGCTGGCAGGCTCTCTTATTTCTATGTAAAAACTTTTTAAAGAAGCTTTGTCACAATCTTCGAGGCGGCTGTCGTTAATAGAGATTTCGGATGTTACTGCAATGGTGGTGTCTTTGGTAGAGATATTTGGCTGGGCCGGAACATCAACCAGGAAGTCGAATTCTGAAGTAAACGAGGCGTTTCCGGGCTTATTATCCTTTTTGCATGCCAGGAAGAATACGGCACACAGGATGCTGATATAGATGATTAGATTTTTCATGATTTCATTGTTTTAAGTTAGTACTCGATTTTTGTTTGGTTATTATTTAAAGAGGGATAAAAACACTGTGCCATTTGAAAAAACCCCTTGCTCTGAGGCAAGGTATCTACAAGTGGGCCTTTGAAAGATTATAAATGGGGTATATCAGGGCCAACATGCCATTACTAAGCCCTGACAGTCGCGCCGGGCGACGTTCACAATAAATGCAAAAACCAGTTGACCGGTGTAAGGCGCTTGCCGGTCTCGCTTTATAAGCAAATAAGTAGCATCATCGTTGACTGATTCCAGTATACAACAAGCAAGGATATACCTGGCGACAGGCCTCCTTAAATTGAGATTTTTCAACATAATTCTTATATTTGTTTATCTCAGCTGCTTAATTGATGAGGGTTCTTTTGGGTCTTTAAATTTTAAATAAATAACCTATGAAAAAAATTATTTTATTTCTTCTGTGCGCTTTTTTTGTTTTTCCATTATTATCTCAAAACAAAGCGGATGTAAAACCAGGGTTATCACCTCTCACAAAAAAATATCTTCGCGATATTTCGGCTTCAAAAAAAGGTGGTAAAATTCCCGCAGGCTACCTGTACAAGAAAGGAAGCGACGGCAAGCTTTATATCAGCGCTCTTATTAAGGTAGCTGATCCCATACCAGTTCAGCAAAAACTCAACGCTTTGGGCGCGAAGGTCGGAACCAAAGCAGGAAACATCTGGACAGTAAAAGTGCCCTATGAGAAAATGCCTGAATTTTGCCAGATCACCGGCATCGCATACATACAAATGGATGAACCTGCGCGGTCAACTCTCGACATTGCCCGCAGAACAACACGTGTTGATTCTGTTCAAAAAGGCATCAACCTGCCCATGAAATACAGCGGAAAAAATGTAGTAGTGGGAATTATTGATTTTGGATTTGATTATAATCACCCAACATTTTATGACACACTCCACGCAGGTTACAGGATAAAAAGAGTATGGGAGCTCAACAGCAGCGGAACACCTCCAACAGGATATACCTATGGCAAGGAGATGACCGATACACTTTTAATCAAAGCTCAGGGCACAGATAATAACAAACAAACACACGGTACCTGGGTGGCGGGAATGGCAGCAGGGTCTGGTTACGGCAGCATACCGGCCAACGCGCGATACAGGGGTATGGCGTACGAAGCCGACCTGGTTTTGGTTGGTGTAAGGCGTGACTCAATTGAACAGGATTGGCTGGAAGGAAGTTTTTCTGATTTTATTGACGGTATCAATTACATTTTTACCTATGCCGCTTCCGTTGGCAAACCCTGCGTGGTGAACGTGAGCTGGGGATCGCAGTCGGGGCCGCACGATGGCACCACGCTGTTTAACCTGGCCTGCAACAATCTTACGGGACCCGGAAAAATTCTGGTGATGAGCGCTGGTAACGACGGCGAACAAAAAATACATTTATCAAAAACCTTTACGCCTACTGATACTTTATTAAATACTTTTCTCACTTTTAGCTCCAATACTTATAAAAGAACCTGGGTAGATGTATGGGGAGATCCCGGCAAAACTTTTTGCGGGAAAGTAACTTTATACAATGGCGCAGTGGGCAACACAAGCACATTTAAATGCATCGACGACAATATCCACGATACCGTACTTGTGAGCGCCAACGGATTGGATACCTGTTTTGTGCAATTCATTACCTCTTCCGCAGAATCGAACGGAAAACCAAGGATGACCATCGACGTATATAGCAAAGTATCGGATAGTGTGAATGTCACCGTTAAAGGAAACAACGGAAACATACATGCCTGGAATGAGTATTATTATTATGGTTATAAATACAAGTATCAAAGCAGTTTCAACAATTTCGGCAAAGCCTGGGCTACCACGGGCAATGTTATGTCCACTGTGAGCGACATGGGAGCCGGAGATTCAGTTTTATTGGTTGGGGCCTATGCGTCTAAGGTGGCCTTTACAGATATCAACGGCAGCAACTGGAGCTATTCGGGCTACGTTCAGGCCGGAAACCTGGTTCCTTTTTCGAGCCGGGGCCCGATGGTGGATGGAAGAATAAAACCCGACATTACCGCTCCGGGTCTAACCATCGCTACTTCGGTGAGTTCTTACGACACTTCTTATACCGCTACCGGTTCCAACAAG
Source organism: Bacteroidota bacterium (assembly GCA_040386615.1). Taxonomy (GTDB): domain Bacteria; phylum Bacteroidota; class Bacteroidia; order B-17B0; family Aurantibacillaceae; genus Aurantibacillus. The sequence goes on from JAZKFC010000004.1 coordinate 299,220, forward strand.
ATCTTAACCAAGAGTTTTTATTTAGATCCGGTGTTAAATAAAAAATTCTATTTCTCTGAGTTTACCGGAACCTCCGCGTCGGCGCCTGCGGCTTCAGGAATTGTCGCCTTACTGCTCCAGGCCAAACCTACTATGGGTCCAAAAGAAGTACAGAATGTGATCGCCCAAACTGCTATTAAAGATATTTATACCGGGGCTCTCACTCCTGCGGGAAATAATAACTGGGGACATGGAAAAATAAACGCGTACGGAGCGATGAAACTTGTTTTAACAACCGCGGATGTTGGCATCTATAACTATGCGGGTGAAAAAATAGATTGTGAGTTGTTTCCAAATCCCAATGACGGATTATTCACTATCAGGTACGAAAGCGATAAAAATCACGACCTTAATTTTGAAATCTACAATATGATCGGTGCGTTGGTTCAATCAGACCATTGGAAAACAGTGAATGGATCGAACCTGCTGCCTGTTGATCTCTCAGGCATGCCCGGTGGTGTTTATCTTTTAAAAGTTTCATCACCCGAGGGATTTGTAAGTATAAAAACGATCAAGCAGTAAACGATTTTGGTAATTATTTTCTTGCCGCGGCGTAAAAAATTCTGCTGAGCTGGAAGCCCTGGAATGAATGCCGTCGAGTAAACTGAACATAAAATTCTCGTTATCGTTTAAACTGTAATTCAGGAAAAATGCAGACACTTACCACGGTCTTTTTTGCAGCAGCAATTCCATTCGCTTTCCTGGTGGCTTACTTTAAGTTTCGGCGTAAAAAGAAACTGGTGATCCTTTGCGCGGCCCTTTGTTCTATCATGCTGGTATTGGGGCTTGTCATGGAACAAAGCCATACTCCTGCTGCGGGTAACAACCCGGATGAAAACCCTACTGTCACTCCAGGTCTGACGCCTGTAAAGCCGGTTGACTCCATCTCAAGCCGGCCGTTCCTGCGTTTTGTTTTTCATTGCGACGACGACAGTTCATTTTTTGCTGCCGCGAGTATTGGCAACTTTGGCCAGACTTCTTTCGGAAAAATACATTACGAACTCAAAGATGAGTATACACCCGAATTTATGTTTCGTACAGAAAATCACCTGAGGAGCAGTTCAAAATTAACCAAAAAACAGACCGCTAAAAGACATCAGTTTATGATTGAACACGAGAAGGACATCAACAAAAAGGACTCTCTTGAAAATTTAGCAGGAAACAACAGCTGGACTAAACAAATTTTCGGGGGGATGGTGCCTGCAGGTGAATCCATGCTCTTTTATACTGTGAGAATCAGCTGGAAAAAAGAGCATTACACAGCCTCTTACATTTTTTTTCTTGACGAAAATACCATGGCATTTAGACTTTGTAGTCTTACCGTGAACGACGATAATGGACAACCAGTTAAAGACCTGGCCGCTTTCTTCCCAGGGGTGCCCTTAAAAGATTACAGTATAACGGCCCTTCCGGAAAAATATGTTTTCAAATCTAAGGCAAAACAGCGCTGAATTGGTCTGCCAAATATCTTGTCTCAGGTTGAAATTCTAACAATGACCTCTCTACGCAGCCTTTTCAGACTGGAGCAATTTAAACTCATAAGTGCATTTCACATCTGAAATCACCTCAATGGTTTCAGCATGTATTTTATTTACCTCTTTGTGACAATCAGCAACGCTGGTATATGAGGCCCAGGCTTCGCCCTCAATATTTTCGAACACAACCGCGTCGAAGCCGATATAAGCGCCCTCGGCATTCTTAAACTTAACTGTCAGCTTAATCGGGGCTTCTGTTGATCCCAATTTTTCTTTTTCAGTTTGTTCCACGTCGGTAATTTTAACTTTAACAACATCAAAACGACTTACCGCTTTTAAGGAGTTTTTACTCACGTCAAAAGTAGTTTGTTTGTTTTCATCCAAGGGAATACTGTATTTCCCGGTGTAGTTCTCAATAAGTTCCATTTTTTGTTTTCTTCTATTTTTTTGTGCACTGAATTTATAAAAAACGGGAGAACGTGCCAAAACGACTTATGAATACGTTATCACCAAAAAAGACTCCTGAAGCCTTGCATCTGGATAAATGTTAAAAAGGGACTGCGCTTTGCCTTTGTCCAATTTCAAATCCGAACATCAACAAATTGTTAGCTTAATTTTTTGGTGGAGCGCTCGACAATCTGGATTCGGTGTTTTCGAACACCGGCAAATCAGAAGAGAAAAATTGGAGAGGAATATTAATTGAAATTGTCTCTTATAAAACCCGGAACAATTTGGAAACGTGTTTAGCTAGCAGGTCGTCAAAAGGCCGGGTTTTAAAGAGCAGGGCTAAATTAGTACTAAAATCAGGCACTGACAAGCATTTTAACACAAAAATTTTATCGCCATAATGTAGAAAATCTTCAACGCAAAAGATCAAAAAAAAGCTATTACGTTTTTATTTGAAAAAACATTTACTTTAGCCTGTGTAAGTGTTTACTAAAATCCCCGTTTATAACATGCATGCCAATCCCTCATCATCCATCCACGAACTCGCTAAAGTTTCAGTCAATTTTGGCGTGGAAACAAGCGGCCTAAAAATGAACCTGCTCGAAAAATGCTCTGGCACCAGGCTAAACAAGATCAGTGAAATAAAACTCTATCACGACACCTTGTTGTTCATGATGGCATACGCTGAAAACAAAACGGTCTACTTAGCGGCAAAAGAAGAGATGATGCGCCTTTGCGAACAAGTAAAGAATTTACCTCCGGCAAAAAGAGAACGCCTCACAAACGGCGGCTTCGCGTTCATGGAAACGCAAGGCACTTTTAGTTTTGTTTTAATGAAGTGGCTGATCGCGGCGTTTGCAGATGACGTGACCATTCACTCTTTTGACGAAACCGGGATCCACCCAGGTGAATTATTAAAATACCATTTAAATGAAATTGAGTTCGAACTGAGCGGCGCTGAAGGCCTTTCGAAGTTGAAATGGCTTGAAACAGCGGCCGGATCACGGAACAAAAAAGAGATTTTGCAATGGCTGATCACCGCAGTTGAAGGTTTACCTGTTGCTACGGTGTTGAAAGAACAACTCTTCGCGTCGCTGAAACTCTTTATCAGCATACAACCTAAAAGTATTGACTTTTCAAAGAGTTTTGGAAGTATCCGGGTTCAGAAGCGTTATTTTCACGAACAGGGCCTGATGAAAAAATTTGACGAGCGGGCCCTGATCAACAAAAAACTTCCTGCTGCTGCTGAGTTAACCACGCGGGAGAAAGAAGATGTGTTGCGCGTAGCGAGGACAGCGCTGATACTGCTCAACCGTGAAACTGATCCCATTACATACAGCACGCCAGAGGACCTTAAATTTTATGACCTTGAGCACGGTTTGAGTATTGCCCTGTTCAGCATCAAAGCCGAACTCCGGCTTCCACTCGAATCGTACATAGGTTTTATGATGTTTAAAAATGGTCACCCTATGTCTTATGGTGGCGCCTGGCTTTTTGGAAAACGTTCCCTGATCGGCATCAATATTTTTGAAGCGTTCAGGGGCGGCGAATCGGCTTTTGTTTTTGCACAGCTGCTGCGCGCATACAAACAGGCATTTGGCGCGGATCAATTCGAAGTGGAGCCTTACCAGTTCGGTAAAAATAATCCCGAGGGTTTAAGGTCAGGGGCCTTCTGGTTTTACCACCGTTTCGGCTTTCGCCCGCTTGATAAAAAACTATTTGCGCTTGCGGAGGAAGAACATCAAAAAATATTAGCAGTTAAAGGCTACCGATCACCGCTCGAAATTTTAAAACAATTTACAAAATCGAACCTGGGTGTAAATTTCGGAAAAGATGCCGAAGGCATAAAGCCAGCCATGATCAGTCATTTCATAACCCGGTGCATCACTGTTCAATTCAAAGGCAACAGGCATGCTGCTTTTGAGTGGAGCAAAAAACTACTGAAACAAGAAACCGGAATTGACACTGCGCAACTTAAAGGCAATGAAAAATACGGCCTGGTAAAACTGGGACTCTTCGCGGCCATGTGCCTGGATTTAAAAAAAATGAGCGCGGCAGATAAAAAAACCCTGTTTGTGCTTATTAAACAAAAGGGCGGCTCCGAATTTGAATATGCAAAAACGTGCCGTGAATTTTCTTTTGAAAAATATTATGTGAAGGCGCTGAAAGAATTTAAGTTGGAATGAAGAATGCAGATAACCCTGTATTGTTCCTGAGATAAAATTGCAAGATCAATACTACTTTATAAAAATAACATTTTTTCCACTTGTCCTTTTGCGATTTATTTCAAAGTCATACCGCCCTACAATTTAAGCCTGCAATACATAAAAAACACGCATCATCTGCTTCCGCAAAGCATTTGGGCTACATTTATCGGGTTTTAGTCGATTTTAATATTCAGGATACGTTGGTTTTCGATTGTGGTAATCCCTGAGGCATACTTTCGCTTCACAAACCCCCACTTATGTTCAAAACAATTAAAGGAAAAGTACTCAGTGTTTTACTGGCGTTTATTTTTATTACAATTCTCACTTCCCTCACCGCATTCAATTATTTTATTAAACACAAAGAACTGATCACCGATATCGGTCAAAAGACAGAAACCATACACTCGCTTTTATTGCAGGACATGAACACCATTCACGAGTTTTTCGAGAATGAGACCATCAACCCCGATTTTTTCTACACCGGCAAAAGTGATCTCATCAAATCCCATGAGAGCATCCGGGGTGAGATCCTAAAATCCTTGGCTGACCTGACCCTGCTGCAGAACCAAAGCGGGTTTTCACTCGACGATTCAATTATTAACCTGGAAATGAGTTTTTCGGTGTACACCGAAATGGTGGACAACATCATTCAGCAAATCCTGAAACGCGGCTACAAAGACTACGGCACCGAAGGAAAAATGAGGCGGTTCGCCCATTTGCTTGAAGGACATAACAAAGAAGTGGGGATGATCAACATCCTTCAACTCAGGAGGCATGAAAAAGATTTTATCATCAGGCAGGAAGCACAATATGTAAAAAAGCACGAACTACTTGTTTCTGAAATAAAAAACGCGATCACAGCGAATGCCGGTATTGGCAAGGAAACAAAAAAAGAAATTCTTCATTTATTGAGCAGCTATTCGAATGAATTCAGAACACTGGTATTCTATGAAAAAAAATTAGGACTGAGAAGTTATGGGGGCTTAAAAAAAGACATTGACGAAAAATCAGGCCGAATCGAGGCCTCCCTGACTTTACTCGTTAAAACCTGCAAAGAAAAAGCCGGAATTGCCATTCTAAGAATGGAAATTATTTACCTCGTCACCGGCTTGATCTTCATTTTGGTTTGTATAGTCGCAGCCAGCGCCATTTCAAAAAAAATCTCCTATTCCATCTCAGACCTAAAAAATAAAATAGTGAAGTTCGTTGAAAGTGATTTTACAAAAAGAACGGTGTTGCCGATCAACGATTCAATTAATGAAATCGACGCCCTCATTACCAATGTGAGCGTGATGGAACAGCACATTGTAAACCAGATGGCCATGCTGAAGCAATCAAATAAAGATCTGGAGATGTTGTTTTACGCCACCTCCAGAGACATCAGGTCGCCACTGATCACCGTGAAACGTCTCGTGGATGTAGCACTGACCAAAACCTCTGATAAAGCCGCGCTTATGTATCTTGGCATGATGAAAGATTCATGGGAAAATCTTTATAACATTATTGATGAGTTGGGTATCGTGACCAATATCAGGAGTGTGGAAATTAAAACTGAAGCCGTAGACCTTGAGCAGTTAATCAAAAATGTATATGCCGAGTTCAAATCACTGGAGTGGTTCGACTATATTATCTTTTCACTCGATCTTAAAATAAGAAACAACTTTTATTCATCGCCTGGCCTGGTGAGGGCCATCTTCAGGAACCTGATTGAAAACAGCATTAAATACGCCACGAAACGGCCGGGACAAAATTTTCTCAAAATCACGGTGATAGATCACAATGAAGCCATGATCAGGATAGAAGTTACCGACAACGGCATTGGCATTAAAAAAGAACACCACGAAAAAATATTCGATATGTTTTTCAGAGGCACAAGCTACGCCGGTGGCACCGGCCTTGGTCTCTATATCGTTAAATGCTCGCTGGAGAAATTAAACGGTGCTATCAGCGTTGAAAGTGACGAAGATAAAGGTGCCTCATTTACCGTGATTCTTCCCAACAACTCCAGGGAAAAAAACATGAAGGAAAAAATAATCCAGAAGATAGAAATGACCAGTTTAGCCGAAATAGCAGTACAATAAAGGCCGGTTGATCGTTATTTACTTTTTTATATCCGCGGGTTTATTAACGCTTATTTAAAGTAACTATCGGCTGTAGTTAATACAGGTGGTGTAATTTTGACCGGGCTTAGTGCCTGGCAAAACATGCCGGAACAACAAAACAATAAATGACCATGGAAACACAAATCGCGTGCATGACAATCGAAATGGTAGCGAACCGGATGAGGGAACTTTGCAGCAAAGGCAGAAATCTGGAAGCCATCGATGAACTTTATTCAGAGAGAATTATCAGTATTGAGCCACACGGTTTACACCCCTATAAAATCGAAGGCAAAGTCTCAGTCCTGGCAAAAAACCGGCAGTGGCTTTCTACTTTCAAACAAATTGAAAGCATCAGTATCTCTCAACCCCTGGTGAGCGGCAATTATTTTTGTTTCACGATGAAAATCGACGCAGTTATAAAAGATATTGGAAAAAACAGCATGAGCGAAATCTGTGTATATGAGGTTGAGAACGGCAAAATAGTATTTGAGCAGTTCTTCTTCACGATACAATAAAAAAACAAGACGAATCTCCCTGTGTTTAAACAGGATGAGTTTTTGAACCTGAATCCCGCGCTTACAAAAGTAATTTCAATTAAACTTTTGCCGACTTTTTAGCGGTTAAAGACTTCACTGCCGCCTTTTTCCCGGCCGGCTTTTGGATTTGTTTTTCTTTAACCGGGGTTTTAATTTTTAAATGTGCCATAATTTGTTCGGTATTGGATAATATGGTCCTTAGCATTTCCTTTGTTTCTTTTCCCATTGTTACAATTTTTGAGCTAAGGTAACAAGAAAATCATTCTTTAAAAACCAAAAGGCTGGCGCATAAGCATTGGAATAAAACTTAACAATTAAATTACAATGAACTTGAAATTCAAGATTTACAGCGACGCGCGAAACCATGATCAAAATTAAAAAGTAAAGCCATATTCTCATATATTTGTGGCACCCACATCACCGGCCCTCTTTGTTTATAATAAGATTTCAGGAATAATTATTCAAAAATTAAAATCCATAAACCATGAACGCGTTAAAATACGGAGACAAAAGCGCTGCTGTTAGAGAATGGCAGAATTTTCTTTTTGGAGCAGGCTATAAAAAAGTTGTGGCCGACGGAGATTTTGGCAAGAACACCAAAGACGCTACCATAGACTTTCAGAAAAAAAATGAGCTGGCGGGAACCGGCATTGTCGACAATCAAACTTATGCTAAAGCCATGCAGTTAAACTTTGAGCTGGTGAAGAATCCGGCCGATGTTGCCATGACCGGGCCGAACTGGCCTCCCCCACCCGATTTTAAAGCGCTCACCTACAGCCAGGTTCAGGCGTTATTTGGAAAAATTGAATTTAAATTACAAGCCAACGGTTCTAACGTAACCATCACCAATAACTGGGTGAAAGAAAATATGGTGACGGTTGAAATACCGCAACTCGCCAACAAACCGCCTTACTTCCGCAAAAAATTCAACTTTCACAAAAAGGCTGCGCCACAATTTCAAAAACTGTTCATAGCCTGGGAAAAAGCGAAATTAATTGACCGCATCCTCACCTTTGACGGAGATTTTAATCCAAGGCTCATTAAAGGATCAACAAGTCTGAGCAATCACTCTTTTGGTACTGGCTTCGACATTAATGCCTCCACCAACGGCCTGGGCGTAATACCTGCTTTAGTTGGCAAAGAAGGTTGCGTGCGTGAACTGGTGCCTATTGCCAACAAACTGGGTTTTTACTGGGGCGGACATTTTACAAGAAAAGACGGTATGCATTTCGAGATCGCTAAGATCATTTAGGTGACCAAAAAAAGTGTTTAAATTTGATGATACCGACCCGATTGATAACGAAGCTTACCTGGTAAAAACAGCAGTAAGCTTATGAAAATAAATGATAGAAGGGAGTCGGTACTGCGGCACATTTGTTTGGCCCCGGTAAAGCCAATGGCAATGATCTATTTCCCTATAATCTTTTTTCGGTGATGAACGCCCCAATTTTTTAAGGATAAAATAACCGTATCAAGAGATAGGCCATGTTCAGTAATGGCATACTCCACCATTGGAGGAAAACTGTCATAAACGGTTCTTGAGATAAGTTGGTTCACTTCTAATTCCTTCAGCTCTTTCGAAAGCATCTTGTCTGTGATCCCATTAATATCCTTTGAGATCTGTTTAAAGCGTTTGTTGCTATACTTCAGAGAAACAAGAATTGGCAGTTTCCACCTGCCATTTAAAACTTCCAGGGCGTCCTTTACAGACATAATACATCTGGCGCATTCGTCAATTTCTGTCTTTCGTGCCTTTTCCATTTTTATTTACATCACTATCTAAAAAGCTAGCGCTATCCAACTGGATAGTACTATAAAATACATAGCGAATATATATAAGTTTGCAACGTCAAACAAAAAAAACAATCTAAATAATTAAAAATGGAAACTAAAACAATGAAAGTGGAAATCTGGAGCGATATAACCTGTATGTATTGTTATACTGCCAAAAGAAAATTTGAAAGTGCCTTATCTCAATTCAAAGACAAAAACAAAATTGAGGTTGTCTGGAAAAGTTTTGAACTTGCTCCTGATTTAAAAACAGATCCGGATAGATTTTTCCCGGCGTTTTTAGCTGAACTAAGAGGCATCAGTTTGGAACAATCAAGGGAGATGATCGATGGTGTTGCAAACATGGTCAAGGAGGTTGGACTGGAATTTAACTTACACAAATCTATCCCTGCAAATTCTTTTAACGCTCACAGGCTTTCGCATTTAGCAAAACATTCTCAGATGCAGGATAAGACAGAGGAACGTTTATTTAAAGCCTACTTTACAGAGGGTAAAAACATTGATGATATTCCAACACTCGTGCAGTTAGCAACTGAAATTGGCCTGGATACCAGTGCTGTAAAAAAAGCCCTCGAAAGTACGGACTATGCAAACCAGGTAAAAGCAGATATCTCTGAAGCAAAAGAAGCAGGCATTACCAGTGTTCCCTTTTTTATCTTCAATGCAAAAGCTACAATCTCTGGTGCACAGGAAAGTAAGGTGTTTTTACAGACCTTAGAAAGAGCTTTTGAACTCTGGCAGGCGGAAGAAACACAGTCCTGTGAAATTGGCAAAGATTGCATTTAATGTAAACGTTTTTCGCGGCGCCAAATAAGCTTGCTAAATTTCCGTCGCAACTGCGTTTAAATCAAAAATGAGTGATTTTTACAAATTGCAAAAACATTAATTAAACCCCTTCCGCGGTTTTTCCAAGCATCTCATTTACCTTGTCGATCAGGTCAATCATTTCAAAAGGCTTTGAAAGAATGGCATTGGCCCTGATGTTGCTGGCCTGTAAGACGTCCGTATCCATCCCCGTTGCCAGGATAACCGGTGTTGCACTGATATTTTTGTGTTCGCGGATATATTCAACGATATCCAGTCCGCCGGTGTAGGGCAACATTACATCGGAGATCACAAGATCTATGGCTTCTGTATCCAGTACGATGAGTGAGCTCTTAAAATCACTTGTAATAATTACATTGTACCCTTCTTCTTTCAGAGAGCGGGCCACCAGGCTCGAAATAAAATCTTCATCCTCAATAACCAAAATTGTAAGTGCGTCATCATTCATAGTCTGTCTTTTTAATTTTTATAAATATAAGCTAAACAAGCAGCAATTCATCAATCCGATCAAACAAACAGCGAAGAAATGTCCAGGTCACTGATATACGCGTAAAGCACGTCCCTGTCGTCCTGGATCTCCACATGAACCAATTCGTTGCTGTTTTTATCGACATATATTTCTACATAAAAAGTATCCAAAAGAAATAATGAAATGTAGAGATCTGTAGTTTCAACTGTCGTAATAATCTCTCCGTAGTTCCAGGTGATCTCTGTTTTATACCTTGACGCAAGCGTTGTAAAATAATTCCGTTCCATAACAAATAGTTTCTTATTAATGTATATCCAAATCATTTACCAGAATTTCGTCGGAATTTTCCGGGTAAAAAAAACGACATGTTAAAAAGATTACCGGCTATTCCTGATCGGAGGAGGAGGATACATTAGTCCACAACTTTTGTTTTTACCCAGGTGTGGAGTATTTTACCCCAATTTGCATGATTACATGACGAAGGCAAAAAAATTCGGTTAATCGCTTAACAGGGTAATAAATACAAAAAAGCCTCCCCGGGACCGGAAAGGCTTTTTTACAAACAAAAGAATTTTATTTAATCCACTATGATTTTACCACTGCCGCTTTTGTGTTCGTTCAAAAGAATGTTGTAATAGTAAACCCCTTTAGTCAAACCGGTATGAACGTTATTTTGACCGGCGTTTAAATTGTCTTCAAACACTTTCTGACCAAGTGTATTAAAAATAACGATCTTGTTACCTTCTTCTAAAGCCGGGCCCGAAATTGTAAATACGCCGTTGTTTGGATTCGGATACACAGCGTGCTGACGCGACGCAGTTGTGCCCGCATCGATACCTGTACAGGGGTTTACAATCTGGCTGATGGTAAAGGTTTTCACGCAGCCATTTTGATCGGTTCCCGAAACAACATAATTGGTTGTGATGGTCGGAGAAACTATTATCGAAGGTCCCGAACTTGCCGGTACTGTATTCCAGGCATAGGCACTCGCGCCTGAAGCATTCAGTGTCACCTGCTCGCCTTTGCAAATGATTGGTTTTACACTTGAAGCCACAACAACAGGTAAAGGTGTCACGTTAAGCGCAATCGTAGCAGTGCCCGAGCAACCACTAAGATCAGAACCGACGGTGGTATAGCTTGTCATTCCTGTGAGTGTCGGAGAAACCACAATCACCGCGCCGGTTTGGTTGTTGCTCCACACATAGGTAGTGGCGCCGCTGGCTGTTAATGTTGCCGAATTCCCGAGGCACAGTGAAACTGATGTAGTGGTAATGGTCACCACCGGGTTAGTGAAACAGGTGCTGATCTTCCACAGATCGTTTATATCATCAGGCGCCATGCTGCTGCCATTATCATAACCAAAACCACCGAATAGCCAGAGGTTATTTGAATTATCTGTCCAGCTGCAACCTGCCACCCTCGATCCGGCCACATTACCGGTTGCCGGCACTCCCTGTGTACCATAGGTGCCTATTTGCGAGGTTGAATTGCTGCCTTTGAGCCAGGTCCATTGATTGCTTGTGATATTATATAGCCACAGATCGTTTAAAAAATCAAGCACGCTTGAACCGTCGTAACCCATACCTCCGAATAAAAATAAATTCCCTGCGGCATCGGTCCATGAAAATGAACCAATGCGGGAGCCAGGAACATTTGAGGGCGCTGCGGTACCCTGCGTACCGTAAGTACCCTGCTGACCGGAAACACTGCTGCCCTTTACCCAGGTCCATTGATTCGAGGTAATATTATATTTCCAAAGGTCGTTCATGTAATCTTCAAATCCGCTTGACCCGTCGAAGCCGGCACCACCGCCTAGCCACAAATTACCTGCTCCGTCATTCCAGCAGTTGGACAAATATCTGCAACCGGGGAGGTTGGCCGTTGCCGGTACGCCGATAGTGCCGTAAACACCATTTTGATCGGGAGAAACCGGGCCCTTGATCCAGGCCCATTGCCCGCTTGTGATGTTATAGCGCCATAAATCGCCCATATCACCATAGTTGCCGCTGCCATCAAAGCCTACGCCGCCGAACAACCAGAGGTTACCGGACCCGTCGGCCCATGATGCGCTGAAATTTCTACCTCCCGGATTATTGTTTGCAGCCGGCACGCCAACGTTTCCATAAACACCGGTTGGATCAGAAGTGTTACTGCCCTTCATCCAGGTCCACTGATTGGTGGTTGGATTATATTTCCAGAGGTCATTCAGTGAACCCAGGTTGCCGCCTGAATCCCAACCCTGACCGCCAAACAACCATAAATTTCCCGAAGCATCGGTCCATGAAATAGCGCCGCTTCTTGCGCCTGGCACGTTCAGCGATGAAGGCACGCCCTGGGTGCCGTAAACCCCGAAGTCATCGGCAACATTATTGCCATGGATCCAGGTCCACTCGTTGGTGATGGGATTGTATTTCCAGAGATCATTTAAAAAACCATAGTTGGAAGACCCGTCGTAGCCCAGTCCTCCAAATAACCACAAATTACCGGAAGCGTCTTTCCAACTCACAAGCGTTTCCCTTGCACCGGGATCATTATTTACCGAAGGCACGCCCAACGCACCATAAACTCCCGGCTGACTGGCCTGGTTACTGCCATGCATCCAGGTGAAATCCTGCGACCAGCTGTAGGTGCTGGCCAATAATAATAAACAGCATAACGTTGTTTTGATACTGTAAAAAAATTTCTTTGTTGTTAAGTTTGTTTGTTTCATGAATTTGTTTGTTTTGTTTTGGGTAAGACGATTTAAAACGGGATTTTGTTACAATTATTACGCCATTTTTTTATATTTGCATGTTAAATCTCCTCTTTTTCGCATCAAACTGCGGAAAATCATTATTTGTCGCTTCTACGCAGAAATACGATATTTTTGTATTGACCTCAATTTATTGATTTTTACCTCACAATTTATTTACTCTGAAACACTTGATTTACATTTGAATAACAAATAAATTACCTATGATGAAATTATTTTTTAAAACATTTATTGTGCTGTTGCTCGCGGGTTCGGGGCAACTGGCCAACGCGCAACAATGGGACGGCCTGACATTATACTACACTCAAAACTCCAATAAGGGCTACCTGATGGATACCAACGGGGTAACCGTAAAGACCTGGACCTTTACAGGAAATAATGGTTATTCCAATCACATGGTGCCCGGCGGCAATCTGTTCAGGTCTGTACAGAATTCAGGCAATGCCCTGATCGGCGGTGGTATGACCGGCAGGATCCAGAAAGTGGATTATAACGGAGTTACTTTGTGGGACTATGTGTATAGTTCCTCCACGTATTGCCTGCATCACGACCACTGCCCATTGCCGAATGGCAATGTGTTGGTGATCAGCTATGATGTAAAGACCGCCACCGAGGTGTCAGCAGCAGGTGGCACTTTAACGAACACCATGTGGTCAGAAAAAATAATGGAACTGAAACCGGTTGGCACTAATTCAGCTGTTGTGGTATGGGAATGGAAAGCATGGGATCACCTGGTTCAAAACGTTGATCCAAATAAAGCCAATTACCAGCCTTCTATTGACGGCAATCCCCAGTTGTTGAACGTCAATTATAAATCTGCTAAAGACTGGATGCACATGAACGGCATTGATTATAATCCTGTTCTCGACCAGATCGTGTTGAGCTCACATAACCTCAACGAATGGTACGTGATCGACCATAGCACCAGTACCGCGGTGGCTGCGGGCCACAGCGGTGGATTTTCGGGAAAAGGCGGCGACATACTTTATCGCTGGGGGAACCCGGCAGCCTATGGCACATCGGGGACAAAGATCCTGAACGTTACGCATGATGCGCACTGGATCCCCGAAAATTGCACCAACGGCGGCAACCTGGCTGGTATTAATAACATGGGGCAAACAACACCGTCCAATAAAACAACCGCAGACCAAATCATTGTTCCAAGAAGTAATTACAATTATACGGTCTCACTCGGCAGCGCTTATTCACCTGCAAGTTTTTCGGCGCGCAAGATCGGCACCGGTTATACCACCAACATGGGCAGTGTGCAGGAATTTCCAAACGGCAACCAGTTAATTTGCCTGGCGACACTTGGCACCATTTACGAGATCGATGCCGCGGGTAACACTTTATGGACAAAGAACGCCGGAGGTTTTACACCGCAATCCGAGCGCCGTTCGCTTTGTTACATTAATAACCCCGCACCGGTACAACCCAGTATCACCGCTATTGGCGACACACTCAGTACCGCCGCCACAGCTTCTTATCAATGGTATTGTAACGGAAATTTAATCCCGGGCGCTACAAGCCAGACCGTTGCTGCCGTGCAGACCGGCACTTACGTTGTTAAAACCACCGATATTAACGGTTGCGTGTTTGTTTATTCCGCATCCTTTAGCCACACGGTGACCACACCACCCATTGACACTGGCCTTAATGAAGGTGCTGAACTGTCTTCCCTCACCGTGTTCCCTAATCCGTCGAACGGCGAGTTGCATATTACTTTTAGCAATACCGCCCCGCGTGAATACAGTGTGAGTTTATATGACATTACCGGCAAACAGGTAAACACCTGGCAAAACCAGCCCTTGCTTGACCTGTCGCAACTGAACAACGGTTTGTATATTTTAAATATCACCAGCGCCGGTGGTCATTCATTGAACAAAAAAATAACCCTTATTAAATAAAACGTCATGAAAAAAACAACACTCCTGCTCGCCATTATTATTTTTGCCGGAAATCTAAGCGCCAAGAAAGTCAGATTTTCAGTTGATATGACCGGCCAAACCATCAGTCCAAATGGTGTTCACATCACCGGTGATTTCCAGGCTGTCGCTGGTTTAGGCCCCGACTGGAATCCCGGCTCGGCGCCAATGAGCCAGGTTGGCAACACCAGCATTTACAGCATTATTGTAAACCTGCCTGCTTTTAAAAAATATGAATACAGGATCCTGAATGGCGATCAAACCTACGAATCTGAATTTGTACCCGAGGAATCCCGTGTACAGTTTGAAGGCGGCGACAACAGGTGGCTATATGTGGATTCACTTGCGAACGATACTACTTTTGTTGGCGCCATTTTGTTTGGTGGCAACGCCCCGGCAGGAAAAACACTGATCAGGTACAAGGTTGACATGAATATGGCAGGCACTATTCCTGCCACAGGCGTGCATGTTGGCACCAGCTACCAACCCACAATTTACAGCCCGCAGGCAACAAGGCTTTATAGTTTTGGCAATGGCATTTACGAGATCATCAATTATGTGACCAACAACTCATACAGCTTTATTTATTACAATGGCAATACGACCGGCTCCACCGAAACAGTTCCGGGGCCCTGCGCTACTAATGGAAAACGCACAGTAACGGTTAGCAAGGATACGGTACTGGCGCAGGTTTGTTTTTCGAGCTGCGTGGCTTGCGTAGGCGTTGGTATCACAGAAAACACAAAGACCATCAACACCCTGAAACTTTTCCCGAATCCAGCCAGCAGTTACCTGGTGGTTAACGCGCTCAACGAGCAGGTGAGTTCATACGCCATCAACGATCTGTACGGCAAGGAAATTATTTCCAACCGGGATTTCAAAAATGGTGAAACCATTGATATTTCGGTCCTGGTAAAAGGCATTTATTTTATTGTTGCAAAAGACCATTCGGGAAGCATGAGCACCGGTAAATTTGCCGTTGAATAAATGAACAGGATTTTCATTATACTATCTTTCTTTATTTGCTTCAGCGGCGCCAGCGCGCAAAACAATTTTTATGATGTAACACAGATTCAGAAAATTGAGATCTTTTTTGTGCAGCAGAACTGGGACTACCAGCTGGACACCGCGAAAGGTGGCAAAGACGGGTATATAATGGCAGCATCGGTAAAGATAAACGGTATCTATTTTGATAGTGTGGGTGTTAAATATAAAGGCAACAGTTCCTATGATTCCACTTACGGCAAAAACCCTATTCACATAGAACTCAACACTTTTAAAGCGCAGCACTACCAGGGATTCAGTGACATAAAACTCAGTAATGGGTATGCCGACCCTTCTATGATCAGGGAGGTACTTGCCTATGACATCCTGGGCAATTATATGGAATGCCCTCAATCCAACTTCGCGCAGGTGTACATCAACGGGACTTACTGTGGCGTTTACTCCAATTCTGAATCCATCAACAAAACCTTTTGCGAGGATCATTTTTATTCGGGATCTGGCACCTTTGTAAAAGGCAACCCTCAGCTAACCCCTTCACCCAGTGTAAAAAGCAACCTGAAATTTTTAAGCGGCGACAGTTCGGCCTATTTTAATTATTATGAAATGAAATCGGACTATGGCTGGAAAAGCCTGCAGGCCTTATGTGACACTGTGACCAATAATCCCGGCAAGATCGCCTCGGTGATGAATTTGGACCGTGTGCTGTGGATGCTGGCCTTCAATAACCTACTGGTGAACCTCGATAGTTATAATGGTGCCTTTGCGCAGAACTATTACCTGTATAAAGACCACAGCGCCCATTTTAACCCCATCGTATGGGACCTGAACATGTGTTTTGGAGGGTTCCCATTTGCGGGCAATAGCAATACCAGCCTGGGAAGTCTCTCGATTGCCAACCAGCAAAACCTGGCGGTAAACAGCCACGCGAATGACGCTTACTGGCCATTGATCAAAGCCGTTTACAGCAATTCAACTTACAGCAAGATGTACATTGCGCACATGAAAACAATCGCCAGCGAATTTTTTTCCAATGGGTTATATGTGTCACGTTACAATGCCTTTAAAAGCACGATTGATACCGCGGTATTAAGTGATACCAAAAAATTCTACACCTATAGCGATTTTCAAAACGCCCTCACGACAAATATTTCGGTGGGAAGTTATTCGGTGCCCGGCATTCAGACCCTCATGGGTGCCCGCGTGAGTTACCTTCACGGCACCGCTGATTTCACCAGCAGCGCACCTGTGATCAGCAATGTACTTGCCGGCCCGGCCGGTTTAAATCAACCTGTGAACATTACCGCTAACGTTTCAAACGCTACTTCAGTGTACCTGGGCTACAGGCATCTCGCTTCCGGAAACTTTGTGCGCTTAAGCATGTGGGATGACGGTTTGCACAATGACGGTGCTGCCAATGACAACCTTTATGGCGCCGGATTTACATTAGCGGGCAATAACGCGCAATACTACATTTACGCTGAAAACGCCGGCAGTGGCGCCTTTTCGCCCCAACGCGCGGAGCACGAATTTTACGGGATTGATCTCTACCAGCAGCCACAGGTAGGACAGATCGTGATCAACGAATTTTTAGCCAATAACAAAAGTGATGTGGCGAACGAGTTTCATATTAAAGAAGACTGGATAGAGGTGTACAACACCACCTCAACGCCGCTGAGCCTGGCCAATGTTTACCTGAGTGACGAATCAGACAAAAAAACGAAATACATCTTTCCGGCTAAAACAGTAATTCAACCCAATGAGTTCATGATTGTGTGGGCTGACGAATTTGTGGGAGGCAGCCAGCTTCACAGCGGTTTTAAACTCGATGAGAACGGTGAAACCCTGGTATTAAGCAACGGTCTGAAAACGATTTACGACAAATACAGCTACGGGCCACAGGAAAAAGACGTTTCCATGGCCCGCTGTCCCGATGGTTCGGGCGCTTTTGCACCCGACAAACTCCCAAGCTATAAACTGTCGAATTGTGTGGTGGGCGTGGATGAAACAGCGAACGGGCAAGGCAATTTAAAAGTGTATCCCAACCCCGCCAGCAATGATTTTACCATTGAATCGCTTGCAGGCAACCGCCAGTTCCTTAACATCTTTGATCTCACCGGTACCACAAAACTGAGTACCTTTATAGATCAGAAAAAAAACATCAACACATCAGAATGGCCTTCGGGAATCTATTTAGTGTCAGCGGGCAGCAGCACAACAAAAATAATTATCAGCAAATAATATGAAAACCAACATAACAATTCTTCTTTTGATCGGCGCGGCGCTGTTTTTCGGTGCCTGTAAAAAAAGAGCGGGCGAAGGCGGCACGTCCTCTATAAAAGGCAGGGTGTGGGCCGAAGACTGGAACGCGGCTTTCACCGTAAAAAATGGCGAGTATGCCGGGGCCGACGAGGACGTTTACATTATTTACGGAGACGATGTCAGTTATGGCGATAAAACGAAAGCCAACTATAACGGGGAATTTGAATTTAAATACCTGCGCGAAGGAAAATACCGGGTGTATGTTTACAGCAAAGACAAAACCCTCACGTCGCAATCCGGCGACACTTCGGTGATCAGCGACATTGAGATCACTAAGAAAAAACAAACCGTTACCCTGGAGGACCTGTTAATTTACAAATGATGAGAACAGCGGCATTTATACTGGGATTTTTTATTTGCTTTTCGCTGTGTGGGCAAAAGAAAAAAGAATTAAAGAAACACAAGATCCGGTGCATAGCCACCACAGAAACGGAAGGCGCCCGAACCATCAACGACAGCAAGGAATACTATAATGCCGATGGGGAGCTAATCACCGAAATTAACTACGATAAGGATGGCAACCTCAAATCCACCAAACAATACAAATACATTAACGGCAATGATCTGTCGCAGGAAATACAGTACGACGCGCATAACGTAATTATTGAGAAAACAATTTACAGCTACAACAGCCTGGGCGAAAAAACGGGAGAGCTGATCAAAGACAAGGACGATAAAATTTTAAAAAGAATGGAATTCCTGTACAATGCCAACGGCTTAAAATCTGAGAGAAGGACCTACGACGCGGCCAACAAACTGGTATCGGTAAAAAAATACAATTACAACTGCAAACAGTGACCAGCATTAACGACATTCTCGCGAACTTCGAGCCCATTGACCTCGCGCAAATGGACAGCGTGAAGCTCATGGACAGAACTGACACCAAGTTCTCGTTCTCATTTCACAGGCTGCCCTTTATACTGGGTAAGCTCAGTCAATTTTACAGGGTGTTGCGTGTAGAAGGCACCAGCCTTTGTTCATACAAAACTTTGTATTACGACACCAGCGAACTTAAACTATACATGGCCCACCACAACGAAAGAGCCAACAGGTACAAGATAAGGCACCGCAATTATGTTGACAGCCACCTGGGATTTATGGAAGTGAAATTTAAGAATAACAAGGGACGTACCATTAAAAAAAGGATAGTTCAACCCGAGCAGGGCGGCGTATTAAGTGAAGAAGCGAAAAAATTCATAAGCGAAACCTCCGATATCGATCCCTCATCGTTGGAGCCCTCGGTATGGATCAACTACCAGAGGATCACGCTTGTGGGTGCTGCTGAAAGGGTCACCATCGATATCAATCTGGAGTTTGTACAAAACGGGCTGCATTTGCCAATGAAGAACCTGGCCATTGCCGAAGTAAAACAATCGAAGCTGAGTCCCTCGCCCATCTTCGAGATCTTAAAAGAAGAAAAATTGCGGGAGACCTCCATCAGCAAATATTGCCTGGGCATTATCTCCACCCGGCCCCTGGTAAAACAAAACAACTTTAAACAAAAGATCAGTACCATAAAAAAAATAACAGATGACAGAAATATTAAATAACATCAGCGATGACCAGTTGTTAGGTGGTATGGAAGCCATGCAGAAATTATCGCTTAAATTGTTTTTCAGGCTGACGATCGATTTTGTTTCCATCCTGATACTCATCAGGCTGGTTTATTACCGGGTGTATAAAAAAGCCGAACTCTTTTTCACATTTTTTATTTTTAACCTGGTGATCTTCCTGATCTGTTTTTTGCTCAACAAGGTGGATTTGAGTATGGGCGCGGCTTTCGGACTTTTCGCGGTATTCAGCATGCTCAGGTACCGCACAGAGGACATCAGCATCAAGGACATGTCGTACCTTTTTTTGGTGATTGCCATGGGCCTGATCAATGCGGTGACAAAGATAAAAGGCTCCTGGGACGGCTATGAATACCTGTTCCTTGGCATGGTGAACGCCATGATCATTTTACTGGCTTATTTGCTGGAAAGCAAGCTCCTGTTTAAAATCGAGAATGTACAGGTGGTAAATTACGATAACATCGCCCTTTTAAAAGCGGGAAACCAGGAAGCGCTCATCAAAGACCTTAGCGAAAGAACCGGTTTGAAACCAAACAGGATCTCGATTGGTACCATTGATTTTATAAGGGATTCAGCCCAGATAAAAATATACTACTTTGCCGATTAAGACCTCCTGTAAATATTTAATATGGATGATTGTGCTGGTTTTAAACGGCCGGTTCAAAGCGCAGTACTATGACGACGATGCCCGCTTAAGACTGAATGTAAACCTCGAAAAATCTTACAAGAACGGCATGGAATACCAGTTGGTGCTGCAGAACAGGCTCAACAATAACATGAGCGAATATCACGGGTATGCTACTGCCGGCATCGCCTATAAATTCAACAAACACTTTAAGTTGTTTGGCGGCTATGTAGCGGGCGGCCAAAGAGCGCCTGACGGTAATTATTCGCTCATTCAACAGGTTTATGGCGGCGTTACACTCAAACAAAAAATAAACAAGTTCACCCTGGTTTACCGCAACCTCACCCAAAGCCAGGTAAAGGGCGAAACACCGTTCCGCGACCAGAAAACCCCAACTACCTTTAACAGGAATAAATTTACCCTGAAGTACCAGCTGAACAAAAGGTGGCAGGTATACGCGTCGGCCGAAATGTATTTTACTTTGAGCAACAAACAAAAATATGCTACTGTTGGTAGGACAAGAAATAACCTGGGCCTGGTTTATAAACTCTCGAAAACAACGAGTATTGAACCTTACTTTTTGTACCAGAAAAAAAATAATTTCAAAGACCAGTCTGCCAGGCATTTTATCTATTGTCTGACCCTGAACAGGGAGTTTTGATTTTTTAAAGGACCTAACCCTGACCATTTCTGCTGAAGAGCGGCTTCATTCTGATTTTCACCTCAAAAAACCCCTTTTCACCTTATAAAATTGAGTACTGTATTCACATTGCATATTTTTGAGATGGACCTGTAAACTATATAAAAGAAAGAATTTTACAAGACGTTCAACAAAAGATCTGCCGGATAAAATGATGAGAGTATTAAAAGAATAACACAAAGTGGGGAACCTCCCGGTTCTTCATAAACAGGGTGAGGGGTTAAAGGGTACCCCCACCCTTTATTAAAAAATTGATTCACCGGCAATACAGGTTGTTAGCCAATTTCTATTAAATTTGAGTGGAATAACCGCGCAAATTATGAGACAAACATTTAAAATATCTGTGTTATCGCTGCTTTTAAGCGGAGTACTGCGATCACAAAGCAGTGACCTGGCATTTTCTAAAAGTTATTTATTTGAATATGAATCACAATACGTAAAGGCCATTAAGGCCCTGCAGGACCTTAACCACGACAGTTACGAAATTAACCTGCGTTTAGGCTGGTTATTTTATCTCAATAAAGATTACGCCAAATCAGAAGGGTTTTATAAAAAAGCCATCGCGCTTGAACCCGCTTCGGTGGAAGGCCGCTTTGGTCTGGTACTGCCACTTTCGGCCGAGGCGAACTGGAACGCGGTATTGCTGGTGTATCTGGAGATCTTAAAATATGATCCTAATAATTCCATTGCCAACTACCGCATTGCCAGTATCTACTATAATCGTAAGGACTATACGAGCACCGTGAGTTACATTACTAAAGTGATCAGACTTTATCCCTTTGATTACGACAGCAACCTGCTCTACGGCAAAACACTGCTGGCCCAGGGCAAGAACCCTGACGCGAAAAAATACATTGAAAAAGCGCTTGAATACAATCCTCAATCGGAGGAGGCCAAAGCCATCATCAAAAAATTATAACAAAAACCCCACGGCAATCATGACTACTGAAAATATAAATATTTTTATCATCGATGATGACAAAATTTTGTCACACGCCTTAAAAAACGAGATCAACAATCATTTTGAAGATCAGAAAGTGAACGTGCGCAGCTTTGAAGCAGGCGAATTGTGTGAGCCATTCCTAAAAATGAAACCCGATATTGCCATAGTAGATTACCACCTGAACAGTAAATTTAAAGACGCCAAAAACGGTGTTGAAATTATTGAAATGATCAAAAAACAAAGTCCCAATACTGAAGTCATTTTATTTACCAAGGACGACAACCTGGGCCTTGCCGTAGAAGCCTTCCAGAACGGGGCGAATGAATATGTTGTAAAAAACGATTTCATGTTCAGGAGGCTGAATGTAGCCATCCTGCAATGCCTCAAATACCGCGAGATAAAACTCGAGCTCAAATGGAAAAAAGAACGCAGGATCATTGCCATGGTGCTCATCGGTGTGCTGGTCACCGTAGCCATCGCCTGCCAGATCCTTGCCAAAGAACTATGAACTAAAACCCACAATTATACAACCATGAATATTTTAATCATCGACGACGACGCTTTTGTAAAAAAAGCACTGAGTTTTAACCTGCTTGAAGACGGCCATTCTGTTACCTTAGCCGGCAACGGAGAAGAAGCCATCTCACTTATTGAAAAAAATCAGAATTTCGACCTCATCTTCTGCGACGTGATGATGCCCGTGTTAACCGGCCCTACCTTCCTGCTGATGCTAAAGAAATATTTTCCACTGGGTCTGCCGGCCATCGCCATCATTTCAGGCGTTAAAGACGGAGAAGACTTCCTGCACAAAATAGACATCAATTACGATTTTTTCATAAAAAAACCCATAAACATGGAGTACCTTAATAAAATTGTAAAGAAAGTGGACGAGAAAAAAAACATCAGGCGATGACCGTTAACTGAAGAGAATGAAAGTGAAATTAAACGTCTATACAAAACTGATCATCGTTGCCAGCTTTATCATAAGCGCCGGCCTCGTTTTGTTTATCGCGTTTAACGCCAACAGTCATCTCAACAACATGTCGGAGAACAACGCCGAATTGTACAACGCTTACCGAATTTCGGAGCTGATGAAATCCTTTAAAAGCAATTTACTTTCTCTCGAAAACAAACAGAAAGGCTTTTTGATCACCGGCGACAGGAAATTTCTTGAAGAATACCGTGTGAGGGAGACACAAACCAAAGCCTACCTCATCAGGATGGGAAAATATTTTTCGGGGAAACCGGAAGAAGAAATATTTTACAAACTTAAAAACCTTACTTACAGAAAGCTGATGGAGGTGAAAGACCTTAATCAGCAATACAACCTGGCCGGATTCAGCGCCAAGGAAAACCCGGGCGAAAACACCAGCAGCACGATGTCGGACATTCACATCCTCATTGATGAAATAGAAAGTAGTTTGGGTAAAACCAGCCAAACCCTGATCGATAACAGCATCGACTATGTAAGGGTTTCAAAAAGATGGAGTGTACTCGAAGTGGTGCTTGGCGTGATCGTTTCTTTTCTCGCCCTGGTGTTGCTGATCAGGGACATTAATATCAGGAACAAACTGGAAGAAGAATTGCGCATCGCGAAAAAACTGGCGGATGATAACGCCACGCTCAAGGAACAATTTATGGCCAACATGAGCCACGAGATAAGAACGCCAATGAACGCCATACTTGGGTTTACCGACCTCATACAAAAAACCAAACTCGACGGCACACAAACCGATTACCTGAAAGCCATCAGGATCAGCAGTTCCAATTTGCTTAATATCATCAACGACATACTTGATTTTTCGAAGATAGAGGCGGGCCAACTGGTCATAGAAAAAATTTCCTTCAGTCTCAGCTCCCTGGTTGATTCACTCCACATGATGTTCCTTGAAAAAGCAAAAGAAAAAAAGATCAGTTTTGAAGTGAGCATTGACGAAAAAATTCCGGCGTACCTTTTTGGCGATCCAACAAGACTTTCCCAGATCCTGGTGAACCTTATCAATAACGCGATCAAATTCACGGAGACCGGGCGCGTTAGATTAAGCTGCGAACTCAAAAGAATAGAGCACGATGTTGCGGAACTGGTGTTCAGGGTTAGGGACACAGGCATAGGTATTTCGCCCGACAAGATAGCCCATGTTTTTGACAGGTTTAACCAGGGCAATAAAGAAACCACGAGGAAATACGGCGGCACCGGCCTGGGGCTTTCCATTGTTAAAGACCTGGTTGAACTCCAGAACGGCGAGATCACTGTAAAAAGCAAGGAAAACGCCGGATCTGAATTCACGGTAACGATCAGTTACCCGGTTTCGTATGAAACAACAGTGTCGCTGCCCGGGAATCAACCCAACCGCCTTTCTTTAATCTCAAACAACAACCTCACTGTGCTGCTGGCAGAAGACAATGAACTCAACCAGAAGCTGGCGATGACCTACCTGAAAGGCTTTGGCCTGAACGTGGATGTTGCAAAAAACGGTCTTGCAGCCCTCGAAAAACTAAAGGAAAAAAAATATGATCTGGTGCTGATGGACATTCAAATGCCCCTGCTCGACGGATACAGTACGGCTCAAAAAATAAGAAACGAATTAAAACTCACCCTTCCTGTTATTGCCATGACGGCTCACATCATGCCGGGAGAAAAAGAAAAATGCCTGGGCTTTGGCATGAATGACTATATTTCTAAACCTTTTAAAGAACATGAACTGCACCACATCGTTTCAAAATACCTGGAAGAGGCTGAAAGCCCAATGAATGTTGAGAATGCCAAAAAATTAAAACACGCGAACCACAATGCATTCAAAAGCACTGTTGACCTCACGGCCCTGAAGGAAATGTCGCGGGGAAATAACCAGTTCATCAGGGAAATGATAGACCTGTTCCTCGAAAATACACCGGGTGACCTGGACGCGATCGGGACTGCGATTGCTACGGCAGACTTTCAAACTATACAATCGATCTCCCACCGCCTGAAAACCTCTCTGGGTTTTATGGGCCTTCAGCATTTACTTGAGCCGCTCAGTGGCATTGAGGAAATGTCGGAAAACAAAAAAGAACTTGAAAAGATTGTTATACTCTTTCAAAAAGTAAGAAGCGACTGTCGACTCGCTGAACTTGAGTTCAAAGAACTATTAATAAATTTGTGACCGGATGAAATTAAAAAAAAATATCGCTTTGAGTGATTCGGGATTTATTTTTGATCCCGGCACTGGAAACTCGTTTACAACCAATCCCATTGGCCTTCAAATGATCCAACTGTTGAAGCAGGAAAAAACCCCGAAAGAAATTGAAGCTGAAATTCGCGATGAATACCAGATTGACGCGATAACATTTGAAAAGGATTATTTTGATTTTATTTCCGTTCTTGCCAAATTGAAACTCCTGGAATAAAATGCAGCGCAAAAAAATCAATATCGCGGTCACCGGCCTCAATGCCATTGATAGTCCCGGACCCGGCATTTCGGTAATAAGAGCGCTCAGGGAAAGTAAGATCTTTGAAGTGAGGATTATCGGGCTGGCCTATGAAACCATGGAGCCGGGCATCTACATGCATGAATTGGTTGATAAAACCTACCAGTTGCCCTTGCCTTCCGCCGGAACTGAAACGCTTTTAAAGCGGCTTCAGTATATCCATGCGATAGAAAAATTACAGGTCATCATTCCCAACTTCGACTCCGAATTGTTTAATTTTATCAGGATTTCTGAAGTATTAAAGAACAGCATGAACATCTGTATGTTTCTGCCAACAGCAGAGCAGTTTGAAGCCAGGAGCAAAGCCAATCTTGAAGCATTCGGTAAAAAAAATAATGTCCTGATCCCGAAAAGCAAAACCATCAATCATCCCGCAGAATTAAATTCTGACAACGACCTCAGTTATCCCATGGTTATTAAAGGAAAATTCTACGACGCCCTGGTGGTACACTCCTTTGGGCAAGCGGTGGACGCGTTCAACAAAATTTCCTCCAAATGGGGTTTACCCATTATTGTACAGGAATTTATACAGGGGCAGGAAGTGAATGTTACCGTACTGGGCGATGGAAAAGGCAACACCATAGGCGCAGTGCCCATGCGCAAGCAGTATATCACCGACAAGGGAAAAGCCTGGTCCGGTATTTCTATCAGTGACGAAAAATTGCTGGAGCTCACCAACAATCTTGTACATTCAACAAAATGGCGCGGCGCGATGGAACTTGAGATCATCCGAACCGACAATGAAGACTATTACCTGCTTGAGATCAATCCCAGGTTTCCGGCCTGGGTTTTTTTAGCAGTGGGCTGCGGCCAAAATCACCCTGAGGCCCTGGTAAGAATGGCGATTGGCGAAGAACTTAAACCCTACGAGCGTTACGACGTGGGTAAATTATTTATCAGGTATTCTTACGACATGATCGTGAACCTTGCTGAATTTGAAAAAATATCAACGGTTGGTGAACTATAAAATTGGTTATGAAAAAGAAACTCTATGAAAGACCATTAATTCAAAGGCTCAATGTAGGCCTGATGAATAAATATGGCAGCCGTACCGAAAATACACCTGTTACCCATATTGATGAAAATTCTGTGAGTGATCTGATCGCGGAATTTGGTTCACCGTTGTTTGTAATTTCAGAAAAAACAATGCGCCAGAATTTCAGGGACGCCAACAGGGCTTTCAAAACACGGTATCCAAAAGTTCAATTTGCCTGGTCGTACAAAACAAATTATATAGACGCTGTATGTAATGTTTTTCACCAGGAAGGCGCATGGGCCGAGGTGGTTTCGGGATTTGAATTTCAGAAAGCACTTCAAAACGGCGTTCCCGGAGACAAAATAATTTTTAACGGTCCCGATAAAAATGACGCAGACCTTTTGCTCGCGATTAAAAACAATGCCACTATTCATATTGATCATCTCGATGAGTTATACCTGGTTAAAGAACTTTCTAAAAACAAAACAGCCCGTACACGAGTAGCGATAAGGGTGAACATGGATACGGGTGTTTTTCCATTGTGGGACCGGTTTGGCTTTAACTACGAAAATGGAGAAGCCTGGGAAGCGATCAACAAAATTGTGCAGGACAAACAACTGAACCTGATTGGTCTGCACTGTCACATCGGGACATTTATGCTGGCACCCAGCGCATACGGCATTGCGGCCGGCAAGTTGAGTGACCTGGCGATAAAAATAAAGAGCACCCACAACATAATTATGCAGTACCTGGACCTGGGCGGGGGCTTCGCCTCAAAAAATACACTTAAGGGGTCTTACCTGCAAGGCGAAGATACTTCACCGGGTTTTGACCAGTACGCTGAAGCGATCTGTCCCCCACTACTCGACGCCGGATTTCCTGAAGATGAATTACCACTTTTGATCCTTGAGACTGGTCGGGCCCTGGTTGACGATACCGGTTTTTTACTGGGGACGGTGATCTCGAATAAAAGGCTCACTGACGGGCGACGCGCAATGATCCTGAATTTCGGTGTAAATATTTTATTTACCTCTTTCTGGTACGACCACAGGATCAGCCCTGCACAGGAAGCTGGTCAATATAACGAAGACACGGTGATGTATGGCCCACTGTGTATGAACATCGACGTGATCCGCGAAAATATTTCTTTCCCGCCAATGAAAAAAGATGATCATGTGGTAGTACATACAGTTGGCGCGTATAACATGACTCAATGGATGCAGTTCATCTCCCTGCGTCCCGCCGTTGTAATAATAGACACAAATGAAAAACCACACCTGATACGAAACAAAGAAACCATAGACAGTATTAAAGGAGAAGAACTATTACCAACCTACCTCAAAAATTTTAAACTCTGATTTTTTTCTGAAAACCAAATTCATAAATTTTGCCGGGGCCTTTACCGGATCATACGGACAGGTATTTTTTTCCGATAACAAAACGTTTGCCCTGTTTTTGCTGGCGGCGTCATTCTCCGATCCCGCCATAGGCTTCAGCGGACTGATTGCTGTTTTGTTTTCGCTCCTGCTTGCCACGGCACTCGGTTTAAATCCTCTGTACACCAATAACGGAACTTTTACTTTTAACTCCTTGCTTACCGGACTGGCCCTTGGCGCCTTTTTTAAACTCACAGGTAATTTTTTCACCCTGGTTTTGATCAGTTCTATGCTAAGTCTTCTGATCACGGTAGGGCTATCGGAGATCAACGGTAGGTTTAAATTGCCTTTCCTGAGTCTGCCTTTTATTTTAACTGTATGGATCGTTCTTTTAAACACAAGATCATTTAGTCACGGCTTACTGGAACTGAGAAGCGCGGTGGACCCGGGTAAATTTTACTGCGAGGGATTTGAGTGGATCAACGCCGCAATGCAAAATTGTTTCGGGTCAAAAACGCTGCAGCTTTATCTCAGGACCATGGCGGCGGTATTTTTCCAGAGTAATCTTTTGGCCGGCCTGCTCATCACTCTGGGTTTGCTAATTCACTCACGGATCGCTTTTATTTTATCACTCGCCGGATTTTTTTGCGGGCTCCAGTTCTTTAACTTCACGCACCACGACTTAAATGAACCAGGTTTTCAGCTGGTGGCTTCGAGTTATATTTTATCGGCGCTGGCACTTGGTGGCTTTTTTCTTATTGCGTCCCCACGTTCTCTTCTGCTCGTGATCTTTTCAACCCCTGTTATTGGGCTCATGGCAGGGTCACTTGATAAAGTACTTTTTATGTTCGCCCTGCCTTTGTATTCTTTGCCCTTTTCAATCGCTGTGATCATTATATTATCATTTGTTAACCACCTGAATTTTAAAAAGATCTTTTACCTGGTGCAGTACCAGTTATACAGTCCCGAAAAAAATCTTTACGCTTTCAAAACGTTCATGGCCCGGTTCAAAAAAGAGACCGACACCATCACTCACCTTCCGTTTTTCGGGGAGTGGACCGTTTCGCAGGGACATGAAGGAACAATGACACATAAAAATGAATGGCGTTACGCCTGGGATTTCGTGGTTCAGGATGATTACAAAAAAACATTTAAACTGCCTGGCAAAACTGTTGCTGATTTTTATTGTTATGGGCTCCCCGTTCTGGCGCCCGCTGATGGCCAGGTGGTGACTATCGAAGACGGCATTGATGACAATGAAATTGGAAATGTAAACCTGGCACAAAACTGGGGAAATACCATTGTGATCAGGCATTCGGATTATTTATTCAGCAAACTCAGTCATTTAAAAAAGGGCAGTTTTAAAGTGAAAGAAGGCGACACAATAAAAAAAGGAGAACTGCTGGCGCTTTGTGGCAACTCTGGACGATCACCGGAGCCCCACATCCATTTTCAATTACAGGCTTCTTCCAAAGTTGGCGCACCCACCATCAATTACCCCATCAGTTATTACGGCAGAAAGATCCACGACGGTTACCGCTTTAACTTTTTTGACGTGCCCGGAGAAGGAGAGATTGTTGTAAAGCCAGTTCCCGAGCCGCTACTAAAGAAAGCCTTTAATTTTATTCCCGGAGCCAAATATAAATTTTCAGTCACCGAAGGCGATCACACCCGTGAGGAAAACTGGGAAGTTTTTACCGATGCCCTCAACAACTCAAGCATTGTTTGTAAAGAAACCGACGCAACCGCCTACTTTAAATTTGATGATACTTTATTTTATTTCACGGGGTTCAGTGGAAATGCAGGATCACTGCTTTACTACTTCTATCTTGGCGCGTATAAAGTATTGTTGAGTCCCTTTAAAAATTTAAAGATATCAGATCCCTTATCAATCGAAGTAACACACAAGGGACTAATAAAGATCGTCCAGGATTTTTTCGCGCCTTTTTATATATTTTTAAAACCCTGCTACCGTTCAACGATGAGCGAATTTCTCAGCGATGCGGGGATGCAGTTTAAGATCCTTTCCACAGCCAGTTCAAACATTTCAGGCAAAAATGCAGAATTTGCAATCTCGATCTCAGACAATAAGATCCTTGAAATAACAATAAACGAAAAGAACAGATGCATCACGGCAAAAAATATTTCATAACGTTTACATTATTGTTGATGAGCTTTCTGACTTATAGAGCGCAGGAAGATACCCTTGTTGCGCATGAAAGTGAGGATACTGTTGTGACCACTATCGAAGACATTCCCAACAATGCGCTTACCGAAACTGATCTTAAGGGACCGATGGACGCGCATTCTGTCGAAAAAATTTCATACAGCCTCTATTTAAATAAACAATGGCAGCAACTTTCAGATTATTGCGAGCGGGCCATTAAAATGGATTTTGATTACTATTACCTGAGGGTGCGGGCCGGTGTTGCCTGGTTTGAACTTGGAAAGTACCGGAGGGCAGTGGTTCACTTTAAAAAAGCGCTTGAATTTAACCAGGGCGATGACTTCGCCAACAGCTACCTGTATTATTCTTACCTGTACAGCGAAAGATTTGAAGACGCAAAATGGCTCACAAAATCATTCAGCCCCGCACTTAGTACTTCATTATTTGCCAGGGCTCCCGGACCTGTTGATTTTGTTGTGGCCGAAAGCGGGATAAAAGTTCCTGACAGCTCGAGGCAGTTCAAGAACGCCTTGTTCTCTCACATTGGGATCAACCATTCCATCACGAAAAGACTTTTTCTTTTTCATGGCTTTACTTATTTCGCGCAGAACGAACAAAGGTTCAGCGTGCGTCAGTTTCAATATTACTTAAAAGCAACTTCGCCGCTTAAAAATGGCTTTTTACTGAGCGCAGGCTTTCATGTTGTAAATGCCAATGCAGACGTAAGAAATTTTGTGAGTTCTGTCAAAACCAACACTTACCTCGTTTTCCCGATAGGACCTCCGGGCATGCCACCACCGCCACCACAGGTTTTAACGGTAACCACCACCGCGGTGGCTGAACAGGTTAAAGCCACGCGTGCCCAAAATTATGTTGGCGCTATTACCCTCACCCGGCGTACCCGGCTGGCCGACTATTCAATAGGCGCCACCCTCGGTAGCTTTGACACTACCAAACAAGTACAGCTGTCAGCCGGAATAAACCTTTATCCTTTCGCGCACAATAAATTCTCGGTAGGTGGAACAATTTACCTGCACAGCGAAAAGGATTTCAAAAAAAAATTATTAACCCTGGCCCCAGCTGTTAATATTTACCTTACCAATAAAATTCATCTGTCTGTTTCTTACCTCTATAATGAAGGTCCCAACATCAGCGAAAACACCGGCTCATTCGTGAGCAACTCGGTGGATTACACACCGCAGAGGATTACCTTTACCACCTCGGTTGACATAGCCAATGGCCTGTGGCTTTATGGCACCTACACCTATGAACAAAAAAAACATCTGGCAGCCGGATATAAATATGATTATAATATATTTGTAGTTGGTATTAAAGTGATTCCACGCTAAACATGATAAAAGTAGTTGCCATAGACGATGAACCAATCGCCCTGAAGGTGATTGAGAACTTCTGCAACAATATTGATTTTATCGCGCTGGATAAAACATTCAGGGATCCCAAAGAAGGGTTAAAGCACCTGAATAAATTTCCGGTTGATCTTTTATTGCTGGATATTGATATGCCTTTTATGAATGGCATTGACCTGTACAAGCAGTTGAAACAGGATACCCTCGTGATTTTCATAACTTCAAGAACCGACTATGCAGTTGAAGGATTTAACCTGATGGCTGTTGATTACCTCGTTAAACCCTTTACATTTGACCGTTTTAACCAGGCGCTTAAACGGGCCAACGATTTTCTAAACGTGAGCAAGCAGGGCACGAAGGATGATGATTCTCAACATCTTTTTATCCGGGCAGATTTCAGCCTTATTAAGATCACCATTGATGAGATTTTGTACATCGAAGCCCTTGATGATTATTTAAAGATCCACATCAAAGACAAAAAAACACTGGTGGCGCGCATGACCATGAAAGGCATTCTTGAAAAATTACCGAATGATCAGTTCATCAGGGTACACCGCTCATTCATTGTAGCTGCTAACCGGATCCAGGCTTTACGCTCAAAAAACATCCTTGTCGAAAATGTTGAGATCCCGCTCGGCGGCAATTACGCCGAAAACGTTTCGAAGGTGTTTGGAAAATAGTTTAATAAAGTTCCGTTTTACTTACAATCACTTTCATTGTTTCATTGATCGGTATTAAAAAGAGACTGCCGGTACCGACAGTCTCTTAGAAAAAAACAAAATTTATTCTACGATTAATTTTTTGGTGGCGCTTGCCCCGTTCGCATCAATGTTCACCAGGTATATGCCTTTCGACAAGCCGTTCAGATCAATGCCGATGGTATTGGCGCCCGTTGGCGATTTTGCATCGAGGTTTTTTACAACCTGACCCAGGACATTAACAATTGATATTTTAATAGTTGTAGCCCTGTTCAGTTCAATGGCGAGCAACGCGTTGTTTGTAGCAGGGTTTGGATAAATAAAACTGTTTGACACGGAGTTCAGTTGATGTGATTGAACGGCAAGGCTGTCAAAAATCAGATAATTTTGAAATTCCAAAGGAACTGAAGCATACCAGTGTGTGGCGGGCATCACAGGGTCTAAGGAAGTATTGAACGAAATGGTGTGTGGCACTTTAATCACAACATTTGAATAAGAACTTAGCTGAACATCAACGGCGCATTTTTGAGAAATATAATGGTTGTAGGATTTATTTGCCATTTTTCTCCCGCCGCTGGCGTCAATCAACTTGCTTACGTTGATCTCGGTTGGTGAAAGTAAATGCGTTTTTATGTCACACATTCTTGCTTTAACATTGGGAAAAACGTTCCATTTCATATAACCAATATTATTGGTAGTATAAACAGTATCAGTTTCTGCCCAGCTGTAAATAATATATCGCCCGTTCGCCGTGCGGCTGGCCTGTATGCGGCAATCGATAGGGATCTTCAGGTTATCTTCTGCAACGGTTGGCATCCATGGGTTCGCAGCATAGCCATCACCTGTGGTTTCATCCGATGGGCCTTCGGTGCCTAAAGAATCTATGAGTGTAACACTATATGCTGGCGTGTTCGGACTACCGCCATGAAAGTCATACAGATACGGCCTTGCGCCGGGCTCGTGCGGATAAAAATAAGTTTCACCATCGTAGTTAATGTACTTCTGGTAATAGTTCACCGAATCGGGATCGTTTGCAGCCGGTGAACGAACGACCATTGAAACCAGGTGCAGATTTCTCAGTGAATCAACGACCCCACTTATTCCTTCCCAAAAATTAAAATAGGGTACGGTTAAATTAGGATTTGCAGCGGTTGATTCGATATGATCCAATACCGGCGCTTTAAATGAAGGATGATTAAAATCGATAGACTGCCATGTCCAGCTGGTGCCGGCGTCAATGCTCCTTGCAATAATAGGCTGGTAGCCGATGTTAGCGCCCGTGGTATCGCCAACCACTCCTGTGTGTGCGCCGATAAACCAAACATAACCGGTTTGACCGTCCTCACTCCACGCCATTCCCGTTGGGTAGGCCAGCATCCTGCCGCCGCCGGAAATATTTGGCCTCACCGGCGGGATGATAGAATCAGTGACCCAGGCGATGCTACCTGAAACAAATGAACCGGTTACCATTCTCGCTCCCCGAAATGAAGAGGTGGGACCAGCATCTGTAATCGACCCCAGGGCTCTTACTTTTCCGTCGTCTGTGGATTGAAAATCCTGTCGCACGAACTGCATTTTTGCCGACATACCATTCCAGGCGGTATAGGGTGGGCTATTGGCTACAAAGGTTTGTGAGGATTGAGACTGGATATTATTGTAGGTTCCTGCACCCAGGCTTTTTGAAACAAACACATTCCCCGTCCAGTCTCCCGCCGCGGGTGTAATCGGCGCCGTTGCAACGATAAACGCGTTGGCGATATCTGTATTGAAGGGCGAAGCAGGTAAGCCTCCTTTTAAGATCCCTCCCTGCGGGTATCTTGCCCAATTGTTGTTATCATTGTAGATCATGGTGCTGTCCCAGTGTGCTCCCCAGTTCTGCGAAACCATGGCCACCAGCACACCCGAATTGGCTCCCGCCGAACTTGGTAAAGGAGAGGGTACATAGGTATTTGACTTCCTGTGAACAAAGGTAACAGCGTTTAATTCATCATCGTATTGAAGGGGTTTTGATTCTGACAAAAGCACACCGTACATGTTCATTGACCCTGTGAATTTATGCCAGTTCACAGGACCCACGTTATTGGTGCGTAAATTCGCTTCAGGTGCGCTCACCTGGGGGATCACCTCCGATGAAACCGGCATTTGAGCTTCACTGTGATCGATCCTGCTTAACGAAGCAAGCCGTTTGGACATGAACGCTGAAATATTTTCAACGGGTGCATGTTGTCGTTTTTCGGGAGTGGATTGTGGATAGGCGCTGATAGCTGCGAGCATTGCTGATCCAAGGAGTAGATGTTTTTTCATGTTTCTTGTTTTTCTTGTGATGAAGCGTCCCGTTGACAGTGGCACTGCTTCTTCGGTTAATTAATTTTCAATCGAAATAACTCAGAACAGGGTAAATCGCTTAAAACAATTTTATGGTACCAGACTGTAAAACAAACAACAAAGGATGTTGTAAAGGAGATTGAAGAAATACATACCTGCTTAAAACAATTTATTAATGAGCCAGGGAATTAAACAACAAGAGGCGTTGTAAAGGAGATTAAATAAAAACTAAAAGAAAAAGGCAAGGATTTAAGTTTAAAGCATTGATGGTGTTCGGTAATTAAACAACAAAAGGAAAAGCGTTTGTAGAGGAGATTGATCAAAGGTAAAATGTAAAAACCGAAAATCCGCGATTCGGGTTTGATGACTGTATGAAACGCTACTTATATTGTACCACCGGTAAATACTCAAGGCAAAATAGGGAAATAAAAAAAGGCTGCCTTTTTTTGAGACAGCCCTTTCAATTATAATTTTATTCAGCTTATTGTATATTCCTTCTATACAAGCCGCCATTGACGGCGGTAAAAACACTTGTATTGTTCTTGCCAAGCGCCGAGATACTGGCGTTACCCGGCAAACCGGCATTGATCGGACTCCAGTTAGCGCCCTCGTCACTTGAGAGAAAAGCACCGCTGCCTTGTGTGCCAACGATGAGCACGCTTCCTTTTTGAACAGAGTTGTAAATCAAATTATTCGTAAGTCCATTGCTTACCATCGTCCAGTTATCACCATTATCTGTGGTTTTATAAATTCCCACTCCATAAACACAAGCGTAAAGGGCTGTTCCATTTACAAACACCTCTGAAATATTGCTGTTATTAAGCGGCAGATCCTGGCTCACTTCGTCCCAGGTAAGACCACTATCGGTAGATAGAAATAATTTAGGGGTAAAGTTGCCGGCAACCACGAAAACATTTGTGCCCAGTACAACTATTTCTGATATATAATTATTCAAAATGTCGGTATCGGTAACTTCTATCCAGTTATCTCCGTTATCAACCGAGTAATACAAACCGTCGCCGCCGGTACCCGCAAAAAGCCTCGATCCAAGCGCTCCTATAGAAGACATGCTGCCA
The DNA here is from genome assembly GCA_040386615.1 of Bacteroidota bacterium. GTDB lineage: Bacteria > Bacteroidota > Bacteroidia > B-17B0 > Aurantibacillaceae > Aurantibacillus. The sequence continues at coordinate 334,404 of JAZKFC010000004.1, forward strand.
GCCGGAATGCCATTATCGGCCGAAGCAAAGGATACGCCCCCGTCGGTTGATTTGAATAGACCATTGGAGGTAGCTGCAAACAAGGTGGAGCCCTGTACAAACATGGCGTTGATAACTCCGGTAATTCCATTGTTCAGGGTTGTAAAGGTGGTTCCATTGTCGGTTGATTTCCTGAGGTTGCCATTAAAGCCATTGCCACCGATAAAAAGGTCTGAGCCGGTTGAAACGATGCAACGGATCTGATCAGCGAATTGCGACTGGGGAATTAAATTGACCCATTTTGGAAGGGTCCTGAAACTTACTTCCTGACCGTAGTTGGTTCCCGAGGCGTTGGTGGCATAAGCCCTGACATAATATTTTGTGTCTGGTTCAAGCCCCGTTAAAACGCTTTCGAAAGAGCCGGTTCCTGCACCGTCATTGGTGTGAGGCCTGAGGATGGTTGGCGATGGATTAACATCCCAGCAAACCCCAACCGCGGTCAACGCGCTTAAGCCTTCGAAGGAAACATTGCCCCCGCAGCGGGCCGAAATTTCAGCGATGGCGTTTACCGGAGAGGTACTTACTACGCCGTAAGGTAATGGCGGCGGAGCCTGTACAGCCGGGCCCGATTTTCTACAGCCGGTGAATAATAAAGCTATTGTCACTAATGCTGATGAAAGATAAAATTGTAGTCTCATTTCTTTTTGTTTTGAATGGTAAAGATAAAATATTTATTATTATCGACACATTATTTTGATCCTGATAAGGGTATTTTTGATGTGTTGTTCCCTTACTAAAAAATGCGTTTATTCCGGAGAAGAATTGAAGCCGCGAAAAACATTTTGCCTACAACTACAAGGAAACTAGGCGGTCAAACTTCCGCGGCGGGGCCAATACTGACCTGCCTCCTCAGGCAATACCCCTGTTTTTTTTAATATTTTCGTAAGCCTCCTGCACTTTCTGGAATTTCTCTTTGGCGCCTTTTTGATATTCCTCCCCCATCTGGATCACCTTATCGGGATGGTAACGGATGGCCATTTGCCGGTAAGCTTTTTTGATCTCTTCTTCTGTAGCGTTACTTTCAATACCAAGGATATGATAATCAGAATTCACATCCCTGTAAAACATGCTTTTAATACTTTCGAAATCGGTCGACGGGATATGCAGCCTGTTGGCGATGCCTTGCAACACGCGTAATTCGGTATCTGCCACATGCCCGTCGGCGTTGGCAATGCCAAACAAATAGTGAAGCAACTGTATCCTTACTTCCAGTTGTGTGCGCAGGTTGATGTCGTTGCAGATCTGGTCCAATGGAATTTCACCCGCATCTAAAAAATGTTTAAGTGTTTGTAAATGTGAGCCCGAAAATTCGGGACCGAACTGGCGCGAGAAAAAGGTTTTGATGAATTCCAACTCGGCCTTCAGCATTTTACCATCGGCGCGCATCACGGCTGCCGACAATGCAATGAGCATGGTAGCGAAGTCTTCGTGCGTGCGCGAAGATTGTTGCTGGTAATAGGTAAAAACGTCGCTGGCGCTGCCACCTTTTGCTTTGATCTGCGCGTTGATACTGGTAAAACTGTCAATAAGGGAACCTACAATAAAGCCTATAAAAGCCCCGAAAAAATTTCTGCCGAAAATAAAAAAGCCGACTACGGCGCCTGCGAACTTGAACAATGTTTAAACTTTAAAATTAAGGCACAAATATATCATTTTCGGGGCAGCTGCGCAAAGCGTTTGCATACCTGTCGCGCGCCTAACGAAACAACCAGGCGATATTAATTCCCGCCCCGTCCCAGGTAGGGTTGGTAGCGTCGCCTTTGGTCTTGCCATTTGAAAAATGTGTGTACATGGCTTCTATGCGCAACCTGTTACGGCAATTGACCATGTATTCGTACGCCGGGCCACCCATAAAAGTAAAATTTAAAGCCGTACCCGGGTTCTCAGGAAACATGTAAACTGCGCCGGCTTTGGCTATCAAAACCACGCGATGCCTGTTTGACCTGATGAGGCCCAACTCTGCCACCGATCTTGCCCCCAGGCCCATCGAACTGAATTCATAGTCCCAGAATTTATTGACATGGGTCTCCAATCCAACGGTGAGTAAATGATCGGGATTGACGAGTATGCCCAATGCCGCCGTGCTCATGTTGCTGCCATTGCTGCCGATCTCCCTGAAATGCCCCGCCGAGCCGTATGCATGAATCTGCGCGCGAAACAGCAGGGGCACGTTTATTAAGAGCAAAGTGCAAATGAGCGTTAAATATTTTGTTTTTTTAAGGTTGCGCATCGGTTCTTATAACACAGTCAAAATTGGTGCCAGCTGCAATGGCGATTGATGGAAGTGTTGTGCGCTCAAATGGGTAAAGAAAATACCGGCTCAGCTTTTCACAGAATCACATATTATAGCTCAGGTGTTTAGATCCCAGGCTATAATAGGTGCGGTACCAACCTAAAACAGTTTCAACGGTTTTGGAAAGCATTTGCCGCTCTCATTCACATTTTAAGGCCATGAGATACACAGCGCCTATTTTTACAATCGCTGCTCTATTTTATTTATCTTTGTCCTAACAACAAAACCGCAGCGCCCTCAATGATCAAACAAACATTGGAGAATCAAGGTACCACAACCGAAGTAAAAGCCCTGGCGCTGCAAACTGTTTATCCCATCCTTTTCGCCATCAGTTTTTCTCATTTCCTTAACGACCTGCTGCAATCGGTGATACCCGCCGTTTATCCCCTGGTGAAAGAAAAATACGAACTCAGTTTTTCACAGATAGGCTGGATCACTTTTACCTTTCAGCTCACTGCATCTATTTTACAACCCTTTGTAGGACATTATACCGACCGTAATCCCCGCCCCTATTCTTTCGCCATTGGCATGTGTTTTACGCTCACCGGTATTATTTTACTGGCTTGCTCAATTGGCTTTGCTTCTCTTTTGCTGGCGGTTGGTTTTGTAGGCATCGGCTCTTCTATTTTTCATCCCGAAGCTTCCAAGGTGTCTTATTATGCTTCGGGCGGTAAACGCGGTCTGGCGCAATCCATCTTCCAGTTGGGCGGTAACACAGGCAGCGCCGTTGGGCCTTTGCTGGTGGCCTTGGTTGTGATCCCCTGGGGACAGGCACATATTTTATGGTTTGTACTCGCGGCGCTGCTTGGCATTGTTGTGTTGATGAATATCGGCAACTGGTACAAAAGTCATTTGTTTTTGAGGGCAAAAGGAAAATTCACACATGAGCAAAAACCCACACTTTCAAAAAATAAAGTGATCTGGTCCATTGTTATTTTATTGATCCTCATTTTCTCGAAATATTTTTATCTCACCAGCATAGTGAGTTATTTTACATTTTACCTCATCGATAAATTCCATTTGTCGGTGCAGCAATCGCAATTCCATCTTTTTTTGTTCCTGGTGTCGGTAGCCTGCGGCACCTTTATTGGCGGCCCACTGGGCGACCGTTTTGGCAGGAAGATCATCATCTGGGTATCGATCTTAGGGATCGCCCCTTTTACGTTATTGTTACCGCACGCGAATTTATTCTGGACCGGCGTGTTGTCGGTGATCATTGGTTTGATAATGGCCTCGGCATTTTCGGCCATTTTG
>JAZKFC010000004.1:337999-347949 GCA_040386615.1 Bacteroidota bacterium
CCGTTTACTTGTTTAAAAACTCCTGGCCGCTTGCATTTTCGGCCATTTTGGTGTACGCGCAAGAATTGCTGCCTGGTAAAGTGGGCATGGTATCGGGACTTTTCTTTGGTTTTGCTTTTGGCATCGCGGGGGTGGGCTCCGCTTTATTAGGACACCTGGCTGATGTCACCAGCATCAGCTATGTTTTTGAAGTAGCGGCCTGGTTGCCCTTATTAGGTGTCATCACCGGTTTTCTGCCTGACCTGAGGAAGAAAAAAGACATGTTGGGCTCGTAAGGCTTGTTTGATTGGCCAGGACATTCATTAACATAGTTATAGGTTAGTTTGTGGCATATACACCGACAAGCGGTGAGGGAAAATCCGGACGCGTCTGAAACATAAAATCTTCCGGAAACCTGTACTCATTTCTGCTTACCGCCTGATTCAAAATCCTTGTTTCAACTTTATATAGTTCCGCAAGATCAGAGTCAATCATCACTTTATGACCCCTGATGAAGTAGATCTTATTCATCACAGTTTCATCTGGCAACCTCGCTATTAATTCATGTTTCGACATTGTGGTTTTCTAAATCTTGATATCACAAATTGTGATATCAAGATTTTTTTGGATGTAGTTTTCAAATCGTGAACCAGCGCTTAAGATATTCATCCTTAACCTGGTTACAAACTGATGAAAATTCTTAGTCCATAAAAAACAAATATATTAATTGCTTTTACAGACAAGGTCTACAAGCCTTTCATAAACTTACTCCGTAAAACTGCGTAAGCTTTCCTTTTTCAGCGGAGTAATTTTGAGATAATTTTGTGCCGTTACCCGGGTGAAGCCAATCAAAAATATTATTTGTCTCTTGCTCTTTCTTTTCACGAAAGACCTGTGTGCCCAATCTGAAAGCCGGGATAGTTCTCTGTTTAACTATGATTCACTCGCAGGAAATTTTAACAGCACTGAGTTTTCAACGCCACTTTTAAACACCGAAACAGGTCCCGATGAACAGGACGCCTCATCACTGTTGCAATCCAGCCGCGACGTGTTTACACAGTTTTCGGCTTTTCAGTTTGGCGCGGCCGGTTACAAAGCCCGGGGGTATGCATCAGGTGATCAAATGCTTTTGATCAATGGTGTAAAGCTGGCCAGTCCCGAAACAGGTTTTGCTTCCTGGAGCAGTATAGCGGGTTTAAACGATATGACCCGCAACACAGAAAGCAATTTCGGTACCACCGAGAGCCGGCTGGCTTTCTCCGAACAAGGGGGTTATATCAACATTGATTCCAAAGCTTCCACGTTCAAAAAAGGAACACGTTTCTCTTATTCAAATAGTAACCGCCTATTTCGTCACCGGCTGATGTTAACCAGGTGCACCGGCGTGCTGCCAAACGGATGGGCAGTAGCGGTTTCAGTCTCCTGCAGCGGCGCCAATGAGGGATACAGACCGGGAACCTCATATAAAGCCGCCGCTTTTTATCTTTCACTGGAAAAACAAATTGGTGAAGCGCAGGCGATCAGCCTCACTGCTTTTGTTGCGCCAACTGAGCAGGGCAGGTCAGCACCTGAACCGCTTGAAGTTTACGGTCTCTCAAAAACAAATTATTACAACAGCCTGTGGGGTTATCAAAATGGAAAAGCCCGCAACTCAACTGTCGGCTCCGCCATTAAGCCCATGGTGATGTTATCACACGTCTACAAAATGCGCACCGCAGGCAAAATAACCACAACTGTTTTTGGGTTGGCCGGTAAAACAAAATTAAGCGGGCTCAATTGGTATAATAGCTCTGATCCGCGCCCTGACTATTACAGCTACCTTCCCTCCTTCTTGTATAACAAGGGAGACAGCGCCGCGGGCGATAACGTTGCAGACCAATGGATCAATGAAAGTGACCGGCGACAGATCAACTGGGACCGCATGATCGCGGTGAACCAGGCCAACCTTTTTACCTTGCCCTCACAGATTGGCCAGGGCGTCAACACCAGCCAAACCTGCTCAAGATATATCTTAGAAGACCGCGTTGAAAACACAGTCCATTATGGTTTCAATGTTGTGTATAACCGGCGATACGGCCATTTATTTCTGAGTGCAGGGATTAATGCCTGCAGTTACAACAACAGGAAATACAAAGAAGTCAACGACCTGTTGGGAGGTTCTTATTGGCTCGACTACGACATGTTCGCTCAAAACGCCGGCGCTGATCCTTTCATAAAACAAAATAACATTGAGCAGCCCGATAAAAAAATATATGCCGGCGACCGGTTTGGTTATGATTACAGTATCATAATCAGGCAAGCGGAAACCTGGTGCCAGTTAGAATACAGTTTCAGTCATTTGGATGTTTATGGCGCATTTGAAATTTCACAAATAAAAACCTGGCGCGAAGGCCACATGGCCAATGGAAAATTTCCTGAAAACAGCAAGGGCCCAAGCGAAAACGCGGGCTTTGTTAACCGGGGCCTGAAAACCGGGGCCACCTATAAATTATCTGGCAGGCACTTTTTAACTGCCAATGCCGGTGCTTTTACGCGGGCCCCTGAAACCGGCAATATATTTATCTCTCCGGCAACAAGAAATGAACTTTTAAGCGGATTAAAAAATGAAAAGATCATCTCCGCAGATCTCAATTATTTTATAAAATTTCCAACGTTTAAGTTGCGACTCAGCGGCTACCATACAGTCATCACTGACCAAATATGGAAACGCACTTACTACAGTGATGTTTACAATACAAACATCAACCTCTTAATGAAAAACATCAACCGGCTTAACACGGGATTGGAATTGGGTATCGAAAAAAATGTTTTTACCAGCCACACTTTGCAGGCCGCGGTGGGGTACGCACAGTTTATTTACAAAAACCGACCCACTCTCGAGGCCTGGCAGGACAATAATAGCGCTGCGCTTTTCGCGAACAGAACCGCTTACCTGAAAAATTACAGAACCAGTGGGGCACCGCAATTGGTGGCAGGAGTTGGATACAAATACAGTGCAGGCAGAAAGTGGTTCGCTGGCTTTTCTTTTAATTATTTCGATAGGATCTTTATAGAGCCAAATCCCGACAGGCGCACCGAAGAAGCGCTTTCAGGATTCTTTGAAAATGAAAGCGAACAATACAGCAAAATAATTGCGCAGCAAAAAATACCAGCCTGGTACATCGTCAACGCCACAGCAGGTACAACACTCCGGGTGTCTAAAAATCACACGCTCAATTTTAATTTGAGCGCTAATAATTTGCTGAATAATAAAAACAACCTGCTCAACGGGCGTGAACAGTTGCGTTGGGACGCTGGCAACATCGATAAATTCCCAAATAAGTACGTATACGCCACCGGCACCAATTATATGTTTACGCTCAACATGAACTTCTGATATTAATCGTTATGGAACTGAAAAAATATTTCACTTTGTTCGTCCTGTTTATACCGGCGACACTGCTGTTTAACGCCTGCAAAAAAGAATTCGACCTGCCGCCGGTAAAGGCGATCAATGACGGAACAAGGATCACTATCGCCGGCATTCAAAGCAGGTACCATTCAAACAGTGTTTACAGATTCAGAGGAGACACTAATCTATACTGCGTTGTAACAGCCGACGAAGTGAGCGGCAACCTGTACAAGGACATTTATGTAAAAGATCTAACCGGTGGTCTGCACATAAAACTTGTGGCGCCCGGTGGATTGTTTATTGGCGACAGCATCAGGATCAACCTTAACGGCATTATTCTGAACAGTTATTCGGATTTGATCCAGCTGGATTCTGTTGATATCTGGAAAAGCATTGTGAAATTGGCCAGCGGCCTTCAGCCTCAACCCGAACTAATAAGCATCCCCCAGCTGATCTCAAATTCATCAGGAAGTAATATGCAATCGCGCTTAATAAAACTAAACAATGTAGAGTTTATGAAAGCGCACCGCAGGCTCCCCTATGCTAATGTGTTTACCAGGGCCGCTGTACAATACACGGTGCAGGACTGCGAGAACAACCAGGTAATAATAAGAACGAGTGGATATTGCTACTTCGCAAATCAGACCACACCCGAAGGCAATGGAAGCGTGATAGCGATCGCGAGTCGTTATAACAACAGCGTACAGTTAATATTGAGAAGTTCGGCCGATGTTAACATGAGTGGTCCGAATTGCACAATTGTTACCCCAACTGCCATACCGTCCTCTACGTTTTTATTTAAGGATTTTGAGGATGGCGATGTATCAGCCGACAACTGGAGTTGCATTAACGTGGCGGCTACTGTTAACTGGTCCATAAAAACACTCACCAATACAGCGATTGTTACCAGGGTTACCGAGTGTAACAATTACCTGAGTTCCGGCAACCAGCCTGCCTGCGAAACCTGGCTGATCAGTCCCCCGATTGATCTCACAACGTCAACCGCGCCCAATTTCAGTTTTACCAGTGCCAGTATTTTTACCGGACCGCCGCTTCAAACACTGATCTCCACCAACTATACATCCGGTGCACCTGCCACCGCCACCTGGACCGTACTCTATCCAACTTATGGGCTCACCGGTAATCATACACCTTCAGGGGACATTCACCTTTCTTCCTACAAAAAACAAAATGTACGGATCGCTTTTAAATACACCGGCAATAATGGTGCAGGTCAAAGGTGGCAGTTGGATAATATCCGGATCTGGGAATAAAGTTTCGGCTGCGTGCGGGAACACAAGAAAAAAACATAAATTGGTCTTATGAAAAAAATGGCGCCTGCGCTTGTTTTAATGGCCCTGGTCTTGCTGTGCAACTGCAACCAGAAAAAATGGTTTGAGACAATCACCTTAAAAGGTTCCATTATAGATTGGTTTAACCACGAACCTCTTCCTGCCACTATAAATGTAAACGCGCAAAAGACTTATACCACGAAACAAAATATGATCTCAATAACAAGCTTTGCCAGCAACGAAGATGGTACTTTCGAAAGAACCATCAAAGCCGCAAAGTCAAGTCATTATTATATACATATTGTTCGCCCCGGCTCCAATGTTAATTTTGGTTTTGAGCCCAATATACCTTACGGGGGCACTTATGATTTTGGTGCCCTGGATGTGGCGCACGATTTTACCTGCCGGGTCACCATGACATACACCTCAAACCAGGGGGCAGCCATGCGGCTTGGCAATGGTTACACCCCGCATGGCAGTGCGCAAACCGATTATGTTTTGAAATACACAAAAAAAGATTTTGATAAAAATAATGGCATGTTTGTTTTACCTTACACCATTAGTTATGTGACCACTAAAAACTATACGGTGTTGATTCCTATCACCGACAAGGACACGCTCAGTACCGAGATATTTTATTGACCAAGAGGTTTTGCGCCAGCCATATACCAGCCGTGACAAAGCAGTTTTGATTTTCAGAGAAAAACACTGACTTTGAATTATGACAATATTAACCCAGCAAAACCTTTTTAGTTTCGGCTATAATGTCCAAAGCAGTTTTTTGATCAGCCGCTTCGGCATACACCCTTAACACAGGCTCAGTGCCACTGGCGCGGATCATCATCCAGGTGTTTTCATCAAAGAAGAATTTATAACCGTCCAGGTCGTCAACACGCTGCACCTTGTATTTGCCAAATGCCTTATAAGCATTGCTCTTGCAGCTCTGCAGCACCTTGTTTTTGATCGTTTCGTCAATGTGCAGGTCGTTGCGTTCAAAACAAAATGTGCCTGTAATGGCGTACACCTCTTCTATTAACTGGTTAAGTGACTTGCCGGTTTTGGCCATAAATTCCCAGATGGTAATGCCCATCCAGATGCCATCGCGCTCAGGGATGTGGCCCTTGATGGCGATACCGCCACTTTCCTCACCACCAACCAGCACATCCTCAGCCACCATAATACTGCAGATGTATTTAAATCCTATTTTCACCACGTCGAGCGGCAAACCATAATGGTCGCACATGTTCTTTATTTTAACGGTGGTGCTGAATGCTACGGCCACCTTACCGGTTTGCTTTTTATACTTCACCAGGTAATGAATGAGTAATAAAATAATATGGTGAGAATCCACAAAATTTCCTTTATCGTCGTAAAGCCCAATGCGATCGGCGTCGCCGTCGGTAGCCAGGCCGCAGGAGATGTTGCCTTTTGTTTTTATAAAGTTGCTGAACTCCTGCAGGTTTTTATGAATGGGCTCAGGCGCCTGCCCGTTAAACCCCGGGTTGTTTTCGCAATGCAGTTTGTAAATGTCGGGGAAGAGCCTTTTCATTACTTTTTGCCCGGCGCCAAACATGGCGTCGTAAGCCAGCACCAGGTTCGATTTTTTAATGGCTTCCAGGTCAAAATTCTCCTCCACATGTTGAATATAGAGGTCCTCCAGGGGTACGATCTCGAGCATGCCTTTGGTCATCGCGCCATCGAGGCTCACGTCCTGCCAGTTGGTGGCGGCTTTTTCGGGGATCACATCCTCAATTTCCTGCACAAATTCGGGACCAAGCGGGCCACCATAGGCCCCTTTGATCTTATAACCGTTGTAAGAAGGCGGATTGTGGCTCGCGGTGATAATAATACCCAGGTGGGTTTTATACTTCACACAACCCAAAGAGATCATCGGCGTGCTAATGAAATCTTCGGCCAATAACACCCTGATGCCATTGGCGATAAAAACCTTAGCCGTTGTTTCCGCGAACAATTGTCCGGCAAAACGGCAATCATGCCCGAGCACCACCACGGGGCTTTGATGTTGTTTTAAAAGCCATTTTGATGTAGCCTCAGTTACGCGTGCTACATTGTCAACAGTAAAATCATGAGCAATGATCGCTCTCCAGCCGTCGGTACCAAATTTAATTTTTGTCATATAAAAATATCTAATGCTTTTTAAAGTTAAGTACTTGTCTCAATTGTCTATTTTAATTTCTTTAAGTGCAAATACCTGTTTCAAAATTTAAAAAGAACATCAAATTTAATTAAAATTTTGTGAATTTTTCGGGTATTAGTCCGCATTTTATTAGAAAGGCGTTACCAAATAATTATCTTTGTTTGATGCGGGTTTTGAGCATAGGCCTATTGTTTTTGATCTTCGCTTTTAACAGCGGCCTGGCACAGCCAAAACTCAAAATTTTATATACCCGCTTTGGCTCCTTAAAAAAGTATGAGTTTTTTCCGGGAGATGTGTTGCAATATAAACTCAAAGGCAGTCATTCCTTTAATACCGGTAAGATTATCGCCATGCACGACAGCATTCTCATACTCAACACCGACAGCATCCTTCTCGCAGAAATCAGGAGCATTCGCGTCAATAAAAACAATTACCACGTTAAGCTTTTTCAAAAAATATTCCTCATAGGAGGCCTTGGTTATCCGGCCCTTAACCTGTTTAATAATTCCATGAACCATGTTTCACCTTTACTGAGCGACAAAGCGCTGATCATAAGCGGTTCAATGCTCGCGGCTAGTTTGATTTTGAGGCAAACGCAGATCAAACACATCAGGTTTACAAAAAACAAGATCATCGAAATAGTAGATGTTGACTTTGAACATTTAAACCGATAGCGGAAAAACAAATTTGCGCCAAAATTGGTCCCCAACCTGCGTTTAAAAAGCCCGCATATGTTTTTCGCTGCAAACCAAAAACCCCTTCCTGCAAACCAAAACACCGGTTTGGCAGATTAAGTAGGATAAAAACACTTAATTTGGCGAATTTAATGACCTGTCAAATGAACGCATCTTAACCTGGTCTTTTTTCATTTATTGACAGCAGATACATTTCATTTGTATGAAAAAAAAGTTACTATTTACCGGATTGCTTTTTTTGACAACCTTGTCAAACGCACAGGTTCCTTCTGATATTCCACAAAAAGGTCTGCAGGCTTTCTGGCCTTTTTCCGGAAACGCACATGATGTAAGCGGTAACCAACGCCATGGTACTCCCCACGGTGCAATAATGACAAACGACCGTTTTGGTAACGATAGCAGTGCTTATTCTTTTAACGGACTCACTAACTATATAACCACGCAATACGCAGGTATTTTGGGCAGCCACCCACGCGCGGTATCTTTTTGGGCCCTGGCTTTTAAAAATGGAACAGGCAAAGCGCTGGTGGTGTGGGGTAATAATGACCAATTTCCCAACGCCGGCGGACGTTTTGGCTGCGCATTCGGAGGTTCCTTTTATAAGGATTACGGAGATACTTATATTGGCGCTACCATTGAAGTGTCGGACGCGGGGGTTACTTTTGAAGGTCAGGAGCCTGTTGACGACGGTAAGTGGCACCATTACGTTTTTCAATTCGACAAACATTATGTGAAATATGTGCAGGTTTATCAGGATGGGATGTTATTGACACATGAAACACACCGTTTTTATAAAAACTGCAGGATCAATACCAGGCTTGAAAATACCGTGACCTTCGGTGCACTTTTTAATCGCAACGATACCGACTCCTACTTTAAGGGATTTCTCGACGATGTAGCCATTTACGACAGGGCTTTAAGCAGGGATGAGATCAACGCGTTATATCTGGCACGCGATCCCAATGAAAAGACGGAAATTCTTAAATGGATTCCTCCCTTCTTAGGAGTCATCCTGTGCGTTCTTCTGATTATTTGGTTCATTCGGCTGAGAGTAAAAAACCTGGTGGAAAAAGAAAAAGAAAAGATCCACCTCGAGAAAAACTGGTACGAACAGGAAAACAGGGTACTCAAGGCTCAGATGGATCCGCATTTTATTTTTAATTCGTTGAACAGCATTCAGCAATTTATTATCGTTAACGATAACGAAAAAGCCCAGTTGTATTTGTCCACTTTCGCGCAACTGATCCGCATGCAATTGGAAAGCAATACCAGCGAGAACATCTCCCTTAAACAGGAAATAATTATTATCGAAAAATACCTCGAAATTGAGTCTTTGCGCTTTAATAATGCTTTTGACCATGAGATCATTATCGATAAAAGTATTAACACGGGCTCGCTCTTTATTCCCTACTTTTTAGTGCAGCCCTTTGTTGAAAACGCCATTCATCACGGATTGCTTCCCAAGATCGGGTATAAAGAACTAACAATCACATTTGAGATCATCAACACCGATATCTTATCATGTACAGTTGACGACAATGGAATTGGACGTAAAAACTCGGGTTTAAAGGAAACACCTTTTAAAACAAAGTCTTTAGGCGTTAACTTTGTTGAACAGCGGCTCCTGATCATGAGTAAAATAGACAACAGGAAATATGGTGTTGAAATAACAGACAAGGTCAATCCTGATGGTTCGAGCGCCGGCATGCGGGCCACCATTACTATGCCAATTCAAAGAAAACAATAAGATGTTAAGAGCTGTAATTATCGACGACGAACTCATCGGAATCAACACTTTAAAAGTGCTGATAGAAAAACACACGCAGGGTATGAAAGTCGTGGCAATAGCCACCGAGCCCGAAAAAGGAATAGAACTGATAGAAGATTACAAACCCGATGTTGTGTTCCTTGACATCAACATGCCCAGGATAAACGGTTTTCAATTGCTGGAAACAACCAGGTTCAAAGATTTTAAATTGGTTTTCACCACTGCCTACCAGGAGCACGCCATTAAAGCGATTAAGAAAAAAGCATTTGACTATTTATTAAAACCCATCCACATTGAGGAATTAAAAACCTGTGTTGAAAGTGTCCTCGAATCGCTGGGAAAAAAACCGGCTGAAACAAAACCTCATCACGGACAGATTATTGAGCTCTCGGTAAAGAACGGCATCATTTTTATTAAGCAGCAGGAAATTATCCGACTTGAAGCCGATCGCAGTTACACAATCTTTTATTTAACAGATGGCGTTAAGCATGTCGCCTCGAAGTGCCTTAAGGAATTTGAAGTCTTCCTTGATCCTGATATTTTTTACCGCTGCCATCCTTCACACATCATTAACCTTAATAAGGTCGTCCGCATTATCAGCGATGACGGACTTTTTGTGCAGATGAGCGATGCCTCAAAACCCGAATTGCTGAAACGAAACAAACAG
>JAZKFC010000004.1:347959-381010 GCA_040386615.1 Bacteroidota bacterium
GGCAAGGCGTGGCATGAAGAAACCAAAGCCACCAGTTCGCAGGCCACCGCCACCAGCGGCCATTACCTCGTCGTGTTCACGCTTGCCGAGACTGATTACGTTTGTAACTACATCCTCAACGGCGGCAACAAACAGGAATTCCTCGAAAAGTTAAAAAGCATTTAGAATTACTTTTATTTTCGCGCCGGGAAACTAAATTCTCTTTCCCACAAAACAAAACTACCTTCTGGCATGTTATAACAAAATAAAAAAATTTGTCGTTGTTACTTCGCTTTGGAAATAATTCCAGAAAATCTAACAACACGAATGATGAAATCAACGATTCACAGCTTGTCCCGTCCCGATGGCTATTGGGATAATTTCGGGAAATTCATCAGTTCAAAACTGAACTGCATGAGTAAAAAACAATTAATCTTAGGAAGCTTTTTAGCTTTAACCGGAATCATGAATGCCCAACAATGGCAACAATGGGGAGGCAATTTCCTGGGTAATGGTGGCCTAAACAACAACAACGTCACCGCTCTCGAATACCTTGGTACTGACAACAACTACGATTTAATATTTAAAACAAATGCCGTCGAAAACATGAGGCTTGCAACGAATGGCTATCTTGGGATCGGCAGTACGGCTCCGGGATGTGTGTTACAAGTGATCGACAACAACTCGATAGGCACCGTACCTGAGATCAATCTCAATTCCACATCGAATAGTCTTACGCGTTTTTCCTTATCAAGTCCGAACCGTACCTACTATTATTCCAATGATAATACCTCAGCGCATTTAGGATACATGTCAGGATGGTCTTATGTCGATCTGATCAATTACAACGACCAGGGAAGAGTTGGGATCGGCACAAACAGCCCCTCTGAACAATTTCACACCACCGGTGGCGTAAGATTTCAGGGTGTAACTGGCGGCGGAAGTAACCTTAGTGTTCTAACTGTTGATAACAACGGAAAATTATGGGTAGGTGCCTCAGGTACCGGTGCCGGCGGTGTTACAGCCGCCTGTTCCACCAATAACAATGTTCCTAAATTTAACTCGTCAGGCAACCTGGCTTGTAGTAACATTGATGATGATGGTACTACCGTAATGATCTCCGGGCCTTCAAGTAACGTGTGTGGCTTCGGTGGTGGACAACAGGGATGGCTTACAAATAACGCTGCCCTTCCTCCCACTGGCAGCTTTAATGCGGCGTTATCCATAAACGGCTGTACAAAAGGCCTGGGATTCTGGGCCACATCTGATCAACGTTTCAAAAAGGATATTCGCAATATAGACAACGCAGTAAACATCGTTAAGCATTTAGAAGGAAAAACCTATTACTGGAGAACTGAAGAATTTAAGGATAGGAATTTTAATGGTGCACACCAGGTTGGATTTATCGCACAGGAATTAGAGAAAATTGTTCCAGAAGCTGTTGTCACTGATGAAAACGGTTATAAAAGTGTAAACTATGACATGATCATTCCCATTTTGGTAGAAGCCATTAAAGAACAACAAAAGCAACTCGACGAACAAAAAGAAATGATCAACGCGCAGGGCGATCGCAGAACCGGTAGTGCTACCGGCATCAGCCAGTTAAATTCTGCCGCCGATGGTTTTGCTTTGGATCAAAACATCCCAAATCCTTTCAGCAGTGAAACGGCGATCAACTACACTTTACCTCAGCAAATTAAAAACGCTTCCTTAATTGTGTACGATCTTTCAGGAAAACAATTGACTTCATTTCCTCTGGAACTGAGTGCTAAATCAATCAGCATCACATCTGAAAAACTTTCGGCTGGTATTTATATTTATTCAATAATGGCCGATGGCAAGATCATGGATTCAAAGAGAATGGTGGTTGCTGACAAACAGTAAATGCACTCATGCTCTTAAACAAAATCGCCGGTCTCAGGATTGAAACCGGCGATTTTTATAAGATGAAAATTTATTTTAAGCAATTCCCACCCCATGACAACTCTTGTACTTCTTGCCACTGCCGCAAGGACAAGGATCATTCCTGCCTATTTTGGTTTCAACACGGATGGGTTGTGGTTTTGGTTTTTGCTGCGCGTTTTGTTCTTCCACCACATGTTCATCACGACTTTCAGTTAAACGCTCTTTCTTTTGTTTTGGCTGATCCTGTGTGAAACGGGCCTGTGGTTGTTTGTTCTGAGTTTCATTAGGCAAACCGCCCTTCATCAGGAAAGAAATCACTTCTTTATTGCTCTTAATGATCATATCCTTAAACAGGTTAAAAGACTCCAGCTTGTATATTACCAATGGATCTTTTTGCTCAAGGGACGCGTTTTGTACGGCTTGTTTTAAGTCGTCCAATTCGCGCAAGTGTTCTTTCCACGAATCGTCGATCATCGCCAGCACTACCGCCTTTTCAAAACCCAGTAACAATTCACGTCCTTTGGTGTCGAATGCTCTTTTTAAATTGGCAATTACCTGAACACCCCTGATACCATCTGAAAACGGTGTAACAATGTTCTCGAAATTATTGTTGGGGTTCGTATAAACATCCCTGATCACCGGGAAGGCCTGCTCACTTAATAAATGCGCCCTTTCAATATAATGTTTCTGCGCGGCGTCAAATAATTGCTGGGCGAGGTCATCTTCTTTACCGCTGTTAAATTGCTGCGTGGTAAACGGACTTTCGATCCCGAAATTTTTGAAACACTCCAGCATAAAGCCATCAAAATCTTTCTGGGCCTGGTATTCTTCTACAATACTTGAAGACACTTCATAGATCATGTTGGCAATATCAATACTCAGCTTGTCTCCGTAAAGCGCATTTCTCCTGCGCTTGTAAATTACTTCACGCTGGGCGTTCATCACGTCATCATATTCAATCAAACGTTTACGGGTACCGAAGTGATTCTCTTCCACTTTTTTCTGGGCGCGTTCAATGCTCTTGGTGATCATGCTGTGCTGGATCACTTCTCCTTCTTTCAAACCCATCCTGTCCATTAACGAAGCAATTCTTTCGCTGCCAAACAAACGCATTAAATTATCTTCAAGGCTGGCAAAAAACTGGGAGCTTCCCGGGTCACCCTGCCTACCGGCACGACCACGTAACTGCCTGTCAACACGACGGCTTTCGTGACGTTCGGTACCTATGATGGCTAAACCACCGGCCTCCTTCACGCCCGGCCCGAGTTTAATATCCGTTCCACGACCTGCCATGTTGGTAGCGATGGTCACAGTGCCCGCGATCCCCGCTTCTGCTACGATATCCGCTTCCTTCGCGTGTAGTTTCGCGTTCAGTACATTGTGTTTGATCCCGCGTAACTTCAGCATCCTGCTTAATAACTCCGAGATCTCAACCGTGGTAGTACCTATCAATACAGGCCTGCCCAATGCAACTAATTTTACAACTTCATCAATGACCGCGTTGTATTTTTCACGTTTTGTTTTGTAAACCAAATCCTGCTCGTCCTTACGGGTCATTGGCCTGTTAGTGGGAATTTCGATCACATCCAGTTTATAGATGCTCCAGAATTCCTGCGCTTCGGTAGTCGCGGTACCAGTCATACCCGCAAGTTTGTGATACATCCTGAAATAATTCTGCAGGGTCACGGTCGCGTAGGTCTGAGTCGCGGCCTCTATCTTCACATTTTCCTTGGCCTCAATAGCCTGGTGCAAACCATCGCTGTAACGGCGGCCTTCCATGATACGGCCGGTTTGTTCATCAACAATTTTAACCTGTCCGCCATCTATCACGTACTCGGTATCTTTTTCAAAAACCGTGTAGGCCTTTAACAGCTGGTTCACGGTATGAATGCGTTCACTCTTAATGCTGAACTCACGCATCACCACTTCTTTGGCAAGCGCTTTTTCTTTAGGGTCCTGGATGTTACGTTCAATATCCGCAACCTCGTCGCCCACGTTAGGGATCACGAAGAACTTAGGATCGTCGCTGTTACCGGTTAAAAAGTCAATTCCTTTTTCCGTTAGCTCAACGTGGTTGTTTTTTTCATCAATGGTGAAATAAAGATCCACATCTATTTTATGCATTTCCTTGTTCTGGTCCTGCATGTAAAAATTCTCTGTTTTCTGCAATAAAGCCCTTACACCCTGCTCACTTAAAAATTTAATGAGCGCCGAATTTTTAGGCAAGCCCCTGTAGGCCCTTAATAAAGGAATTCCCGCTTCTTTTTCTTTTCCTTCAGTCACCAGCTTTTTGGCATCGGTGATGCACAATTGCAGGAATTGTTTTTGTACGTTCAGTAATTTTTCTATCCTGGGCTTGTATTCCATGAACTCATGCTTGTCGCCCTGCGGTGTTGGTCCGCTAATGATCAAAGGTGTACGGGCGTCGTCGATCAACACCGAATCGACCTCATCCACGATCGCAAAATTGTGTTTGCGTTGCACCAGTTCGTCAATGCTGCGGGCCATGTTGTCGCGCAGGTAATCAAATCCGAATTCGTTGTTGGTACCGTAAGTAATGTCGCAATGATAAGCTTTGCGGCGCTCATCGGTGTTGGGCTCGTGTTTATCAATACAATCAACACTTAAGCCGTGAAACTGGAACAAAGGCGCGTTCCACTCGCTGTCACGTTTTGCAAGGTAATTATTCACGGTAACCACGTGTACACCACGGCCACCAAGGGCATTCAAAAAGATTGGCAGGGTAGACACGAGCGTTTTACCTTCACCTGTGGCCATTTCGGCGATCTTGCCTTCGTGCAGCACCATCCCGCCAATCAGCTGAACATTGTAATGCACCATGTCCCAGGTGATCTCGTTGCCCGCCGCCAGCCATTTATTCTTAAATACCGCTTTGTTACCCCGGATCTCAACGTTTTTATGGTCCTTTGACAGTTCACGGTCGTAGTCGCTTGCGTCAACATCCAGCTCGGCATTTTCCTTAAATCTCCTCGCCGTTTCTTTTAAGATGGCAAAAGCCATAGGCAATGATTCTGTGAGCTTTTCTTCAAGTTTGTCGGTGATCTCCTTTTCAATTTCGTCAATTTCTTTGTAAAGGTCTTCCTTCACATTGACGTCAATGTCGATTTCAGCGTTGATCTTTTCTTTAATTGCGGTTATTTTATCGGTCTCGGGCTTTATGGCCTCAGCGATGGAAGCCTTGAGAGCTGCCGATTTCGCGCGTAGTTCGTTATTTGAAACAGAATTTAATGAACTGAATATGGTATTTATTTCTTCAACTTTAGACTCAAGGTTTTTAATATCTTTTTCACTCTTCGTTCCAAGCAGCTTTTTAAGGAAATCAAACATAATTTATAAAAATTTTTAGCCAATAAAGGTAATAATAATTAAAGACTAATAAGGGTTTAATTTTGAATTGTTAACATGCGTCTCCTTCCAATTTCAACAGCCTTATCCGGCACAGAATATCACAAAAAAATTAGTTAATGGATGTTTATCTTTTGTTTGAAACTAATAAAGCCCTGAATAAAACATTTATTGCCTATTTTTTACCTGAAAATTGGGAAATATGGGGTAAAATTATATATTTGCACCCTTAAATTAAAAAAAATTAAGTAGAAAACTTAAGATTATGCAAAACAAAGGTGCGATTAAAATATTTGCAATTTTACTGGCTTTAGCCTGTATTTTTTATCTGTCATTTACATGGGTGACGCGCAACGTTGAAACTGACGCTGCAGAATATGCGGAAAACCATGCCAGTTCAGCGAAGGTGAAAGCGGCCGCCAAAGATTTTGCAATGGGCAACGCTTCAAAGGAATTGAGTTATATCGATTCATTGAAAGGCGCTGTGGCAGATCGTTACCTCGATTCCATGAAAAAACAAACAGTGTATGACATCCTCATCGCTGAATATACCTACGAAGAATGTAAAAAGAACGAGATCAACCTCGGTCTCGATTTACGTGGTGGTATGAACGTTACGCTGGAAGTGTCGGTGATGGACATCATCAAAAACCTGGCCAACAACAGCGCTGATATTCCTTTTAACAACGCCCTCGCCGAAACACAAAAGAACCTGGGTGTAAAGAACAACGATGATTTTATCACTGCGTTCGATAAAACCTACAGGCGAACTGCTCCAAACGGCCGTTTAGCGCCTTTGTTCCAGTCTATCGAAAACAAAAGCAACATCTCTTATAACTCCACCAACGATGAAGTGATTAAATATGTGAGGGAGAGAGTTAACGAAGCCATTGCCAATGCTGAAAAAACCTTCCGCAGCCGTATCGACCGTTTCGGTGTAACGCAGCCCAATATTCAAAAATTGGAAGCCAGTGGAAGAATCCTGATAGAACTGCCGGGTGTTAAAAACAAAGAACGCGTGCGCGAATTACTGCAAGGTACCGCCAACCTCGAGTTCTGGGAAACTTATGAGAACGCTGAAATTGCGAGCCTCATGGATAAAGCCAATACCGTTATAGCGGCTTACCTGGAGGGCGATAAAGCCAAATCTGACACGACTGTTGTTGCCGATTCACTGGCGGTAACTACGCCAACAGCTGAACCTGCGGCTACTTCTACAATGGTTGCAAAAGGTGATTCAACTCAAGTTGACAGCGCAGGCAATGCCATCGCCACTAAATCGGTGAACCCTAACGACACTGCCGTTGCCAACTTCAAGAAAAGAACTCCTTTATATACCTATTTCCAAAACGCTTTCCCTATTGTGCCGCTTAAAGGCAGGATCACTACCGACGAAAAAGGAAATCCAAAAGCCTTTGCCGAGGGACCAACTGTAGGTTTCGCAACTTCAAAAGCCGATACTGCCCTCATCAACAAATACCTGGCGATTGCAAAATCCAAAAACGTATTCCCTTCGAAATTAAAATTCATGTGGGGATCAAAAGAAGTGGAACAAAAAAATACCGATGGTAAAGTAGTAGGTACCTATTTTGAATTATTCTGTATCAAACAAACCGACAGTAAAGGAAAAGCGGCCTTAAGCGGCGATATCATCGTTGATGCGCGCAAAGACTACAACCAGACATCCGGTGGTGTTCCTTTGATCAAAATGAACATGACCACCGAAGCCGGTCAGAAATGGGCTACCATTACCGAAGCCAACACCAAAAAATGTATCGCGGTGGTAATGGACAATATGGTTTATTCTGCACCAAGGGTGGGGGGAAAAATTCCAAACGGGCAATCTGAGATCTCAGGTAATTTTACCGATAGCGAAGCAGATGCCTTAGCGGCCATATTAAGCGCTGGTAAATTACCGGCACCTGCACGTATCGTTGAAGAGAATTTCGTTGGACCTTCATTGGGCCAGGAAGCCATCGACAGCGGCTTATTAAGCTTCGTGATCGCATTACTGGTGATCTTTGTTTTTATGGCTGTTTATTACAACAAGTCAGGCATCGTCGCGAACGTCGCGCTCATAGCCAACATGTTCTTTATCATGGGCATTCTCACCTCTTTGGGCGCAGTATTAACATTGCCGGGTATTGCAGGTATAGTATTAACCATAGGTTTAGCGGTGGATGCCAACATCCTTATCTTTGAGCGGGTACGTGAAGAACTCTCACTCGGGAAAAGTACCAGCATGGCCATTAAAGAGGGCTTTAAACATGCCATGTCGTCTATCATTGACTCTAACGTGACCCTGGCCATTCTCGCCGTTATTTTATATGTATTCGGTTCTGGTCCGGTTCAGGGTTTCGCAACCACCTTATTCATCGGTATCTGTACTTCCTTGTTCTCAGCGATCCTGATCACCCGCGTAATTTTTGAATGGATGCTGGAGCGCAAAATGGAAATTCCATTCGACAACAGCTTTACCCGCAACGCGTTTAAGAACATCCATATTGACTTTGTTGGAAAACGTAAGGTGTACTACGCCATTTCCACTGTCATCATTGTTCTGGGTATAGTGTTCTACTTCAAAGAAGGTGGCCTCAACTTAGGCGTTGACTTTAAAGGTGGCCGTACTTACCAGGTTCGTTTCGAAAAAGACATGAATACCGAAAACATCAAGCAGGCTTTGGCACCGGTGTTTGAAGGCGCTCCTGAAGTAAAAACAATTGGTGGAAACAATCAGGCCAAGATTACCACTACTTACCGTGTGAGTGATAATAACCCTAACGCAGATAAAGAAGTTGAAGAAGCGTTGAATAAGGGCTTAGGCACTTTAGGTACAGGTTACGACATTGTTCAAACACAAAAAGTGGGACCAACCATCGCAACCGACATCGTTTACGGTGCCTATGGCGCTATCCTCTTCTCCTGCTTAATGATGTTCCTTTACATCGTGGTGAGGTTCAGAAAATGGCAGTATGGTCTGGGATCTGTTGTGGCCTTATTCCACGACGTGCTCATCGTATTATCATTTTATACCATCATTCACGGTTTATTCCCTAAACTATTGAACCTCGAGATCGGTCAGGATTTCATCGCGGCCATCTTAACCGTAATGGGTTACACCATGACTGAGACGGTGGTTGTGTTTGACAGGATCCGTGAGAAATTAAGGGACTCTGGTAAGGGAGACGTTTACGGTGAAGAGCGTAACAAGCTCATTAACTTCGCGTTGAACAGTACCCTGAGCCGTACCATCCTGACCTCATTAACCGTATTCTTCGTATTACTCGTGATCTTTATCTTCGGTGGCGAAGGTATCCGCGGATTTATCTTCGCGTTGTTGATCGGACGTGTGATCGGTACTTATTCATCATTGTGTATCTCTACACCAATCGTAGTTGATTTTGACAAGAAGAAATAAAATTTAAAACAAACAAAAGCCTTCGTTTCTATAAGGAACGAAGGCTTTTTTATTTAATAAACGTTCTGGAATACTTTAGTGTTGAAGGGTGTTTTTCCGCTGCCGGCTGTTCAGAAAGTGGGTCAGGTCGAGCGTAGTCGAGACCGCTTAAATGGAAGCCGACAAATACAAACTCTACCAGACAAATCTCCGGCAACAAATTTAAAATGAATATTAATATACTACCATGAACAAACCCTGGCTTGGCTATCTCTCCTCTGTATTGCTGCTTTTTGCAGGCATTTTCATGATCGCAGGAAATAAAACTGTGATCGGCTGTTTTTTTATAGCTCTTTCTATAACCGGCTTGTTTGTGAAGATGTACATGAATAAAAAATCACGGGAGGATCAGAATAAATAACTGAGTTTTTACTCACCGTGTTTAGGTGGGCGTCGTTCCTGAAAACTTTCGAATAGGCTCCAAGGTGTGCTTTGGCTTTCCGTCAACCTCAATGCCTTCGCATATTTAGAACAATATATTTTTCCAGCCTGTTTTGATTTTTCGTCCGTTCTTTTCTCTTGAAAGAAAAGAACCAAAAGTTCAAGGCTGCATAAAATTTTGCTAAAACTCATCAGGTCTTCAAGCTGGAGTCTATGATCATGGCCTTGCTGCCCACCAAGCCACGCACCGGGCCAGCATAGCCTCCACACACAAGCCATTTCGAAAAAGCTGTCTGACCAACCAAACGCCTAAGACTTCGAAAGCTTTTTCGAAACGCTTTTGAAGAACTGAGAGTTTTTACGCAAAATTTTATAAGGCCCACTCACCATGTGGGCTTACGCGTAAAAAATCACGGATCAATTTCACGCGAAATTCGAAAGCATTATACCCATCCGTTTAATTAACTCTCACAAGCCCCTGCCAGAACTATTGTGTTTGTCCAAACCCATCCAGTATTGCCTCCTCCAGCACATCAACCTTAATGTCTTTTAGCGTTTTAAACTTAATACAATACCCTGTCACGCTTGCCTTGCCGAGCTTTTTTCCGTAGGTTTTAGAAAGATAGGTTTTGTCGGCTAAACCCATAATGTAAACAGAGATCCCCGTGGTGTTGGCGCTCAAACCAATCTGATAAAACTCCCTGGTTTTACCCCCGGCGAGTTTCATGGTTTGAAGTCCATAACCAATGTTGGGATTGGAAACAATTTTATTCTCTTCATTTTTGCCATCCAGGAACCATAATTTAGCTGTAGGTTTTATTGCCTGGACAACACGGTGCAGTTCCTGCATGTCGCCACGTTTTGCTTCGGGTAAACTGTTGATGTATTCTTTGATCTGGCTTTTTAGGTTCATGTCAAGACAGAATTATTTTTATTTGTCGGTTTTCAAAAACGAAAATCTTTATTAATGCCTCCAACACCTTCCATTCAGCCTCTTCCGCCACCTAATATCAATTCAGCTCTACTTTTTAGACTTACCCTTTGAATTCCCATTTGAATTCCCTTTTGATTTTCCAGGATTTGTAGAATTTGGATGATGGGGATTGTTTGGGTTCTTATACCAGCCCTTGTGTTTTCCATTATCTTTTTTCTGATACGTGACACATGATGTCTGACTTAAAAAAAACATTATGAATAAAATAAAAGCAAATGCGTTAAACTTAGAAAGTAATTTCATATTTTTTTTGATTGTTAATACTTGTGATACGTTACGGTCTGGCTTAGGTTTCCTTTTTTACCCTGTTTTAACAATAGTTGTCAGGCAATAGTTTTTAAGAATGCTTGCGCAAATATCTGCTGGCGCTTCCGCGCCCATTGCTGGCAGGTGCTGTTGCCAGCGGTGTTTTTGTTCTTGTCACTCTATTAATTTAAGCCCCGTCAAATTTGCTTCATTATTCTTCAAAAACGCATAAGTCATTTTGTCTACACTACAATTGATAAATTGAACTTTTTTGAATTTTCTGTTATACTTAAAAAAGGTGTTTAAAATAGTGGCGTTTTGAAATTTAACGCCATAAAAAGCACAATTCTCAAAATGGCAGTCTTCAATCACACCTTCAAAAATAACATCACTAATACCTGTGTCTTTAAATGAGGTAAATTTCCATACAGCATTAACAACATTATTGCTTTCAAAATATCCGTCAATAAACTCTGCTCCAGAAAAATTCACTTCAGAAAAATTACATTTTCCAATGTTGTTTTTTAAAAATTCAGCATCTATAAATGAGCAATTATTAAACTGACTATTTAAAAGGTTTGAAGATTGAATTTTGCTGTCTCTGATATCTGAAGATGAAAAGTCGCACAGTTCAATATTGTTTTTTCCAAGAACAAGTCCCGACAAATCGGAGTTCTTAAACTTGCAGTTCCTCATATTAGATGAACTAAATTTTTCTTTCAAATTCTTTAAACCTGAAAAGTCAGCGTCAACCCAGTTTCCTTGAGACATATCCCAATTCCAGTCAAATTTTTTCCGGTGTTTCGGTGTTGGGTCTTCTACCATTGGCTTGTCAAATTTCTCATGACTTTTTGCAGCAGCTTCGCCGGCCTGAAAGCTATCAGCAAAATAGTTAAGGTCAACTCCGAAAATTTCTGCAAGTTGGTTCAAGGTCGTGATATCTGGTGTTGATTCGCCTCGTTCCCATTTGCCTACTGCTTGTGGACTAATTGATACTTGCTGTGCAAGTTCTGCTTGTGAAAGATTAATTTTCTTTCTTGCTTCGGCTATTTTATTGCCTATTGATTTTGAATTTAGCTTCATTGATTTAATTTTTATGATATAATATTAGTTATTTTGTTATCATCTCCTTACGATTAATACTGGCAACTTCGCGCACAGCGTCCGCCACAGCAAGGAAATCCTTTTTTAGAATAGCATCATGATTGCTCGAAACCTTTGCACTTATTTTGATATTCGGATTACGTTCTGCCACCGCATTAACCCCGGTACGAATTAGTTCCTGTTCGTCACCTTTGCTTCCGAAGGATGCTCCGGATGCAAGTACGTATCTTGTAGGGACAGTAATTTTATCCATAACAGGGCCTAATTCACTTACACTTGCTACCCAACCTAGCTCTATATTGATTTCTGCCATTTGAGAGGCACTGATACGAGGGGTCAGTCCCGTTGGTCGCAATACCCACATTATTGGGTTTAGCCATCGGAAAAGTTTTCGAATACGGGTTTCTATTTTTTCATTCATCCAGTTGTAGGGCTGTGCACCGTCGACCAGAACGGCACCCAAGCAACGGCCGGGATTGCGACTTGCCCAATGAGCTGCAAGGAACGCTCCATACGACCAACCCACCACTAAAGCTTGCTTTATACCTCTTGCGGCAAGAATAACATCAACATCCTTAACACAAGTTTCGAACGAATAGTCGGATGATTTCTTCGATTTTTTGCCTCTTGCTCGTTCATCAAAAGTAATGTGCCTGAATTTTGAACCAAGTTCGGCAATGACTTTCCTCCAATACTCTTGATTGGCAAACTGACCATTAAGATATATTATAGGAATACCAGAACCACCAGTGTCGGTGACAGCTAAGGCAGTATCGTCAATAGCGACCATACCAGTCCAGGCTAACTGATTGATTAATTGACTTTTATTTTTCTCTGTTAAGGCAATTTTGTTGCCAATTGGCTTTGAGTTTAGCATCATCTCTTTTGTTTTTTGATGCTGCAAAGTTATATTGTCCGATGGGCGTAATCCAAATAAAATCAGCTACTTAAAGTTGTAGATGCGCTACATTCAGTTGTTTTCTGACAACTAATAGTTGTTTTGAAGACTTTTTTGAAGCTGTTGTCATAAAGTGCTGTCAAACATTGATTTTTGATTCGTATAAAGTCTGAAGCCATATTGTTCTCCATTTTTTGACTGTTGTCCAGTTTGTGCGGTCGTGTGCAACATTGCTGGTAACGGATGGCAAGCTGGCGTCGGGCGCATTTTTCGGTGCCGCCGGTTGTTAAATATACGGAAGTCCACCGAGAAGTTAAAATGGCGCGCGCACGCGCGCTACTATGTCCATGCGCGAAGCGCGCCTTAATCTAAACAGCGCGTGCTTACGGTAAGCTGTTCTCGTCCGGGCTTGCGGCACATGCGCTGTTACCAGCAGTTTGTGTCACTCTGTGCTTTAAGGCAGGTATTTCGGCCAAAAGTCTTTGTAAACTTAAAAGTTGATCCTTGAAAACGTCTGCTAGAAAAGGGCGAGGAATGTTCGCAATCTTAATTGTCTTTGGTCGACCTGCCTCGAAATATTCAAATAAGAGATAGTTATATGAATAGTGAAGTGCGTGCTGCTCCTGAATCTTTATAGTCAAAATGTCTTGAGCTTTTACGATTGTTTTTCCGAAGTGCAAAGTCTGGGTAAGTTGGTCTGTATAAAGTGTCGAGTCAGGTCTGCCTCGATATTTAATGTTGAGAATAACCGTGACCCAAACAATTAGAATTGTCGCGATGGTGATGACCGTTGTCACAAGCATACTGAAGTCATTAGAAATGTGCAGTGCTACGAATATGAGAAGTCCGAGGGATGTCAAAGCCCGCAGATGATCTGTATTATTTCCACTGATTCTTGTCACGATGCAAATTGCCGGTAACTACCTTATACCCGCCACAAACCTTCGCTTACCCGCCCCCATTCGGTGGATAAACGAACCTCTGTGCCGGTTTATTAAATGTATGTCTATTTTTATGAATAATCAAAATCAGGCTCCAAAAAAAAGCCCCAGCCTTTAAAAGACATGGGCTTGTTAGGATAAAAGTCTTATTAATCTATCACGATCTTATAATTGCCTGAGGCTTGTTTGCTGCTCACCTTCACAAAGTAAACACCTTTGGCCAGGCCACTAAGATAAAAATCCTGGCTCATATAGCTGGTGCTCGTTTGCACTAACAGTTCGCGCGGAATTCTATTCCTCACAATGAAGGGGCCACTGAAAAGTTCTTCTTGCAAACGCAATGTTCTAAATCCATTCCTAAACTATAACAGGCTGTTCCTGAAATCTGAAGATTTCGGTATCGTAAATGCTTTATGTTTGTCTTAGGTTTTAAAATCAAGGTCAATGAAAAAAAATATACTCACCTTCCTTTGCATCAGTTTTAGTGTTATTTCAACTTTCGGACAAGTATGGACAACACAGGTGTCGGGCACCAGCGCCGCACTTAATTCTGTCCATTTTGCCTCCCTTACACACGGTTGGGCGGTCGGAAGCGCAGGTGTTATGCTTGGTACTACAGATGGTGGAACAACCTGGGGAGGTTTAAGCTCGGGAATATCTTCTCAATTAAATTCTATTTGTTTTAGTTCGCCTGCAAATGGTTTCGCAGTGGGTACAGGTGGAGCCGTTATTAAAACCGTGAATGGCGGAGCGATTTGGAGCAGTGTCACTGCCGGGATACCCTTTAACCTGAACTCTGTTTTTAACGTGGGCAATACATGGTTTGTAGCGGGAGATATGGGTGGCGCGGGGTACACCAGCAACGCGGGTTCAACCTGGAATGGCATGAGCACCGGTACACCTTTCAATCTAAAATCTATTTCCTATATTTCTCCGACTCAGGGTGTAATTTGTGGTGACAATGGCGTGATCAAAAAAACGACTAATGGCGGCACAAACTGGAGCACTCAGGTTTCCGGAACCACACAGGCCTTAAATTCCATAAAATTTATTTCGGCGACTGAAGGTTGGGCAGCAGGCGGTGGCGGTACCATTCTTCACACTTCCGATGGAGGAACAACCTGGTCGGCACAAACGTCTGGAGTTACAACATCTATTGGCTCTATTTTTTTTACCGATGCTATGAATGGTTGGGCTGTTAGTGGATCTAAAATTTTATCTACTGTCAATGGAGGTAATACCTGGACATCGTCGGTTGTTACAACGAATTTTCTTTTGAGTGTGTTTTTTGTGGATGCGTCTAACGGCTGGGCGGTTGGTTCAAGCGGAACCGTATTAAAGTACAGTAATTCTATATCTACTGGATTAAAAGAATCCACTTCAAAAGCGTCTGTGCATCTCTTTCCTAATCCAGGATCATCTATCTTAAATATTGAAACAGACGACAGGATTGAAAGTGTGTCAATGTATAATTTTTTGGGGGAGTTGGTAAAGTCAGAAACGCAGGGATCTTTTTCGGTAGAAGAACTGCCAGCAGGGGTCTATTTGGTGGAACTGAAAACAGAAAAAGGCAAGACTACTGCGCGTTTTATTAAAGAATAGTTTTAAATTCAATTTTGCCGCTACGGACATTTTTCAAAAAGATTTGCGGGGGGCCGGTTCGCTGATTGTCATGTTCGCAAAGAGTAATAACGGACTCAGACCTGGCGCTCGCCGCATTTCCAGATGCAGACGATTTTTAACGTGTCCTGAAGACCACCATGAAGTTAAAATATTTTGAGCATTTGCAAAAACAATAAAAATTCCCGAACGGGCCGAAAGATTGTACGCCGCGATGACCTGCCGTCCCGCGCATAAGCTAATTGTGCTGTTAGCTACCGTTTTTTTCGTAAACTATAGTCAGATTTTCTTTAAATGCGGGATAAGCTACAACCATAAACCAGTCTTTTTTAAAATTCGATAATTTTTCTTCAGCAGTATCCATAAATTTCATGTGTCCGTGCGTCTCGTCACTAATTGTAAAATATGTTTGATCAAGGTGAATCTCAATTACAATACTGTCAACTGTAAATTGGTCAATTTTGTATGCCTTAATTAATGTTATTTCGGCCCATGATAAAGTTTTAGTAACCTTATCAAGCTTAACAGTAAATCCATTGTCTGCATAAGAAAAAATACCGTCTTGATACATTGGAAAATCTTCCTTGGGTGTATTTTTTATTCGTTCGGCTTCTTCTTCAAGATTTCGACTATCAGAAAGCCAAACTCTTGGATGGTCATGTGCGATTGCTGTTAAAACAAATACTGTTGTACCGATGAAAAGCATAGAAAAACCAGTAGAGTGTCCTCCGTATTTAATTATGTTACCAATTCCACCGAAGATAAAAAATGATGAAATAATAAATATGAATAAGCAATGTGATGAGTTAAAGGGAAGTCTAATAAAGCGTTTTGTCGAAGGAACTTTAATTGTTTCTTTGAAATTCGTTTTTTTATAGAGAAGTGTCCAACCTAGAAAAATAGTAGGTACGCCAAATAAAAGCAAAAAAACAATATTTGTGTTGTCTTGCTGGTGCTCAGCTATAAAAAAGTCCAAAATAGGAACAGCTGTCACAGCAAGAAACGGAATAATAATTTGTTCTGCTAGTTGTCTTGAAATTGGAATTGCCAAAATTTATGTCTGTCTAAAAATGTTAGCTAACGGACCGCAAGCAGGCCCCGTGCCCGCGTCCGTGAAGTTAAAAGTACGAATGTCCGCCGAGATTTAAAAATGCAAAATGCTCGGGCATGAGGCTTACCTGTTGTTAGCAGCAGTTATTCATAGCTTAGAACGTACGTCGGATCCACATTGTCGAATAGATCGTTAGAATAAATTTGTCTTTTATATTGCTTTTCTTTTGGCGTTATATCAAATGAAATTGTTCGAATGATTAATTTACTCTTTGTGGAAGTGCTCCTGCCACGTCCCCAAAATGTAGCTTGGTTGTATGGAATGCAGAGTTCATCTATTCTATTTCCTTCGGAGTCAAAAACCTGTGGACGACTATATACTTTATTATATGTTGATTCACTAATATAACCGATGCCGTTCGTGTCAGTAGTCAAAACATCATAGTCAGAATTTGAAAGAACCAGATTTACAGATCCCTCGTAATTTTTCGGAACAGTTATTTGTAAGATTGGAGAATAAAGGTAATAGTGATACCCTAAAATAAAAATTGAAGAGATACCAAAAAAGAACGTCAAGAAGGAATATCTATCTGTGATCGTCCTTAGAAATGTAGTTAGAATAAATGCAATCATTAAGAGTCCGACAGCCAACATAGAACCAATGAAAAAGCCGGACAAAATCATTCCTCCAGGAGTTGTCCGCAACTTAAAAACCAAAGTTGTCAGAAGGATTACAAAAAGCAGTCCTGTAATTAAATTTAGTTTTTTGTCCGACATAATTGCTCCTAACTACTTTATACCCGTCACAAACCTTCGCTTATCTAACCTACATGCCGTGGATAGGCGAACATCTGTGCCGGTTTATTAAATGTATATCTATTTTTATGAATAATCAAAATCGATCAGCACAAAAAAAAGCCCCCGCCTTTAAAAGACGGGGGCTTTTTAAAAAAAACGATATCGCTTAATCAATCACGATCTTATAATTGCCTGAGGCTTGTTTGCTGCTCACTTTCACAAAGTAAACGCCTTTGGCCAGGCCACTAAGATCAAAGTCCTGGCTCATGTTGCTGGTAATTGCCTGTGTAACGAGCTGACCCATTGAATTGCTGATGAAGATCGTTTTCTCACCCTCAAATTCGAACCTTGCTGTAAAGAAACCGGTAGTAGGATTCGGGAACACGGTCACAGCCATATCAGCCAGCTGCTGCGATGCGATACCTGTACAAGGACTCACATTGATGGTAGCAGATCCTGTGCTCTTGCAATTGTTCAGATCAATTCCCGTAACCGAATAAAAAGTAGCAAAGGTTGGAATGATAGACAAGGTTGCGGAAGTGCTGCCGTTCGCTGACCAGGTATAGGTATTGGCGCCTGAGGCAACAAAATGTGCGGTTTCTCCTTCACAAACAGTTAATGAAGGAGGCGTCACCAGGATCACCGGCAGCGGGTTGGCCACGATGGTCACAGTGGCAATGTTCGTACAACCAATGGCGTCGGTACCTGTTAGGGTATAAGAAACGTTTGCCGTTGGGGTCACGGCGATGGCGGTACTTGAAGGACCGTTGCTCCATGAATAAGTCACACCGCCGCTGGCAGACAGGGTTACCGGCGTCTTCACACAAACAGTTGGTGACGCCGGGGAAATAGCGATGGCGGGAAGTGATACGGTGCCGATGGCAATCGTTTGTGTGCCTGTACAGCCGGTGACCGTATTGGTACCCAATACAGTATAGATGGTGCTGCTCACAGGATTCACTACAGTAGTATCGTTAATCACGCCAGTAGCCCAGGTAAAGGTGGTTGCTCCTGAAGAAACAAGTTGAACAGGTTGTAAGGAACAAACTGTTGGTGTTGACGCCGTAATACTAATCGTTGGCAATGCGTTGGTAACCACCACGAATTGCGAAGTACCGTTACAACCATTGGCCCCGGTTCCTTCGATGATGTACGAAGAAGCTGAAGGTGTGGCGATGGCCTGAGTTGATCCGGTGAGCGCCGTGTTGTTGTTCCAGGTATAAGTAACAGCGCCACTGGCAGTAAATGTATTGGTAGACCCCTCACAAACTGTTGTAAACGATGGACTCACAGTCACTGCCGGCAACGGTAAAGCAGTGGCCATCACCGTGGCGGTTGACACACATCCAAGTGCAGTTGTTCCCGTAACGGTATAAGTTGTGTTGCCCGACGGGAAGAACGTTGAAGAAGTAGTGGTGTTATTATTATTATTCCAGAAATAAGTGTCAGCCCCTGAAACTGTAAAACTCACTGCTGACTGCGCACAAACCGTTGCCGAGCTTGGTGTGAAGGCCATTACCGGTAATGAGTTCGTGGTCACCGCGATGGTTTTGGAATTTACACAGCCGTTGGCGTTTGTACCTGCTACGGTATAAACCGTACTGCTGGCCGGACTAAAGCTCACGGCCGCGGTAGTGATGGAATTGTTTCCGTTCCAGGTATAGGTAGTAGCGCCGGAAGCCAAAAGGCTCAGGTTCGCCAATGCGCATGCCGTAGCCGATGCCGGCGTGATACTCACGTTAGGCAAACTGTTCACCGCTATATTGGTAGTGGCACTTGAAATACAACCTGCAGGGTTAGTACCCGAAACAGTGTACACAGAAGCGCCCGGAGGTGTTACAGTAATGACAGCCAATTGCGGTTGAACCGGGTTCCAGGTATAGGTCACCGCGCCAGAAGCTGTAAAGGTTGCTGAGCTATTCAGACACACGATTGTAGAAGACCTTGCAATGGTAATCACAGGCACTGTATTGGTAGCCACGGTTATTGTTGAGCTCCCCACGCAACCAAGACTGCTGGTTCCGATCACCGAATAGTTGGTGGTAGTGGTTGGCGCAGCGGTTATAGAAGTTGCAATAGAGGCGTTATTCCAAACATATGTACTGGCGCCAGAAGCGGCCAGTGTAGTTGTAACACCAACGCATATCAGGGTGTTACCGCTAATCGCTACCGTTGGTAAAGGATTAACAGTAACAACCTTTACGGCACTGTTTGAACAGGTGCCCGAAGAACCTACAACATTGTAAGTGGTAGTTACAACTGGATTTGGTGCAATGGTTGAAGTGATTGCACCTGTGTTCCACAGGTAGCTGACCCCGCCTAAACCGCTTAAATTGGCAGTTTCACCAATACAGATCGCAGACGGACCTGAGATGCTGATCGACAGGGAAGCAGCTACCGTTACCAACTGGGTGGTGGTGGTTGAGCAGCCCAGCGCGTCGGTACC
The DNA here is from genome assembly GCA_040386615.1 of Bacteroidota bacterium. Lineage (GTDB taxonomy): Bacteria > Bacteroidota > Bacteroidia > B-17B0 > Aurantibacillaceae > Aurantibacillus. The sequence continues at coordinate 367,145 of JAZKFC010000004.1, forward strand.
TGTAACTGTGTAAGTGATATTTGATATAGGGGCTGTTACAATAGAATTTGTTATAGCACCATTGTCCCATAAATAATTCACTGCGCCGTTGGCTGTTAATGTAGCGTTCTGGCCGGTACAGATCCCTGAAGATCCTGATATGGTTATTGTTGGGTTACCGGGAATACTGATCATAATGGTGTTTGACACCACGCAAGGACCAGTTGTACCGGTAACAGTATAAATAGTGGATGTGAGTGTGGGCGTTACGATGGCTAACGAGTTGGTAGAACTGGTACTCCATGAATACGTGGTTGCTCCTGTTGCTGTGAGCGTTGAAGAATTACCAGGACAAACGGACACATTGCTGGCCGACACATTCACCGTTGGAGGATTTGTTACAGCCACGTTCAGTGTTCTGGTAGTCACACATCCTGCATAACCCAGGTCGATGCTGTAAGTAGTGGAAGACCCCGGCGTACTTGTAATGATTGCGAGATTGTTAGCAGACATGCTCGCCGGCGAGGTCCATAAATAAGTCAATGCCGGAGGAGCGAATACATAAGAAGTTCCCGATGCGGGTTGTGTGCTGTTGGCGTCGTTCGCTGTCACCGTGCTGTTGCTTGAAGTATTGTGCGTTACCGAATTAAAGGTCACGGCGTCACCGGTTAACCCGCAGGATGATAAGCCGGTTCCGTCAACTCCCAGGGTACCATACCTGAATTCGATTTTGCCGCTACCCTCGTGTAATAAAGCCTGGAAGGTAGAGTTGGCAGCGCCCGTGGTCGCCCTCGGGATGGTCACATACCATTCTACGACAAGGGTTCTGGTGGGCGCAGATCCCAGTAGTTGCGACCGCACATACCCCGTTGTTCCGGTTGCCAGATCATCCCAATACGCTGAGATCTTAGGAATATTGGTTGTGGATGTGAGCACATTGCTGAACTGATTGCTGGCAGTGCCACCACCCAGTGAGATCCAACCATCGGGTGAAGCGTTGAATTGCGAATAAGTATTTCCATCGTAATTGAAGTTGAAACCGATCGCAATGGCTGCGGCTGTCGGCGTATCATCAATACCAGTACCGATCAGGTTCACAGATCCGGTTGTTAATGTAATCAATGGTAAACTTGCTGAAGCCGCAAAACTATAATTGTTGACCCTCGCAGTGATGTAATCGGTAACCGTCAATTGGGTGGGCACTCCTGCGCAAACCAACGATGGTGTCGCCACCGGTGTGTTGAGGAAAAGCCGTCCCACCGTGGTAACAGATACTGTTGATGCGGAAGAAGAACAAGAGTTCAGGGAAGTGATGAGTGAATACAGACCGGTGGCACCATTGGTTAGCACAGGATTCTGAAGGCCTGAAGTAAATCCACCCGGGCCCGTCCAGGAATAAATCACGCCCACATCGGTAAGACCGGTAAGTGATAAATTCGCCGAGGCGCAAAGTGAATTCGATGAAGCTCCGGCGGAAGCCGTTGGCACTGCACCAACCACCACGTTAACCGGATTTAATGTGGTACTGAAACTTGGGTTAGCAGTACAGGAAATAACGGAAGTAAACCAGTTGGATCCCACCGCCCCGGTATTACTCCTGGTTGCCAGGGTGGCGTTGGTAATGGCCGCATACCCAGACAACGAACCGGTAACAGAACTCATCCACTGATAACTAACCCCTGAAACCGCGCTTGAAATGGATAGGTTAGTAGAAATACCTGAACAAATAAAGCTGGCGTTGCTAACCGCGTTTAGTGTTGGAGGTCCCGCAAATACAGCTGTTGCAGGGCTCGAAAACACTGAGCCTGAATTGACACAGGTTACATCGAGCTGGTACCAGGTAGTGACAGGTAAATCAGTGTAAGAAAGGGCTGATAAAGTAGCGCCTGACACAGGAGCAAAACCACTGGCAGAGCCTGTTGTGGAAGCGTTCCACTGGTAGGTGATGCCTGGATTGGTATACGAAGTTAAAGACACCAGGTTAAACGATACACTCGGACAAACAGCTGCCTGTGAACTCAGCACCGAGGTTGAGGCCGGTTGTCCTGAACAGGCTGGTACCGGAAGGAAACTTCCCTCCCATGCACCGATATCGGGCGTGCTCAGGTTGCGTACCGTGCCTGCATAATCTGCAGTGACCCCTGCAATAGGAATAGCTCCTGCTTCCACCTGGGTGGCAATACTTGTATTCAGGTTAAGGAAATTCGGATTTGATCCCAGGATAGAGATAAAAGGCGGATTTTCTGTCACCGACAACTGGTCGCGTGTTGACATAAATGTTTTGTATGCTCCGAGGGTTTGAATCGAATTGGTTCCGTCGAAACAGATCAGGTTACTTGCCGATGGCGTGCCCGCATAAAAAAGGTTGTTGTTTGAAAGCGCCGAATAATTGGTGAGCGTCGCAGAACTTCTGTAATAACCATAAGCTTTTCCCGTTCCGGTGGGAGTCGAGTTGTTCACAAAAATATTATTCCTAAGCGTCACTGCCGGTGTGCTCGAAGCATAAACGGCGATTGAACCAAAATTCAAACCTGAGCTGGTGGCGTTCAGGTGAATGGTATTGTAATGCGCGTTGATCGTTGTGCCGCCTCCCAGGTATAATGCCGAGATCGGAATGCCACCTGTTATCGGCGCCTTTAAATCTCCTACCAGGTTATTGTAAATGTTCAGTGTGCCGCCTCCGCCAACATAAATACCTGCCACTACCGCGGTTGCGCCAGCGCCGGTGAGGTCATAAACCTTGTTCCTGAAAATATTTGTCGCGGCACCCAAAACATGAAAAATACCAACAGCCTGGCCCGTTGCCGCTACCGCCGTGCATGAACTCACCACGTTGTCTGAAACACTCAGCCCGGTAGAAGCAACGCTGTTACCGATGAGAATAGCATTCACACTCGCCCCAACAATGTTGGTTACCGTATTGCTTGTAATGGCACTGGATGCTGCGCCGTAATTGTGATACAAAGGATTCACTACCGAACCATTCGCAGTGATGCCGGAAATAAGGTTGCCGGTGAACACCTGGTTCTGGCTGGTAGCCGTGGCCTGGTAAAGTCCATAAACAATCCCGGTTCCCACTGAGCTGATGTTCACGAAGCTGTTGCCAATAAAAGTGGCTGTGCCTCCAGTTGGACTTCCAAAATTATAATACCCAAAAAAATTGTTTGAACCGGTAACGGTCCTGCTGAAACCTGTGGTGATAAAATTGTTATTGGTATTGGTATTGGCCGTAGCATTACTGTTATACATGATATAAGTGGTTCCCGAACTTTTGAGAATAATGTTATTAAAGTTGTTCCCAATAAAATTGGTTACACCCCTGGTGCCACTGTTATAGATCATTTCTATCTGCCCGGTACCGCCCGTTGATCCTACGTAATTGGCGTTCTGAAAAACGTTATTCAGAACACTCAGGTTGGAGCTTGAACTCCCCGCCGAATTATAAACCCCGGCCAACTCAAGGCTGGTAGATGTCGCGCTGAAAGTTCCCAGGCCAATGGTATTATTGCTAATGTTGATGGTGGTGGTTACAGCGCCGCTGTTATATATATTATAGTATGATCCACTTGTGGCATTGGTAGAGTTGTTGGCGAGGGTATTGCTGGCAATACTCAGGTAGGCCGCGGAAGCCGTGTTGTAGATGCCATAAAACACACCTGATGTCGCTGTTGAATAAGTACAATTGTTTATTAAATTGTTGCTGATCACAATGCTATTACTTGCAGCAGTAGCACCGGACGCGTTATGGATCGGGATCATCTGGTGAGAGGTTCCTCCGCCGTTTAGGGTGATGGTATTGTTGCTGATCGTAGCTCCCGCGCTGGTAGCTGTATTCAAATAGATCCCCCTGAGATCCAGCGCGTGATTAACCCCGCCACCATTGTTGCTGTTCACCTGGTTGTAGCTTACATTCACAGCGTATTGTGCCAGCGTACGTACTCCTGCAGCCGCAGCCGCAGTACCACCGCCGCCAAAATTAATAATGTTGTTTCCTGTTGATGCTGTCGATCCACCCACATCGTTGCCGGTGTCGGCATTGGCGAAAGGTGAACTGTCGGCATACCCGATGATGGCAATACCAATGTTACAATTCTGGATCGTGTTCGTGTAAAATTTATTGTTTGAGTTGGCACCCGCTGCCGACGTGATCGTTAAAGCGGTTGTGTGTGCGGCCGTAGTGGCGTTCACCACCTCTATCCCACGCGACCCATCCACTGAAGGACCGGAACCGGCCACGTTGTTGATGCGGTTGAGCGTGATCACACAATTTTTAATGGTGTTGTTCTGGCAGCCATTGGTAACGCTGGCTTTGAAAAAGCCATAACCAAACTCCATAGTAGCAGGGTTGGCCGTGTTGGGGTCGGTGATATCGATACCGTCAACGGTAATAAAATCTGCGCCCACAAACCGCCACACGCCATCCTGCACGGCGGTAGCGGGAGTTCCCACCCCGCCGGTGTAAGCTGAAATCAGCGGGTTAGCGCCTACTCCGCTTTTTTGAAAAGTAATGTTGTTAACTGATGATGCGCCCGCCAACGAGTTGAGGGTGTATCCGCCAACGGGCGCGGTTTCGGTAAAACCAGCCGCAATGTTAATTATTACGGCGCCGCTCACCCCTGATGTGTTAAGGTCACTGATCGCCGCCGCAATACTCGCGTAAGATCCCGGAATAGTGTAGGCCCCGGAAAGCTGTGCGTTCATGCTGCTGGTAATAAAGCCAAGCGCAATCATTACATTTCTAACTTTTTTGAAATTGGTCGTCATCTTGTAAGGTTTTAGGAAAGTCTAATTCGTTTTAATAGATACTTATGTAATTATTAATTCTCTAATTAAACGACTTTATTTGATTCTACCAACAATTAACGCCCAAGATGTAAGCATTTGCGGCGCTTCGGGACTGAATATTAATAAACAAAAAACAACCAGGCTCCGTGATTTCCTTTGTTAACAGCGCTTTGGAAGCTCTCTGGCATAATTATTTTGTTAACGCTTATTAATCTAAATTTTAGGTTTGCGGCTTTAAATTCCGTTAACAAGATCTTTTTCCGATTGCGTTTGAGAAAATACATCACCACAGCGCGCGGAACACACGCTGTTCTTTATTAGGACCAGTGGAATAAAATAGTTAGGCTGAAATTTGTGAAGATTAAATGTTAACCAAATGTGCGGTGCTCTACTTTATTTAACTCTTCTTTATTTAAAGACTTAAAATAATCGAAAGTGATCTTCAGACCTTCGGCACGATTTACTTTGGGTTCCCATCCTAAAATGGCTTTTGCCTTGGTGATATCGGGCTGACGTTGTTTAGGATCATCTTTTGGTAAAGGCAATGAAATAAGTTTTTGATTGGCGCCGGTGAGTTTTAAAATCTCTTCGCCAAAATCCTTTATCGAAATTTCATCAGGGTTACCAATATTTACAGGCAAATGATAATCACTCATCAATAACCTGTATATACCATCCACCAAATCATCCACAAAACAAAAACTCCTGGTTTGTGATCCGTCACCAAACATGGTAAGGTCTTCTCCCCTGAGTGCCTGACCAATAAAGGCCGGAAGTACACGGCCGTCATTCAGCCGCATGCGTGGTCCGTATGTATTAAAAATTCTGATGATACGTGTCTCTACCGCGTGTGAATCGTGATAAGCCATCGTTAGCGCCTCCATAAAACGTTTGGCTTCATCGTAACAACCACGCGGACCAACAGGATTAACGTTTCCCCAATACTCCTCGGTTTGTGGGTGTACATGCGGATCTCCATACACTTCACTTGTGGATGCCACCAGCACCCGGGCTTTTTTTACAAGGGCAAGTCCTAAAACATTATGCGTGCCCAATGACGACACCTTTAAAGTTTGAATTGGAATTTTAAGGTAGTCGATAGGACTGGCTGGCGAAGCGAAATGTAGGATATAATCCAGCTTCCCCGGCACGTGAATAAATTTGCTCACGTCGTGGTGATAAAATTCAAAGTCCTTTAATTTAAAAAGATGCTCTATGTTTTTGAGGTCGCCGGTAATTAAATTATCCATGGCTACCACCTGCATACCTTCTTTAATAAAACGGTCACACAAATGTGAACCCAAAAAACCCGCCGCGCCGGTGATTAATATTCTTTTCTGCATTTTATAAATAAATTAGTTTTTTGGTTTCGGATCAGTTAGTTTTTATTCCAATACAATAATATTCAAAGCCAATATTTTTCATGTCCTTGTTATCAAAAATATTACGACCGTCGAAAATCAATTTTGTTTTCAGGCGCTTGCCCATTTCGTCAAAGTCCGGTGATCTGAACTCAGGCCATTCGGTAACGATCAGCAACGCGTCGGCGCCATTCAGTGTATTGTACATGTCGTTGGAGTATGCGATCGTGTCACCCAATACGCGTTTTGCTTCATGCATGGCCACTGGGTCGTAGGCGATCACATCGGCGCCGGCCTTTAATAATTTTTCTATGATCACCAGGCTTGGAGCCTCGCGCATGTCATCCGTTTTAGGTTTAAACGATAAACCCCAGAAGGCGAATGTTTTTCCTTTTAAATCGTTATTAAAATGTGTTTTGATCTTGTTGAACAGTACTTCCTTCTGCCTGTCATTTACTTCTTCAACAGCGTTAAGGATACGCATGTCATATTTGTGCTCCTTGGCGGTCTTAATCAAGGCCTTTACATCTTTGGGAAAACAACTTCCGCCATAACCCACGCCGGGGTAAATAAATTTATGGCCTATCCTGGCGTCGCTACCAATTCCCTTTCTCACCATATTTACGTTGGCGCCCATGATCTCGCAGAGGTTGGCCACATCGTTCATAAAACTGATCTTGGTCGCCAGCATGGCGTTGGCAGCGTACTTGGTCATTTCAGCGCTCGGAATATCCATGAAGATGATGGGGTGCCCGTTCATCAAAAAAGGTTTGTAAAGCTTGCGCATGATCTCTTCGGCTTCGGGCCTGTTGGTTCCCACCACGATCCTGTCGGGCTTCATAAAATCTTCAATGGCCGCGCCCTCTTTCAAAAATTCGGGGTTAGAGGCTATATAAAAATCGAGGTTTGATTTGCGTTTATCCAACTCCACTTTAACGGCATGGTGAACTTTTTCGGCTGTGGTAACCGGCACTGTGGATTTGGTAACCACCACCAGCGGTTTTTGCATGTGTTGCCCTATTCCTGCCGCAACTGCGAGTACATATTTAAGATCCGCCGAACCATCTTCGTCGGGTGGTGTTCCCACTGCAATGAAAGCTACTTCCGATTCCTTAATGCTGTTTTCAAGAGAAGTTGAAAAATGCAGACGTTTTTTCTGCGAATTTCTCAATACCATTTCTTCGAGGCCAGGCTCGTAAATGGGCAGAATTCCGTTTTGGAGGTTCTCTATTTTTTTTGCATCTATATCAACGCAGGTAACATCCATCCCAACTTCCGCAAAACAGGTTCCTGTTACTAACCCAACGTACCCTGTTCCAATCACTGTAATTTTCATATTTGTTTTTATTTAATCCGTAATAATTATTTTCACCGCGGTATTTTATTGTGTTTAAACGGGAACGCGGTTTATATTAATTCTAATAATGTTGTTGTAATGTAAGTTAAAGTGGTTTGGTCCAGTTCTGTGTGAATTGGCAAAGATAACACCGTACCGCATAATTTTTCGGTTACTTTAAAATCCGCTTTTTTAAACCTGTCGCTTGCAAAAGCTTTTTGTTCATGCAAAGGAATCGGATAGTATACCATGGCCGGGATACCCCGCTCCGAGAGTTTTTCCCTTAGTTCGGTCCTGTTTACACCATTGAGCTGTAAAGTGTATTGATGAAACACATGACTTGATTTTTTTTCGCGGGTGGGGATCTTCAGTTTTGGATGGTTCGCAAATGCTTTATCGTAAAAATCAGCCACCTGGTTTCTTGCCTTTGCATAACTGTCGAGGTGTTTGAGTTTCGCTTTTAATACCACCGCCTGAATGGTGTCGAGGCGTGAATTTACGCCCAGTACATCGTGCCTGTATAGTTCGCTTTGACCGTGATGCGCGATCATTTTCAGTTTTTTGGCCAGCTCATCGTCGTTGGTATACATAGCACCACCGTCGCCATAGCACCCCAGGTTTTTGCTTGGGAAAAATGAAGTGCAGCCTATCGTTCCTATAGTTCCCGCTTTCACTTTTTTACCATCACTGAACGTGTAATCGGCGCCAATGGCCTGCGCCACATCTTCAATTACATATAATCCGTGTTTTTTGGCAATGGTCATTATCTTTTCCATATCAGCGCACTGCCCAAACAAGTGTACCGGTACTATGGCCTTTGTTTTGGCTGTGATATTCCTTTCAAGCGCGTCAACGTCTATATTAAAGGTATCAGGATCTACATCTACCAGAACGGGGGTAAGGCCCAGCAACCCGATCACCTCAGCAGTTGCCACGTAGGTAAAACTGGCGGTGATCACTTCATCGCCCGGCTTTAAACCCAGTGCCATCATCGCTATCTGCAGCGCGTCGGTGCCATTGGCGCAGGGAATTACATGTTTAACGTTCAGATACTTTTCAAAATCGGCCTGAAATTCCTTCACCGCCGGACCATTGATAAAAGCGGTTGAATTAATTACCTGCTGGATGCCCGCGTCAACTTCCTCCTTTATCTTTTCGTATTGACCTTTCAGATCAACCATCTGAATCTTTTTTATGGAAATCATCCTAATAATTTGGTTAGCGAATTTACTAATATTTAGCCATTAATGCAGAAGCCGCCTTAAAAAAACGGCTCAAAGGCCTTTTGAAGCCAATCGGGCATCAAACAAGGCTTGTAGGTGGATTTGTCAACACACACCAGGGTGACTTTGCCGGTATTTAAAAGCACTCCCTTCGAATTATAACATTCGTACTCAAAAGGCAGTTTTATTTTTCTTGGCATTTCTCTCAAAATGGTGATCACAGTAATCTCATCATCGTAATAGGCGGGCTTTTTATACTCAATGGCAAAGTCCGACACCGGCAGCAATATGCCTCTTTCCTCCACATCCTTATAACTGAAACCCAGCGTCCGGATGGCTTCTACCCTTCCCACTTCATAATATTGTGCGTAAACACCGTAATAGGCATAGCCCATCTGGTCGGTTTCACCGTACCTCACCCTTATTTTTGTCTCAGCTCTGATCATTTGGATAATATTGGCAAATTTAAGCCTTTAAATTAAATTGCAGGACGCTGCCCGGTTTAAAATAAGCTTTCAGACCCATCTGACATTCTGATAAAACAGGCCGGCATTTTTATATTGTTAATTGTATCATATAATGATCAAAAAAATTGTGACTGTTAAATTCAACCGGTAATAAATTGATCCATGTCAAAAATTGTGATGCCTGGAATGGATATTTCGAAACTAAAAATAGTATTTTCAGTTTAAACAACTTTGTGTTTTTATGCTGTCAAAAATTTGCGTTTTTTGACTGCCGTCCCGAGCAAAAATTTATTTTTTTGAGATATCTTGGAAATCAAAAAAAATTGAGTATAACGCAACTTAAATCCCTTTACTTACGTATACAAATACAGGAGCCGCTGGTAAAAGTTAAATGCCGTTAAAAAATGTCTGCAGGCTGGGGTGCAATGAGAAAGAAGCTGCCCTGCAACGTTGGTGAATATAACACAGCATGGATGTTGCCTGCTCTTTAATGATCATAATTAAAATTTATTTACAAAACAAAATTATTTAAGGAATAAAGGGCGTTAAAAAAAAATATTAATAATCCAAGTCCGCCCCTCGAATTTTTTGATACTTTTTTTTTTGGATTTGGTGTTGCAAACACAAATAATCCCATTATATTTACAAACACGTTTTGGTTAATTACTTATAACAACATAATATTTAAAACTTTTTATTCACATGATGAAAGAAAAAACTGCAGAGCAAGTTTGGAATGGTTGCCTCGAAATAGTAAAGGATAATGTTAGCCCACAAAATTTTAAAACATGGTTTGACCCGATTAAACCAATTAAAATCAGCAACAGCGTTTTAACCATTCAAGTACCCTCTCAATTTTTTTATGAATGGATAGAAGAACACTATATCACCCTTATTAAAAAAGTAATTAAAAAAGAATTAGGATCAGAAGGCCGTTTAGAATACAACATCATTATGGATAACGCTTCGGGAAAAACCGAAACGCCAATTACATTTAAATTACCCAACATCAATACCAATTTAAAAAACCCTTCGGTGTCAATGCCAATCGACATCGGTTCCAATCCTATTAAAAACCCCTTCGTGATTCCGGGCCTGAAAAAAGTTCAGGTAGAGTCTCAGTTGAATCCGAACTATAGTTTTGATAATTTTGTTGAAGGTGATTGCAACCGTCTGTCGCGCAGTGCCGGCTACGCTGTTGCACAAAAGCCAGGCGGAAACGCTTTTAACCCACTTTTGTTGTATGGTGGTGTTGGATTGGGCAAAACCCACCTGGCACAGGCCATTGGTATAGAAGTAAAAAAGAACTACCCCAATAAAACGGTATTGTACGTTCAGTCCGAAAAATTCATTACCCAGTTCATCGAATCCATAAAAAACAACAACCAGAACGACTTTGTACATTTTTACCAAATGATCGATGTATTGATCATTGACGATGTACAGTACTTCGCAGGCAAGGAAAAAACACAGGATGTATTTTTCCATATCTTCAACCACCTGCACCAGCTGGGCAAACAGATCATTTTAACTGCCGACCGCGCACCGGTTGACATACAAGGCATAGAACAACGATTATTGTCGCGTTTTAAATGGGGCTTAAGCGCCGACCTGCAGGCTCCCGGCCTGGAGACCCGCATCGCCATCCTCGATAAAAAAGTTTATAATGAAGGCATTCAGCTTCCGAAAGAAGTTAACGAATACCTGGCCTACAGCATTACCTCCAACGTGCGTGAACTTGAAGGCGCTTTAATATCATTGCTGGCGCAATCGAGCCTTAACAAAAAAACCATCACCCTCGACCTGGCCAAAACCATGATCGACAAGTTTGTGAAAAGCACTGCGAGAGAAGTATCCATTGACTATATCCAAAAAGTGGTTTGCGATTATTTTGACCTGGCCATCGATACCATGAAATCAAAAACACGTAAACGTGAAGTGGTACAGGCCCGCCAGATCGCCATGTATTTCGCTAAAAGCATGACCAAATCATCTTTAGCTACCATTGGTATGCACTGCGGTGGTAAAGATCACGCCACGGTGTTACACGCCTGCAGAACCGTAAACAATTTAATGGATACCGATAAACGTTTTAAAGCTTACATCGAAGAGCTTGAGAAAAAGATCAGCATTACCAATTAAACCAGCGTTTAACCCCTTATAACAGGCCTCAAATAAAATTGAGGCCTTTCTTTTTATACGCAATTAATGTTTAAAATTTTCTTTGTTAAAACCGAATTTCTCCGCTAGATTTAATGTTTTAAAGATATACAGCAGGATGAAGAATATTTCGGTAATTGGCAGTGGCACCATGGGAAACGGGATCGCCCACGTATTTGCGCAATTTGGTTATCAGGTCAATTTAATAGACGTTAATGAAAACGCACTTCAAAAAGCGATCACCACCATCACAAAAAATCTTGACAGGCAGGTGCAGAAAGGAAGCATCACCGAAGAAATAAAAAACACTACTTTAAAGAACATCACCACCTTCAGCGATCTTTCAAAAGCGGTGGCCAATGCCGACCTCGTGATTGAAGCAGCCAGCGAAAACCTAGAGATCAAATTAAAGATCTTCAAACAACTCGATGAGATCTGCGGTGCAGATACCATTCTTGCAAGTAATACCTCGTCCATTTCAATTACACAGATCGCCTCCGTAACAAAACGTTCTGAAAAAGTAATAGGCATGCATTTTATGAACCCGGTGCCCATTATGAAACTGGTTGAAGTAATAAGAGGTTACAACACCTCCGACGCTACCTGCGACGCTGTAATGGAGCTATCTAAAAAACTAAACAAAATGCCGGTGGAAGTAAATGATTTTCCGGGTTTTGTGGCCAACAAAATTTTAATGCCAATGATCAACGAAGCCATCATCACTTTAAATGAAGGTGTTGCCGGTGTTGAAGAAATTGACACCGTAATGAAACTGGGCATGGCACACCCAATGGGACCGCTTCAATTGGCTGATTTTATCGGGCTTGACGTTTGCCTCAATATTTTACGTGTGCTGCAGGACGGTTTTGGAAATCCAAAATACGCCCCAAGCCCATTGCTGGTGAACATGGTTACAGCCGGGCACCTCGGCGTAAAATCAGGAAAAGGCTTTTACGATCACAGTACCGGAAGTAAAGAACTGGTAGTGGCATCCGGCTTCAAAAAGAAAATAACAGCAACGGTATAATCCATCATCCTTTGAGCGCGGCCTATCAAAATATTCTTCCCATTGAGTTTCCAAATATCCCCAGCGCTGGGGTATATTATTTCACAACCAAAAGCGGGCTTCGTTATGAAGTAAGGTTCGGGCGTTTGCAGGACAATATCCTCCACGCCAATATTGTTTTTGGTGTGATCAACGATGAGTTCGAAGGTGAGGAATATGTAGCCACTAACCGCGGCGAGGTTTACCAGGTGATGAATACCATCGTGGAGATCGTTAAAAATTACATGCAGGAACACCCAAAAGTAAACGTGTATGAATTTAACGCCATTGGCAAGGACGATGAGGACGAGAACATTGAGAACGCCCGCATGGTGCTGTACAAAAGATTTTTACCAAGGATCTTCGAAAACGGATGGAAGTTTAAGATAGAAGGAAATTTTGCATTGGTGACCAGGGTTTAACGATAAACTTTTATAACAAAAAAGCCCGTACATGATTTGTGCGGGCTTTTTTATTTTCGGCATGTTGTAGTTTGCGGTTGAATTTTGGCCTTTTTCTATGCCATCTCACTTCGAGTCCCGATGGCTATCGGGAAGAAGTGGTCTCAACTGCGCTCCTTTGGTCGCCGAAGGCGAGGCCACCTGAAGCATTTCCAACCGTAAACTACAACAGGATTTTTATTTTAAAAATATTTTTCGCTGCGGGTTATTTTATGTTACATCCCCAGCCAGCTCTTCGCGCTCAATCCCATGATCTTTTCTTTTTCTTTTTCGGAAATAGGTGCACTACGCACCAGTTCGCCGGGAACAGCCTCACCCAAAGGAAATGGATAGTCGCTGCCCTGCATCACCTTATCTGCGCCAACCATGTCGATAATGTATTGCAACATTTTATGATCACACACGTGACTGTCCACCCAGAATTTGCCGAGGTAATTTTTGGGGTTCACAGGGTTATCAATAGCCACCAGGTCAGGCCTGCAATCCCAGCCATGCTCAATACGGCTTATGGTTGGTAAAAAAGATCCACCCCCGTGCGCGAAACACACTTTGAGTTTTTTATATTTTTCGAAAACACCGCCAAAGATCATGCTGCAAATGGCGCGACTGATTTCAGCCGGCATGCCTACCAGCCAGGGCAGCCAGTATCTGGCCATTTTATCCTGGCCCATCATCTGCCATGGATGAACTAAGATCGCCGCGTTAAGACTTTCGCAGGCCGCGAAAAATTCATCAAACTGCGGCTCATTTAAATTCAAATCGTTCACGTTGCTGCCAATCTGTATGCCTTTAAAGCCATTCTTCATACAACGCTCCAGTTCTTTTACCGCCAGCGTGGTGTCCTGCATGGGTGCAGTTGCCAGACCTATGAAACGGTCGGGGTGTTTGTTCACTGTTTCGGCAATATCGTCATTCAGAAAGCGGCTCACTTCGAGGCAATCGTTTGCTTTGGCCCAATAACTGAACATCACCGGAATGGTGCAGATCACCTGCATATCGGCCTGGTGCTGCTTCATTTTGCTGTGGGGCTGAAGCAACATCGGCATCAC
>JAZKFC010000004.1:381020-414377 GCA_040386615.1 Bacteroidota bacterium
ATCCCAGCAATTGGCCACAATTTCACGGAAACGTTTGTTCCCCTGCATCATCCAGGCGCGCCCGGGCTCATGGTGATCTAATGTAATAAACTCTCCATACCCGAATTTTTTAGAAAAATCAGGCAGGTGTTTTGGTATGATGTGCGTATGAGTGTCTATTGTAAACATGCTGACTTTTTTAAGATTGTTTTTTCTGCGCGTAAATGATCACGTCTTTTTTTGTTCCCCAATGGTAACCCAAATGAAACGGAAGTTCTTTAACCCTGCTGCTATCCCTGTGAAATGCCTCCTGCAGTGGTTTCTGCAATTTTAAATAAGGAAAATCACTCACGGGTTTGGTATATTGCCCGTACAAACTGATCTCAAAATTTTTTTCCTTCTCAAAATAATTAAAGGGGATACCTGTATCGTCCTGCACAATTGATGATGAATTCTGGAGGATGAGTCCCCGCATATTGCTCATAAAATTAGCGTGCAACAGGTACGAAGCGCTTTTAATATAAGTGATGCAGTTCCTGGTATTTGAACTGATAAATTTATAAAACACCGTTGTGTCGTTAAACAGGCTGTTGCTCACGTCGTATTTAAAATAATAGGCCGACTTCTGTTTTCCGTCCTGCAAAAAATAAACGCGCACGCCAAAAGGTTTGCGTTCGGCGCTTTTAAAATCATAACTCACTTCGCTGATGCTGTCCTGCCCGTAGCGTACCAGGTATTTAATATCCAGCAGTGGGCTTCCCGATTTCTGAATAAAAAACGAAAGCACGGGCAACAGGCCATTTACTTTTTGAGACTGGAAATCACTCAGCATTTTTTTTGTGATGAAATAACTTTTGTCAAAAATATCACCCAGTGATTTTTTAAAGTCGTTGGCGTAATCTGCCGCCTCGCCTTTTTTAAATTTATCAAGTTCCGGCAATTTCCCTACGGGTTCAAGACCAAGCAGGATATAGGTATCTGCGTCGGGAAAAAAAGCATTCGCTGTGAGGTAATCCGGACCACTGAATGGATAAAACACTACGCTGGCTTTAGCGTTTGGTTTTTCGAATTCCTTTCTCCCCCACTCTTTCATTGCCGCAAGGCGGTTTTTCTCGAGCTTTGTCCAGCTGCTGTCGATAAAAGCGGCGTTGTTTGACCAGGCCACCGTGTCAAACAGGTAATTGAGGCGGTTCGCTTTTCCCACCTGGCCGCTCAGAATGGCCGTAACGTTATTGTAGTCATTGTCGGTCTGGTAGTGGCTGCTGTTTTTTTCTTTGGTAAAAACCGAATCTTTCTTTTGAGCTGTTACCAGCGGTTCTGTTTTTTTCACCTGATCACCGGGATCGGGCTGACAGGAAATCAAAAAAACTACTACGCAGCAGAGCGCAGCTCGCTTCATGAATGAGGGCGATAATAAAATGGGTTGATGTTTGAACATGGCGTCAAAAGTAATAAAATTCGCTTGAATTTACCCGCGGCAAGGCCCTAATATGTAACGTTTCAGCGACTAAAGCGCGAAACCGGCAAACCACTTCTGGAATAAACCGCCTACAATAGGCAGGGGTTTTTCGTCTCCACTGATCGCGGAAACCAGGCCTATGATCCAGAATACCAGCAGGCCTATGTTTAATGCTGCCTTGATGGCCCAACCCATTGGAATAAAATATAAAATGTAGCCCAGGATGCCTACGCAAACGATCAGGATCATGAGACCCAAAGTCTGCCGCAGGTGATACGCGCCAAGACGGGTTTTATTGCCGCTGTGAATAATCAATGCGATGATCCACCCTATGAGTGTGATGTAGCTGATAATCGCCACGGTTTTCCCGTTATCCGGCGCCTGTGTACTTTCCATCTTCTTTTTGGTTTAACTGAACAAACTGTTATTCATTTTCTTTGTCCCTCAGGTCGATGAGCTTTGCCTTAATGGCTTTTAACTTTTCGATGACCTCGGCATTTTTTTCGCCTTTTGGTTTTGCTCCGGCTTTATGTTTCAGTTGTTCCTTCGCTCCGTGAATAGTAAACCCCTGGTGTTTCACCAGCTCTACGATAAGCCCAATGTAGTCAATGTCTTTTTGTGTAAAAACACGGTTGCCTTTTTTATTTTTGGTTGGCTTTAATACTTCAAATTCTTTTTCCCAAAAACGAAGCGTGCTCGCGTTTAAATCAAACATTTCAGAAACTTCTGTAATAGAATAATACAGTTTTTGTGTTTCTTCTTTTTCATTTACACCCATGCGAATAAAAATTTTTAGCCTTCACTAAATGTAAATGTATTTGCCGCAAAGTCAAGTTTTAGTTTTCAACAGAAAATTAAAAGTTTAAACGGGTGTTAATAGTACAGGTAATAAAAGCGGAACTGCTTGCCACTGTATTGCAGCGCCGGCGCCGGAAATTTAAGAATGTTCACCACCGAAAAAATGCTTTTCAGCAATTTTGATTTTGTTCTGATCCTCGTCAGGTCAACATCCAGGCTCAGGTAAAACCTTCTTGCCCTCTCAAATTTTAAGACATTTCCCCCGGCATCCTGCACCACAAAATTATTGCTCTCGGCCCCCAGCATGCCGTAGGCGCCGTAGCCCACCGCCAGGCTCAGCCAGCGGGGAAACTTTTTATTTTTCTTCATAAAGGAAGAGGGATTAACGCTGAGCCAGATGGTTTGGCCGTTGTAGTCCTTTATCACCTGTGTGTAAGGGGTTTCTCCGAGTAAAGAAGGATTGTATTTCGCGAGACCGCTTTGCGCGTAAGAAAATTTAAACTGGATCCTTTGCTCCTCCCACAAAGCGTGTTGCGAAATAGCTGCAGCGCTGCCCAGTATGTTCACTATTTCGTCTCCCCATGAAAAGCCCCATCCCCTGCTGTAACCATCCATCACTTCGATCACAGTCATATAACCCAAACCTATGGTGCCGCCTATCCATAGTTGCTGTTTTTTACTGAAACCCGCCCATTTAAAAGCGGCCATCGACAAACGCGAGGTCTGGTAATTGGTAACAAAATGCCCGGCTTTATCCATCTGCAGCCACTCGGTATTGTCGTTAAAGAAATGGAATTTGCCTGTACTGTAATCGCTGTACCATGCCTGGTTAAGATAAACCAGCGACCCGGCCGCGAGCAAAGTGCCCGACGCGCCTATTACAATTTTCCGCTGTTTATAATTGACCTGCTGTGACGAATCGTTCTGACCCCGTGTTATCAAAAGGATAAAGCAACTCACAATAAGGACGAAAATCTTCCGGGGCATCAGAACAAAGATAGAAAAAAATCAAAAATCGCTGTAATCAACCAGGTCCCTGACCGATTCAAGATTGAGGTCAGATTTTTTCCTGGGGGTGAGCGGGATTTGCGCGTTACCGTCGCCGCTCATGGTGCTGTTTAAATTCATGGCGTCGTATAGGTTTTTGTTGTTGTAATATGACCTGGTTTTTCCGAATTTAAACACCAGACCAAAATTCAGGTACAGGGTGGGTGCGAGGTCCTGTGAGTAAAAATAAGTGCGGTACGGCGCACGGGGCCTTGATTTATTTGCTTTTTCAGAATAAAAGGTGATGTTGTTCTTTGAGCTGATTCCCATGGCAATGTAAAAATTAAATTTTGGGCCTGTGCGCACATCACACCTTAAACCGGTATTGATCTCGTAACGCGTAAAATTAAATGTGGCCTCTGTCTTCCTGCTGTACAGGGAATCGTGGTTCGAAAAGTTGTACATACCTCCCTGCGGTTTTGTGTAAAGACTGAATACCAGTTTCGAATTCACCGGCATGTTCAGGTTAATACTTCTTGGAAACTGAATGCTGAAATTAACCTTGTCGAGCCTGCCAAACCTGACACCAATAAAAGGCCAGTAAAACCGGTTGCCCCACAAAAACGACTTGGTTATCCCAAGGCGCCAGTTAAACCAGGACCTGGCATTGTGGCTGTAAACAATGGTACTGGCAAGGCGAAAATAGCGCCGCGAGGCATAGGTAGCATCCCGGGTAACAAATGGCGCCGCGTCAACAAACAGAATTCCTTTTTTGCCGGTGTTATAAATATACCTGATGCCGATGCCAAACTTCGTGAGCTTGTGATCTGTGATCCCATCAAAAACCGGTCTTAAAACCGAGTAGTTGCCCGTAAGCAGGATGTGCGAATTGCTAATGGTCGTGCTGTCGGGATGATCCTCAATAGTGAGGAGGGGCGTGTAAAATGACAGGTCGAACTGTTTAACGCCGTATGTTTTGAGCCGTTTGCTCTGGTAATCGAGGGTATCTTTGATCTTTGTTTCGGGTTTGCGGTAAGCGTCCAATACAAACACAGTGTTAAAGTAGTGCTTTGGCATGTCGATCTTCAGCACGGCAGCCGAATCCTGAGATCTTACATCGTGTATGAATAAAAAATTAACGCCGTTAAAAAGCAGCATTTTCATTATGTGGACAAGCCTTTTCAATTAATCGCTTTTTTCTTTAATGCTGTTAATGATCTCCCGCTTAAATTCCTCTTCGGCCACCTTTAACTTTACCGATTTTTTCACCCCTATAATGGCTTTGATCTTATCGCCATATTGTTTATGAACATCCACCTCGGCCTGTTTCGATTTTAAATCAAGCAGGTATAGCTCTTCGGCTTCGGTTTCAGAAAGTGGCTCTGGGGCCCTGCGATAACTTTGCCTGAGGTTTTTCCGAATAGCCTTGATCTTGTCGGTATATTCGTTATACACCGGCCAGAATTTTTCTGCTTCAGCATTGGTGAGATCAAGCTTTTTGGAAATAAATGACACGCGTAATAATTCAACCTTGTCTTTTTCTCCCTGGGAGAAAGAAACAAGGGGGAGCCCCGCAAAAAGGACAAGAACGATAAATATTTTTACAAACCAGTTCATTTAAATCTCATCCAGCAATTCGTCCATAGCCTCCTCGTGCAGGCTGTCTCTTTTTTTACCTGGTTCGGGAACAGTCGATTTTTTCTCAAGTTCCTGCTCAAGTTTTTTTGTATTCACCAATTCATACAACTCTTCGTTATCAAGCGCTTCGAGGTTTTTGCTTTTTAAAAGATCTGCCCTGTCGATGCAGGCCATGGTGCCGCAATCTTTTTGGGGCGCTGGGCCAAAATAAAAATCATACATCCAAAATCCAAAGGCCACTATCAATAAAGCGGCAACTGCCATCCAGGTTTTTGAGCCGAAAAGAGACAGGACGCGCGTTGGTTGTTGAGGATTTAAAAGCAAATCCTGTAGCCGCTTTTCGTTGTGCTGAAAATAACCAGGTTTAACCGCAAAATTATTTTGCCTGGAAATAAAATCCAGGGAGGGCTCACTCTCTCCTATCACTATTGAAAGCCCGGCTACCTCGGCCTCTCTGAAATAATTTCCGGGAACTGAAAAACCATCTTGTTTGGCACTGGCCAGTAAAACCGGACAATCCAGCAACTCCAACCTTTCTTCAGCGGCCGAAAAATATCCTTCAGGCACGGTAAAAACAGCTGCGTTTCTGGCTACGCTTAAAACAGGGAAGTCCTTATGCTCTTCCAGCCATTCGATCCTGTTAACTACCGACGCAGCCGATTTTTGAAAATAGCCTTCCGGCAATCCAAAATCCGGATCTCCGTTAAACGCTGTATTGTCAAATTCGTTGCTCATGGTAGTGTATAGACTGTTTTTTTATGAATAAGTTTAAGTGGTGACGAGGATTCCCTCAATTTTTTTCGCCGCAATGTGATAACTCGCTTTTAGCGCTCCAACCGAGGTTTCAAGGATCTGTGACATCTGTTCATAAGGCATTTCGTCGTAATAGCGCATATTAAAAACAAGTCTTTGTTTTTCGGGCAGGGTTAAAATGGCCTGCTGTAATTTAAGCTGGATCTCGTCGCCGGTAAAATACGCGTCGCTTTCGAGATTTTTGCTGAGCTCGTATTCAAGCGGGTGAAGAGAGGTGGTTTGGTTTTTTTTCTTCTGCCGGAGTATATTCAGGGCTTCATTGGTGGCGATTCTGTATAACCAGGTGTACAACTGGCTTTCGGCTTTAAAATTCTCAAGACCTTTCCAAATCTTGATAAAGGTATTTTGAAGCGCGTCGTCGCTGTCGTCGTGATCTATCAGAATTTTGCGGATGTGCCAGTACAAACGTTGCTGGTATTTGGCAATGAGGTGCCCCAGGGCCGAATTACGGGTCTTTTCGTCACTAAAGAGCTCTAAAATGATCTTGTCTTCTACCTGCGCCAAAATTTGGTTTTGAGTTTGACGTAAAAATAAAGTAAAAGTTTAATTTTGGTCAAAAAATAATTTATGTCATCCGACACCTTTAAAAGGATAGAAAACCTGCACATCATCTTCTGGCTCGTAAAAGACACCTGCTGGATGCTGGAACTGAAGTGGCTGGGAGCAGCAATGATGCTACCCACCCTGGGACTGGCGATCTACTTCATTTATAAAACTTTTTATTCAATTGATCTTTACCTGAACGCCGCGATATTTTTCTGGATCCTGGCCAACAGTTACTGGATGATGGCAGAATTTTTTAACGACGGTGCGCAGAAAGAACTGGCTATTCTTCCATTTAGCCTTGGTATCGTAATGGTATTGACCCTTTACTGGAAAAACTACCAGCTTCGCAAAAAAGCGCTTCGCTGAATTGTTTCGCGATACTGCTGCAGGCCGCATGGGGAAATCATTTTTAACCCGTTCTGGCAAAGGTGAGAGGCGCGCCGGCAGGGGAATAAAAAATTGAAAAAACAGTTTAAAAAACCTTAGCTTTATGGCTCAATTTTTTGTCAATGCAGGAAACTAAACCTTATCAATCAAAACATAAAATTCGTATAGTAACTGCGGCTGCCCTTTTCGACGGGCATGATGCCGCCATTAATATCATGCGCCGCATCATTCAGGCCAGTGGCGCGGAAGTAATTCACCTTGGTCATGACCGCAGCGCCCAGGAAGTGGTGAATTGCGCGATCCAGGAAGATGCCAACGCCATTGCCGTTACCAGCTACCAGGGCGGTCACGTTGAATATTTCAAATACATGTTCGATCTGTTGAAAGAAAAGAACTGCAGCCACATTAAATTGTTTGGCGGCGGTGGCGGGGTTATTCTTCCAACCGAGATCGACGAACTGCACAAATATGGTATCACGCGGATCTATTCGCCGGATGACGGCCGTTCACTGGGTTTACAAGGCATGATCAATGATTTGCTGAGCCAGTGCGATTTCGCCACCGGTGTCAACCTGAACGGTGAAACCACCAGATTCATTGAAAAAGATTATAAATCCATCGCCAGGGTCATTTCGGCAGCGGAGAATTTCAACGAAGAAAATATAAAATTATTAAACGACGTTAAAAGCAAAGCGGCGGTTTCAACAACGCCGGTGCTTGGCATCACGGGTACAGGCGGATCAGGAAAATCGAGCCTTGTGGATGAATTGGTGCGCAGGTTCTTAGTAGATTTTAAAGACAAGCAGATCGCGATCATTTCGGTTGACCCTTCCAAACGCAAGACCGGCGGTGCTCTACTGGGCGATCGTATCAGGATGAACGCCATACAAAACGACAGGGTGTATATGCGCTCATTGGCCACCCGCCAGAGCAATCTTGCCCTGAGTAAATATGTGCAGGATGCTGTAAATATCTGCAAAGCCGCGCAGTTTGACCTCATCATCCTCGAAACTTCGGGCATCGGTCAAAGCGACACCGAAATTGTTGAACACTCTAACATGAGCCTGTATGTGATGACACCTGAATACGGGGCGGCCACACAGCTTGAGAAAATAGACATGCTTGACTTCGCTGACATCATCGCTTTAAACAAGTTTGATAAACGCGGGGCGCTCGACGCCATTCGCGATGTAAAAAAACAGTACAAACGCAACCACAACCTCTGGGAAATTGCCGATGAGAATATTCCGGTTTTCGGAACCATCGCGTCGCAATTCAACGACCCCGGCATGAACCGCCTGTACAAAGCGGTGATGAATAAAATGGTTGAAAAAACCGGCAATAAATCACTGGCCTCCGACTTTGTGATCACCGAAGAAATGAGCGAGAAGATCTATATCATTCCGCCATCGAAGACCCGGTACCTGAGCGAGATTTCGGAAAACAACCGCGGCTACGATAAACGCGCCAATCAACAAAGTGAAGTGGCTCAAAAATTATATGCCATTCAAAAAAGCATCGATACCATTAAGGAATCGAAAATGGAAGACAAAGACAGGCTGGTGAAAGGTTTGACCGAAGCATTTGAAAAAACAAAACTTGACCTTGATCCCCGTCACCTGCTTGTGATCGAAAACTGGGAGGCAAAAAAGAAATTATACAGCGACGAGTTTTATGAGTTCAAGGTGCGCGACAAGGTGTTAAAGATCTCTACCCATTATGAATCCCTGTCGCACACGCTCATTCCAAAGATCTCATCACCTAAATACACCGCCTGGGGAGATATTTTAAAATGGAACCTGCAGGAAAATTTCCCGGGAGATTTTCCATACACCGCCGGCCTTTACCCTTTTAAACGCGAAGGCGAAGATCCTACAAGGATGTTTGCAGGCGAAGGGGGACCCGAAAGGACCAATAAACGTTTTCATTATGTGAGTAAGGGATTGCCTGCGGCCCGCCTCAGTACCGCCTTCGACAGCGTTACCCTTTATGGCAATGATCCTGATTACAGGCCTGATATTTATGGCAAGATCGGCAACAGCGGCGTAAGTATTTGCTGCCTCGACGATGCCAAAAAGCTATACAGCGGTTTTAACCTGGCTGATCCCAAAACATCTGTATCCATGACCATCAATGGTCCCGCACCAACCATCGCTGCCTTTTTCATGAACGCGGCCATTGATCAGCAATGCGAGATCTACATCAAAGCCAACCAACTCGAAAAAGAAGTTGAGAAAAAAATAGCGGACCTTTACAAAGCAAAGGGGTCGGTAAAACCAAGCTACCAGGGAGATCTTCCTGAGGGTAACGATGGTCTTGGCCTGATGTTGCTGGGTGTAACGGGCGACCAGGTGTTACCTAAAGAAGTTTATGAGAAAATCAAGGTCGATACTTTGTCGCAGGTACGCGGCACTGTGCAAGCCGATATATTGAAAGAAGACCAGGCCCAGAACACCTGTATTTTCAGCACTGAATTCAGCCTGCGTGTGATGGGCGACGTACAGCAGTACTTCATTGATCAAAAAGTGCGTAACTTTTATTCGGTAAGCATCAGCGGTTATCACATCGCCGAAGCGGGCGCCAATCCTATTTCCCAACTGGCATTTACACTCGCCAACGGTTTTACATTTGTAGAGTACTACCTGAGCCGCGGCATGAACATCGACGATTTCGCGCCCAACCTTTCTTTCTTTTTCAGCAATGGCATCGATCCCGAATATAGCGTGATTGGCCGTGTGAGCCGCAGGATCTGGGCCAAGGCCATGAAGCACAAATACGGCGGTAATACAAGAAGCCAGATGCTCAAATATCACATCCAGACATCGGGGCGCTCATTGCACGCGCAGGAGATCGATTTCAACGATATACGCACTACACTACAGGCATTATACGCCATTTACGACAATTGCAATTCATTGCACACCAATGCCTACGATGAAGCCATTACCACACCAACCGAAGAATCAGTAAGACGGGCCATGGCCATACAACTGATCATTAACCGGGAATTGGGGCTGGCTAAAAATGAAAATCCACTGCAGGGTTCATTTATCATAGAAGAACTGACCGACCTGGTGGAAGAAGCTGTTCTCACAGAATTCGACCGGATCTCGGAACGCGGCGGCGTTTTAGGGGCCATGGAAACCATGTATCAGCGCGGACAGATCCAGGAAGAAAGTCTTTATTACGAAACCTTAAAACATACGGGCGAATATCCTATCATTGGGGTTAACACCTTTTTGTCGAGCAAGGGCAGTCCAACCATTATTCCAAAAGAAGTGATCCGGTCGACTTTTGAAGAAAAAGAATACCAGATCAACATGCTGAAAGAACTGCAAAAGACCCACAAGACCGAACATGACGGCATGGTGAAAACCCTGCAGCACGCCGCCATTCAAAACCATAACATTTTTGCCGAACTGATGGAAGCTGTGAAGTGCATGTCTTTGGGCCAGATCACCCGGGCGCTTTTTGAAGTGGGCGGGCAGTACAGGCGAAACATGTAAACCGGGCAGGGCTTGAAACACCTTTTCCTGGTCTAACTTGTTCAAAATAGCCCGTTTAGGCTTAAAAAAATCGGCTTAATTTTGAGTTTTTTTATTCATTAAAAGTATTATCTTTGGTCTTTTATTGATAGAATTATTGTGAAGTTTAAAACCTTTTTAATTAACCTTATCTGCATTGCTTTTGTGTCGAATATGGCGGCGCAACACCCCCACGGAAAAGGCAAATTGCTGCGGAAACTGCAAAGAACCGTTTGGACGGTCGGCATTAGTGGCGTTGTAGTTGACGATGATGGTAAACAGTTCACCAACTTATTCAATGTAGCTGATTCCTGGAGTTACCTCCCTTATCCCACAAAATTAAGTTTTGAAGGTTATATTAATTATGGCTTAAGTGTTGAAGGCACGTTTGTGTATTCAGTTCTAAAACAAGGCAAAATAGTTAATGACTTTGGCCAGTTGCGCAATGAAGACATTCCTCTTTTCGCCTTTGATATCAATGGCAAATACGATTTGAATGAACTTTTTGGCAAAAATAAAGTGCTTGGCCCTTATGTTATTGCCGGAATGGGTTACACCTACCGGGCTTTGACCACACAACGGGTTGGCATTAACGGTAATTTTGGATTCGGACTCAATATATGGTTGTATAAAGGTCTTGGCTTAAATCTGCAAAGCATGGCCAAATTCGCCGTTGATAAATCTTCCTCAAATTATTTACAGCATTCCGCCGGCCTGGTTTACCGCTTTAGCTTCTTAAAGGGATACAAAGGTGTGCCCCGCGGAAGAACCAGCAGGCGTTATAACCTGTTCAGGAACTAAGTTTCTCTCCAGGATATAAAACTCTTAAAGCGCTTAAAAGCGCTTTTTTTTATCGTGATAATCGTTTAACCCAAACAAATCTCTTCAATAAATTTCGGCCGGCATCCCATCAGAAATCCTGTTTAATGCCATAAAAAAAGGTTTACGTTTAAGTAAACCCTGTTTGTGTTTTGATAAAGAACCCGTTAAGCGGTCAATCCAATAGTTGGCCTGTTCGTTACAAAATTGCCGGCATTAAATCCCAAGTATAGTTCTCCACCTGGGTTTTTGTTTTTCTTTGCCGTAACCATAGCCGCCGTAAGCATAACCATAGCCGTAACCGTAGCCATATCCGTAACCCCGCTTGTAATCTGAGCCGTTGATCAGGATGGCCATTTTTGGCAAACGTTTTTCTTTATTCAGCGTTTCGGCCACGCGTAAAAGTCGTTTATCGAGATAATTGGCCCGCGCTACAAAGATTGTGCAATCGGCATAGGCGCTCATTAACAAGGTATCGGCCACCAGGCCAACCGGCGCGGTATCCACCACTATCCATTCATACCTTTTTTTAAGTTGGTCGAACAGGTCGGCTACCCGCGGATGCATGAGCAGTTCAGCCGGGTTGGGTGGAATGGGACCTGAAGACAGAATGTCAAAATTATCGAGATCGGGTGCTTTAAAAACAATGTCATCTATTTTTAAGTCCGGATTTTTGATATAACTCGTGAGGCCATTCCTTTCAGGCAGTTCAAGGTACTCCAGTATTTTTGGCGCACGAAGATCGGCGCCTATGAGCAGGGTCTTTTTTCCGGAAAGTGAGAAACTCGCGGCTAAATTTAACGCTATAAAAGACTTACCTTCTTTACCAATGGTAGAAGTTACAAATATGGTTTTGTTTCCCGCCGAACTATTATTTGTAATGAATTCGACATTGGTCCTCAGCAATCTGAACGCCTCTGCGATATTTGAATTGTTGCCGGCAGTCAAAATCATTCTTTCTTTTAATAAAGACTGAGGAATATCGCCTATGAAAGGGATCCTGATCCTGTCTATGTCATTTTTGCCATGCACTTTGGTATCCATGAGATCAAGGATATAAAATATGATGACCGGGAATATCAGGCCCAGTAAAAAAGCGGCGAGGTAAACGATCTGTTTTTTTGGCGCGACCATGGTGCCATTGCTGTAGGCTTTATCGATCACTTTTGCGTTGGCAACTGTCACAGCGAGCGCAATGCTGGTTTCTTCACGCTTTTGTAACAAATACAAATACAGGGCTTCTTTTATCTGTTGTTGGCGTTGTATGGTCCTGAATTCCCTTTCATACTTTGGCACTGTTGCGATCTTGGAATTGATGCCGCCTTCCTGTTTGTCCAGTTCTTTTAGCTTGATCTGTAAACTCGTTTTGAGGTTAGCCAGACTCTGTTTGAGATTTCGCCTCAGCGCCATCAACTGTCCGTCGATGATCTCGATCACGGGATTTTTAACGCTTGAATTTTTTAAGATACGGTTGCGCTCCAGCACCAGCCTGTTATAGTCGCCGATCATTGCCGAGATGGTACCGTCCTGCAGGCCAATGTTAGCAGGGATCATCTCATCGAGTTCGGTACGTTTGTCGAGGTCTTCGGCCATGTATTCGGCAAATTTTAACTGAGTGCCTGCTTCTACAATGCTTAATTCACTCTCACTCCCTGTTTTCAAAAATATTTCCGCTTCCGATTTAACATCCGTGAGTTTGTGCTTTGTTTTATATTCCTCGGCTTCACCTTCCACATCCGACAACTCGTTAGTGATAAACTTTATTCTTTCATTGATAAATTCGGCTGTGTTCCTGCTCACCTGGTTTTTGTCGGCAATGGCATCAAGATTATGATGTTTGATAAGGTTATCAACTATTGCTGCGGCCTTATCAGCAAGAGGGTCCCTGAGACTGATGGTGATAGCGTTCGCATTCTTGTTTACCGGTGTTACTTTAATGGCGTCGAGGTATTTGTCTACAACCTGGTTAACCGAAGAAATAACAACCCTTAAAGTTTTATTCACGTAATAGTCGTCGAAGTACCCGGTTGTTTTAAAAATCACATTTGCCGCGCCCAGGTTTATTTCATGGCCGAATTTATACTTGCCAATCAATTCATTCTCCGAATTTTTTAAAGTAAAACTTTCGTTAGATTCAGGAATAAGGATCCAGTTGCCACCAAACTCTTTTTTGGTTGAATCTTTGAGGAAATACTCTATGGTTACCGGTGTATTGAAAAACCTTTCATGTTCGAGCGGCCTGCCCTTAACGAAATAAGAAATATTTAGTTTTAATTCATTCACTACCCGCGTCATTAACGAACGCGATTTTAAAATCTCGATTTCATTGTCGATGTTTTTGTTGTTTTTTAGAATCCCCAGGTCTTCAAACGCCGAGAGCTCTGACATCACATCGCCCTTTTTATCATCTTTAATTAAAATAGCCGCGTTCACCTCATAAAGCGGGGTCTGGTATCTAAGGTAAACTACCCCAAGGAACAGGCTGACAATGACGCTCAGCACAAACCATTTCCAGTTATAAAGGTATTTTATCAGAAGATCCTTCAGGCCGTTTTCCTGGTGCTCTTCAATTGAAAAATTATTTTGATCAGGCTCCATATTATTTATCGCGCAAGAAGTATTGTGATAGTTGCCAATAACGAAACGATTGAGATAATCACGCCTGCATTGGACGCGTTAAGAGCCGAAGAATTCATGCGGGTTTTGTTGGGTTCAACATACACAATATCGTTTTGGTGCAAATAATAAACAGGTGAAGAAAACAGGTCTTTGGAAGTAAGGTCAATTCTTGTTTCCGACTTTTTACCATCAACATCCCTTACCACGAGAATATTTTTACGCAAAGCCGAAATGGTAAGATCACCGGCTATGCCCAAAGCTTCCGGCAAAGTAATACGTTCATTGGGAATGGTAAAAGTTCCGGGATTTCGCACTTCGCCGAGCACCGTTACTTTATAGTTTAAAATGCGCAGGCTTATTGTTGGGTTCTTGACATAAGGCGACAGCTTTTCCTTTAAAAGCGCGGTCACTGCCATGCGATCTAAACCGGCAATTTTTAACTTGCCAATCACCGGAAATTCTATGAATCCCTCCGCATCAATCAGGTAGCCCGGTGGCGTTGGCGAGCCCGTGGCATAACCACCCGGGTTGCTGTTAAAATCCGGCACCGGCATATTAAAAGGCTGAACCGACTGGGGATCAAGTCCGGTCACTGTGATTGACAGCAGATCGTCGGTGTGAAATAATGGTGTGTAATTTTTATTACTACCTGCGTTTATTTCTGAAGTTCCCTGAAAATAGACCATTTTCTTTTTGGAAACACATGAACTTAAAACAAGCAGGCCAAAAACAAACGGCAATAAAACAAATTTTAGCTTACATCTCTTTAACAACATAATTATTTAAATGTGTATGAAGGCATTCGATCAGTAAAAATACAAAATTAATAGACCTAAAGACCAAAATACCTGTTAGTTGACCACCTCCTATAGTTGAAAACCACTTTACGCACTGCGTTTACGCCTGAATATGATATTGAATATGGCTTTGAAAAAGTACCTGGTATCTGTAGTATAGGGGTGCTTTATTTTCTCGAGTAAATATTCACGTTCAGCCTCAACAACCGCGTCAACGCTGCTTCTGCGATTGAGAGCAACATAGGGGGGAATGCAACCCGGTTTCTGCTTAAGGCGCAACTCCTGCAGGTCTTTGGGAATGTCGTCGAAATAACGTTTACTGATAGGCCGCACGCCCACTAACTTTAACTCTCCCTTTAATACATTGATCAATTGCGGCAATTCATCTAACCAGTATTTCCGCAGCAACAATCCCCAGGGAGTCAGGCGAAAGTCATTGGCTGGTTTACCACTTTCGGCGTAGCCATGGATCCTCAAAATATAGTCCTGCAGGTATTCGGCGTAAGGATGCATGGTTCTGAACTTGTACACACCTATGATCTTACCATCCTTACCCATCCTTGGCATTTTATAAAGCGGTCCATAACTCGGATTCATATTAAAGGCGGGCATTTCTATTTTTTTTGAGACCACGTACATCAAGCCGTTAAAACTATTGTAATCACAGATCTCAAATCCGCAGCTGGCAAGCCGTCCAAGCACCTCTGCCTTCGACAGCAGGCGGTTCCGGCCGCCGGTAAAGAAAAAATAAAATTTCTTAAACACCGGAAGTTTTGGGAAAACCCGCATGAAGATGAACTCCATAAAAAAGTAAATTAACCTGATAACCGGCCATCTCCCGATCTTTTTTCTTTTTCTCCTTGAAGAAAAGGTTTCGAAACAACAGATGAAAACATGATTTTTTTTCAGTTTTAGATTTACAGTTTCAAAAAATTTATTGAGAAACCTGATGTCGTTGTTCCGGCTTAAATTAACAATGGAGGTGATTGGCCCCTGGTGATTTAAAATATTAAATACGTTGGTTGTTGACACCACAAGCGTAGTGTCAGATTCAAGGTCGACAAACCCCGACAAAAACCTGTAAACCTCGTCTCCTGATTTTTCCAGGATCAGACCTTTTCTTTTCATGAACACTTCAAGCTGTTGTTTCTGTTACTTCAAAATTTTGATCAGGGCAGTGCCGGATATAGTTTCGGAATCTTATTGATCTGGTGGATCACAGCGGCAAAATCCAAACCAATAATCTCAAGATACCAACGCAATGTTTCGTAACGCACTTTATTATCATCCGTTATTTTTGCCATCGCTTCCTCCCGGGTGATCATTCCTTCACGGATCTGGTTACTCCTGAAGGTATCGTTCTCTGTAAACCCGGCAACCGTATAATAAATATAGTTATAAAAACTCGCGGTACCATCGCCAATGCGCCAGGTTGAATTGGTATCAATGGCTTTCTCCCAGTTATATTCTGTTTTAATCAGCTGCTCCAGTTCATTTTCATCCCACCTATAATAATCAAACAGGTGATAATAATCTTTTTTAGGAGCCAGGTACCTCACCGCGAATGAACCCAGGCTGTCGAACACCGACTGATTGATATAGCCGGGGCTTTGCGCTATGTTACGCGCCACGTATCCAAAGAGTTTTAATTGTTTTGCGGCACTCAGTGAATAGATCCTCTTTTTATCGCTCTGCGGTTTAAGACCCGCAAAACCGGTTTTAAAATCGGTGTTCTCGAGGTTGTTGATGCCCCATATGTTCAGGTCGATACCGGTTTGTTTTTTTACCTGGTTGCAATAATAAAAAAAGTACTTGTCACCGGCCATAAACAAAGGTATCATGCCGAGCTCAGGGCTTTTGAGCCAGGCCGACACGTTCTTCCTGATATTTTCTCTTTTCCAGTTGATGTCTGCCGACACGATGATGTTTTCAACGCCAAGCTTTCCGCAAACGCGCGCTATATTTCTCCTGGCCAGGTCGGTTACCATTCCCCAGTCATAAGTAAAGGCGATGGGATTAAGACCCAGTTCTTTTTTTACAATATGAAGCGAATAGGTGCTGTCCCTACCCCCGCTGAAAGGCACAATGCAATCGGCGCGGCCATCGTTGCGCCTGTATGGTGCTACCAGTTCCTTCAACTTCTCAAGGTTCATGCTTTGTGGCTGGGGCTTGTACTTCAGGCAATAGTTACATACTCCTTTTTCATCAAATTCAATAAAGGGAAAGGTCTCCGGCAAAATACACTTCGAGCAGCGTTTCAATTTGGAAATACTTTCAACATTGTTTTCAAGGAGATCGTAAAGGTGCTTTTCTTTGCTTCTGTTGATAAACTCAGCGGGATCAATGACTACTTCCTTGGCAAAATCCCCTTTGAGGTTCAGAGCCTGTAGCTTGTAAAGATCGTGTTTAGGTGAAACATGGATTCCTTGAAAGGCTTGCGTTAAATTGAATTTGGTGGCCGCGAGGCTTTGTGTATTAAAAATAACAGCTTCTGAGGCCCTGAGCTGAACAATTTCCGGTGATGGTAAAATTCCATTCATGGCCTCCCTGAGAAAATATTCCTCCGATGCAAAAATCACGAAGTCCTTGTGGGCAATATAATACAGCGAGCCGTTATTGGTGAGAAGCGCGAGCTCATGCCTGTCATTAAACAACAAAGCGCTGGAAACAGTCCCTTCAACCTGGTTGACGGCATCAGAGATTGCCCCGGGCAGATGAGCATCCTGGAGTTTAGCCCTGATAAGGCTTAACAACACTTCAGTATCTATATTATACTCTCTTTTTATTCCCGGATTTTGAATCCAAAGGTCAGTGTCATTTACTATAATGCCGTTGTGAATGCCTATGAGCCCGTCTTTTACAACCGGCTGGTTATTGATGTCTTTTAATTGAGAACCGTTAGTAACCAGCCTTGCGTGTCCGATAGCCTGGAAAGAATCCCCGGCAGTGTAAGCGGAAAGCGCTTCCTTTAAAAAACGAAGATAGTCCTGGTGCTGAAGTAATTTTTTTACTGGGATATCCCCTTTAATTAAACTGAACTGCCCTGCCCGGTTATTTTTAAACACCATTCCCGAAGAATCCTTGCCACGCGCTATCGAAATTTCCGCAATTCCTGTAAGGGCTTTTTTTATAAACGACTCCCCGACTCCCGACTTTTCTTTAACTATTATTCCAAAAATTCCGCACATATTATTTTAATAAACTTTCGTAGATCTCCCTGTATTGCGCTCCTACTATTTCCCCCGTGTATTCCTTTATCAAACGCGAATATGCATTTCCTGCCCGCATCGCCATATCGGTTTTGTTAGCTACGGCATGACGAAGTTTTTCCTCCAGGTCGTTTATATCATTGCTGCGAAAGAACAACAATTCACTATCATTAAAAATTGTTTTGTTCGACGGTATATCGGAGGCAATGACCGGCACCTTGGTAGAAACGGCCTCCAGTAGCATAATTGACATGGCCTCTGTGAGAGATGGAAAAACAAAAAATTCGGCATGCGCCAATAAATTCAGAAGTTTCTCCTTATCGGTGATCAGATCCAGAAAAATCACATTCATGCCTTTTGATAATGAAATTATTTCGTCTTTGTAAGACTGAACCTGGTCAAGACTTCCGGCCACGATGATTTGCGTTGGTAACTGCATTTTAGCAGCCGCTTTCAGCAATAAGTGCAAACCTTTGATTTCATAGATCCTGCCTGCAGCAAAAAAAATGTATGGGTTCTGCTCCGGGCGGGCGTCAGCAATGTCGTTACAAATCCTGATACTATTGGGTATGTAGCGGATCTTTCGTTTGTATTTATCAAAAATAAAATTACTGTCGGGTTCCGATACTGAAACAACCTTGTTGGCGAATTTAACGTTGAGCCGCTCCGAAAATCTGAAAAACCCGTTTTGAAATTTGGAAAATTTTGGATCTTCCCTTAAAAAAACCCCATGGAAAGTAACAACAACTTTGGATCGCAATTTCAATAATAAAACGATGAAACCGCTTTCGGCATGATGCAGATGAATAAGATCAAATTTATGCCTGATGCAAAAAAAAGCGCATCTCAGGTAATAGAGAAAAGTATTTAAGCCACCCCTGCCAAAACCCCTGAAAACAACCTGCTGATAGTCTTCATAAGGTCCGCTTTTTAAATGGGTATAAGAAGAAACACTTAACACAGTGAAATCGTAGTCGGCTTTTAACTCGTTGATAATACTCTGTCCTACTGTAGCAGCGCCACCATTTGCCGGCAGACCTTTCAGCCCTATTACCGCGACCTTCATTTTCCGGGGTGCCTTCATAAGCATAACTTCAGCTTATTATTCAAGCCAGGGAAAATAAAAGGTTTTCTAAGATTTTTTAAACTCATCTATTAAATCAGAATAGTGTTTGTGGAACATGTCCATTGTAAAGCCATTCTTTAATTTCACATAACTATTGCCGCCCATTTCGCTAATTAAACGCGGGTTGGCCGCGAGGTAAAACAATTTTTCTGAAATCGTGTCAGTGTCTTTTACCGCGGTCAGATACCCGTTAAACCCCTCTTCCACCAGGTAAAGATTATCACCAACATTAGTAGCCACAATCGGTAAACAATATTCCATTGCCTCCATAATCGCGTTTGAAAGGCCTTCGCGGAGTGACGTTGACAAATAAATATTTGCTTCCGCCAAATACCTGGCCATATTGGGTGGATTGATCACCACTTCTACAACCTGGTCGAGCCCGGCTTCTGACACCTGGCGCCTCACTGTCTCCTCAAGTTCGCCATAACCGATCAAAAAATATTTTATTTTTAAATTCAAACCGGCCTGTTTTATTCTGTCCACCAGTTTCTTAACTGATTGTATGGCAGTGAAGTAATCTTTTTCGAAAACAAACCTTCCTACGCTAACAATATTAATTTGTCGTTCAGGTATTTCTTTGTTACGCTTTTCCTGGCTCAGATCAATACCATTGTGTATCACTTTGCACTTCTTCGCGGCAAAACCCCTCTTAATTAACGCGCTTTGTCCCCCGTAATTATTGAAAATTGTATAGTTCAATAAGCGGTTATGCAAAAATCTCTGCACCATTAATTTTGGAAGCGAGATCTCATCGCTCCTGATGCCGCCTACCAGGAATCTCACACCGGCAAGTCTTCCAAGCAGGGCATTTACAAAATTAGTGGTCGCTAAATACGAAAACACAACTGAATTCCTGTTGGCACGAAACAACTTAAATAAAAACCACCATTTGTGAAAATGAGACCGATCAAGCCTGATTAACTTAATGCCGTATGACTCAGTTAGTTTAAGCAGACCCTGGTCAACCTGTTCTCCATAGTATAAAACCAAATGCACATCGAAATGCCTGTTTAAAACTGCCGCCAGTAGTACACTCTGTTTCTCGGCGCCTCCTTTCAGCAGGGTGTTTGTGAGTATATAGATATTTTTTAAATCAGTCAAACAACCTGTGGGAACAACGTGAATTTATGCTTTAACCGCTTTATATATGTTTTCAAAGGCGCTTCCCATTTTCTCGAGACTAAACCCGGTCTCAATCAATTTTGCCGCCTTTGATCCCATGACCTCACGCTTCTCACGATCGTTAAGCAGAGCTATGATCTGAGAGGCAATCGGCGCCACATCATCATTGTCGAGCAACAGCCCTGTTTCGTTGTGGATCACAAACTCTTCAGTACCCCCATACCTGTGGGCAATCACCGGTTTACCAAGCAGCATGTACTCCAAAATCGCGTTCGAAACGCCTTCGCCATTGGTAAACAAAACCCCGATATCACAGGCATTGATAAGACTTTCGATGTTGTTTGTTTTGCCGGGCATTAAAACTCTTTGCTTGTCCTCAATAGTGGATTTGACCTTTTCAAACAGTTCAGGGTCTCCGTCGCCAATACTTATAAACGTGACATCATTTCTCTGGCTCACAACATTGTTGGCCACGTCAACAAAAAGCTGGTTCTTTTTAAAGGATGAATAATTTGCAACCATGATCACTGCGAACTCCGTAGTGATCGCGTATTTATGCTTAATGTCTTGTTTTGGAATTAAACCGGAGATTCTTGTCTGATCTATCCCATTGCGAATGACCCCGGAGTTCTTAGTCCTTATATTATAGGCCCTTAAGCCAGCCCGCGAATTCGAAAGTATATAGTCAGAGAAAAAAAAACTGAATCTGTTGATAAAACTGTCAAAGGATAAAGGGTTTACCCTGCGGGGCGCATCGGTTACCTGGCTGTTGACCATCGGGAGTCTTTGAAGGAGTTTAGTGGGAATTGCATAAAATGACACCATCGACCCCCAGGTATGAATGAGGTCCGGACCGAATTTCCGGCAGACCTTATAAAATTTAAAGAATAAAGCCGGATCTTTTTTAAAGTACTTTCTCTCAATGACAGTATAGGGTATTTTTAAGTCGAGGAATTTCGGGTAGTCTACGTTTTTGAACATCAGTACCACATGACATTCATAGCCAGGTTTTTTGGCGAGGTACGACAACAGTTCAACTAAACGTCTTTCCTTGCCTCCAGACCTGAGTGATTCTATAAAAAATAAAATTTTCAACGACTTTTTAACTGTTTTTTTTAAGCCACTCACTAAAAAATAAAATCGTCCAGATCTGGGCGCTGAAATCACGCTGACCTTTTGCATGAACCGCTATAACATTCTTAACGGCGCCTGCATCAATAAAATTATAGATCAGGTTGTTTTTATCCAGGAGTTGACTTTTTACATAATTATCCAGGTCATTCTTAAACCATTTTGAAAGAGGCAAAGCAAATCCCTGTTTTTTCCTGTACAAAATTTCATGGGGCAGCTCGCGTTCAAGGGATTTTTTAAAGATGTATTTCCCTTCTCCTTCCTTTAATTTAAATTTTGAAGGTATTTTAAAGGCCATCTCAACCAACTCATGATCCAGCAGCGGTACTCTCACCTCCAGTGAGTTGGCCATGCTTGCCCTGTCAACTTTCGTCAGGATATCATCCACCATGTACGCATGCACATCAAGCAATTCGCAGTCGGTCACAAAGTCACCTGATTTATACGAATTAAGCATTTTGATCTTAGAATCAAATGAAGAATAATTATTCAGGCTGCAGGTAAAATCTTTGTTGAGGAGATTACTGAGTTCATACTCTTTAAAAATACCGTTGTAACATGCCAGATACTTCGATTGCTTTGACAAATAATACAAAAGACCTTTGCCATAAAAATGATCGGGGTACATTTTTAATCCCAGGCCGATCAAGCCCCTCATTATTGGCGGGTTGTACTTGAGTTTCCTGTGAATGTAATCGGCCTTTCGGTAACTTTTATAGCCTGCAAATATTTCGTCGCCCCCATCACCCGAAAGCGCCACTGTTACATGTTGCCTCGTCATTTTAGAAAGAAAATACGTGGGAATAGCCGAACTATCGGCGTAGGGCTCGTCATACAAGTCTACAATATCATTGATGATGTCTATCGAACCCGGTTCAAGAATCAACTCCTGATGTTCGGTATTAAATTTCCCGCTTACAATTTTTGCATACTTTAATTCATTGTATTTTTCTTCTTTAAAGCCTATCGAAAATGTTTTGATCGGGATCGCCGACAAGCTTGCCATTGCCGCCACGACTGCGCTTGAATCAACCCCGCCGCTTAAAAAAGCTCCCAGGGGTACATCAGAAATCATGTGACATTTTACGGTCTCTTTTAATTTCTCATTGATGATCTCTATCCATTCGTCTTCAGTGCGCTGCGCCTCAGGTTTATATTCGAGCTGCCAGTACCTTTCAATTTTTTTATTGCCTGTGTTCAGATCAAGTACCAGGCAATGCGCGGGAGGAAGTTTTTTGATATTTTTATAACAGGTTTTCTCCTCCAGCGTATAACCGTAAGTAAAATAATCAAGTATCCCTTCGTTATTCAGTTCAAGGGCTTTTCTTACTTTTTTTATTTCTTTGATCTCAGATCCAAAAACCATGGAAGCGGCGTCGGAATAATAGAACAAGGGTTTGATGCCGAGGCGGTCCCTTCCGAGAATCACTTTGCTCTGAACGGTATCGTGCAGCGCAAAAGCAAACATGCCACGGAGTTTTTTCACAAAGCCCTCGCCAAATTCCTCGTATAAATGCACAAGTACCTCAGTATCGCTGTTGGTCTTAAATGTATGGCCCCTGCTGAGCAGATCGCTTTTTATTTCCTTATAGTTGTATATTTCGCCATTCATTATTACCCAAACCGAGCCATCCTCGTTTGAGATGGGTTGTTTGCCCGAGTGCAGGTCGATGATGCTCAATCGCCTGAAACCAAAACCTATGTTGCCTGCCAGGTAAAAGCCCTCATCGTCGGGCCCGCGACTAACAATGGCATCAGTCATCAACTTTAACTCAACAGGATCTACTCCATTGTTTTTGTCAAAATTTATTATTCCCGCGATCCCGCACATACAAAGTAGCTATTAAAATTTCAGATTAGATTTAAAAAAGAATCGAGGCTTTTGCTAATTGACTTATAGTCAAAATTTGCCCGGCCCAGGTTATACGCGTTGTTCGCTATCCTTTGCGAGAGCTGAGGATTATCGAGGGCAAACATTATTTTTCCGGCATATGCCTGCGCGTTAAAATCTTTTGCGATATAGGCGTTTTCACCATCGGCAAAATAGGTATTTACTTCTCCAACCGCGGTTGTTACAAATGGTGTTTTAGATGCTGTATATTCGGAGATCTTATGCGGGAACCTGGCTTCGTCACGCTGCACAGGCCTTAGTGGGATTAGCAACAGCCTTGAAGACTTATAAAGCCTGATCAATTGTTCGTATGGCAGTCCCGACTGTATCTGGATTTTATCGCCTTTGCCGGAGCGCCGCACTAACCCGGATATTTTTTCATTTTGGGCAGCGTCACCATGAATGATCAACATCAGTTTAATGTCATTGTGTTCGACCAGGCGAAACGCATCTATGATAAATTCAATCGTTTCAATATATGCCGAAGCGCCGCAAAATAAGATCCGATCAACTCTTTCTCCTCCATCTATCGCATCAATTAAATCAAAATCAGCCAGCGTTGGCAGTTTAAACAACTTAACCGATTTGTTTATATTTTTCTGATAGGCCGCCAGGAAATCACTTATCGGCAAAATAGCGTCGCAGTATTTACCGGCAAGCTGGTCTAATTTATTTTTAAAACTACCTGCATCGCCGGTCCCGAAAGTAGATTGCCAGAACTCTTCATAACTGAACACCACTTTGCAATTCAGAATTTTTAAAAGACAGCGGTAATAAATAAGCCTGCGCAAACTGTTGGTGGTAATAATGGCCACACTTTTTCTCCTGCCGGCAGTTTTTAAAATAATAGTAAAAAATTCAAAAACCGTTCCCAGCACTTTCATGAAATTTCTAACCATGAAATTTTCCGGACGTGAAGCACTCAGGGAAGTAAAAATATATTTTATGCCTTCTACTTCGCCTTTGTATGGGATTTTAATTTTATCAGTGTTTTTTAATACCCCTTTATAACTCACAACGGTTACTGCCGATCCGGCCTCAATGAGCGCCTTACTGATCATTTTCTGCTTCTGAACCTGGGCATAGCCTACCGGAAATCCATTGCAACCTAAATAAATTACGTTCATGTGTTAATTTCCCTGATCACTTTGCAGGGATTACCCGCCGCGATAACATTTGGAGGCAAACTTTTAGTAACAACGCTACCGCTGCCGATCACAGTATTTCTGCCTATGGTCACTCCCTTCAGAATTTTCACACCTTCGCCTATCCACACATTGTCTTCGATAATAATTCGCCGGGGCGTGCTACTCCTTGCATCGTCGTTGTGCCAGTCTGAATCGGTAATGAGAGTGTTGGCGCCGCACCTGATATTGTCGCCAAGAACAATTTCACTAAAGGCACCAATCACGGTGCCGCTAAAACCACAATTATCCCCAATAATCAATTTGCCGTTAAGGTGCGCTGTAAACATACAAGGGCGGTTGACACCTATCATGTTGGAGGTAGATATAGATCGTAACACATTTTTTTTACCTAATTGTATTGTAGCTTTGGGATCCCTGAAGAAAAAAGCCCGTCCATAGAATTTTATCCCACTGCCGGTTTTGATCCCCTTTGCCAGGCACAGGGGAAGCAGGTAAAAATACCAGAGCCAACGGATAAATTCCAGCCTCATATAATAACACTTGTTTAAAAACCGGTTGATCATTTATTTTATTGACTGGGCAGTTGAACAGTGGGTTCAAAACGTTTTTTCGGGGCTTTGTTTTTCACCAGGTTAATCATTCCCAACATTACAAATGACCAAAAAACGATATTTATCTGGAAGGGGTTCGAAAACACCGGCACCAGTATCACTACAGCCAGGAGCGTTCTTTGAAAAAAACTTCTCCTTTGTTTAAAAAATGTGAGATTGTATAAGCAAATGAATACAAACAGTAAGCCAATCAATCCAAATTTACCCATTAATACCGATAACCCGCTGGGATTACTCCATTCATTACCAATGCCCAGGTCGCTGTAATCAGAGTCCCAACCATGACCAATTAAGGGACTGTTCTTCATCCGGTCATACTCTATCATAAAACCCGAGAAGCGACCTATGGATGTACCTCCTTCGTCGAAACTGCCAACCTGGTAAGATAATTTGTAATCCAGATTGGTCTCGGTGTAGTAGGCAATCTTTCCTCCCATGAACGGCAATGAATAGATCTGGAAGCAGGCAACACCCAGCAAGGGCAGGTACGCCAGCATGATATATGGCTTCTTACGGTATTTAGTGATCAGGATCAGGGCAATAAAAAACAGCAGAGCAAAAATTGTTGCGGTTGAAACGGTGGTTAAAGCATAAAGCATCAAAAATAAAATACGTTTGCCTATCTGGAAATTGCTGGTAATAAAATAAAAAACGATGGCAAAAATAAGCATGCCGCCAAATGCCCCCGGTTCCCACATAAAACCACTGTTCCGGTACAGTTCGCCCCAGCTGGCGGGACTCAGGTTAAAAGCAAATACATAAACTCCTCCAATATTGCCCTGGTTACTGAAGGAGAAATTGACGGGCGACAAAATTCCCCGCAACAGGTCGTGATCCAACAACTGCAGTATGTAAAAGGGTACTGTTATTAAACTGAGCGTGTAGATAACGTCTATCAGGCGTTTGAAGAAAAACAAGCCGTAACCTTTTACTAAAAAATAAACCGAGATCAGTATAGCGAAAAACTTCACCGAGCCCCACATGAATACGCCACTGGTTACAAAGTGTAAAACTACAATGGCCACAAAAGAAAAAAACAGGATCCGTCCGGTCTTGTCATTTATCCAGTTGAATTTTTTTCTCAGTAGCATAAAGATGCTCAAGGCCAGAAAAACCACCTGCGCTTTTACAGAAACAAAAAAATCTGAACAGGAAGCACACATTAATACTATGTACAAACAATACAGAGTAAGAGCATAGTCTTTTTTTCCGCTATTTGTTATCGTGTTCAACCGGTTTTTTTTGTGATTTAATCATCTCTTTATAATCAGCAAGCAACGAAGCTACTATTTCTTCTCTGTTGTGCCTTACCAAAGCCCGGCTGCGTGCTGCAGCTCCCATCGCCGAAGCCTGCGTGAAATTGTCGTTTAAGGTCAGGATCATGCCTGCTAAACTTAAGTGCTCGCCCGGTTGGTACAAAAGGCCTTCCTTTCCATTGTCAAAAAGAGAATCGGTGCCGCCGGCTGAACTCGCAATTATTGGCATTCCCAAGGCCATAGCTTCGCACAAACTATTTGGGCTGTTTTCGATATGACTGGTTTGAATATAAATATCTGAACTCATCAGTAAAGCGGCAATCTGGTTTTCATCCTGATGCCCGCAAAAGGAAATATTCAAACCGGTTATTTTTTTCCATTTCGCTACTATCTTCACGGTCTCACTTCCGGCAGTCAATCCAACCACGTGCCATTCGAATTTTAAATCAGCGTTTGCTTTAAGTACCACACAGGTATTTACAATGGTCTCAAATCCTTTATACAGGTTGTCACTCAGTGTGGTAACCAGCTGAATGGGGGTATTAAATTCTTTCTTTCGCCAAACGTTCTCATAAAAAGGCGCTCTGAGAATCTCATTATTTACAAAATACCTGCCCCGCGGCGCCAGAATCGATATCACATTTTTATCCCAGGCTGTGCGCCCGAAAATATTTGTAGCGCGCTTTAAAATGATTTTCTCACGCGCAGCCCTCCTTTTAAACAGCTCGAATTTGAAAGCAAAGGAGTTAAGGATCATTCTATTAATAAACCCCTCATTTTTTTTGCAAACCGCCAGTGGAATGCCATCGAAGTATTTTTCGGCATAAGCGGTCAAAATACCCTGAATTGAAATTACCGTGGGCAGGTGGCAACTTTCGGTTACCAGGCCGAAATTTTCTTCGGTGCCATGCACGTGTATGAGGTCAGGCTTATACGCATCAATGATCCTGTTCAGACTGATGATTTCGGATGGATCAGCATTGCCGCTCCTGTTCAAAAGATCGGAAGCAAAACGCGCAATCTTTGATTTTTTACGGGCCCTGGCCACCGGAAAATAGGTAGTAGACCCCAACCTGAAAGACTCTGCTTTATTGTTCACGTAAAAACAAATCGCCAGTTCAAGGTCCTGGATCTTGCCTAACTCGCGTTCAAGCGAACTGAGCCAGCCACCCGAGTAATCGGGCAGACCTAATGTTCTGGCGGCAGAACAGGGTGTATTTGTAAACCAAAGGATCTTCACCTGAAGCTAAGTTCTGATTTAATTGAAAGGAAATTCATCATGCCTTTTTAGCGACAATCAAAATATTATTTTTGAAGGCAAAAACATGATTCACCAAAAAATTAGCGGTCATAAAAAATACTGAAGCTGGGAATGCCAAAACTCTTTTATGCAGGGGCCAGCCGGTTTCCTTTAAAAAAACCTTCTTAAAAAGGTTTTTTCCGTCTTTATAAAACAATAGTTCGTGAACGGTGAAAAGTTTTTTCTCTGCAACGGTAAAACCCATGTCAGTGATTTTTTTAGTCAGCTTTCCGGGCAGGAAGCCATGGTAATGCCCGCCCAAAAAGGTAAAACAAAACTTTCTTACAAAATTGTCTCTTGTTTTTTTGCTGAAGAAGCCACCAAAATAATCCAGGTAATTCCTCAACCTGAACTGGGGATCATTTATTGCGACAAATATTGAAGTAGAATAGCAGGTAGTTGTGAGAACCAGCGTGCCATCCTTGCTCAGCATCCTATGAATTTCTGAAAGCATTTTATCGTAGTCAAGGATGTGTTCGAGCACCTCGGTCGTAAATACAAAATCTATGGTGCCGTCGTTAATTGGGATGGCGTCCACATTCGCGTTAAACACTTTACTGTATCCTTTTTCCCTGCAAACATTACATGCGTCTTCCGAAATATCAAGCCCGTAAACCTCTGCCGAATGATCTAATAAAACCTCAGCGTACACACCATAACCACAGCCCAGGTCCAGCGACCTGTTTACTTTTTTGCCGCGAATGTTCTGTATTAAATTTTTAGAAATAAAGGGATAGCTGAGTTTTGTCCAGGTACCTGAAATACCTTCAAAATAATCAGAATTATAATTAAACGCTTCGTTCATTTCATGCTTCATTTGAACCCGGTGCTGCCGGAGGCGCATTTTTTTGCGCGTAAATATTTAAGAGATTATCATACTGCTCGAGTCTTTTTTTAGAGACAAAAGGACTTTTATTAAAAACATTTACCTGCT
This sequence comes from Bacteroidota bacterium, assembly GCA_040386615.1. GTDB lineage: Bacteria > Bacteroidota > Bacteroidia > B-17B0 > Aurantibacillaceae > Aurantibacillus. The sequence continues at coordinate 409,118 of JAZKFC010000004.1, forward strand.
CAATAAAAAATCTGAAATCATTGTCCGCCAGTATTTTCAAGATCACATCAAGATCCTGTTTCTTATTCCACACCGAGTGATATTCGATAAAAATATTGTCAACATTGTTCAGCAAATCGGCGCAATTCTCCAACACCTGTCGCTCTGCCCCCTCAATGTCTATTTTCAAAAAATTCACCCTGGTGTTCAGGTAGTCACGTAAACCGGTTGTTTCGACGCTCACCTTGCGGCCTTTGGAATTGCCGCTTAAAACGCTACCTGCATCAGATCCGTCGATAAAAAAATCAATCACGCCATTTTTATCCCATACGGCTTTGTTTACCGCTTCTATGTTACCCTGCATTTGGGAGATGTTTTTTTTCAGTACCCCAAACACCGCCTTGTCGGCTTCAAATGCGATAATTTTTGCGTCAGGGTACAATTTATTAAAGTAATACACGCTGGTACCAACGTTGGCACCGCAATCGATGATATATGGCGGGTTGGAAGCCGATGAAAACAGGTAAATTTCGTTTTTAATGATCTCAAAATATTGACCTATAAAAGAAGCCGGATCAACGATATGAAACTGCACGCCCAGGAGGTCGGTAGTTGTTGGGGTATTTCTTTCAAGCCCTCTTAAGCGGTTAATTTCAATCCCTTCCTTCGTTAATCTGAATTTTATTTTTGAAACAAGTTTTTTAAGGTATGAGGTCATCTGTGTTTGATAATTATTTATTTATTCCAGATCCCGGTTGCTTTGTTTTCTACTATCTTTTTATACTGGAGATAGGTCCAGCAGGTATTGGTAAGCCCCAGGGCACATGAGGCGATCACAACGCCAACCAGTTGAAAACGGCAAGCCATGATATAGGTAAGCGGAATAGTCAGCAGGGTACCTATTATTCCACTGTACAACTGCAGTTTTATTTTGCCGATCCCATTTAGAAACTGCACAAAAATCATGTTCCACGTTATTACAAGTACATTGATGGCCATAAAAAACGACAAGGCAAATGAAACCTGGATCCTGTCGCCCAGCCATACACGAAAGGCAAACTGCGAGATCAGGAGAAAAACCGCCGTCATCACAGTGCTCAACAACCATAATTTTTGAAGTTTGCCAATAGAAGTTTTTATCCAGGCAATATCTTTTTTATGCCAGGCATCTGTAAACGCGCTCCAGAATGGCGTCATGATTATACTTGCCACCATTGTTACTACACCAAAGTACCTGTAAACAATATTATAGGGGATTACTTCCTCAGGGCCGAACAATTGAGCGATAATGATGTTATCGCACTGAAAGAGAATAACAGCCGCTATTTGCACAATAAAGAATTTTATGCCCATGCTGGTTAAATTCCTGGCGTACCTCAACCTTATAAAATTAAATGACGGCGCGTATTTTTTATATTCACCCCTGAATAATATCAGGCTGGCAACTATTAAAACGATCACAGTCACACCGTTTGAGATGAGCCCCAATAACATCAGGTTTCCCTGTGTTGTTTTTGTTAAAATATAAATTATCACGAACGACAGCAGGTTGCCGTAAAAATTTATTGCTGAAGATTTCGCGGGTTGTTGGTTCGCGGTAGCGATTGTTGTAATGAGTTGTAAAACGAATTGTAAACAAAAGAACAAAAACACCAGCAGGGCCAGCCGGCTTAACGCCGACGCTGAGTCACCGGGCGCGTTCAAAATAACGGTCCAGTTTAGAAAGGGGTTGATGGTTAAAAACAAAATCAGAACCAAACCTATAATTACCGACAGGATCGCATAAGTGGTACTTACATAAATGCGCGCCAGCTTTACCTTGTTTAGCGCGACTGCTTCCGCGAATTTATTTCTCAGTCCGTTACCGAAACCAATATCAAAAAAACTCAGCCAGGCCACCAGAGAACTTAAGGTAAGCCAGATGCCATACTGCTTGGGCGAAACAAAGTCGATGGTAAGCGGCACAAACAACAGGCTGATCAAAATATTACCACATTTAAAAGCGAAGGACAAAACAATATTCTTTTTGATATTGCCGCTTCTTTCGCTTCCTGCGCGGAAAAAATCCTTTATTTTAAACGGGCTGTTTTTTACTATTGATAACATGATCTTACTGCTGCCAGCTGGCAAACTATGCGATCCTCGCGGGGAAATACCTGTTCCTTAAATTGAGGAAAAAATTTTCAACAAATTTTGTCATGACCATACCGGCCAGAATACTTAACAACAAACTCAGTATGGCAACAAAATAATACTGACTCACAGGGATCAGGTTTGTAAACTGCGAGATCAATAATTCCGCTTTCCTTGTGTGGATATAATTATTGACAGCGGTATGTATAACGTAAATAGAGTAAGAATACAAGCCTATTTTGCTCACGATGGTTACAAGATGTTTGCTGAATATGCCGTTTAGTTGCTGGTTGATGTTTTCAGTTAATAAAACATAGGCCAGGAAAAAACTGAAGGAAATATAGAGAAGGCTAAAACCCAGTGTTTTCACAAAAAGAGAATCTGAGTTGCCGCCCAGGACGGTAACAGCGATCAGCAGAAATGAAATAAGCAGGCCGTAGTTCTTAAATTTCAAAAACAGGTCTTTAAAATATTGTGTTCTGAAATAGTACAGATAGGCTATGAGCACGCCTCCCAGTAAAGAATCAATTCTAAGGTGGGTCATTGTGAAATTCTTAACCCCGCAATGAGGCATTAACACATTACTGGATAACCTTAACAACAATACGGTGAGTGCTAAAATAAAGATGATTTTTTCGAAGCGGCTCACACCTGCATCCATTGCCTCCATTTTTATATTAAACAGTTTCTTTTTCATCAAAAACCAAAACACCAGTGCAATACCGATATAAAAGTGCTCTTCAACCGCCAAAGACCAGCTTGGGCCATAAGCGTAACCCCAGCCGTTCACATAGTTTTGTACAAAAGTGAGATCCGCCAGCATGGGTGCCACTTTTAATTCATGGCTGGCTATTAAAGGGACCAGATAAATTGGGTAAAAAAGAAAATAAACGGGGTAAATTTTAAAACCCCTTCTGATTAAAAATCTTCCGGGACTAATGTTGCCAAACTTTAAATACTCCTTAAATAAAAGTCCCGAAACCAAAAACCCGCTCAGTACAAAAAACAGGTCCACGCCTATCCAGCCTATGTGTGTTGTGAAGGAAAACAAATTGGCATGCCTGAGTAAAACCAGTAAAATAGCGATCCCACGAAGAAAATCAAGCTCCCTTAGTCTTTCGTTGACACGCATAACAATTTTAATTTATCTCCCTTTAACAACATTATCAACGCTACAGATCCACAATTATTTAATTCAAAGACCTGTCGAGTTGAATGAGGGTCCATATAAAATTGCCATTATCTTTTTCACCGGTGTTATTTTGCCTCAAAATTTTTGCAATAACATCCTTGTTTAAAATAGCGCTTACTTTGTCAAGATTAGTCTCCAGCAAGTTGCTCAATTCTTTGTCTTTGAACCATTCGCGCAAAGGAATGGCAAAACCACGTTTGGGTGCCGAAAGAATTGAAAGCGGCAATTGCCGGCCGATGGTTTGCCTTAAAACACTTTTTGCTTCCAGGCCCTGCATTTTTACGTCCTTGTGAACAGTAGCCATAAATTCTATAAGCCTGTAATCTAAAAACGGAAGGCGTGTTTCGATTGAGTTGGCCATACTCATCCTGTCTACCTTTACAAGAAAATCGTTTGGCAGGTTGTGCATATAATCCACATACATCAGTTTATAGAAATCATCTTTAAACCTGCAGCCTGACAAAAGCTGCTCATAATAACTTTCAACGGGGATCAGGCCTTTGATGCCCGCGCATAATTTTTTAATGTCGTTTAAATCTGTATAAGCGCTTTGTTGTGCCACACGCAAATGAAAAGGGAGCCGGGAGGTTCTTAATACCTTGCTCACTTTAATAAGCCTGTAACGAAGGGCTCCTTTAAAAATTTTAGCTGCAGCGTCTATGCCGGCTATCATTACATTTTTAAAAAAATCGGGAAGCCAGGTGTTGATCATGGATGCGATCTTTACACCTTTGTAGGAGTTATAACCACTCAGTGCTTCATCGCCACCATCGCCTGTTAACACCATTTTTACTTTTTGCGCGGCGTACCTGGCAACAAAATCTGTTGGAATGGCCGAGGAATCTCCAAATGGTTCGTCGTAATGATGAGAAATGCGCGCAACCGCTTCTTTGAAATTATCGGGAGAAACCGTTCCCCGGTGATGTTCTGTTTTGAATTTTTCGGCGACCTCAGCGGCGAGTTCACTTTCGTCGAACGCCTTGTCGTTAAACCCAATTGTAAATGTTTTAACCTGGTGGGCTGAGTTTTTTGCCATCACCGATACTATACCCGAGGAATCGAGCCCGCCGCTCAGAAATGCGCCAAATGGCACATCGCAACGCATGCGAATTTTAACGGCATCGTTAAACAGGTTTTCAAAAGTCTGATAAACGAGCGCTTTGTCAGTGATCATCTGGTCTTCGCGCACTTGCGGCAATTCCCAGTATTTTTTTTCGCTAACCCTGCCCTGTTTCACAAGCAGGTAATGGCCGGGCATTATTTTAAAAATGTTCTTGTAAAAGGTGTCGGGTGCCGGAATATTGGTGAGGGTCAGATAGATCTCAATAAGCTCAGGCCTTATCTCCGCTGGCGCTCCGAATTTAAAAATGGATTTTATTTCGGAACCAAAAATAAACGTATTGTCGTAAATACAATAATGTAATGGTTTTTCACCGATGCGGTCACGCGATAAGAATAACTCCTGTTTGTTTTCATCCCATAAAGCAAAAGCCCACATGCCGTTAAACTTGTTCTGGCAATCTGGTCCCCATTGCTCATATGACTTTATCAGCACTTCGGTATCTGAACTGGTTTTAAAACTGTGTCCCAGCTGTACCAACTCCTCCTTTAATTCAATGTAGTTGTAAATCTCACCGTTAAACACCAGCACCTTTTTGCCGTCGTCACTTAACATGGGCTGGTGACCGGTTGAGAGATCGATAATGCTTAGCCGCCGGTGTCCTAACGCGAGGTTATTCTTCACATAAGTGCCTTCTCCGTCGGGACCACGGTAGGAAATACAATCGGTCATTTTTTTCAACCGCGCGCCGTCGGCAGCAACCTGATCGTTAATATGAATAAAACCTGCGATGCCGCACATACTGGTTCTCCTGTTATAAAGAGTCGGTTTTTTTCAGGTGCGTCCAGTACCACTGCACTGCTTCCTTTAATCCCTGTTCGAGGGTGTGGCTTGGT
>JAZKFC010000005.1:0-1304 GCA_040386615.1 Bacteroidota bacterium
AATAAAAGAAGAAAAGCCGTTGGGCCCAGTCCAGGTGTAGCTTGTAGCTGCAGCGGATGTAAAACTCAATATGGAGCCCGAACAAACGGGGGAATTGCTGGTTAGGGTAATGGTAGGAACATAAGTAACAAACGAAGAGGTTACAGTGCCGGTTTGGCCCGTAGATCCCTGCGTGGCACCGTTGAAAGGGAATTCGGTTAAGGAATTTGAAAGCGTGTTGCCGTTTAAGCCACCGTTTAAAGCAGGCACCGGACCAACTGCCGAAACCGCCACAAAACCACCTCCACCGCCTCCTCCGGCGCTTTCAGATTCAAAAGGATTTCCAGGAAAAGCAGGGGTCAATTGCGATCCTCCATTGCCTCCATTAACCATGACGTTTTGGGAGGCAACAATGGCGGGTGTTTTAATCACGATACTGCCACCTGCTCCGCCACCACCCACGCCGTCGCAATGACATCCTCCACTCATTGGCACCGCGTTTCCATTCGATACAATGCTACCGGTTCCGGTAATCGCAGATGTTGTTACGAGATAAACAATGCCGCCACCTGTGGAGCCAGCTGTGCCGCCATTGTCATTGGCATGCCCCGATCCCCCGCCCCCGCCAAAATAAATTCTTGTTTCAGCATTAATGTTGTTTAAAGGCCTGCCACCCAATCCGCCGACTTCACGGCGCAAATCGCCCATCCAGAGACCAACGCCGGGTGCATCCAACAGGGCATTTCCATTTGCGTGAGACCAGCTGTGCCCTCCGCGTCCTCCGCCCGATGAATTAGTTAATGCGTTTGAATTGGCAATATATCCGGGGTCAAGCATCCAGGCTGCCAGAGGGTTACTCACATTCACGATCATCACGCCCTGTCCGGTCCATGTGTTACTGTTATCTCCATTGCCGCCACCTCCTCCTGAAGAGTTGACTGAATTTCCACCACCGCCACCATTGGCAGGTGCACCCCTGCAATACCTGCCACCGTTTAAATCATACTCTGGCTGGTAACCAAAAATACCTTCGCCTTTTTCGCCACCATTGATCGGAAGACTGGAAACATAATCTGTGATGCTGTATGTAAAAACTGCGCCTCCCAGCTGTCCACCTCTGAATCCTCTTCCTGCGGCGGTGATTGTTCCGTTATTAATGATGTTCGCTGCATGAACAACAACCAGGCCACCAAAACGATAGTTCGTCAAAGCAATGGTAGTGTCTTTCCAGGGCTTGGGAAGAAGACTGCTGCCCGAATTAACTGTGAGTGTGGCCACTGCTGCGGATGTGGCCTGCCAGAGCTTCGGCAGCCTTGTCTTCTGGC
>JAZKFC010000005.1:1314-11377 GCA_040386615.1 Bacteroidota bacterium
TATTGAGGCACCTTAATCACCTGTGGTTTTCCGGTCAAAGCGTAGGCATTGGTAAAGGTGGTTTGTGTAAAGATCACACTGCCAGCCACGCCCTGCACATATTTAAATTCGTAAAAGCCGGCGCTGTTGTATGCATTGATATCACCGTAAAGCGCTGTGTTGGTAAAGTTAAGTGTAGCGCCCTGAGCCTGGTAAACCATGATCAGATCGCCCTCGCACAATGAAATGATGGAAGTACTGGCTATACTTAATGAACTGCTGCCAATGCTGATGCTGGCAGATACAGGAGAGTATTGGTTAACGATCTGGGTAGAGGCACTAACTGTTAAAGGCCCGTCCTTTCCGGGCTGCGCATACAAACTAAAAAAGGACCAAAGAAAAAGGATACCGAAGTATGTTTTTTTCATTTCGGGTTGGGGATCGAACAAATATATAATTTAAAAAGAGGATTCCGGGGGCAACTTCCTGAAAACCCTGACTTATTTTGTGGGAGGCCCGAGCAAATTTGTGGGCCTGTATTTAATTCAGGAAAAAACAATGAAGCAGAAAACAAAAAACCCCGGAAATTTCTAACCGGGGTTTAATTTTTTATGAAAAAGGAATTAACCTAAATATTGTTGTAATAATTTGCTACGGCTGCTATGGCGCAACCTGCGGATCGCTTTCTCCTTGATCTGGCGAACACGCTCACGGGTCAAATCAAATTTATCACCTATCTCTTCCAGCGTTAATCCATGATTCAGGCCAATGCCAAAAAACAATTTCACCACGTCGCGCTCCCTTTCAGTTAAAGTGCTCAATGCGCGGTCAATTTCTTTGCTCAGCGACTCATTCATCAAGCCGGTATCGGCTTTGGGAGAATCAAGGTTCACCAGCACGTCCAACAAACTGCTTTCTTCACCATTTGCGAAAGGCGCGTCCATACTCACGTGACGACCGCTTACTTTCATGGTATCACTTACTTTATCAATCGGCAGATCTAAAACATCTGCCAGTTCTTCGGCGCTTGGTTCGCGCTCAAACTGTTGTTCGAGTTTGCTATAAGCTTTGTTGATCTTATTTAAAGAACCAACCTGGTTCAATGGCAAACGCACAATACGGCTTTGTTCTGCCAAAGCCTGTAAAATGCTCTGACGGATCCACCAAACGGCGTAGGAAATAAATTTAAAACCCCTGGTTTCATCAAACCTGCGTGCAGCCTTTATCAAACCCAGATTTCCTTCGTTGATAAGATCGGGCAAACTCAAACCCTGGTTCTGGTATTGCTTTGCAACCGAAACAACGAAACGAAGATTGGCACGGGTTAATTTTTCAAGAGCCCTTTGATCACCATCTTTGATTTTTTTCGCAAGAATAACCTCTTCTTCCGCGGTGATTAATTCCTCACGGCCTATTTCCTGAAGGTATTTATCAAGAGATGCGCTTTCGCGGTTGGTAATTGATTTGGTGATCTTAAGCTGCCTCATGCATGTATTGGGTTAAGAGTGTAAAAGTATAAAAAAAGCCCGGTTTTTGAAACCTAATTTACTATTTAAACGGCATTTCCGTGAAAAAGTTCCCGTTTTTATTTAAAATTCATGTTAAAAAATGAATAAAGCCCTGCAAGCCCATATTTGGAAGCACCACTAAATTAAATTTCTCAGCTTTTTTTGAATTTCAAAGCAAGGCTTTTTTCAGAAAAAACTAACCACAAATCCGGAATAAAAATTACAATTCCAGTTCGGGAATATCCTCTTAAACGCCTTCTTTTCGCAATTGACAAGGTTTTCAGCGAATTAAGTAATGAACAAAGGGCGTTTAATAACATGGGTGTTAATTAACAAGACCCTGTTTAATCATAAGGCAGGCGGGCTGTTTCGCAGCGGCATTACTTAGCTATTTTTATGAAAATAAATTCGTTACAATGAATGTACAAAGCTTAAAATCAGAGTTACAACAAGTTTTAGACAATGATGTTGTCTTGCGTAAAGAGTTTAATGACCTAAAGCGTTCGTTAAGCGATTACCGCAACCAGCTCATCATGCGTGATGAAGACTGCAAACGCCTGCAGGTAACAATCGATGTTTTAAATACCAAACTCGTGGTGATGGAACGTGACAATTCCAACTACAAGATCGAACTCACTTCGTTTAAAGAACTGCGTGGCAGCATCAAGGAACAACTCGACGCCAAACAGGAAGAGATTGAAGCCCGCCTCAACGAAATACAGGAGTTGAAAAACGATCTAAATCTCATAGCTGCAGACTATGAACAAAAGATAGAATCCATCAGAAGTGAAGCAGCATCGGAACTGGAACGCGTAAGTTCGCAATTTTCTTCACAGATCAACGAGTTAAAATCAACTTCCTTTTATAAAGAAACCGGCATTAAGGACGAATTTGAAAACCGCCTTTCTGAGTTAACCGCCAACTGGGCCGACAAGGAACAAAGTCTTGTGCTTAACCACGAGGAAGAAATCATTGCGTTAAAAAATGAACACCAGTCACAAATAGATAGTATTAAAGAAGAGTATGAGCAGAGACTTTCCAATCTTGGCAATACAAGCCACGACGAAATAGACGCGCTTAAATCCTCCCATGAGTCTACTGTTGCTTTAATGGTTGATGATTATAACAGTACTCTCGAAAAACTCGAAACCAGCTATAAAACCGAAAACCAGACCCTGAGGTTAAAAATTGAAGAACAACAGCGCGAACTTACCGCAGATTTTGAGCGAAAAGCAGAGGATCTCAGGAATGAACTATCACTTAAAGAAAGCATTCTTGTTTCGGGTTACGAGCAGCAGATCGAAACATTAAAATCTCTTTCTTCTTCCAGCAGCCAGGAAATGTCGGTTAATTTCCAGAACCAGATAGAAGAATTAAAATCTTCGCACGAAACAACTGTCAGAGAAAAAGATTCTAACTTCCTGCTTCAACTGGAAAACCTGGCGACTAAGTACGACGACCGCTTATCGAACACGCTTATCCACTCAACCTCCCAAAATTCAAAACTCACCGAAGAACTGGGGAAAGCACAGGAAGAAAATGACCAGTTCAAAAACAAGATCCGCGAACTGTCCATCCACATCGACACCCAGAGTTCAGATATAGAGAGTTTATCACTACAGGTTTCGGGACTACAAACGCAGCTCAGCAATGAAACAAAACGTTTTTCAGAACTCAATGCCGACTTCGAGAGTTTTAAACAAAACTCTTCTCTGTCGAACAGTGAGCAGGTGAACGAACTCAATAACCAAATCAACAATTTAAACAGCGCCAACGCCGAAGTGGTGAACGGGCTCAACACCAGGATTGAACAACTGGATGAAGAGTTGAAAAACCTCAGCACTGTTTTTGAATCCACCACCAATAGCCTGGGCGAAACTGAGGTTTCACTTGAACTGAAGATCCAGGAACTCGCAAACGCCGCTCAGCAAATTGAAGACCTCAATACACAAATTGAAGAATTCGAGGAGTCGTACTCTGAAAAAGATACAAGCTTCGAAAAAGTTAAAGCTGAGATAGAAAGAGCATTTAAGCAGCAACTTGACAGCAAGGAACTGGAATACCAGAAATTACTGGCCGAAAATTCAGGCATTATTAACGAAATTGACCTGGCCCAGGATAAAGTGGAGGCCCAGGAAGCAGAAATCGCCATCCTCAAAAGTGAATTCGATGACCTGAGATCACAAAGCATTGGCAAAGCAGAGCACTTTAAAGAAACCTTGTCGGCCAAAAACTTTGAGATCACCAACCTTGAAGCTAACAACGCGGCACTTACCGAAGAAGTGTCGCAGCTTAAACTTGAAATAGTAAGCCTGAGGGAAGAAAATCTGATTTTATCCGGTTCTTCAGAATCACTCGGTCTTCTTCAAAACGCAGTTGACCAGTTAACCGGTGAAAAAGCTGGCCTGCAGGCTGAGATCAATTCCATGAACGCGGTGATCATCGATTTAAATGGCAGCATTTTAAACCTTAACGGAAAAATTGCGGCTTATGAAGCAGAAGTGGCGGGTTTAAAATCGGCACCGAAAAGCGAAGACGACGAAGCGTTTATTGACAGGCTCTTTAAGCAGATCGATCAGCTCAACGACCAGCACCTGTCGTTACTGGATGAAAAAGAACAAATGGCCAACCAGTTATTAAAAATGAATGAAGTTGTTGGTGTTTTATCGCAACAGGTTGATAGTGAACATATTGATGTGAGCGGCTTGAATAATCACAGAAAGAATGTTATTTTAGCAAAGAATTCAGGTGGATCTAACGAAAGACCCCACATGAAGGAACAAATAAATGATTTGGTGCGTGAAATTGATAAGTGCATAGCTTTATTAAGTGCTTAATATTAACGCCCTCTTTAAATGAGCGAAATAAATATAAAAGTTGAAATTGCCGGAAGCGTTTTTCCCTTAAAAGTGGACGCTGAAGACGAGGAAAACATTAAAGAGGCCGTTAATTTAATAAATACAAAGATCGCGGAGTTTGAGAAAAATTACGCGATTAAAGATAAGAAGGATGTGTTAGGCATGGTCATGTTACAGTTGGTATCACAACTTTATAAACAGGCCAACACGGCGGAGAAGGAATTAAGTAATTTAAAAAAGCTATTCACCGATGTTGAAGAGATGTTGAAAATACATCTTCAAAACATTAACAGTATTAACGAACAGTAAACTTTAGTTTACCTGTTATCACGCACAAATTTTATCTCAAATATTTGAGGATAAGGTTTGTGCGTTTTTTATTAACTTATTTGTCGTCCTGGTTTTACCGGGAGGCAGGTGTAAAAAGAAAAGAGAAATGGAATTATTAACGATTATTTTTATTGCGGGGGCACTCATTGCCGGCGTTATAGCCGGATTCCTGATTGCCGGCAGTAAATTAAACGCCAGCGCTAAAAAGGAAAAAGAAAATCTCATCAAAGAAACCCAGGTGAAGTCGGAGGCCATTAAGCAGGAAAAAATACTCCAGGCCAAAGAAAAATTTCTTCAACTCAAAGCCGAACACGATAAAATGGTGCAGGAAAAAAGTGCCCATATCGCCCAGTCTGAAATAAGGACAAAGCAGAAAGAATCAGAGATCAATAAAAAAGTTGAGGAATTGAACCGTAAGGACAAGGAGCTTGAAAACGCGAGGCTCCAGGCCAATCAACAGATCGACCTTTACAAACACCGTGTGGAAGAGATCGAAAAGGGTCACCGCAAACAGGTGGAAATGCTTGAAAAGATAAGCGGTTTAAGAGCCGATGACGCCAAGACCCAGTTAATAGAATCCATTAAGGCCGAAGCCAAAACCCAATCCATGGTATATGTGAAAGACATCATGGAGGAAGCAAAACTCACCGCCAACAAAGAGGCTAAAAAGATAGTATTACAAACCATACAAAGAGTTGCAACTGAAACAGCCATCGAAAACTCTATCTCGGTGTTTCACATCGAGGGAGATGAAACCAAAGGCAGGATCATTGGTCGTGAAGGACGCAATATTCGTGCTTTGGAAGCTGCCACCGGCGTTGAAATAATTGTTGACGATACCCCGGACGCCATTACCCTGAGTTGTTTTGATTCTATCCGTCGCGAGATTTGCCGCCTGGCCTTGCACCAACTTGTAACCGACGGTAGGATCCACCCCGCCCGCATCGAAGAAGTGGTTGAAAAAACCAAAAAAATGCTGGAAGAGGAGATCATTGAAACAGGAAAAAGAACCTGTATCGATCTGGGTATCCATGGTCTGCACCCCGAACTGATCAGGATGGTGGGCAGAATGAAGTACCGTTCTTCTTACGGACAGAACCTCTTACAACACAGCCGCGAAGTGGCCAACCTTTGTGGGATCATGGCCAGCGAAATGGGACTTAACCCGAAAGTAGCGAAACGCGCCGGACTGCTGCACGATATTGGCAAGGTGCCTGACGATGAACCGGAATTGCCTCACGCTTTACTGGGAATGAAACTTGCCGAAAAATACAAAGAGAAACCCGAAGTTATTAACGCCATTGGCGCTCACCACGACGAGATCGAAATGACCACGCTTTATTCTCCGATCATTCAGGTTTGTGACGCCATCAGCGGCGCGCGTCCCGGAGCACGCAGGGAAATTGCAGAGCAGTACATGAAACGCTTAAAAGACCTCGAAGCATTGGCCTTGAGCTATGATGGTGTTGAAAAAACTTATGCGATCCAGGCAGGAAGAGAAGTGCGTGTGATTGTTTCGAGTGATAAAGTGAATGATAACAGGGCAGAAGAACTGGCTTTCGAAATCTCGCAACGTATACAAACCGAAATGACCTATCCCGGACAGGTAAAAGTAACCGTGATCAGGGAAGTAAGGGCGACAGGTTACGCAAAATAAAATCAGGTTGCACCAAATTTTAAGAGACACTCAAAAAGAGATTTAATTTTCTTTTGGGTGTCTTTTTTTTCGGGCCTTTTTTCTTCGTATTTCTTTACACTTGCGCCGCTTTAAAACTCCCGCGGGGTTATATTTTACCTCCGGAATTACCGGCACAGTATTTTACCATTACTATTATGATCAAACTCTACCGGTTTTGTTGTTACCTGTTAATTCTAAGCGGAATTGCGCACTTGTTTTTAACCTTTCACCAGTACCATCAGCTCAGCCACAATTCATTCTGGTTTTCAGGAGGCGCGTTGCTCGCGTTTATATTGGGCATTTTTAACCTGGTAGAAACAGGCAGACAAACATATTCGGGCAAAGAAAAATTAGCATGGATCACCGCGAATTTTTTAAGCGCTGTGTTTCTATGCACCGGATTCTACGTGATGAAGGAAATTAAATCGGGAATTTTAGCGCTGCTCGTCATTTTTCTCTTTGTTGGGGCCATCATTTTATCCTCCCGCCAGGGGCAAAAGAAATAAATATTTATTCAATCAGCTTGTTTAACAGGATTTTAATTATCGGGCCTTTATTATATTTGGTAAAATTAATTTTATGAAGACCCAAAAATACCTCCCATACATTTTTGCAGTGGCTGTATTTCTTATTGTTACTTTAATCTATTTTAGTCCTCTTTTAAAAGGAAAGATCATCAACCAGTCTGACATTGTGCAGCACAAGGGGCAGAGCCAGGAATTGCGTGACTTCAGGAAATCGGGGCGGGGAGAAGCGCTCTGGACCAACTCCACTTTTGGCGGTATGCCCGGTTACCAGATCTCACCGGTTTATTCGGGCAACTGGGTAACCACGCTTGATAAAATAGTACACGTGGGCTTACCACATCCAAGCGGTTATATCTTCATGGGCTTTTTAGGTTTTTTTATTTTATTGTTGTGTCTCGGGGTTGATCCCTGGCTTTCGTTGGCAGGAGGCCTGGCTTATGGGTTTTCATCCTATTTTTTTATTATTCTCGACGTTGGCCACAATTCTAAATCCAACGCGCTGGCTTACATTGCGCCCATACTGGGTGGAATTATTTTACTGATGCGAAAAAAATACTGGCTGGGTTTCACACTGACCGCGTTTTTTATGTCTTTGGAGTTGAATGCCAACCACGTTCAGATCACGTATTACGGTTTTTTGTTATTTGCACTGGTGTTCGCCACCTATTTGACACTTGCTATCAGGGAAAAAACTTTGTCCTCGTTCCTCAAAGGTACTTCTGTTTTCGCATTTGCCTGCATTTTAGGCGTGCTACCGAATGCAGCGAGTTTAATGGCAACCTATGAATACGGTCATTACAGCACGCGCGGACCAACAGAACTTACCATCGATGCTTCGATGAAACCCAACAAAGACAATATTACTTCGGGACTGGATAAAGACTATGCCGTGCAATACAGCTACGGTATAGGCGAAACTTTTACTTTCTTAATTCCCAATTTTAAAGGAGGGATTACTGCGCCAATCTCCTACGCCAATAAAGAGGCTTTAAAAAACGTGGATCCCGAATTGCGTGAACAAGTAGGCCAGGAATACGCGTATTTCGGTGATCAGTCTATCACAGCAGGGCCGGTTTATATTGGTGCTATCGTTATTTTTCTTGCCATCCTGGGATTGTTCATTTTAAAGCATCCGCTTAAATGGCCGCTGTTGATCGCCACTATTTTCTCGGTGATGTTGTCTTGGGGAAAACACTTTATGGACCTGACCAGTTTTTTTATGGATTACCTGCCTGGCTATAACAAATTCAGGGCCGTATCAATGACCCTTGTGATAGCAGAGTTAACAATACCCTTGCTGGCAATCCTTGCACTTGATCAGTTTATCAAATCAAAGGTTCGCGAAGCGTCAGTTCAAATTCCAGTGTTTGGCAAGAATTACGAGCTCAAAAAAATCCTGGTAATTTCAGTTCTCATAACGGGCGGCTTTTGTTTATTGTGTTACCTGGCACCGGCTATGGTGAACAATTTTACCGGTGAAAATGAAGAGCAGGAAATAGCGGGCAAGTTCAGGGAAAGCGGTGCCAGCGCGGCCCAGGTTAACGATTTATTGCCGGGTTACATGGCAGAGCTTACAAAGGCCCGGGAAAATATTTTTCAGGCCGACGCCCTGCGTTCACTCATGTTTATTATAGTGGCTTTTGTGGCTTTGATTTTATTTCAGACCGGCAGGATAAAACGTGCAGTGCTTATTGGCACACTGGCGGTTCTATTCACTGCTGATCTCTGGCCCATAGCAAGCCGTTATCTCAACACCCGAAGCTATGTTCCAAAATCCCAATATGATGCGCCTCCTCAGAAAACCGCGGCTGACGAACAGATCCTTGCTGATCCCGCTCTTGATTTCCGTGTCATGAACCTTGCGTTTAATCCTTTCCAGGACGCCACAACCAGTTTTTATCATAAATCTGTGGGAGGATATCACGGCGCTAAACTGAAAAAATACGATGAGCTCATCAGTTTTCATTTATTTAAGGAAGCCAATCTTTTTGCTACTGGCTTAAACGAAGCGCAGGGTAAAGACTCTCTGGTACTTGAGCTCACAGCGAGACTCAACGTTTTAAACATGCTCAACACCAGGTACATGATCCTGCCTACACAGGAAGACTGGATCGCATTTAAAAATCCAAATGCCAACGGTAATGCCTGGTTTGTTAAAGAGCTAAAAACAGTGGCCAGTGCCGATTCTGAGATTGTAGCCCTTTACCATACCAATACAAAGACACGGGCCCTTATTCAGCAGAAAAATAAGCCTGCCGGTATTTCCGAAAATTATACCGCTGCAGGCAAAATCACACTTATTTCTTACGAACCTAATCACCTGGTTTATCAAACCGAAGCTGGCAATAAGGAGTTCGCCGTTTTTTCAGAGATCTATTACCCCAAAGGATGGAACGCCTATATTGATGGGCAATTGAAACCTCATGCCTGCGTAAATTATGTATTGAGGGGTATGGAAATACCTGCAGGCAATCACAGGGTTGAGTTTAAATTTGAACCGGCGGTTTATCATACGGGCAACACCATTTCTTTGATTGGCTCTGTTTTGTTATTATTGTGCGTGGCGACAGGCATTTATATGATTAACAAAAAGAAAGAACTGCAGGTGACTGGCTGAACCATGTATGGTCGTGGAAAAATAAAATAACCGAAATTTTAAAAAAATTTGCTCACAGGGTTGTGAAGTATTTGACCTTATCACTACATTTGGAAGACTTAATTAACCTTGTTCCATGAAAGATAATTTGTTTTCGTTTACCCGCTTACCATTGTTTTGTTTGTTATTTTCTTATTGCACCATTTCCTACTCGCAAAAAGACACACTGCACATTTATTATAAAGGCCTTGCTACACTGGTTTTAGACAGCAATTACAACAAAATCGGCAAGTGGGCAGAGGGTTTAAAAGGCAAACGCCATGAAGTTGAGATCCTGGCCTATTACGATGTTTCTGATTTTAAGAAAATAATGGCCGAACGCGCTGAGAATGTTCAAACAGTGGTGATCCGTAAATCCAGGGATTTTACAACCATTAAATTTTCGGGCCCCACAAAAGGAAAGAAGTCGCAGCGTGCTGTACTCGATATTGTTTATGCGCCCGAGGGTTATGTAGAAGCAGCCAAATCAACGCCAAAAGAAACAAAAAAAGAAGCACCGAAAACGTCTGCGCCAGAATCAGCTAAAC
>JAZKFC010000005.1:11387-13199 GCA_040386615.1 Bacteroidota bacterium
CGGACACCAGGATTCAAAATACGCGGGTCTCTGAGTCTGTCTTATCCCACACTTGGTAGGGAATGAGAAAGAGAGAGAGAGAATCAAAAGATTAAAATACCAAGAGTCTTTTTGATAACAAAAGAAACAAAAAAAGAAGCACCGAAAACGTCTGCGCCAGAATCAGCTAAACCAACGGAGGCTGTTTCCACTGCCAGAACCCAGCCAGCTCAGAACAAAGCTCCTGAAAAGAAAAAAGAAAAACCTAAACAGGCCCGCGATCCGCGCTTCGATTATATTGTTGATTCTACCTATGTAAATGGGGAGTTACAGATTACCGAAAGAAAAGTAAAAAAAGCTGAAGCCGAAAAACCGGCTAAAACAGAAGAGCAGCCCGCATCGGCTGAAAACCAGGCATCTGCTCCTGAAAGCAAAAAGAAAGAGAAAAGCAAACCTTCAGATGCCAAATTCGATTACGTGATCGACTCCACTTATGTAAATGGCGTGCTGGAGGTGACCAAAAGAAAGGTGAAAAAGACAGATTCGCCAAAGGCAGCGGATGAAAAGGCAGAACAACCATCCAATACCGAAAAACAGGAGCCTGCGGCAACAGAGAAAAAGAAAAAGGAAAAAACGAAATCATCCTCTGATGATAAATACATTTACGTAACCGACTCTACATATGTAAATGGCGTTCTGGAAGTAACCAAAAGAAAGGTCAAAAAAGAGTAGACGGGCCAATAAGTAATCACAGCCCAATGCTGAGTTATTTAGTACAATTTTGCAGTTATTATGAGTTTAAAAGCTTACCTTTGAATGTTTAAAAACATAACATTCAATAAATTAGCTTTACATTGACATTCGACGATTTTAATTTTGACGCTTCTTTATTAGAAGGTCTTTACAGTATGGGTTACAAAAAACCCACCCCCATCCAGGAACAAGCGATACCGGTAATTTTAAATAACAAAGACCTCATTGCCTGCGCGCAAACCGGCACAGGCAAAACCGCGGCCTATTTATTGCCGATCATAGATCATATTCTGCACGCCCCTACGCGGCATCTCAATACCCTGATTATAGCGCCAACCCGTGAACTGGTATTGCAGATCGATCAGCAGATCGATGGCATGGGTTATTTTTGCTCGGTTGGTTCGATAGCGATCTACGGTGGGAACGATGGTTTCACCTGGGAAAAACAGAAGCACGCGCTCAGAGAAGGTGTGGATATAATATGCGCTACACCGGGACGTTTGATCGCCCTGTTACAAAACGGAGATATTAATTTTGAACACCTGCAACACCTTGTACTCGATGAAGCCGATCGCATGCTCGACATGGGTTTTTTCGACGATATTCAATCCATCATTAATTACCTCCCCAAAGAGAGGCAAACCATTTTGTTTTCAGCTACCATGCCCGCAAAAATGCGTTTGCTGGCTAACCAGATCTCAAAAAATCCTGAACAGATCAACATTGCCATCAGTAAACCCGCGGCAGGCATCGTACAACAGGCTTACGTGGTTTTCGACGCTCAGAAAGAGAATTTATTAAAAACGATTTTACAGAATGACGATTACCAGTCGGTAATTATATTTTCTTCAACCAAAGACAAGGTTAAACAACTTGAAAAAGACCTGCGACGCAAAGACAATTCAGTTAAGGCCTTTCATTCAGATCTTGAACAGGCCGAAAGAGAAGAGATCATGCGGGAATTTAAAGGAAAAAAACTGCGTACACTCATCGGCACCGATATTCTCTCAAGAGGGATTGATGTTGACGGCATTAGCCTCGTGATCAATTACGACGCGCCGCCCGATCCCGAAGATTATA
>JAZKFC010000005.1:13209-88475 GCA_040386615.1 Bacteroidota bacterium
GTCAAAAGCAGGTGTTGCCATTACATTTATTAACCAGAGAGACCAGCCAAAATTTGCCCGTATTGAAGACCTGATGGGGTACGAAGTAACCAAAATGCCATTGCCGGCGGAGCTTGGACCAGGGCCTGTTTATGATCCCACCGCAGTAAAAAAGGATATGCCACGGCACAGTGCCGGCGGCAGAAAACCTGATTTTAAAAAGGGCAGGAGAACCAATTCGAGGTAAGCCTGAGGAGAGGTGTTTGCGAACTAATCCTGAACCACGAAGAAAAATTTCCTATTCAGGGGCAGGGCTTTGTTCAAGTAAATTAGAATATTATTTCCTGTTTTTGTTTCAGCAAGCACTTCGTAACACTTTCCGTTGTACACACAATTGACAATGTCTAACTGCAGGTCGTGGTGGGCGCCCGTTGAAACCTGTTTGAGTTTATCGGGGCGTAAAAAAAGTTTTGAGCTGAATTTTAATTTCGAGCTCTTTTCAAGATCCTCCTTTTTCAAAAGATTAAAGTCCCCCAGCAGGCCTGCCAGACGGCTGTTTGCAGGTTTGTAGTAGACTTTCCATTTTTCGCCGGTCTGCGATATTTTACCGTTGTCCAGCACCGCTATTTTATCGGCGTATTTCAGCGCTTCTTCAGAGAGGTGGGTAATTAAAATAACCGATGTTTTGTTTTTTTTGACTTCGGATGTTACAAAGGAAAATAATTTTTCAGTGAGCAGTTTATCTAAATTACTGAAAGGTTCGTCCAACAGCAGTATTTTTGGAATGATGGCCAGGGCCCTTGCAATGGCTACCCTTTGTTTTTGACCGCTTGAGAGGTATTTTGCTCTTGTATTCTTTAAAGGACCCAGTTCGAGCAGCTTTATTATTTTCGCTGCCCGTTTTTGTTTTGATTCATTGGTATAACCGATGAGTTTATCAAAAATATTTTCCTCTACAGTATGATTGTCAAGTACGTAAAAATCCTGGCTTACCAGTTTCATTTCTTCGTGACCGGGAATTAACTGGTACGAAGGCCCCAGCACCTTTTCTCCCTGTATCAATACTTCTCCGGCTTCGAGGTCTTCGAGACCGTAAATGCACTTTAAGAGTGTGGTTTTTCCGCTGCCGCTTTTTCCAACAATGCCCAGAATTTCACCCTGTCCCAGGCGCAGGGAAATATTCCTGATCCCCTTAAAATAGTGTTGGTTGCCGTAATTGAAAGATATGTTGCTGACTTCGAGAATGGTTATCTGACTAAGGTGATAGTACCTTTTTGCTTAAAAGTATTGCCGTCAAAACCGGTGGCTTCTAAAATAATAAAATAGGTGCCGGGGCCGCAGGCCAGTCCGCTGGTGGTAAAGCCATCCCAGGAGCCATTCACCCTGTCCCAGCTAACAATTAAAGCGCCGTAGCGATTGTAAACCCAGGCCTTGAGCTCCGAAATGCCTTTGGTGAGTGGTTTGTAAATGTCGTTTACCCCGTCGTCGTTTGGTGAAAATATGTTGGGAAGGGTTACACCCGATGAATCAGAGATCCTGAAAGCATAGGAAAGACTGCTGTTGCAATCATTTTTGCCGACGGCAAGTAAGGTCACAGTATAACTGCCCGATTCGGGATAATCTCTGATAACATAGTCTGACGAATCTTTCGCAGCAGAGCCGCTATAAGTCCAGTAATTTTTGACGCTGTTGCTCGAATAATCCGTTAACGATAACTGGGTGGGAAAGCCTGCGGTGGTAAGGCTTGCGTTAAAGGATGCTTTTGCTGATCGGGTAACGGTAAGTATTTTGGTTGCTGTTGACGACAGTGTGCCGTTTGACACAGTTAAACTCAACGTGTAAAGACCCGGCAGCGAAAAACTGACCACCACGGTAGAGTCATCGTCGCGGGAGACAATGACAGCGCTTTTATTGGCAGGCAAAGCCCATTTAAATACGGTCGGCGAAAAAGTTGTTTTGGCAGCAAAAAAACTATTGGCGTCGGTACAAACTACAGGAGAAACACCAAGAATAGTTGCCGTAGGAACTTGTGCTTTTGCGCAGAGTGTAAATAAAAAAATAAATGTGAACTTAAAAAAGTTACGCATAGTGTTTAACACTATAAATTTACTAAAAAATCCAGGGTATTTACCTGGTCGGCAAAATCAGTAATAACAGGTTGTTGTGAATAACCAAATGGAATGTGGCTGGCGCCGACAACACACTGAATGTGGTTTTTATTGGCCTCCAGAAACTCTTTTACCTCGGTTTCGGCCTTGTAAAACTGGTAGAAAAGCACGCCAACAGGCGAATACAGGTCGGCACTTTCCCTGAGCATTAAAAAATTATTGTCTAAAAAGGGGATGGATTCAAGCAAATAAATGGCCCGGTGATAATCATAATTATTGCCATATTTCTTGTTGTTCACCACAAAGCTAAAATCGATAATTGCTTCAAAAAAAACGTCCAATGAATAACCCTGTGGGACGAAAATTTTGCTCACATTCCTGCAACCCAGTCCAAAATAGGTGAATACGTCCCTGGCCAGGTTTTGCAGGTCTTCTGCGGTCTCATTGCCGCTTAAAACTGCAACCGAGGTGCGGCTTTTACGGATGATATTAGGGTATTTACCGAAATAATAATGAAGGTGACTGGCGGTATTGTCGCTGCCAGTAGCAATAATGGCGTCAAATTTTCCAAGCCTGCCGTCGGCAAAACTGATCTTTTCCTCGAACCGGGGCTCATAAAAACAAAGTAATTTTAAAAAGAAAGGCAGCAAAATATTATCATCCGACGAAAGTTTGATCATGGCTTTGTGCCCGCTTAACAAAACGCAAAGCACATCGTGGAAACACACCATGGGAATATTGCCCGCGCAAATAATCGCCACTGTTTTTGCCGGTGGTTCTTTTAAATCCTTTGTAAATGCCGTTAATGCCTTCTCCTCCAACAACAAACCAACGTTAAAAATGGCTTCGTTAACAAATTTTGGAATAAACCAGCCATTGTAGATCTGAGCGGTTTCAATGAGCTTGTCTAAGCCTTGGTGTAATTGGATTTCAGCCGGATCTGCCTGCTTTTCAAAGTAACGGGTTATAAACAAACCTACCCGGGTAAAAGCCTCTGTCCGTTGTTTTAAAGTCATAATTTTGGTCGTATATTTGCAGACTATTTAAGACAACAAAACTAAGTAAAAAAATGGCAATTAAGATAACGGACGAGTGTATTAACTGTGGCGCCTGCGAACCAGAATGCCCCAATAATGCTATTTATGAAGGAGGGGCCGAATGGCGTTTCGCCGACGGCACCGGCGTAAAAGGTGTTTTTAAGGGCCATAACAGCGGGCTCGAAGTAGATGCTGGCGAGCCTCAGACACCGAAAAGCATGGATGTTTATTTTATTGTCAGCGATAAATGTACCGAGTGCGTGGGATTTCATGATGAACCGCAGTGCGCTGCCGTTTGTCCTGTTGACTGTTGCATTAAAGATGAAGATGTTGTTGAAACCAGCGACCAGCTCCTTGCGAAAAAAGCTGCTTTGCACGTTTAATCTTAAATCAGAAATCTTACCTCTTTAAATCTTAGATCTTAAATCCTACTTACACTTATCCAGGCAAAGAACATTGGCACCCAGGGCCTCGTCTTTTTTTCTTTCAAGCCGCTTGTCGTGAACCACGATCATAATTTCAATTGAGCCTTTGCCAACAAATGCCGACAAAATATGTCCGCCATGGGCTTTAAAATTTTTGCCGGCTACAACACCGTGAAGATGCACCGATGGCATACCCGATTGCCAGGCAATTGTTCCATTCATGCTGGCGAGTTCTGCGGTGGCAAATCGTTTTGGTTTGTATTTTTTCGCCTTTAAATTATAAAAGCCCAGTACCACTTCGGCAAATCCCATCCCTGTAAGGTTGGCCGACGGAATTTTTTCCTGTATGGCAAAAAGTTCGAGTTGCTCAAAAACATTGTCGCCTTCTCTCAGCACCATCACATAGCCCTGGCTCACCTTTGTATATTTAACAATGGAAATATTAGCGGGTTTTTGAGCAAAAATCCCCGTGAAAACCGAACAGGTCAAAAGCAACCACAAGCCGTAAGTCTTCATCTGCAGGTAGTTTGTTATTATACTCAAAACTCAATACCAGGCCAAATTAATTGCTGGCGGTTAATGACAAGCTAATAACATAGGGGCTGGGCATTTTTTTACACAAGAAGAAAATGACCTATTGCGACCCTGTATGAGTAAAAAAAGTGTTCGTCAATACAACTCCCTTTAATCGCGGACAATTTTTTTGATGCTGTGCGCGCCGTTTTTTCTATCGGTGATTTCAACGAAATAAAGGCCTGCGGTAAAACTACTAAGGTCAAGACTCTGCGAACTGGTGATATCAACAGTCAACAGCTCAAACCCCGACAGACTGACAATCCTGAGAGAGTAGTCGCCTTCCTGTATGTTAATCTGCAGCTGCCCGTGTACCGGATTTGGATACAATTTAAATTCAGGTACCTGGTTTGTTGTGATGCCGGTAATGGTGCCATTGAGATTGCCATAACTGTCGAAGGGGTCAGACCATTTAGGATCATTATAGACATTGGCGCCACTCAGCGTTTTAATGAACGCTGCCAGCGCGTTTTTTTCGGTTTGTGTCAGCTGGAGATCTCCCCCCGGACCTGTCAGTCTCGGGTCGAGATTGGTGTTACCTGGTGTGAAAGGGATCTTGTTGTAATGGTTGATCACTTGTTCAATGGTGCTGAAATTTCCATTGTGCATCAGCTTCGAATTGATAACACCACTGCTGTTAAAGATGTCGCGAAGTGAGGGCGCCCTGGTATTGGTGATGTCGATAGGACCCCCACCAGCCGAAGCAATCACGCCGTTGTTTTTAGAATTTGGAACAATGTCGAACTCCGGGGCGCGGTGACAACCATGGCAACCTGCTCCGCCCTGGCTGGGGGGCGTTAAAAACAGCCCCTTGCCCTGGTTTTCAAGGGCGGTGAAATTGGCAAAAGGTGCATTGATGTTTCCTGCCTGAGAAAGCCCTGCATCGAATTTTGAGTCAAAGGACTGTATGCTCCTTATGAATTGGGCCAGTGCTTTTTGGATGCGGTCTTCAGTTATTGCCGCATCACCATAAGCGAAGGAGAACAAGGTATTGTAATATGATATTTGCGAAAGTTTTGAGATTAGCGCGTTAAAATTCTGATCCCCGTTTTGTCCACTATAACCCATTTCGGTGTGGTTCCTGATCGGCTGCGTGGTTTGAAACTCCAATGTTGCAGCTCTTTCGTCCCAAAAGAATTTTGTTTCGGCGGCAAACCTGGCGTTTACCAGACGCATTGCGTGCCGCTCTGTTAGCCCGCCTGTTACACCGGTGCTTAACCTTGCCGTATCGCCAAAGGCAAATTGTTGCTGATGGCAACTGGCACAGGCAATGGTGTTGGCGGCTGAAAGTTTTTTGTCGTAAAACAATACCCTTCCAAGGGTAGCAGCTTTGTCGTTGATTGGGTTTGCGCCGGTATTGTCTTTATTGATGTAAGCCGGTTTTGATTGCAGTGCATAGTTATCGAGGTTTGTCAGGTCAATCCCCGCGCTGATCAGAAGGGCTGAAACTGAAATTGCCGTTACTGAAGTTTTGATTTTCATAGTGTGACGGTTAAAAGGTTTTTAATTCATTAAACAGAACCGGATATGAGTGTTTACAATTAATTTCTTATCAAAACTACAAGGAAGATGCACCACATTTTTTTAAATGCGGTAAAACAGTGTTTTTAATAGGTAGATAGGCGGAGACACGCTAAATGACCCAAAAAACGGGAAATTCAGCGCACACCAGTTTAAAAATCCGACAAGATGTATTATTTTTTCAGAACCGGGTTGTTACCAGCCAAGGATCCACGCGAAGATAAGCGGAGCCACGATGGTAGCATCGCTCTCTACGATAAACTTTGGTGTATGTATGTCCAGTTTTCCCCAGGTGATCTTTTCATTTGGCACAGCCCCGGAGTATGAGCCGTAGGATGTTGTAGAATCGGAGATCTGGCAGAAATAACTCCAGAATGGAATTTTATCCATTTCCATATCCTGGTACAGCATCGGCACCACGCAAATTGGAAAATCGCCGGCAATGCCCCCACCGATCTGGAAAAAACCAACGCCTTTTCCTTCACTGTTTTTTATGTACCAGTCGGCCAGCCAGGCCATGTATTCGATGCCGCTTTTCATGGTACTTGCTTTAATTTCTTTTTTAATGACATAGGAGGCAAAAATATTGCCCATGGTGCTGTCTTCCCAACCTGGTACCACAATTGGCAGGTTGCGTTCCGCCGCGGCCAGCATCCAGCTGTCTTTGGGATCTATTTCGTAATATTGTTTCAGCTCTCCGCTATTTAAGATCTTATACATGAATTCATGCGGAAAAAAACGTTCCCCGGCGGTGTCGGCGTCTTTCCAGATCTTGTAAATATGTTTTTGCAGGCGCCTGAACGCTTCCTCTTCGGGAATACAGGTGTCGGTTACGCGGTTGTAGTGATTTTCAAGAAGGTCCCACTCGTCCTGCGGCGAAAGATCGCGGTAGTTGGGAACGCGCTTGTAGTGGCTGTGCGCCACTAAATTCATGATGTCTTCTTCAAGATTAGCGCCCGTGCATGAAATGATGTCTATTTTTCCCTGGCGGATCATCTCGGCAAGAGATTTACCCAGCTCGGCAGTGCTCATTGCGCCTGCAAGCGTCACCATCATTTTGCCCCCTTCGGTTAAATGCGTTTCGTAACCCCTGGCCGCATCCACCAAGGCAGCGGCGTTAAAATGTTTGTAGTGATGATTAACAAAATTTGAAACCGGGCCTTTATTGGCAATTGAAGAATTTGACATGTTGTGAAATTTGAAGGGCAAAGATAAAATTTTTAGCCGAACCTCCCGTAAAAGAAATAATAATGCAGCGTTAATTTTCGAGGATTTTTTTGACTTCGCGCCTGTATCTTTTTTTCTGGAAGCCAAAGTATTTTATGTCCCTGTAAACCTGTCGCAGATCTACCCAGATCCCAACAGGAAAATAAAAACCGTTAAAATCAAGTACTGTGTTTTGCTGAAGGAAATAACGATAACCCACCATCACCGAAAGACCTATCCATCTTACCGGCTTCACTGTACATTCAATGCCTGCGCTTAGGGGTAAAAATGCGCCGGCAATTCCCTGGTTGTAATCCTCTCTCAATGTGTCGCTGATCCTTGCGCGGTATCTGCCATAACCCAGTTCAAACGGAAGGTCAACTTCATAATAACGTTTTCTGAATAACAGGTATTGATAAAATACTGTATTGTAGCTTAGCGCCCTGAGTTTGTATCCATCCTGAATGGTAGAACTGGCTTTATTGGCAGCGTTCAGCCGGTAAAAACCCAGGCCAAAAGTATGGTATTCATTTACGATGACACCCAACTGGTAACCGTTAAAATTAGACGGCCTGATAAAGGAGTTACGGTTATCGATACTGCCGTACGGCCTGAGTATTTTAAACCTATACGTATGTAATGAGTCTGCCGTTAATTTTGCTTTTAATGAATCGAGCTTGATTTTTTTTTCAGGATCGCTTTGTGCAAATGAAAAAGTCACAAAAAAAAACGGTATTAACAACAGGATCAGAAACCTCATTCAATTAATTAAATCGTAAATTTAATTAAATCCCCGGGATCAGCGGTTTTAATAAATTGACCCCGTAAGCCTAAGGCTTATGAACATCGACGGTGAATGTGGCAAATAAAAAAAGGCGGGTTTGGTACACCCGCCTTTTAATTTTTTTGAACTACAGTACAAAACTGTAATAGGCTCTCACACCATTGGGATAAAACCCTTCGAGTGTAACGTTCCCAGATTTGTTTTCAAGAAACATCCTTATGTCATCGGCAGTGGAAACTCTTTTTTTATCTATGCTTGTGACAATAAAACCTTCTTTTATACCAACCTGCGCGAGTTTCCCGGCACCTAATTTGCTGATGCGCACACCATTTTCAAGCCTTAGTCTTGCCAGGTCGTTTGTTTCCATTTGCTGGAATTCTGCGCCCAGAGAGGCAATAGAGGCTGAGGTCATTTCACTTTTTTTGATCAGTTTGGTGGTATTGTCGAGGGTTTTTAAAGTCACACCTACGTTCATTTCCTTGTTATTACGCATCAAAATAACATTTACCTTATCGCCGGGGCGATACCTGCTTATTTGTTCCTGCAGTTCACTTACACTCGATACGGGTATGTCCTGGATTTTTGTTATCACGTCGCCTTCTTCAATTCCGGCGTCCTGTGCGCTTCCACCAAGATTAACGCCATTCACATAAATACCGTTTAACTGTTTAATGTTTTTATCAGAAGCGAACTTGGCATCAATGTCCTGGATGCTAACGCCTATGTATGCGCGCTGAACGGTACCAAATTCGACCATGTCGCTGATCACTTTTTTTACGATGTTTACCGGCACAGCGAATGAATATCCCTGGTAGGCGCCGTTGTTGGATGCAATGGCGGTATTGATCCCTATGAGTTCACCGTTGGTATTAACCAAAGCGCCACCGCTGTTTCCTGGGTTAACGGCCGCGTCTGTCTGAATAAAAGATTCTATAGGGCGTTTGCTTACATCCAGGATATTGTTACGTCCTTTCGCGCTGATAATTCCCGCAGTAACTGTGCTGTTAAGGTTAAACGGATTGCCCACGGCCAACACCCATTCCCCGATCTTTACGCCGTCGCTGTTGCCATAATTTAAAAATGGCAGGTCTTTTTCCTTGATCTTCAGGAGCGCTACATCAGTACTCGCATCAGCGCCAATCAATTCGGCGTCGTAGGTTCTCCTGTCGTTTAAGGTCACCTCAATTTTATCGGCACCTGCAATCACGTGGTTGTTGGTTACAACATAACCGTCGTCGCTGATAATTACACCGCTGCCGCTGGCTTGCTGCACAAAATTTTGCTGGCGCCTTTGCTGCCCGAACAACAATTCGGCAAAAGGATCGTAAGACAAATTGTTCACCTGGGTGCTTGTGGTTTTTATGTGAACCACCGCCTGAACCGATTTGTCGGCTGCAAAAGTAAAATCACTTGCTCCGGCAGGAGCACTGCCGGTATAACTGGTTAATGTATAGTTTGGCCTAAGGTCTGGATTCGTCACCTGGCTGGTGTGGTTTAAATCCCCATAAAAATGCGAACCTGTTAAAGCTGCAAATCCACCTAAACAAGCTACGAAAACGGTTGAAATCAGTTTTTTCATTGTTGTTTGTTTTAATTGTTTTTATGTGTAACACAAATTTAATGCAGTTGTTACTTTGTCAGTTTCTTTTTAACAATCCTTAACCGCGGCTGCAAAAAATTCATTACATTTACCCTAGTAATCAATGAGGCTCAGGCGCAAAATACCAACATTTATTTTTGGAGTATCAATAGGTCTGGCGATAGGGTCAGCCTTTTTTATTTTTAAGATCACAGATGTGTTTAACCGGTTGAAAGACTCGGCAAGAGAGCAGGTTACAGTTATTGAGCAACCGGTAAAGAACGTTGAATTTAAAGACGAACAAAAACAAAAAGACCGCGAAAGATTTAAAATAAATCTTGGAAAGACAGCGAAAGTAAATTACCGGGAAGTTGATAGTATGATCAGGCAGGATTCTGAGATCAATATCGCCACTGATGAATTATTGTCAGTTAAGAACATCAAAGTTATTAAGATCAGTGACAACTTTTCATCACGCGACACCTTAGCCGCAAAGCTGGCCCATGTAGAGGAAAGTAATTCGGATCTTTATTTCGTTGAGTTCTGGAAAACGCCGCTTAATTCAAAGGGGTATCGTTTTTCAAAAAACAAAATAATGCTTTACGGTTTTTTAGATTATAACAACGTGCTGCTATACCAGCTCGATAATTCATTTTATTTAAAATCCTCCGACCAGGTTTACAAATTATTTTTTGGTGGCGATTTTAAGCAACTGGAGCGTGTGATCGATTCTGACCTGTTGGCAAAAATTAACTAAAATTTATGCAAATTCACTTTTATAAATACCAGGGCACGGGTAATGATTTTATTTTGATCGACAACCGCAACCTTAAGATCACACTTGGCACTGATCAGATCAGGCATATGTGCGACAGGCGTTTTGGCATTGGCGCCGACGGCTTGATGTTGTTGGATATTGAGCCAGGCTGCGATTTTAAAATGATTTATTACAACAGCGACGGCAACCAGAGTACAATGTGTGGCAATGGTGGCAGGTGCATCACAGCCTTCGCCAAACATCTCGGCCTTATAGATTCCGCCGCTAAATTTATGGCGATTGACGGGTTGCACGAGTCGGTAATAGGCGAGGACGACATCATCTCGCTGAAAATGCAGGATGTAAAACAAATTGAAGTAGGGGAAGATTTTTTTTACCTCGATACCGGATCGCCGCATTACGTTAAATTCGTAAAAGACCTGGCCGACATGGATGTTTTCAGGGAAGGCCGCGAGATTCGCAATAACAACCGCTTTTCTGAGGAGGGTACCAATGTGAATTTCATGGAACTTAAGGATGATGAACTTTGGGTGCGCACATACGAGAGAGGCGTTGAAGACGAGACTTTTTCCTGCGGTACCGGCGTCACAGCCGCGGCCCTTGTGGCGGCCGTGAAAGGTATTTCCACCTCAAAAAATCACAGTCTTATCAAGACCCGCGGTGGCGACCTTGAAGTGTCGTTTGAAAAAGTGCTTGAACAGAATTTTTATAATATATGGCTGAAAGGACCGGCAACAATGGTTTTCAACGGATCGATCACACTCGGCACAAATACAGAAAAGTAAACAGATGTTCTTAAAAGGTAATACAATTTCCATCAGAGCGCTCGAACCTTCAGACGCTGATCTTCTTTACAGGTGGGAAAACAACACTGATCTTTGGCCTGTAAGTTTCACCCAGATCCCTTTCAGCAAGTTTATTCTCGAGGAATTCGTCAGCTCTTCGCATCACGACATTTATACCAGCAAACAGTTGCGCCTGATGGTAACCGCAAACGAATCGGGAGACACCATTGGCATCGTCGACCTTTTTGATTTTGATCCGCAGCATCTGCGTTGCGGGCTCGGTATTTACGTCCATGATTCGTTTCGTAAAAAAGGAGCAGCCTCCGAGTGTATTGAATTAATCCGAAAATATTGTTTTTCGACGCTTTTTCTTAAGCAGATCTATGTCCATGTAAACAGTTCAAATGCCGCCAGCCTCTCTCTCTTTAAGAAAGCCGGGTTCGACGCAGCGGGCCTGAAAAAATGCTGGACAAAAACAGGTATTGGTACCTATGAAGACGTTTGGTTTTTACAATTGATAAATGCCGGTGACTAAAAAACACACGATACTTCTTTTACTTATTCCCCCGCTTATTTTAGCATTTAATTTTTGTGGCGACCTGGCTCCCGTAAATTCAACTCCCGTAAAAGCCGCAGATACGCTTGTATACCTGAACCATTCTCCCGCCGCGGAGTATGTGGGCATGAATACCTGCAAACTTTGTCACCAGGAAATTTACAATACCTTTATTAAAACCGGCATGGGCAAATCATTTGCCGTAGCTACGCATACAAAATCATCGGCCGATTTTTCGCGCGCCACAATTTATGATCAAAACGCCGACTTTCATTACCAGGCATACTGGCAGAAAGACAGCCTTTTTATGAAGGAATTCAGGCTTAATAAAAAAGACACCCTGCACGCGAGGACTGAACAGGTAAATTATATCATCGGATCAGGTCAGCATACCAATTCTCACCTGCAGGTGATCAATGGTTACGTTAATCAAATGCCGATGACTTTTTATACGCAAAAAAAACACTGGGACCTGCCACCCGGATTTGAAAATGGTTTAAATACCCGGTTCTCAAGGAAAATCGGACTTGAGTGCATGAGCTGCCACAACGCTTATCCCGATCTTGTGGTGGGATCTGAAAATAAATACAGCTCCCTGCCATCGGGCATTAATTGTGAACGCTGTCATGGGCCCGGCAGCATTCACGTTGAGCAGCGCAGAACCGGCGTCAGTATCGACACATCAAAATACATCGATTATTCAATTGTTAATCCAGCCAAGCTTTCTATCGACGCGCAGTTTGATATCTGCCAGCGTTGTCATTTGCAGGGTAATGCTATTCTTAAGGAGGGAAAATCCTTTTATGATTTTAAACCCGGTCAGAAGTTAAGCGATTACATTTCGGTTTTTTTGCCAAAGTATGAAAATGCTGATAACGAATTTATCATGGCTTCGCATGCCGACCGGCTGAAACAAAGTCCCTGCTTTATCAGGTCCTATGAAAAAACAAGGAACAAAAATGTATTAAAGCCTTATAAGGAAGCAATGACCTGCGTGACCTGTCACAACCCACACGTAAGCGTGAAAGAAACCAATGCCAACGTTTTTAATGATGCCTGTGTAAAATGCCACCGGGATACGAAGGTGGGGCCGGAGCATGAAAAAAGGCTGGCGAAGGTGGGATGCGGACTCCATTCAGCTAAATTTTCCAATTGCACCGGTTGTCACATGCCGCTTTCGGGCTCTGTTGATATTCCGCACGTTACGGTGCACGACCACTATATCAGGAAACCTGTGAGCGCTGAAGAAAAAAATAAGATCAAAACATTTGTTGGTTTGTATGCCGTCAACGAAAAAAATCCGGATGCACTCACCCGGGCAAGGGCTTACATCAATCAATACGATAAATTTGATCAAAACCCCTGCTACCTTGATTCAGCAGCACAGATTTTGAAGCAGGAGGGTGATCTTCAAAAAAATATTTATGCTTTATTACAATTATCTTTTATTAAACAGGACTACAGCAAAATACTTTCGTTGGTAAACCGCCTTGGAGAAAACAAATGTTTTGAACAGCTCTTTGTAAAACAATCGTACGATAATAAGGATGGCTGGGCTTCTTACCAGGTTGGAGAATCTTATTTTGTTTCGGGCAACCTGGCGGCTGCCATCAGGTGGTTTAAAAAATCGGTTGCGCTCGTGCCTTATAATCTCGATTTCAGAAACAAGCTGGGCTCTACGCTGGCAGCTTCTCAGAATTTAAAAGAAGCGGCCGACCAGTTCAATTTCATCATCAGCGAAAACCCCAAATACCTGCAGGCATACACTAACCTGGGCTACATAAGGCTGGTGCAGGGCGCGCCGGAAGAGGCCGTTAAATTGTATACTATTGGTTTAAAACTAGACCCGGATAATGAAGCACTTTTATTAAATTTAGCCGGTTATTATGCGTTTAAGAACGACAGAACATCGGCTAAGAAATATTTGAACCAGGTAATTAAGAAAAACCCGGCTAACCAGAAAGCGGTGGCTGCATTGAAACAAATGAACAGGTAATATGGTCAGAAAGAGAAAGAAAAGCGGTTTTATTGTGTCACTTATACTGCTATGCGTTATTGGTGGTGCGGGGTTTTATATCTATCAGAAATTTTTTGCCGGTGCGGTTCATTTACAAAACAAAAACTACACGTTTATTTATATAGATCATGACGATAGTTTCGAGGATGTGATTGCCGATATTAACGCTGAAAATATCATCGAAAATACCGAGTCTTTTGAATGGCTCGCAAAAAAAATGGAACTCGATAAAAATATTCATCCCGGCAAATACAGGATATTGAACGGAATGAAGATGAGACAGATCATTAACCTGATTAAATACAACAAACAGGAAAAAGTAAAGATCACCATCAACTACCTGCTTCATGACATCGATGCGTTTATAACTTATGCCGACGACAAACTTGAAGTTTCGGCTGCTGAGCTCGAAGACTTTTTAACCGATGAAAAAAAATTACACGATCACTTCAGGCTTGACCCCGAAAATTCGTTCGCGCTCCTGGTACCTGGCACTTACGAGGTAAGTTGGGCCGTCACCGCCGATGATTTGTTTCAACTGTTGGAAGAGAATTACAAAGCCGTATGGACTGAGAAGAGGAAAGCGCTCGCCATGAAGATGGGTTATACTGTGCCTGAAATCATTACGCTGGCGTCTATTGTGCAGAGCGAAAGCACGATTGAAAGTGAACGTCAAAAAATAGCAGGTGTTTACCTCAACCGTTTAAAAATAGGAATGCCCTTGCAGGCCGATCCTACCTTAAGGTTTGCCAATAAGAATTTTGACGTGCAGCGGTTTTGGGATTCGGATAAAAAAATTAATTCGCCTTACAATACCTATCTCTATAAAGGTTTGCCACCCGGCCCCATCTGCCCGGTTTACCCCCAGGCCATCGACGCCACGCTTAATTATGTAAAACACAGGTACATTTATTTTTGCGCCAAACCCGAGCTAAACGGTTATTCAGATTTTTCGGTAAGCTACGATCAACATCAGAAATACGCCGCTGCTTATCAAAGGTCGCTTGCAAAAAGGGGAATTACCCGCTAAAAATTTGTATTTTTGATGCGCATATTTTTGACCAGGAAGGGCTAAGAAATTTTAAAATTAAATACTGAATTATGGAAAACAAGGTGAATGAAAAGTTAAGACTTCTGGAGGATAAGTATGCGCCAATGGGACAGGACATGAGCAGTTACCTGGAGGGTCTTCTTTTATCCAACTATCTGACCTATTGGGATTATATCCAGGTTGAAACACTGTTAACACTGCAGAATCCCAAGACCGATTATCCTGACGAGAAGATCTTTATTGTATATCACCAGATCACAGAGCTTTATTTTAACCTGGCTTTACATGAGTACGAGCAGATTGCGCACAACGGAAAAAATATTTTGCCTAATGGCAAGGATGCCGGCTGGAAGGATGCCCTGGAAGTGGATTTTTTTATAGAAAGGCTTAACCGCATTACCCGGTATTTTGAGTCACTCACCAAGTCTTTTGAGATCATGGTGGATGGGATGGACCAGCAGCAGTTTTTGCGTTACCGCCTGGCTCTGCTTCCTGCCAGTGGATTTCAGAGCGCACAATACCGCCTGATAGAGATCTGCAGCACCGATTTTATCAATCTCCTCGATAAGGATGTACGTGCGCAATACGCGGGTAAAAATGAATCCATCGAAGAAATGTTCAAACATATTTATTGGAACAAGGGCGCAACAGAACTTGCAACCGGGAAAAAAACACTTACCCTCGAGCAGTTTGAAAAAAAGTACTCCGGTAAATTCATCGAAAAAGCCAAAGAATATCAAAGCATCA
This sequence comes from Bacteroidota bacterium, assembly GCA_040386615.1. GTDB lineage: Bacteria > Bacteroidota > Bacteroidia > B-17B0 > Aurantibacillaceae > Aurantibacillus. The sequence continues at coordinate 28,356 of JAZKFC010000005.1, forward strand.
ACCTGTGGCAAAAATATTTAAGTCTGCCTGCTGAGGTGCAAAAAGATATACGTGTGATTAACGCACTTAAAAGCATCGACGTGAATGTGAATGTGAACTGGCCCCTGATGCACTATAAAAGCGCTGTAAGGTATCTGCAGCAAAAAGAAGGAGATGTTCCAGCCACGGGAGGAACCAACTGGCAGAAGTATTTACCGCCGCGCTTTATGAAACGTATTTTCTTTCCACAATTGTGGAACTCGGAAGAGGTTGAGAACTGGGGAAAAAGCTGGGTGGAAACGAATGTATTCAGGATCCCGGAAAAACAAAATAAGTAAACGATCATGTCTATCCTGGTAAATAACATCACTAAAACTTATGGCAATCAGAAAGCCTTAAATAATGTGTCTTTTGAAGTAGGGAGCAACGAGATTGTTGGCTTCCTCGGTCCGAACGGCGCCGGTAAAAGTACCATGATGAAGATCCTTACCTGCTACATTCCGCCCAGCAGTGGCGATGCAAAGGTTTGTGGTTACGACATTGCCGGCCAGAGTCTTGAGGTGCGTAAACAGATTGGTTATTTGCCCGAGCACAATCCTTTGTACCTTGACATGTATGTAAAGGAATTTCTGGCGTTTGTAGGCGGTCTTCATAAAATTAAAAATAGCAGTAGCAGGGTGGCGGAGATGATAGAGGTAACGGGTTTGCAGCTCGAACAACATAAAAAAATTGGGGCGTTGAGCAAGGGTTACCGGCAGCGGGTTGGCATAGCACAGGCAATGATCCATGATCCAAAAGTGCTCATCATGGACGAACCTACCACGGGCCTTGATCCTAATCAACTGGAGGAGATCAGGGAACTGATCAGGTCGCTTGGCAAACAAAAAACAGTGATGCTGAGTACTCATATCATGCAGGAGGTTGAAGCCATTTGCGACAAAGTGATCATCATCAACAAAGGTGAAATCGTAGCGAATGATGAAACCAGTCACCTGCGCAAAAACACCTCCAGGCAGCTCATTACCGTTGAATTTGACAAAGCGGTGGAAGAATCCCTTCTCAGCACAATTAAAAATGTAGACCAGGTAAAGGCCCTTGGTCATAATAGCTGGCAGTTGATATCCATGTCGGAGGATGATGTGCGCAAAGAAATTTTTAATTTCGCTGTCGCCAACAACCTTGGTGTTTTGACACTCAATAAGGAAGAGCAAAAAATGGAAGACGTTTTTAAGGAACTGACAAAATAACTTCTTACCTGTAAGTTAAGTGGTACTCTCCCAGGTTAGTATCGGCCCGCGCTGAAATAAAAGTGAAGCCTTTCAGAGATCTTAATGTTTCGAGCAACTTTTTTTGCTGAGTAGCTGTTAATCCTGAAGGTTTAATCAATTCAGCCTTTTCGACCTCTCCCTTCCGATTAATAAAAAGCAGGGCGTTAAAAGGTTTGTCAGCATCCTGCCCGGCAAGTTTTTCTTTTATTATTTTATTTAAAGTGTTTTCACCGCCAGGGTAAACCGCACCGTTCAAAACAGCGACGGAATCCGCTTTTTCGTCGCTTTCGCTGATGGAATACCTTTCCACTGCACCGGCAGCAGGGCTCTCGGTGTCGTCAGTTCTGGCAGATTTGCTTTTTTTACCAATGGCCAGCGTGGTTTTGTTTTCTTTTTTCGGTTCAAGACTCTGGGTATTTTCTTCAGTTTTACTGAGCTCAGTTTCTGGCTGATACACTTGTGGTTTTGCGACTATGGGGGCGGTTTGCGCTGCCATGCCTTTTTCTTCATACGCCAGGTCAGCGGCGTAGTCGGTTTTCGGTTCCTCCAATTTGCGGGCGGGTTCCTCTGTGGCCGCGGGTATTTCCCTGCCTTTGTTTCTGAATGACCCGTCGACCGGCAGTTCGGGCGCTCTGTTTTTTGTTACGCTCTGAGGTAGTTCCTGCTCCGTTTTTTTAAAGGCCTGGTCTGAATTTTCTTGCGGTGCTGAGATCTCGTGTTGTGGTGCTTCAATAGGTGAAACGGCAAGGTCTTTATGCTGTGGTGATGAACCATTGATAAAATAAACACTTAAACCAACAATCAATAAAAAGCCCGCTGCAGCCATCCAGTATGTTGCAGGGTTTTTTTTATCCGCGAATACCTGGCTCCGGCTGATCTTTTCATCCAAATCCGCTTTTAAACCGAAGGCCTCTTGTTTATCATTCAATGCAGCAAACCCCTCCAGCGCTTCCTTTTCGAAAGGATCGTCTGTGCCGCCCAAACCTTTGTTTTTTTCAAAAAGGTTCTTCAGGTTTTTATCGGGATTATTTTTTTGTTTGCTCATTAATTAAGGTCTCCATTTTTATTTTTAAATTCCGCTTGCCATTTTGTATGTAACTTTTTACCTCATTATTGCTGTATCCCGTAATGGCAGTTATTTCGGTGTAAGACTTATTTTTAAGGTAAAACAGGTCGATGCACATTTTCTGATCAGCGTTTAATAGTTCAATCGCTTTTTCCATTAAAACGATTTGATTTTCCTTTTCTTCAAGATGTTCAGGATTCGAAAAATCCATAATAAAATGAACATTTTCGTTGAGGTCAAGTTCTTTTTTCAGGGCACTTTGCCTTTTTCTCAGGGCCATCAGGCAAAAGTTCTTGCTGTACACATATAACCAACTTTTGAAATAGGTGATATTGTGTTTTTTTAGGTCGGTGATGAGGTCTGTAAAAATTTGAATAACAGCGTCTTGAGCTTCGTCTTTGTTTTTCAGGTATTTAATACACAAACCGAGTACCAAATGACCATAACGCTCGTAAAGCAGTCCCACAAACGCGTTATTTTGTGTTTCTTTAAACAAGGTAATGACTTCATTATCAGAATAATTTTTGTATTTTTCAGAAAAATTCAATAACGGTTCTTTAAGTGGCTAATTTATTAAATAAACATTAATTTGACATTTCAAATCAAATATTATCTTTGTACGCTTAATACAACAATAAGGACTGCGTAGTTCATTTAAATATTTATTACTTGTATTTTGTTTGATTTCTCTCAGATTTCAACAACCGTCGGCCTATGACACCAATTCTCACTTTAAGGCGGTATTCATGTATAGTTTCACGAGGTATTTCGAGTGGCCTGAAAATAAAAAAGTGGGCGAATTTGTTATTTACGTAGTTGGTAAAAACGATAATCTTATTACCGAATTAAAGACCCTGGCCGGCAAGAAGAAGGTTGGTAACCAGGACATTCAGATCACTAATACCCCCGCTTTTGACCCTTCGGTTAACGCCCAGATCGTTTACCTTACCCCTGATATTTCGAAGAATGTGGCCGATGTGATCGGCAGAAATAAAAACAAAGGTACTTTAATGATCTCTGAGGGCGCTGGCGGATGTAAGCAGGGCGCCAGCATTAATTTTATAGTAATAGACAGTAAACTAAAATTTGAATATAGTAAAAACAATGCAGTAAAAGCGGGACTAAAGACAAATGATGATTTTAAAGCATTAGCGGCGGTAAATATTGACTAATTAAACAGAAATGAAAATGAGCAAGTGGCGCGATAAAATAAAAAACTTACTTCTGGGCATAGTCTTGCTCATGAACGTAGGCGTTTTTGCGCAGGTGGAAAAGCTTAGCAGAGCCCAACATCTGTACGAGGCTAAAGACGCCGACCGTGCAATTCTTGCCATTGACAGTGTTGTACTACATCCTTCAACCAAAAACGATTTCAGCGCATGGAGCCTGAGGGCATTTATTTATTTCGAAAAATACAAACGCACAGACAGACTAAAATTAAATTCAAATCTTAGAGATACAGTTGTTTCATCCGTTAAAAAATCAATGTCACTTAAACCTGACGCCGAGTATGTGACCAACAATAAGAAGCTGATTACAACCATTGCTTCGGGCTACTATAACCTGGCTAAGGCCTTCCTGCAGGATTCTATCGACGATGCAAGAAGTCAGAAGGCCTATGTGAAATACAAGGAAGTGTTTGTATTGGGCGAGCCCGGCGCTAACCTTACTGCTAAGGACATAGAATATTACCTCGCCGTGGGAAGCGTTTTTTCAGACATCTTTATCAACGACAATAACAACCTCAAAGCACAAAAGGTGGCCAAAACAGCATTGCTGAAGGTGCTTGAGCTGCAACCCGATAATCCGGCAGGTAACCTTAACCTTGGTTTGATGTACTTTAACCAGGCCATTAATTTAGCAAAGTCGATGGACTACGATACCGATATTTCACAGGCTGAGATCATTCAGGAAAACATCGTGAAGCTTGCCAAACAGTCAGAACAATACATCCTAAAGGTATACAAGAACGATCCCAAGAATAAAAAGGCCGTTCAGGCCCTCTACTATATCTATAGGTTGTTGTTTGACCAGAAGAAGTCTGATGAGTTCAAGCAAAAATGTACTGAACTAGGTATTAATTTAGACTAAGGAGGAGGGGAAGATGAAATTTAAATTCACAATAGGCAGGCGTATTAGTCTTGGATTCGCAATCTTTATTTTACTCACCATGTTCGCGTTTATACTAACGACGGTAACATTAACGGATAGTAAAACAAGAACAGAAACAGTGGTTGATGAGGTTACACCAAGTGTAGCCGAGCTAAAGGAGTTAAACCTTCTTTTGCAGCGGTCGCACACCAATATCTCAAAATGGTTCTTTAACAAAAGCTTCAACGATATCGCTTTCCGCGATGAATTAAGGCGTATCATCAATAAAGAATATCCCGAAAGAAAAGCGGCGCTCACTAAACGCTCAGAGAACTGGACCGACAGGGAGAAAATGAAACTCAAAGTGATTTTCGAGCAGGTGGAAACACTGTTTGATGTTTACGAGAATGAGATCATGGACCAGCTCGTTACAACCGAGTCGTATGAGGATCCGGGCATTCTGCTCGTGGCCCGTTTACCCTACGAGTTGTCGGAAGAGAGCATCAAAACCATTTACAAGAACCTGAACGAACTCATTAGTCTCAAACAGGAGTTCGCAAAAAGCGTGACCCAGCAGATGTTTGATTCATTTACAACCCTGCAGTCCATTGTTACTTTCCTTGGAATAGCCCTCGTTTTAGGTGGGATTCTTATTGCTGTGTTTACCACGCGCTCTATCACCAAACCTATCCAGGATCTGAAAAAAATGTTATTGTCCATGGGTCTGGGCATACTCCCCAATGAACGAATTCAACCACGGCAGGACGAGATCGGTGAAATGGGTAACGCGCTCAATGAGCTCATACAGTCCATGCACCACACCACCGATTTTGCCAACGAAACGGGAGCCGGTAATTTTAACGCTACCTATAAGCCGCTGAGTGAGTATGACTCGCTGGGGCATGCCTTGTTAAAGATGCGTGAAGGACTGGCCGAAAATGAGCGGGTACTGGAGCAAAAGGTAATTGAAAGAACAGAGGAAGTAGTTCGCCAGAAGTCAGAGATCGAGAACAAGAATGAAGAGCTCGAGATCCTTTACAAACAGGTGACCGACAGTATTCACTATGCGAAAAGGATCCAGGAAGCCATTCTGCCGCCTAATCACACTATTAATGAACTGTTGCCGAACTCGTTTGTGTTGTACAAACCAAAGGACATCGTAAGCGGGGATTTTTACTGGATAGAGAAAAAGAACAATATGACCTATTTCGCGGCGGTGGATTGCACAGGACACGGTGTTCCAGGCGCGTTTATGAGCCTTGTGGGTCACAATATCCTTAAAGACATCATCAATAACACCTCTGTTATTAAACCATCGGAGATCCTTGATAAACTGAGAGACGGTGTTGTAAGCACGTTGCGTGTTAACGATTCAGGCAAACAGGCTAAGGATGGTATGGACATGACGCTCTGCACGATCAACTACGATACCCTTGAATTGCAGTATGCTGCGGCTTTTAACCCGCTTTATATCATCAGGGGCGGTGAACTGATTCTGCATCCGGCCAATAAATTCCCTATCGGGCTGTTTATAGGCGAAAAAACAAATTTCGACAACTATACCATACAGCTTGAAAAAGGCGACCAGATCTATATTTTCAGCGACGGTTATGCCGATCAGTTTGGAGGACCAAAAGGAAAGAAATTCATGATCGGTAACTTCAGGAAGTTACTTACCCTGATTGCCACGATGCCAATTAACGACCAGAAAGAAAAACTGGACGAAGTACTCCTCACCTGGCAGGGTGAACAGGAGCAGGTGGATGATGTGTTGGTGATTGGCGTTAAAGTGTAAGGTCGCCCTTAAATTTCCTGTTTGGATTCGCTGTATTTACAAGGTATTTCTTTTTACAACAATTTGATTGTTCGGCTCCTCCGGAGCCGGTTTTTCCTTGATGATGTTTTTAATTGCGTGTTGTCTCTCCGAGACAAGTTAGGTATTTAGAAACCTTTTCCCTTCAAATTCAGAGATCAGTTCTCTCCACAGGCCCGGCACTCGAATATTTGTATGACGCGTATAGTCCATTGCCACCATGATGATAATGCCTTCAGCGCATTCCACCAGGTCATCCCCAACTTTTTTCACGATGGCGCTTTGTACTGTCATGCTTTTATTGCCGAGTTTAATAACTGAGGTTAAACAGTAAATATCGTCGTTGAGGTAAATGGGTTTGATATAGTTGATCTCGCTCCTGGCGATCACAAAGCCGGTTTCAGACCAGTTTACCTGGTTGCCGAACACCTGCCTGAAATACTGCACCCGCGCGGTTTCAAGATAAGTGAGGTAATAAGCGTTATTTACGTGATTCAGTTTATCCACGTCACTACGCTTACGCCGCAGCTACAGCGTAGGAGCAGAACCTCAACTGGATTGGCGCACTGTGTTTATAATGTTTAAACACCATCAGATCTGGCGGTTGAGAAGTTCGAGCGCAAAATTCCTGAGGACCTTCAATTTTTTTTCTGGCGCCGTTACCTTGTTTAAGCAGGCAATGGCTATAGCTGTGTGTTTGTCGGCTTCGGCGAGACATAAATTCTTTACATCAAGCGAAGTGAAAATGGCAAGCATGTTTTTTACTTTTTTTTCCGCCTGCTTAGCATCGCTTTCAAGAAGCGCGTAGATCTCTTTTTTTTGCTCTGCAGATGCCAGTTCCAGGGCCTTTAAAAGCAGGAATGTTTTTTTATTGGCAAGGATGTCGCCCCCGGCCTGCTTGCCGAACTTTTCAGGATGTTCGGCGAAAGCATCCAAAAGGTCATCCATTAACTGGAAAGCGATGCCCAGGTGTTTTCCAAAATCGTAAAGGTTCTTTTGATCTTCATCTCCGGCGTAGGCATTAATGGCGCCGAGCTGTAAGCTGCAGCCCAATAATACAGCGGTTTTTCGGGTGATCATGTCGAGGTATTCATCAACGGTGACCTTGTCTGCGTTTTCAAAATTCATGTCGAGTTGCTGACCCTCGCACACTTCAATGGCCGTTTTGTTGAACAGGGCCGTGAGTTTTTTGTACTCTTTAAAGCCATAACTTTCGAGTGCCTGGTAAGCTTTTACCAGCATCACATCGCCACTGAGTATGGCTATGCTGGTATTCCATTTTACATGTACCGTTGGCTGATTGCGCCTGAGTGGCGCGGCATCCAGGATATCGTCGTGGATGAGTGAAAAATTATGGAAGAGCTCAACACACAGTGCCGAGTCGAGCGCCAGTTTGGGATCCTTGTCAAACAGGTCGCAGGCAATGAGGGCGAGTAATGGTCGCAACCTTTTTCCCCCGAGCGAAAGAATGTAATCTTCGGGGCCGTAGAGTTCTTTTGGTTGTTTTTTTCCAAGACCTGACCTGTATACATCAAGATGTTTTAAAAACAGGTCGAGTAGCTGTGCGTAATCTTTCACTTATTTTCGTTTCGCCAGTTCTAAAAGATAATTGCCATAGCCGCTTTTGGTAAGAGGTTGCGCTATTTTAACCAATTGCTCTTTGTTGATGTATCCCATATTGAAGGCTACTTCTTCGATACAACCGATTTTAAGGCCCTGCCGTTCTTCTATCACCTGCACAAACTGACCGGCCTGCATGAGTGAAGCAAACGTACCTGTGTCGAGCCAGGCCGTACCGCGGTCCATAATAGACACTTTTAAGCGGCCCTGCTTTAAATACTCTTTATTTACGTCGGTGATTTCATATTCGCCTCGGGGGCTGGGCTTAAGTTTTTTGGCAATGTCAACAACGGTATTGTCGTAAAAATAGAGACCCGGCACTGCGTAATTTGACTTTGGTTCTTTTGGTTTTTCTTCTATGGAAAGCGCTTTGTTTTCTTTGTCGAATTCAACCACCCCGTACCTTTCGGGATCGCTCACGTGATAAGCGAATACAACACCACCTTCGGGATTATTTATTTTTTTAAATGTACGTCCGAGGCCCACACCATAAAAAATATTATCTCCCAGGATCAAAGCCACTTTGTCGTTGCCTATGAATTTTTCACCTATCACAAAAGCCTGTGCCAGACCGTTGGGAACCTCCTGTACAGCATAGGTAAATTTACAGCCAATGTGGTTGCCGTTGCCTAAAAGTCTTTCAAAGTGTGGAAGGTCATGTGGTGTAGAAATAATGAGAATTTCATTGATCCCGGCCATCATAAGTACCGACAGGGGATAATAGATCATGGGCTTGTCGTAAACCGGCATCATTTGTTTGCTCATGGCCAGGGTAAGGGGGTGTAAACGTGTTCCCGAACCCCCGGCTAAAATAATTCCTTTCATAGTGTTTTCCAGATTTAGTGATGCTTAAACAGTTATAATCAACTTTTATTTTGGGGAAAGGTACAAAAATATTGAATTTAAATTTATGTTGTAGATAATGTTGCGGGCCTGAAGTGCTTACACTTGTTTGTTAACCAAAGGTTTTCGGGGTATCGTTACGGCCCGCTCAATATCAGGATTTTTTTCGTCACACTTGTAACTTTAAGCAGCGATTCAGCGTAAAAAATGGCAGCGTTCAGGCGATGGGAAGGGTCAAAAAAAGAGGGCTTTTCAAAGATAAAAAAATATAAAAAAGATATTAAACCTCCCCGGTTGAGTAAAACCTGCCATATACTTATTGAATTTACATCCAGGGTTTAACAAATATCGCTAAATTCGTAACAGGAATTATTCCAATGAAAAAGCCAGATTTCTCTTTAAATTTTAATTCTACTGTCCCGTTCAACAAAAAAACGGTGTTTTCAACTATATTTCGTATTTTTAGTTCATCTAATAGCAACTCGCGCATGAGACACACTTTAAGCCTCTTCTTTTTTATCATTGCCCTGTTTACCAGCAATATTAAGATCACTGCGCAAAACGTTGCGGCCTGTAACGCCACCCGCGTTATTTGCCCGACACCAGCATTTACTTTTACCTCCACCAGTGGTAACGGTCTTACCGGAGGCCTAGGTGTTAGCAATCCTGTTCCAAACCCTTATCCTACATCCACCGGTGGCCCTGCAAATGGCGGCTGTTTGTTTAACCTTGGCGCAAATCCTGAATGGCTTGTGATCAACGTGACCACCAGCGGAAATTTAGGTTGGACTTTGGGTCAAATAGGTTCGGCCAATCCTCAGACCTCTTTTATGCATTGGGCCATGTGGTTATATGATGCGAACACGTGCACCAACATCTTCAACAATACCCAGGCCCCGGTTTCCTGTAATCATAACAGCAATGCTTCGGGCGGTACGGGAATGGGTCCCATTCCCGGGGGTGGTTTTGCCGGAAACTACCAGGCTACTATTCCGGTGACAGCTGGGCAACAATACCTCCTTTTGGTGTCGAATGTCGCGGGGGTTGTGAACAACGTTTCTTTTACGAACAATGGGACCGCCGGTATTTCCTGCAATCCATTAATTGTTCCCAATGCCACTGCCTGCCCCAATCAACCCACTGTCGTAACTGCCAACTGGTCAGGCGCGGCAACACAAAATTATACAATTATCCCAAGTGCCAATGCTACGGTATACCCGGCCTTCGGGGGTGGTCCGGTACCCCAAACGAGCCCTAACTTTACCATAGTTGGATCAACAGCACCACAGGTGACTTTTACGGTTTTAGCAAGTGGAACCAACGGCGCAGGGCAGCCCATCACCGCCACACAGTATTTTACTTTGACGGTTAACCCTACAGCGACGCTGGATGTTCTGGGTGCCAACTTTACTCCTCCCAGCACTTTCAATTATTGTACCGGCGCCAATCCCACTTTTACTTTCGCGGGGGGTACTGGCACCTTTTGTTTGCTGGCCGGGGCGCCTGGTGTGAATGCCCAATGCGTCACGACCAACACCATGATCCTGCCCAATACCGGGCTGGGTTTCCAGTCCCCTAATAACCTTGGTGTTTACACCTTTTCTGCCAATTACAACACGGGTTGTTCCGCAACAAAAACCATACAGATAAACGTAGCCCCCGATAATTTTATCACGATCTGCAGCACCAATCCCATGGATATTTGCCAGGGTGGCGTGGCTTGTCTTTGCGCCAATATGCCAACTGCATTCAATTACTCGTGGACGGGGCCGGCCTGGCCAGCTGCATCTGGTGGTACGATCCACTCCAATCCCTGCATTGCTAATATACAACCCTCTCATGCCGGCATTTACACGGTGGTGGCCAATATCAATTACAACGGAATTACCTGCGCCAGGCAGTCCACGGCCCAGGTCAGGGTAGTGCAAACCTATTCTGTAGATGTGGGTGTAGGCACCTATACTTTTTGCCAGGGCACACCGGCCTGTATCACTGCTTCGGCAGTGGGTACCAATACCAACAGTTTTAACTGGAACGGTCCTGGGTTTAATTCTTTTGTTCAGAGTCCCTGTATCACCAATAGCATGACTCCCGCCAACGTGGGGGCTTACGGAGTTACCGCGGCTTTTTCAAATGGTTTCTTAACCTGTTACAGGGCCAGTGTGGTCAACGTGTTAATGGTGTCGGTGATCCCACCAACCGTGGTGTTACCTAATTTGATCTGCCAGTACGGAACTGCTAACATGTTGATCAGTGCGCCGGTCAGTGGCGGCAGCAGTGTTCAGTCTTATTCATGGTCGGGACCTCCTTCAGCCGCGATTACCGGCACGAACCCGACCATGAACATTCAAAATGTACAACCTCAAATCCATTCGGGAATTTATTGCGGATCCGTGGTCTATGCCATTGGCACGCGAACCTGCCCGGCATCAGACTGTAAGCCTATGAACGTGGTGCCGGTTAATTCCATTGCCGTTGCCCCCGCGGGTGGCGCTGTGGCCTGTTATCCCAACAGTGTGAGCCTGTTTGCCAATGCCATTACAGCTACCAGTTATTCATGGTCCGGCCCTAACTCTTATACCGCGAATACGGCCAACACCACCCTGTATTATCCGCCGGTGACAGCCTCTGGTATTTACACAGTGTTCGTGTCCTATAATAATGGTGGTATCACTTGTAATAATACCAATACCATCAGTGTTTCCATCAACCCGGTGATGTCATTTACGCTGCCTGAGTTTATCCGTGGCTGTTACAATGAAACATTGTCCATTCCGGGTCCGGTAGGCGCTACCAGTTATTCATGGACCAGTACCACCGGCTTCTCGTCAAACAGTCCTACTTTAACACTGGCTACTTTACAACCTACACAATCGGGTATTTACCAGTTGAATGTTTCTTTAGGTCCCTGTCAGAGCTCGAGGCAGCTTGAACTGGATGTGTTATCACCTATACAATTTACATTAACCCCTCAGGGGCGCGAGGTCTGTCTGCGCGATACCGTTTTACTGGAAGTAGGAGCAGCGGGCGGTAGTGAAAATTACGCTTACGACTGGAATCCGGCGAATTACCTGAATGCGCCTACCGGTAACGTTGTGACGGGGATCATGCTCGGTACCACGGTATTTAACGTGTCGGCCCGAGATATTGCCTGCCCCCAGTATACGATTTCCAACGCCTTTACCGTGCTGGTGAAAATGCCTCCGCAGCCCGATCTCAGGTTAGATAAAAACGAGGGTTGCGAGCCATTAAGAATATTTTTTAATACAAGGACCCAGGCCACGGCTTCAATCACCACATTTGACTTTGGCGGCTTTAACCAGTTCCAGCGTGATAGTTTTGAATACCCTTTTAATGAACCTGGCATTTATACAGTAAGGATCACATCACACGGCACAAATGGTTGCACCGGCCTTTATGAATTGCCTTATCCAATTATTGTTCACCCGAGGTTAAAGTCAGATATTCAATGGTCGCCGGATGTTCCTACTACCACAGATAACCTGGTGACCTTTAATCCTGTTTCCCAATACACCGACGCGGCTACCTATTACTGGATGTTCTCGGGAACCGGCCTTGGTGACAACGATAGCTCGCTGGTCAAGAATCCACAGCGTAAATACGAAGAAACAGGCAAGTTTCCTGTGATGCTGGTTGAAACCTCAGAGTTTGGATGTATAGATACGGTGATTACGTTCATTGAGATCAGAGACGATCTGAATCTTTATGTTCCTAATTCATTTACTCCGAATGGTGACGGTATCAATGACTTCTTTTATGTAAAAGGCTTAGGATTTAAATCTGAAAATTTCTTCCTTGATGTGTATGACCGCTGGAGTCACCTGGTTTTCTCAAGCAGGGATATTTCAAATGGCTGGGATGGTACAGTGAAAGGCGGCGCTCCGGTACAAGGCACTTACATTTATAAAGTGAGGATAGTAGGTCAGAATGGTGAGGGGCGTAAGGAATACATAGGTCACGTTACCCTGATCAAGTAAATAATAATGAAGCATCCCGACAGTAGTCGGGACCGATAGCTATCTGGATCGCTTCAGCAGGGATTAAAAACTTTTTATAAATCCTCCTGTTATATAACTGGAGGATTTTTATTTTTACAAAAAACAACAAAACAGGCTATGAAACAGTACCACGATTTAATGCGGCATGTTTTAAACGAAGGCGTTACTAAAACCGACCGTACCGGAACAGGTACAGTGAGCGTTTTTGGGTACCAGATGCGTTTTAACCTTCAGGATGGGTTTCCATTGCTAACCACTAAAAAACTGCATACAAAAAGCATTATCCATGAATTGTTATGGTTTTTAAGCGGTGATACCAACATCAAATATCTTAAAGACCATGGCGTAAGTATCTGGGACGACTGGGCCGATGAAAAAGGAGATCTGGGGCCTGTTTATGGTTTTCAGTGGAGAAGCTGGCCAACGCCTGATGGCGGGCACATTGACCAGATCAGCCAGGTGATAGAGATGATCAAAAAAAATCCCGACTCACGGCGCCTGATCGTTAGCGCCTGGAATGTGGCAGACATCAACAATATGAAATTGCCTCCCTGTCACGCTTTTTTTCAGTTTTATGTGGCTGATGGAAAATTAAGTTGCCAGCTTTACCAGAGAAGCGCCGATATTTTTTTAGGAGTGCCCTTTAATATAGCGTCTTACGCGCTGCTTACCATGATGGTGGCGCAGGTTTGCAATTTGAAGGTGGGCGAATTTATTCACACTTTGGGCGACGCGCACATTTATTCAAACCACATCGAACAGGCCAAACTCCAATTGAGTCGCGACCTGCGACCATTGCCGGTATTGAAGATCAATCCGGCCGTGCAATCGATCTTTGATTTTAAATTTGAGGATTTTACGCTCGAAAATTATGATCCCCATCCTCACATTAAGGCTTCGGTAGCTGTTTAATCAATGAGACTGTTATTTGGCAAGGCGGCTACGCCGATGCAAAATAACCAAGTCGAATTGATCCCGAACACGGAGTGCTTCGGGATCTCTCGTCAAATTTTCTGAACAGACAATAATTTAATATCTCAAAAATGATCGCGACCATTTTTCATAGGGGAAAAGAATTTAAAATTGATTTTTTTAAACCCATCGACATTTCAATTCCTTTAAGCACTGCCGAAAACTGTGCGAGCGCCTGGTATGTGGGACCGATGAAACTTGAACCGGTTGTAATGGGCGAGTGGGTAGGAGACGTGAACCAGGGTGGAAGCGTTAACTTCAGGAATATTAGTTTTAATCCACACGGCAATGGCACGCATACCGAGTGTGCAGGGCATATCAGCAAAGAGTTCTATACCATCAACCAGAACCTTAACAGGTTTATGTACGTTGCCGAAGTGATCACTATTCTGCCTCTGGAGCAGGACAATGGAGATTTTGTGATCACGCGCAAACAATTCGAAACCATGCTTGAAGGCGTTCAACCCGAAGCACTGGTGATCAGAACACTGAGCAATGGCCTGAACAAACTCACCACCAATTACAGCAATACCAATCCCCCTTATATTTTAAAAGAAGCCATTGAGTTTTTAAACGAGATCGGGGTGATGCACTTGCTGATAGACCTGCCGAGTATTGACAAAGAAAATGATGGCGGCACACTAGCGGCCCATCACGCTTTCTGGAATTATCCCGCAAATGTGCAATTGCACAAAACCATTACCGAATTCGTGTATGTTGCCAATGAGATCAACGATGGCACTTATATCTTAAACCTGCAGATAGCGCCATTTGAGAATGACGCGAGCCCCAGTAAACCGGTGTTGTATAAGGTTTATTAGTTTCCAATACCGTGATGGGATTTCGTCATCGCGAAGCCTTACAGGGCTTTATTTTCTGTGCGCTTCTTCTTTAGTTTCTTTTTTCGAAAAGCGTTCATCGCTCAGGCTTAAAAGGAAATTTTCCAGGTCTTTTTTTTCTGCGTCTGTTAATGCCAGGGGTTTGTTAAGGAGGGTGTCCCTGTTAATGGGATCGTTCACGATTTTATCGGGATCGTTATAATAATCTATTACCTGTCGCAATGTTTTAAACATGCCGTTATGCATGTAGGGCGCGGTTTGGGCCACGTTGCGGAGCCCAGGTACTTTAAAACTACCAAGGTCTTTTTGTTTTGAAGTGATGTTATACCGGCCTTTGTCGCTGAGGTTTTTGCCATTGTATAAGCCAATATTCTTAAACGCGTCGTTACCTGTAAAATCAACACCAAAATGGCAGTCGAAACATCTGCCTTTATTATTAAAAATAGTTAAACCCCGTTTAGCACTTTCAGAAAAGAGAGTGGTGTCTTCTTCGCTCATGTATTTATCGAAGGGACTTTTACTGGTTTCCAACGAACTTTCATAGGCGGCGAGGGCGTCGGCGAGTTCCTCCCTGCCGGGGGGTTTACCGTATACGTTGAAAAAAGCGTTTCTGTACCGCTCGCTTCTTTGCAAACGTCTTACAATAATTGAAACGGGCAGGTCCATTTCGTTATGATTTTCCATCGGTCCAAGGGCTTGCTCTCCCAGGGTTTCAGCGCGGCCGTCCCAGAAATAAAAATTCCTGTCGCGTTGGTTCATCACGGTGGGTGTATTGCGTTCGCCCGTTTTGTTGTGTATGCCTTTGCTAAGGGCCACATTATCGGCAAAGGCGAATTCGGGTTTGTGGCAACTTGCGCAGCTAACAGTACTATCACGCGAAAGGATGGGATCAAAAAAAACAACTTCTCCAAGTTCTTCCTTTGTAACGATGATCTTTGCAGCCTGTTGGCGTTCACATGAACTCAATATCAAAACACACAGAAAAAAAGGTAAAAGAGATTTCATTTTAAGGTAATTTATGTATGCTTTTAGGCTTGTAAATTGTGATTTCAGGTAAATTTAAATACTTTTATGGAGCTCAAAAATATTAAAAATAAACGGTTAATTTCACCGCTTTCACATGGACGAGACAAATAAGGAAGATCAGAAGCAGGCAGTTTTACCGTTTGACAATTTGTTTTTAAACTCCGGGTACGTTTCTGGTTTCAACGACTGGTGGATGTATGCCACCACAATTTTATTTACGGTTTTATGTTATGTTTGCGCGCCGGTTATTAGCTCCTTTCATCTTTTAGTTCTCGCGCAGCAAAACGGCGTAACCCTCGATCAGCTGTCGAAGGATCCCAACCAGTTATTTGATTATCATGTGATAGGTGTTGACCGTAACCTTATCCTTATTGCCCTGCTGGGAATTTTTGTGATCACCTTTATTGGGTTTTACGCGGCCATCAAAAAATTACACCGCAAAACCCTGGTGAGTATTTTAACCGGGTATGAAAAATTCAGGTTTAAGAGGTTCTGGTTCGCATTTGGGATCTGGGGCGGCATTCTTGTGATTTCGGTTTTAGTAAGTTATATTTTTAACCTGGAAGATCTGGCTGTTAACTTCGATCTGCGTGGGTTTACGATCTCGTTTGTGATGATGCTTTTGCTCATGCCCATTCAAACAGGTTTTGAAGAGTTGTTTTTCAGGGGTTACCTGGTTCAGGGACTTTCACAAATATTTAAAAACGGCATTGTGCCCGTGATCATTACTTCCGTTTTATTTGGCAGCGCGCATTTAAGCAACCCCGAAGTGAAGGAGTATGGCTGGGTAGTAATGCTCACCTATTATGTGTTTTTTGCTTTGTTCATGGGCTGTCTCACTCTGCTCGATGAAGGCCTGGAGCTGGCATTTGGTATACATTTTGCCAACAACTTCATCAGCAGCGTGATGGTGAATTCATCAGATTCGGTTTTAAAAACCTATTCGGTGTTTGAAACACACGACAAGAACCCCGGCACAGAGCTCCTGCTTTGGTTCGGCATGGCCTTTATTACGTTTGTTATTTTCTGGTTTAAATACCGCTGGAAAAATTTTAAATTAATTATTAAATAATTTCATTTCAATTATGAAGAACTTCTGTGCCGCCCTTTTTAGTTTATTGTTCATTTCGTTAACAGCAGATAACGATTACCACTATGCTGTTAATCTCACCAGGGTCACCAACGATAAAGTGGCTGTGACGCTTGTGCTGCCCGATCTTACACAGAACGAGGTGGAGTTTGCCTTCCCATCAATGGTGCCGGGTACCTACGAAGTGTATGATTTTGGAAGGTTTATCTCCAATTTTAAAGTAAAGGGAAAGAATGGCGTTACGATCAATGTTTCCAAAACAGACGTGAACACTTACAAACTTTCGCCAGCCTCCAAAATAGAACAGATCAGCTACGATGTTGACGATACCTGGGATAAGACGGACCTGCCCGGTACCAAAGAAAAAATTATTTTTGAACCGGGTGGTACCAATTTTGAAGAAGGCAAAAATTTTTCAATCAATACCCACAGCATGTTTGGTTATATCAAGGGAATGACCAACCGCAATTTTGTAATTGAGTTTGAAAAACCACAGGGGTTTTATCCAGCCACCGGGCTCTCTAACATCAAATCCAGTGCCGGTAAAGATGTGATCAGCGTTTTTGATTACCACGACCTGGTGGATTCTCCCATTATTTACGCGTTGCCCGACACGTCGACCATTTTAGTGGGAGGTACCAAAGTGTTGGTGGCCGTTTATTCTCCCAATAAAAAAGTGACTTCAGGATTCATTGCCTCTACCTTAAAAGAATTGCTTTATGCGCAGAGCGAATACCTCGGCGGTAAACTGCCGGTTGAGAAATACGCCTTTTTGTTTTATTTTATGGATAGGCCCAGCATGTCGGGTTCGAGCGGTGCGCTTGAACATTCTTACTCTTCATTTTACGTACTACCGGAATTCGACAGCCTGAGTATACAGCAGCAGATCAGGGACGTGGCCGCTCATGAATTCTTTCACATTGTTACACCGCTCAACATCCACTCAAAAGAAATTGGTGATTTTGACTTTAATGATCCCAAAATGAGCGAGCACCTCTGGTTGTATGAAGGCATGACAGAGTATGCCGCACATCACGCGCAGGCTAAAGGAGGCATTATCAATATCGACCAGTTGCTCAATACCATGATGGGCAAATACCAGAACAGCATAGAGAGTTATAATGATACCATGAGTTTTACCTACATGAGTAAACATGTGCTGGAAGAGAAAATTCACACCCAATACGGCAACGTTTATGAGAAAGGCGCCGTAATTGGCATGTGCCTGGATATATTGCTGCGTCACTACAGCAACGGTAAGTATGGTACCCAGGACCTGATGAAGGACCTGGCAACCAAGTATGGTAAAAACAAGTCTTTTAACGATGCAGACCTGTTTAACGATATTGAGAAATTCACCTATCCGCAAATCGGTGTGTTTTTAAGAACACATGTAGGCGGAACAGTGCCGCTGCCCTTAGCCGATGTGCTGAACAAGATCGGGATTGAATTCGCGAAGGAAAAGGTGAGTTATGATTTTTCTTTTGGCCGCATGGATCTAAATTACAACGAGGAAACAAAAAGACTGTTTGTAGAAGATAATTCCGATATGGATGAATTTGGAAAGGACCTTGGGTATAAAAAAGGCGACCAACTGAGTAAATTGAATGGCCGTGAACTTCAGGTTGAGCAGGCAAAGGAAATTATTACAGAATATTACAGCAATTTAAAAGTGGGCGATAAGGTAACAGTAGAGGTTTACAGGCCCAAAGGAAAAAAAGGAAAATATAAAGTAAAAACTTTGACCGCCAAAGCAGTGAAAGTGAAAGTCATTCGCAAAAATCAGTTAACTTTGAAAACAGACGTCACCGAAAAAGAATCGGCCACCCTTAAAAGCTGGCTAGGCATTTAATTTTTAATTTTAAAACCCATGGTAAAACTGAAATTAACTTTACTCACGTGTTTAGCCGTGAATTTTTTATTTGCGCAATTGCCGCCCGGTGAATACACCAGCACCAATAAAAAGGCAATCCGCTACCTGGAGGATGGGCGTAAGGCCTTCGAAATTAAAAAGGACGACATTGCTGAAAAGAATTTTAAAAAAGCGCTTGAAGAAGATCCACAGTTTATAGAAGCCGCGATAGGCCTTGGTGGCGTATACCAGGAAACCAACAGACACGCCGAAGCCATTAATTCCTTTAAAAAAGCCATCAGTATCAATTATAAATTTTTCCCTAACACCTATTATTTTTTAAGCCTGTCGCAGCTGGCCGAAGGTCTTTACGAGGACGCGAAGGTGAGCCTTGAGGCATTTTTAAGATTCGAGCGGATCAATCCGAACACCAAAGAAAAAGCCGAGAAATTTTTGGTAAGTGCTAAGTTTGGATCCGAAGCCATCAAACACCCCAAGCCATACAGTCCTGTTAATGTAGGCGAGGGCATCAACACGGCCATGGATGAGTATTTTCCCGCAGTAACGGCTGATGGCAGCCAGTTTTTGTTTACCCGGGCACTTACTGATGCTCAACGGCCGGGTTACCAGAATGAAGATTTCTTTATAAGCAATAAGGCAAAGGATGTGTGGCAGAGTGCCAAGCCCATATGGGAGATCAACAGCATTGGCAATGAAGGCGCGCCCACCTTGTCGGCCGACGGTAACATCATGTTGTTTGCTTCCTGCGCGAACGAATTTGGTGATTATGGTGCGCAGGGAAGAAAAGGTTATGGCAGCTGTGATATTTTTTACGCGCAAAAAATAAATGGAAAATGGATCGCCCCTGGAAATGCCGGCCCTTCAATCAATACAAATCATTGGGAAACACAACCCAGTTTCAGCAGCGATGGCAGGACCCTTTATTTCATCAGGGGGATTGTTGGCAGGGGCGGGGTGAAAGACCAGGATATTTACATGAGTACAATTGGAGATGACGGTAAATTCACGCCGGCTGTTAAGTTATCTGACAATGTAAACACACCGGGAAGGGAAGAATCTGTTTTTATTCACCCCGATAATCAAACCTTGTATTTCGCGAGTGACGGGCATCCTGGTATGGGCGGGCTTGATATTTTTATGAGCAAGCGCCAGCCGAATGGTGAATGGGGAAAAGCGGTGAATCTTGGTTATCCCATCAATACACTGAATGAGGAAGGCAGTTTGTTGGTTTATCCTAATGGGCAACTGGCATTTTTTTTCAGTAACAGAAAAGGCGGTTTTGGCGGGCTGGATATTTACCAGTTTGAATTGCCGGAAGATGTTCGTCCAGAAAAAATCACTTATGTAAAAGGAAAAATATATAACGCCAAGACCAAAGAGCCGCTGGAAGCAAGTTTTGAACTGATAAACGGCGAAACCCAGCAATCTGCTGCGCGTTCCTATTCGCAGAAGAATGGTGAGTTTTTTGCGACGCTCACGTCTTACAAGAATTACCTGGTGAATGTGAGCAAGGAAGGTTATCTTTTTTACAGCGATAATTTCATGCTCAAGAACAGACAGACCGATTTTAATAAACCTTACCAACTTGACATTCCTTTGCAACCCATTGATGTTGGCAGCGTGGTTGAATTAAAAAACGTTTTTTTTGACGTGAACAAATGGGACCTGAAACCTGAGAGTAAAGCTGAACTCGAGAAATTAATCGCGTTCATGACCAAAAATCCGGCACTTAAAATTGAGTTAGGCGGGCATACCGACAACAGTGGCGATAAAAAATTCAACACAACCCTCTCCGCCAACAGGGCAAAAGCCGTTTACGATTACCTGATCAACACCGGTAAAATAAGCGAAGCCAGGTTAAAATACGTGGGATATGGCGATACACAACCCAAGGTGCCGAACGATTCAGCAGAAAACAGGGCAGAGAACAGGAGAACTGAATTTAAGGTGTTGGCCAAATAGATTTCACACCGGTGCAAAGTTTAAGCCTGCAACATCGAACCTGAAACACTGAACATTTTCTGCCAGCGGCTCAAAATAAATAGTTTAAAGAGCAAGTTATTGTGGGCCTGGTGAGCTGGGTCGGTGTTTTCGAGATTTTTGTAGTTCACAAAATCAAAGCCTGCCTGTTTTATTTCAGATAATATTTGCGGCCGCATTTTTTGTACCCATTCCTGCATAGGAGTTTCAAAGCCGCGTTTATCGTAGCGCCCGTAAATTTCGGGCGGAAGTTTGGATTTTACCGCTTCGCGTAACAGGTATTTTGAAACGCCGTTTTTTATTTTGCGATTGCCCCTGAAAGAAAATAACAGGTTAATGAGTTCGGTATCGTCGCTGAACGGGGTGCGGCTTTCAACGCTGTGCCACATGCCACAACGGTCTTCACACCTTAAAAATGATTTTAACCGCGTTTCGTAAATGTCGTTCACCAGTTGCAGGTTCATGTCGTTAAAATAAACGAAGGGGTTTTTAATATTGTTTTCTTTTAAGAACTCCGGCTTAAAAAGAAATGAAAGGTGTTTTTCACCAAAATGGTTTTTGTGTTTCAGGCGTTCTTTCAAATAAAATGCCAGGGGGTTTGAAATACTTTTTCCACTGGCGGAAATTTCACTGAGGCCGCTGAAAAATTTTCCTCTCGATAAAAGGTTGTTCCACTTGGCTACAAAATGGTGATGATAACCCCCGAACAACTCGTCGGCGCCCTGCCCATCGAGCACTACCTTGATATTGTTTTGTTTTGCCAGTTCCATCACCTTGTATTGGGCATAAGTACTGGTGCTCCAGATGGGTACATCCTGCGAATAAACCAGGGCATCCACATCTTCGATAAATCCCTGGAGAGTAGGTTCTGTTTTAAAATGTCTGGCATTAATTTTCCCGGCAACGATGTCCGAAAAATGTTCTTCGTTAAAGGCCCTTCCTTTAAAAACTGCGGTAAAACAGTGCAGTGGTTTTTGGGTTATCTCGGAGATAATAGCTGCGATGGCGCTGCTGTCGATGCCGCCGCTGAGGCAGGTGCCTACTTCAACATCGCTCCTCAACCTGACGCGAATAGCGTTTTCTAGTGTTTCTGAGATCTTGCCTATGAGTTCCTTATCGCTTAAATGATCGTTTTTTAAATGAATGTGATCGCTTAAGTGATAATAAGCTTTTGTGAGCAGTTCTTTTGTTTTGAGATGGTACACAAGATTGTTACCGGGCCATAGCTCAGTGATCTCTTCGAAAAAATTGGCGGGTTCGTTTTCGAGCAGGTCATTCACAAGATAATTGTGAACGGCTTTGCGGTTGATGTTGGCCTTGCAAAGTCCCGAAGCAGTAAAGGCTTTTTGTTCGCTGGCAAAGGCAAAAAAAAGCGCGTTGTTGATGTAATAAAATGGCTTTACGCCAAACTTGTCGCGGGAAGCAAAACAGAGTTGTTTTTCGGCGTCGTAAATGCAAAAAGCCCACATGCCGTTGAATTTTTCAACGCAGTTAAAACCCCATTCGCGGTATGCCATCAGAATGACCTCCGTATCTGACTCCGAGACAAAGGTACGCCCAAGATTTTTTAATTCGCTTTTCAGTTCAACATAGTTATAGATCTCTCCGTTAAAAGTGATCCACACTTTGGCGTCGGTTGTACACATGGGCTGGTGGCCCGTTTCGGTAAGATCGATGATGGATAGTCGACGGTGAGCGAAAGCCAGGAATTGGTCAGCCGGGGCTGCCGGAACGGGCTTTGCGGGGATATATTTCAGGTCGCCGCGACTGTATTGTTGTTTCAGGCGGTTGAAAAAGGGGGTGGTGTTTTTTTCGCCGGCAAGCATAAAACCTTCGCCATCAGGACCGCGATGACTGATCGTGTCGGACATGCGGATCATTTTTTCGCCCAGGTTAAAGCTGTTCTTTTCTTTTAAGATTATCCCCGAAATACCACACATAACACAAGGCTTAATTGACCCACATAAATATTTTTTTATTATTACTGTAGCTGTCGGTATCTTTATTGAGCAGCAAAACGCAAAAATCGATGAGGGGCAATACCCCGAACATGCCGCCGAGGCTGGCGATGTAAGCTACGGGCACATAAGGCGCGCAGCCCAGGTAAATGCGGTGAAGGCCCACGATGCCGAAAGGAAGAGGAAACGCCAGCAGGGCCGCGATCACCTGTTTTTTCTTTTTCTGTTTGTCCCTGAACAATTTCAGTATGGGGTTTGGCCGTTTGCCCGACGAAATTTCAAGGCTGTTTTCGGCATAACTGTCGGTTTCAATAATTATTGTGTCGTAACAGGTAAACACTGAATCGGAGGCGGAAGCGGTGTGCAGGAAAAAGAAGAATATGACGACTAAAAAATTTTTGTACCGCATTAAGATAATATTAGGTAAAATTCGCAATAAATCCCTTTGTAAAAGCAATAATTTACGCAAAAAATCAACAATTTTATGAATTTATAATTCGGGAAAAGTGGGGCAGTTTTTCTATCTTTACACCTCAAAATTATTATGACCCTAATTAAAAGTATTTCTGGAATCAGAGGAACGATAGGAGGAAAGCCTGACGATGGTCTTACCCCCCTTGACATTGTAAAATACGCTTCGGCATACGGTACCTGGGTTCTTAAAAACAGCAAACCGGATGGTAAAACAACCATTGTGATTGGCCGCGATGCAAGGCTGAGCGGGCAGATGCTCTCAGGCATTGTAACCGGTACATTAACAGGGCTCGGCATCCATGTGGTGGACCTGGAGTTAAGCACTACACCAACGGTTGAGCTGGCGGTAACAGAATTAAAGGCCCAGGGCGGCATCATTCTTACCGCGAGCCACAATCCAAAACAATGGAACGCCTTAAAATTACTGAACGACAAAGGTGAATTTATAAGTGAAGAAGCCGGGCAGGAAATTCTGCAACTGGCCAAAACCTGTGATTTTAATTACGCGGAGGTCGCCAAATTAGGGACTTTGACCGTTAATAAAGACTTTTTAAACACACATATTCAAATGATCCTTGCCCTGCCTTACGTTGATGTGAAGGCGATTAAAAAGGCGAATTTCTCGATTGTGGTTGACGCCATCAATTCAAGTGGTGGCATCGCCGTGCCTGCTTTACTGGATAAACTGGGAATAAAGGATTACAAGATCATTCACGGTGAACCCACAGGAAATTTTGCGCACAACCCCGAACCGTTACCAGAACATTTATCGGACCTTAGCCAGGCAGTTTTAAAACAAAAAGCACACCTGGGAATAAGTGTTGACCCGGATGTTGACAGGCTGGCCTTTGTTTGTGAAGACGGAGAAATGTTTGGAGAGGAATACACGCTGGTAGCCGTTGCGGATTATGTATTAAAACACAACAAAAAAGGCAATACGGTAAGCAATTTGTCGAGCACCCGTGCCCTGCGTGATGTTACAGAACTACAGGGAGGTAAATATTCCGCCTCGGCTGTTGGTGAAGTAAACGTGGTGAAAATGATGAAGGATTCAAAGGCTGTGATTGGCGGCGAAGGCAACGGCGGTATTATTTTGCCGGAACTCCATTATGGAAGAGACGCCCTGGTTGGCATCGCCATTTTTTTAACGCATCTTGCCAAATACGGAAAATCTGTTTCCATGCTGCGCAAATCTTACCCGGGGTATTTTATCTCTAAAAATAAAATTGAATTAACGCCACAGATCGACGTTGATAAAGTGCTGCAGGAAATTAAGGAAAAATACGCCAAACAACCTGTGAACACGGTTGACGGTGTTAAAATTGAGTTCGACAAGGAATGGGTTCATCTCAGGAAAAGTAACACAGAGCCCATCATCAGGATCTACAGCGAAAGCCAGACGTCTTCTACCGCCGAAAGCCTAGCTAAGAAAATAATTTCAGATATTAAGGAAATAATTAAAAACTAGTCCTTATTTTGAATCACTAAAAAAAGATGCATGAAAGTTTATCTTGATAATGCTGCAACTACCAGGCTCGACGAAGAAGTTTTAAAGGCAATGATGCCGTTACTGGTCGAGGATTTCGGGAACCCTTCTTCCATACATTCCTATGGCAGGAAAACGCGTTCGGCCATAGAGAACGCGCGTAAAACAGTTGCAAAAATACTGAACGTTACACCCGCTGAAATATTTTTTACTTCGGGCGGAACTGAAGCCGATAACATGGCCATTGTACAATCGGTTGAAAAATTCGGGATCACCCACGTTATTTCAAGTCCTATAGAACACCACGCCGTTGAGCATACCATTAAAGTTCTGGAGAGCACCGGTAAAGTAAAAGTGAGCTGGGTGAAGATCGATAAAAAAGGTAATGTTGATCTCAATCATCTTGAAGAACTTTTAAAGAACAATCCGCGCAGCCTGGTATCGTTAATGCATGCCAACAACGAGATAGGCACACTGTTGCCCATTAAGGAGGTAGGCGAACTGTGTGAAAAGTACAACGCAGTTTTCCACAGCGATACCGTTCAAACTATGGGCCATTACCCGATGGATCTGAGAGATATTAAAGTTCATTTTATTACCTGCGCGGCCCATAAATTTCACGGGCCAAAAGGCGTGGGTTTCCTGTACATCAATCACCAGTATAAGATCTCTCCTTTTATTCATGGCGGGGCCCAGGAGCGCAACATGCGTGGGGGAACTGAAAACGTATCCGGCATCGCGGGTTTGGCGAAAGCGCTTGAAATTTGTTATACCGAAATGAAAGCGCACCAGGAGCACATCATGGGCTTAAAGGATTACATGAGGGAGCAGTTAATTAAAAATATTCCCGGGGTTGATTTTAACGGTGAAACCGATCACGAAAAATCTTTATATACAGTTTTAAATTGTTGTTTCCCTAGTCACCCCGACGCCGAAATGGTATTGTTTAACCTTGATATTTCGGGCATCGCGGCCAGCGGCGGCAGTGCCTGCAGCAGCGGGAGCAACCAGGGCAGCCACGTTTTACGCGGCTTAGGCATCGACATGGTACGCCCTTCGGTAAGATTTAGTTTCAGTAAATACAATACCAAAGAAGAAATTGATTTTGTGGTTAAAAAACTGGTTGAACTCTTTGCCGTAAAAGTGAACGCTTAAGCGGTAGAAATATAAATTTGTAAAATAAAATTATGAGCGACATCAAAACGATTATTGAAACTACCCAGGCACTGATGGAAAAAACCATCAGCCACCTGGAGGCGGAACTGCAAAAAGTGAGAGCAGGCAAGGCAAGTCCGGCTATGCTTGAAAACATACTGGTTGATTATTACGGGAGCAAAGTGCCGCTGAGCAATACCGCGAGCGTTAACACCCAGGATTCGCGCACCCTCATTATTCAGCCCTGGGAAAAAACCATGCTGACGCCTATAGAAAAAGCGATCCAGGCGGCCAATCTGGGCTTCAACCCGCAAAATGATGGCGTGATCATTCGTATTATGGTGCCGCCTTTAACCGAAGAGCGCCGGAAGCAACTGAGCAAAACCGCAAAAGGTTTTGGTGAAGACGCAAAAGTTGGATTGAGAAACCTTCGTAAGGAGGCCAATGAGCAAATAAAAAAATTACAAAAGGACGGTTTGCCTGAAGATGAGGCAAAAACCGGGGAAGGTAAGATCCAGGTGTTGACCGATACCAATGTGGTTAAAGTGGATAAACACGTTGAGCAAAAGGAAAAGGAAATTATGACCGTTTAAATTGCCATTGCCTTTGGGTATTACAAAAAAAAACCGGGTTCCATTATGGTACCCGGTTTTTTTTGTTAATTAAAATTGTAATGTGATCTTATTCTTAAAATTTAGTCTTCAAAAATTGATAGTTGAAGCAGTATATAAATTGTAACAGGTTTGAGAATCGCAATTATAATTAACTTAAAGGAAAATTAAGCCAACTTTACGTTAACGGCGTTTAATCCTTTTTTGCCATCCTGAATTTCAAAAACAACTTCGTCGTTTTCACGGATTTCTTCTTTAATCCCTGATACGTGAACGAATACTTCTTTACCTGATCCTTCAACTTTGATGAATCCGAAGCCTTTTGCTTGGTTGAAAAACTTTACTGTTCCTTTTTCCATTTTTTTACTTTTTTATAGTTCCCTTTTTTTATTATTAGTTAGAAATGTTACAGAGAAAAAGGGGATGACCCTGCAACATTTATAGTCTTCTTTACTTTAGTGCTAAAAACAATTCTAATCGCTTTTCCGCCAGGATGCAATTTGTTTTAAAAATCCAATAAAATTTTAATTTAAACGAATTGCAGAGTGGGAGATTTTTGACTGAGATTGTAGTTAATATTATTCGTTTTAAAGATTGAGTCAAATTTAAAAGAAATTAAATTAATTTGCAAATTTAATTAACTACTTGATTTTTAATATGTTATAGCGAGTTTCGAAATAGGCGTTAGGCGCTTTGATTTAAGTTGATGTTATTTGTTAAAACAATAGTATGAAGAATTTACCCACATTCGTTCTTATTTTGTTTGCTGTCACGTTTGTAAACAGTGGCTGCAAAAAAGGGGAAAAAGACCCAGCCATTTCATTACTAACCCGTAAAGCGCGGGTGGTTGGCGAATGGCGAATGAAAACCGGTTATGCTTCATACACCAGTATGCAGGCCAAGTCGGGGGTGAGTTATTATCTGCAATTTGATGGCAGCCGCTATACCGGCGATGTAACACCAACCGGCGCGGCGGCCTACATTTATAAAGGAATTTATTCTTTATACCTTTCATTTGGTAAAGACGGCAGTTTTACCGTGAAAGAAAGCTGGGATGGTGATAACCTCGTAGCCAAAGGCACCTGGAATTTTACTTCAAAAGTGGGCAAAGATAAAAACAAGGAAGGGATTATCATTGTATTAAACAGCGTTGAGTCGGATGCCACCAGCAGCCACCTTTTTAATAAGTTCAGCACCGAGTTTACCTACAAGATCATACAACTGAAAAGCAAAGAAATGATCATTGATTCGGGCACCCCGCTTTACATCGACGACAGTGGCGGCCGTGAGAGCTTTCAGAATAATTATACCCTGGTGAGCAATTTTTAAAGCAGGGGTGTTAAAGCCGGTTCTCGACTCCGCTCCTTCGGTCGCCAGAGGCTTGCCGCAGGCGCAACGAACTGACACAAAGAACTGTTATTTGTAATTACCCTTGAAGGTCCTTTTAAATTTTTCGAAATCGGGGATGGAAACATTCTGAACATACCCGTTCCAGGGATTATTAAGAATATACTCCTGGTGATAGTCTTCAGCCGGATAAAAACGCGTGAATGGTACTACTTCTGTTACTATTTTATTCTCGAATTTTTTTTCATCGGTGAGTCTTTTAATTTCATTTTTGATGATCTTTTTTTCCGCTTCGGTTCTGTAAAAGGCAATTGAACGGTACTGCGTGCCTTCGTCGTTGCCCTGGCGGTTTAAAGTTGTAGGATCCTGGCTCGCGAAAAAAGCCTCAACCAGTGTTTTAAAAGAAATTTTTGTAGGATCATAATGCACTTCAACTGTTTCGGCGTGACCCTTAGCGCCGCTGCAAACAGTTTCATAGCTGGGGTTAGGATCAGTTCCACCCGCATAACCCGAAACAGCATCGTTAACGCCTTCGAGACTCTGAAAAACAATTTCAGAATGCCAGAAACAACCTTGTGAAAAATCTGCAATGGCTTCCTGGCCAGCGCCGGTCTGCTTTACCCCGGCCGGGATCTTCGGAGGTGCAGGTTCATTTTTCTGAAGGTCGTCGCAGGAACAAAAAATAAATAACAACGGAACTAACAAACGTTTCATGGGCAGGTATTTAAGAGCATTAACGTAAATGGGGCTGTAATAGTTTTGTATGTATAAACACAATTGTTAATGTTTAATAAACCAGCTGCGTAATTTTAAAATTCAACCCGGGAACAATGCTGAAATAATATCTTATTTTTGTTTGGGGCAGGATCATAAATTCAGAATATTGCTCGGTAATAAAATTGAACAGTAAGATCATAACTATCCAGGGCCATCGCGGGGCAAGGGGACTGTTTCCGGAAAACACCCTGGTTGCTTTTCTTGAAGCGGTTAAACTGGGTGTTGGCACGCTTGAGCTCGACATTGTGATCTCGGCCGATAAGCAGGTGGTAGTTTCACACGAAGCATGGATGAACGAAGATTTTTGTTCGGGTCCTGACGGAAAAGCAATCGCAGCAGGATCAGGAAAAAACTTCAACCTGTTCAAAATGACCTACGCCGAAATACGACAATACGATTGTGGCCGGCGTGGTAACCCTGAATTCCCGCGACAAAAAAAGATCCCTGCAAGCAAACCCTTGTTTACTGAAGTAATTGCGGAAGTAGACCGCCTGACGAAGAATAATCAACTGCCTCCCGTGTTTTTTAATATAGAAATAAAAACCGAAGCGGTTGAAGGATTGTTTAATCCGGATCCCGGGACATTCGTTGATCTTGTTTACACCGAGGTGAACAGGCTTCAGTTAAGGAACCGGGTAAGCCTTCAGTCTTTTGACCTCAAAATACTGCAACAAATTAAAAAAAGGGACAGCGGTATAAAAACCGGCTTGTTGACAGAGACAGCAGAGCCCCTGTCAGTTCACCTGGAAAAGCTCGGTTTTATTCCCGATGTGTTTAGTCCGGAGTTCAGTTTGGTAGATCAAAGGCTGGTTGAACAGGCACACCAGAAAAACATGCCGCTGATCACCTGGACTGTGAATGAAGCCGAAGATATGAAGCGTTTATTGAGTTATGGCGTGGATGGCATTATAACTGATTACCCCGATGTGGCACTTGCATTAATCAACAATATTTAATAGATTTAAATTACTTGAATTCATTTTCATCAAAGAACAGGGCGACAATCATTAAACAGTTATCGGCTGTTAACTATGATCTGCTGGTGATCGGTGGCGGCATCACCGGCGCCGGCATAGCGCTCGACGCGGCATCGCGGGGATTAAAAGTGGCTTTGCTTGATATGCAGGATTTCGCCGCGGGAACTTCCAGCCGCTCTACTAAGTTAATTCACGGGGGCTTAAGGTATTTAAAACAACTCGAATTCGCTTTAGTGGCTGAAGTTGGCAGGGAAAGAAAGATCATCCATCGCAACGCACCGCATCTTACCAAGCCTGAGGCCATGCTCCTGCCAATCATGAAGAAGGGTTCCTTTGGGAAATTTACCACCAAACTGGCAATGATAGTGTACGAGCGACTGGCCGGTGTAAAAAAAGAAGAGCGGCACCAGGTATTGAGTGCTAAAGAAACCTCCTTAAAGGAACCATTGTTGCCAAAAGAAAATCTGCTTGGCGGTATTTTGTTTTATGAGTACCGCACCGACGACGCGCGCCTCACCATAGAAATCCTGAAGGAAGCGGTGATCAAAGGAACTACCGCTGTGAATTACATAAAGGTAACTGGCTTTACTTACGAAAACGACATTGTTAACGGCGTACAAGCGGAAGATCAGTTGAACGGCGCTGCCTTTCATATTAAGGCTGCCTACGTGATCAATGCCGGCGGTCCATGGGTGGATGAACTCGACGGGCTCGACAATACAAAAAACGCCGGCAAGCTGCAAATCACCAAAGGGGTGCATATTGTGGTGGACCAAAAAAAACTGCCAGTGAAACAATCCCTTTATTTTGATACTTATGATGGGCGAATGATGTTCATTATTCCACGTGAAGGAAAGACATATATTGGCACTACCGATACTTTTTATGATGGCGACAAGCCGCATCCAAAAATTACTGCGGGTGACAGGGAATATATTTTAAAGTGCGTAAACGATTATTTCCAGGCACAGAAACTTAAACCAGGTGATATTGAATCCGGCTGGGCGGGCTTAAGACCATTGATACGAAAGCCAGGAAAAAAACCTTCGGAAATTTCCAGGAAAGATGAAACTTTTGTCTGGGAATCGGGATTGATCACCATTGCCGGTGGTAAATTAACGGGATACCGGAAAATGGCAGAACGCGTCATGAATAAGGTTGCGGAAAAAATGCTGCGCGACCTGGGAAGGAAGATTCCTGTAAGTACTACGAGCGGCATTAAAATTTCGGGTGGCAAAATGTACAAATCTGTTTCCTTTAGAGAGTTTGTAAAAAATAAGATCAAAGAGGGTTTCACAGTTGGGTTCACCGGCGAGGAAGCCGAAAAGATCGTATCCCGTTATGGTTCCAATGTTGACGCGGTTTATAACATAGCGCGGAAACTGAACATGGAAGAGCCGGAGAATGCCTTACCTCTGGCGCTGCGCGTGCAGTTGATTTATACCATAGAAAACGAAATGTGCGTAAGTCCCGCCGATTTTTTTACCCGCCGAACAGGTATGTTGTACTTTGAGATCAAAGTCGTAAAATCTATGAAAGAGGCGCTTAGCGCTTATATGAGAAAACTTTTGTTGTGGGATGAAAATACAAGCGCGGTTTTTGAAAAACAATTGGCGGAAGCCATACTCGAAGTGGAATAAAATCTATATCCAGTTGAAGTTTACGGTTGAATTTTTGGCAATTCCTGGAATCACTGGCACTTGAGTGGTCCTATAGTTATTGGACCGATCTGGTCTCGACTACGCTCGACCTGACATTGACTGCTCGACCTGGTCTCGACTACGCTCCTTCGGTCGCCAGAGGCTTGCCGTAGGCGCAGCGACCTGACACGGACTGCTCGACCTGACACGGAATGCTCGACATGACACGGTTTCAATCGTAAACTCCAGCTTAACAAAAATCTATTTGTTTTTTTCCATGTGTTCGTTCCACTCCTTCACCATCCAGTAAGGGTCTTCTTTGAACCTTCTCCAGTCCTTTAAAAGCTCTTCCTGTAATTTGTCAATGTCAGCCTTTGTTTTGGCATCATAAGCATCGTAATCGTTTTTATACTTGGCTCTTTTGAGCGTTTTTTCAATGTATTCCAAAAGATTAAAGCAGGTGGTAAATTGTCCGCAGGCAATGAGTGTATCCAACATGTTTTCTTTTCCTTCCAGCTCTTCTGTCACGAACCAAAGGGTTGTTTTCATGGTGTTGGCCTTTGCGGCTACGCGCATGATCTCATCGCCGGGTTCGAGGAGTTCTGAACTGAAGTAAAAGTACTTTTCCCTTCTTTTCTGCACATGCGAAGCGGTAAGTTTGCGTGCTGCATTCACCATGATCCTCGATCTCCAGTCGCTGTCGCCAAAGATCCTTTCAAAAGAGAACCACTTCATTTGTTTGAGAAAAACATTGGTCACCAGCTTCATGCCCGATTCCCGGCGCCTGAGCACCATGTTGTACAAGGTGCCGAATTTCAGTTTATCAAAATGCAGGATTCTTTTTACGACAAATTCAGGTACACCCATTTTCCTGGTGAGACCTGTTAAACCCTTTGAAAAAATAAGAAGGCCTACCGCGGTTAATCCGCTGAGCGTACCGAACACAGATAAAAAAATAATGGTGAGTTTGTAGGTGGCGAAAAACGCGTATAAAATAGAGACGATGCCCGATACCGCGCAAAGCATACCGAAATTCCTGGTACCGTCGAAGGTCAGTTTGCCGTACCAGGCAACTTTATCTGACTGTGCAACAATGGCTGTTTCAGCAGCGGGGGGCGAGACGTCGGAAATGATGTACAGGTCCACTACTTTATCATCATCAGAGCAAAGGTGTTTTAAATTTTCGGGATAGTTCCGCATTCTTTCTTCCGCGATGATAACGGCTTCTGTTCCCTGGTTGTCGTCTATCGATCCGTCCATTAAAACAATGGGGTAGCTGATCTTGTCGCCATCGAAAGTATATTGCGGCAGGGAGGCTTTGTTTTTTAATTTGTCGGATTCGGGATAAATAAAATCGTCGGGAAAATTAATAGGTTCAAAACCAAAGGGAAAGCAGGACGATGCGGCGATGATATCAGCGAGGCGGATCTCTTTGGCCACATCGAGGGGAATATGAATTTTTTGGTTGCCAATGTGTTCGTCTCTGATGCCGCCTACTTTTAATTTAGTTTTTTCGGTTTTTTGAAAACGGAAGGGTAGGGCGAAATTAAATTCAGTGGCGCTGAAACAGATCTCTTTCACGTGAATGGGTACCGTTTCATCCCAAAGCAGGCCAAAGGTGGCCGACTCAAATTCTTTATAATAAGTGAAGGCAAAGGAATTGATCAGGCTACGCTGCATGCCCATTTTCCAGCTTTTATCGTCGGAAAGGAATTGTAGTGATTCTGAAACCAGGTCGTAACGCGACATAAAGTTATGCAGGCTGCGGTAACAATCGCGGATAGTGCCACCTTTTTTTAAAGTGGTGATGTATTTGACCCCAACAAAACTACCGGCAGAAATGGTTGAAAGGATGCGGGTGCGTTCGAGCAGGGTTACATCATTCCAGACCTTTGTTGACAAATAGGACATTAAACCGAGGTGGAAAGAAGTAGCCCTGAAACCACCGCCCGACAGGGAGATGGCAATGTTTTGAAATGGTTTTTTTGGAAGCTTCTCCTTTCTTTTTGCAGAGGAAGGTTTTTCAGATGCGTTTTCCATAAAATTTAATTACCTAATGTGGGTTATAAGTATTTAAAAAAAATCCAGGTTTGTGTAGATCTATCCTTACTAAAGTAAACAATTTCTTTGAAATTTCTATTTATAATATCAACCGGGTGGTATTGAAAAGTTTCATCGATAGGGGCAACGAAAGAATACAGTCACGGACATAAGTGAATCGCAACTGAAGTTGATGTTTAAACCACATAGTTACATAGGTCTGAAGCAAGGAATATCATACTTTACTAAGGATTTAAGGCGCTGCTCTAATCTATGCGTTTCTTTTTTGCTCTGAAACCTATGTGCCTATGTTGTTTATTTTTTCTTTGTTAAATATTCCATCAGGTACAAGTCAAAACCCTTTGCCCAATAATCTGCTTTTTTTTCAATGAGACTGAAGCCCGATTTTTCATAAAAGCGGTAAGCAAGCTGGCTGGTCCTCACAACAATGCGCCGAAGGTCCTTAAATGCTTTTAATTTTTGGAGCCTGTGTTGTAACAGTGCAGTACCCAGCCCCCTGCCATGGAATTCGGGGTGCAGAATATCCCAACTGATCTTGCCGGTACACAAGTCCCCCGAAAAATTAATACCGCCGCAGCCTACCACGATCTTGTTGACCTCTATGACATAATAAAATTCGAGTTCCTGTTCGAGGTAATGTGCAAAATCTTTTTCCTCTCCGGGCGCGAAATAAGCGGGTGTATTTAACCTCAATAAATTCAGCACAAGGGGTTGATCTTCTTTTTTATATTCCCTGATGAGGACGTTTTCTTTCATGGTGTAGTGCCGCCGCGTTTTTTCTTTTTTAGTTTTATCACTGGCACTACATATCTCAACGTGATCCGGTTGTGCCGTAATTCATTGTAAAGATCGCTTTTTGAATTGTAAAAACTATAGCCGTACAACAGTTGGAAGTTATAAGCGGAAAATCCCACGAAGGGTTTAATGCCGTGGATTTTATTTGTAGTGGTGACGTTATAATTATAATTGCAGCCCAAAGCCAGGCCCCCGTAAAAACCCAGTTCTGCTTCCAGTGAATAAACTTTGTTGTTGGCGGTGTTTTGTTTGTAAAAAATCCCTCCGCCCGCCATGCCACCAACGGCTGGTGTGACCACGCAGTTGCAGGCATTCACCATGAGACCGGCGTGGAAGTTATTGGTTTTTAATCCTTCATAACCGCCCGCTAGTGCGAGGTAAGGGGGAATGTGACTTCCAAGGTAAGGCCATTTAGAGTCTTTTTTGTTCGTGCCCGAACCTTTTTTTTGTGCATGGGCCGGGCAATGCAATACCGCGCAAATAACTATTGCCAACAAGGTTTTCAAAATGAAATGGCTTTTGTATTATCAACGGGGCTTTGATGGTGTTATTGTGTTTTGAGTGTTTCAACCCAGATTATGCATTAGACATCTTATCGCAAACCAAAATCCCTTCAAAAGATAAGGCTTCGCAACTTTTTCGTAGCTCAAATCCAGGGCACATACCAGCTCAATTATCTACAAGATAATTGCCTTGCTTCAATCGCAAAAGTTTTCCCGAAATCTATCAAATAAGGCGACAAAATAAGATTACGCTTTAATCCTTATAATCGTAGTGTTTTGGCTATCTTCAAGCACTTCTTCTTCCTTTTTCCTTAGATGAAAAAGGAAGCAAAACGCTTACGCCGAAGCTACAGCGAAGGAGCAAAATCAATGCGCTTTGCCAACCTGGATTTTTCGCTGGGTTTGCCAAACCCAAGGCTCACCAAACGAAAAATGCTTGCACACTAGCTGGCTACTTGCTTCGCAAGTCCCCGCACCAAAGCGCCGTCAGCCACCGCACTATCCTAGACGTAGCTGTATGTCTATTTTCTATAAAAGAACCTTGAAGCTTATTCGATAGCTATCGGGATTCCTCGCGAATGGCATCACGCCTGAGGCTTGATGGAAGGGGATGCGCATAGAAATCTCCCACAAAAGTTCAATAGCATTTTTCGATAATTTTTGAGCGCCAAAAGTATCGAAAGAAATACCCACTAATATGACGTTTATTATTTTTTCAGTGGATGTAAAATTCGATTTATTGAAAAATATGACTGCTAGAGGCCCTCTGAGTGTTTGAACTTCGGCTATTTTAGTTCACCTGCTTTTGTTTTGTACAGGTCGCCTTGCGGGGTATTGTTCATCAAATAATAAACCTCGCTCATAGATTTGTAAATTTTAGCCAGGTCTTTGTGTTGGTCACCAACCTGCAGGATCTTATTATTCAGGGCCTTTTCAAAATATTTTATTGCAGTTTCATATTCTTTTTTGTCCCTGTATGCGTTTCCCAGGTTATTGTAGGACTGAATTACTTCCACACCCGACTGGCCAAACAGTTTTTCTCTTATAGTCATGGCTTTGAGATGCGCCTCTATGGCCTTGTCATAATCCCTGCTTCTGAAATAAACATTTCCAATATTTCCATAACTTGTGGCCACGTCAGAATTGTATTCTCCCATTTTTGACAGCCTCATCGCCAGTGCTTTATTGTGACACCCGAGCGATTGGGTAAAATTATCTTCGGCAGCGTAAACCACTCCTAAGGCCAGGTAGGTATTAGACAGCGTGATGTTATCTGCGGCCAAAGATTTTATGCCTTCGGCTAAAGCTTCATTTAAATATATTTTAGCTTTTTCGTATTGATCCTGCCTGGTTAATACAACGCCAGCCTGGTTGTACGCGTTCACAAATTCCTCAGTTAGCTTGTCGGTTTTAAATGTGATTCCGGCCTTTTCATAATAAACAACGGCACTGTCTGCTTTATTTTCTTTTTTAAATTTTTCTGCCTTAACAACGTACATAAAGCCACGGGAATCATTTTGGGCGCTCAGTGAGGTACAATACAGGAGCGTCGGTAAAAATAAAAAGGCAATAGGTGGTTTTGTCATAACAATTTGCTCTTCTTTAGCAGAGCACCTTGTCAAAATTAATGAAATTACATACAGGCCTTATCACCCTTTTGGGGAGAAGCGCATTCTGCTGATTTTTTAATTGAGCTTGCTTTTTGAATGACAGACTGAATCGATCTTCAGACTTTTATAGGATCCCTGGAACCCGGGGTTGGACAGATCTTTGATAGACATTTTTTTGTATTCTTCGATCAGGCAGTCACAGTATTTCACCGTATCCTGGGTTTCCGACAAACCAAGCAGTTTTATTTCTTTCATCAGCCCGGCCCGCATTCCCTTTTCAAATTCCGCGGTCCAGCGAATCTCATTTAGGTTGCTCATACATTCATTGAGATTAAATTTGTAAGCATCGTCTCCGCTTTGGACTTCGGTGATCACTTTGGCAAATTTTCCACTTTCAAATTCACGTTTGTATTTTTCGGCCAGGGTTTTGTCCGCTGTTAATTTTGTCACCACGCAGGTGCAATATTCCACCCGCTGCTTTTCGTCGGGGAATAATGTTTTTGTACCATTCACAAATTCAGCAATGTCAACATCAATACCGTTGACGCGCACAATAACAGGATCAAATTTAAAAGTGGCCAGGCTAAAAACGGCCAGCAATAAAAAGCCAGTTAAACAAATACCATAGTATTTAAGGAATGACCAGGAGCGGAGTTTGAGCTTTTGTTTGGAAATGCCACTGCCGATCAGCCAGGCGCAAAGCACCAGGAATACCAAACACAATATAATAAATGTTGGGTCGAAAAATGTAAAAAGTTGTTTACTGGCGCTAATGTATTCTTTGGCGATGCTGTAAAGCAAAAGACAGCCGATGATTATTTTGAATTTGTTCATCTTTGTGTGGGATTATTTAAATATACAAATTTTGAGGATCCGGATGATAACGCCCCTGAAAAGATAAAAAACAAATGCGATAAGTTTTGTGTGCAGGTATTAGAAAATCCGCGCGAACTCGTTTTTTTTCATTTTAGATTTAGATCCCGCCGGAGATAGGTCGATACGATAGTTTCCTGCCAGGGTGTTTGTCCTTGCCAGTTTGAAGAGGGATGAATTATCTTTTGAAATAAGGTCACTACGACTTCAGTTTCTTTGACCAAAAACAGGGTCTGGTTTTTAAGCGACCTAAAGGTGTTCGTGTCGGTTCGAAAAAGCGTGTCAACAATGTCTGGATAACCTGGAGTACGGGTAATTTTTCGCAGGCCATCTTTTGCATTTTCGTTTTTAATTAACAGGCAATAGCCGTCGCCATCATTGTAAGCGGCGATCAGGTTCTGGATTTCAACGGAGTCAATCAGTTTAAGCGCTTCTTCTTTTGTCCATTGACCGGTTTTTTTTTCGGAATCAATGCAGGAAATTAAGAAAACGAAGAAACACAGAGTTCGAAAATATATGAAGGAATGATCTTTCATGTTTAATGATGTTGTTCACTGCTATGTGGAGCCTTTTAGCCCACCGTCTTCGCTTTCCAATATATTTTTTTAAGGTCGAATTTCTTTGTGTCCGGATTGAAACTATACAATAATGAATTTCCCTCAAGGCAGTCCGAGTACTCGTCTTTGAGTAAAGACCAAGAACTTTCAATTTCAACTTCTGCACGTTCTGAAAAGTTAAATGAAAATATTGCGTCATTTTTAATTTCGTCATACTTCTTAGTGCAGTGTTGACTACCGTCCTTGCGTTTAATAAGATCAACGTAGTCGCCGAATGTTCCCTTTAAATCTTTTGTCCCCTGAATCATATTTGCCTTAATCTCATAAATATTTATATCATTCCCGTCACCAGCGACGTCGTTGGTTATTACGATAGAGGAATTGTCTGTGTTTTTATATAGAGAAATAGACCATGTGCCGTCCACAATCGTAAACTTAGCCGAATTTGGTTCAAAATAAGTCTGCGTGAAAAAGTTAGGGTCATTGTCGGTGTAGAAGTCATTGGATTTGATTTCCGTATACCAACTCTTTCTATCTTCTAATTTCCATTCCCAAGTCGAAAAAGCAGAATCAGGTAAAAGCAAAATCGCGCCCAATAGATCTTTATTTTCTGAAAAGTCCACCTTTACTCTAATTCCAGACTCTTTTAAAGTTTTATCAGATGAAGAGTCAACTTGCGGTGTCGCAACAAGGTCAGGGTTCGAATTCTTGACATTGTCAGGATTGTCTGTGCAGGATGTGAAAGTCAGAAGTAAAAATATGGTTATTGTCTTTTTCAATTGTCTCAAAGTTTTTATCGTCGAAAGGTTGCACATAAATAATGGTTACCCGCACATTTCCGATAACAAACGCCTTTAATTATTTGTAAACGCTTGCAACCGCCTATCAAAGATAGAATAATTCATTAAAAAATAAGTCACGTTAAAATTATAACAGCAGGTAGCAATCACCGCCCTTTCGGAAACTCAATCCCCATATACCGATGACTCCTCACCATCTCAAAATCACAATGAAAAGTGTCGTTAATCACCCTGATAAATTCATTGGCCATCAAAGCCTGTCCGAAACTATTGGGTAGCGGCTTGGAAACTGGAAAGCAAGGCATAGGAGTTATTACGCGCACGGATTAAAAAAATCCGCGCGAACGGGTCATCTTAGTGTGGGTTTATGCCGGCGCTCTGTATAACTGAAGTTTTGGCTCTTGACGAAGAAGCGGATTTCGAAGCAAAAAACTGCCTGCCAATACGGACCCTGTTACAAAGCAGAAATCTTCATTTAAACAATGACTCCGTTTTTTTGCCAAGCGCTTGTCAGCGGTCGGTTGTTCTTCGCTATGCGTCATTGCTTTTTCTTTTGTTGTAAAACGAATAGGTAAAATGTGTCGCTTTCAATTGGCTTGTAATTGATGTTGCTTTGTAAAAGTTAACTGCCTGAATGTCGTGTGTTTCTGCTTGAACAAATACTTCATCAAAACCATTCTTTTCACAATAGCTATTAAAGGTTTTGATTAATAATTTTCCAATTCCTTTTCGCTGGCGGTCTGTCAAAACTGCAATGTCATAGATGTATGCCGATGGTTTTTCTATATCGTACCTGTCTAATATATACGCAGTAAGACCACCAACTAACTTCTTGTCTATAATAGCTACAAAGACTAAAAAGTTTAAGTTTTCAAGCACTCCCTGCAAATGTTGTCTGCTTGGAACTGAAAAATTTCCCCATTCAAAGACTTCTTCAAATATTTTAATTAAGTCTGAAAAGTGGTCTATGTCTGTTGAATCAAGTTTGCTAATTTCTATGTCCATAGATTATTATCGTTTTTGTAATACAGTGACTGCTGACGGGCTCGCGGACAGACGGACGGACGGATGCGGGGCTTGCGCCGGCCGCATCTCCCGATGCCGCCGGTTTTTAAAATGTCCCGATGTCCACCGTGAAGTTAAAATAATTTACGCACGCGCGCCACAATGTCCAAACGGCCCGGAGGGCCGACCTTATTTTAAACAGCGCGTGCATCGCATGATGTACTGTCCCGGCTGGCGCAATTGCCCCTTGTTAGCTGACGTTTAATGCCGTCTGAAATACAACGAGGTGGTGTCTTCCGGAATATAAATCAATAAATTTTTCCGAGTCAAGGTCAAGATTTGAATTGACGTCGTGTCAGCGGTTTCCATGTCACTTGTTCCAACAATTCCAACTTGATAGATCTTGATTCCGCAATTCTTATTGTCTGCTAAAAATTTACCATAACGTCCAAATAACCTCGATTCCGAAAAGCGTCCATTTTTTTGAAATTCGAG
Organism: Bacteroidota bacterium; assembly: GCA_040386615.1. GTDB lineage: Bacteria > Bacteroidota > Bacteroidia > B-17B0 > Aurantibacillaceae > Aurantibacillus. Next base: position 67,959 of record JAZKFC010000005.1, read on the forward strand.
AATTGATAGACTGTCTATACCTGTCGCATTTTTAAATGAACTAATGTCTTTTGAAAGTTTTCTGTTATAACTAATAAGTTGCCAACGTCCGAACAGAAAGTCCGAAGGACACTCTTCGGGCTCCGTTGTCCAGAATGCTGAAAAGGCGAAAAATATGAAAAGTAAAAGTCTCAAAATTGTCCAAGCATTAAATGACAACTAACGTTTTGCAAGCTTGCGCAGTGCGGTTTATGAAACCTCCTGTTTCTGCCCGCCGAAACGTTTATTAAATGTACAAATGTTTATTAGCAAAGCCAAATGAAAAAAAGTTCCGGCGTCGGCCGGACAATAACTTGGCTTTGCGATGCGCCGAAAACCCGCATTGCGCAATTGCTTGCTGTTACCAGTAGTTTTTCACACAATACTTAACAACACAAAGGTCGTTACTTAGCATTTGTGCATATTATTTTCGATTGCAGCTATTTTTGAATTGAAGTCCATATTGAATCAATGATTATTCCTGCGCGTTTCGGATCATAACCTTTTTCGATACAAGCATTATTTAATTGCTCGGCCGAATATGAGATTTTTCCAGAACTGAAATTGTTGTTTTCTATTGCGTTAATAATTATTTCCATATCTTCTTCTGATGATACTTTTTTGAATGTGGAAAGTTTTTTTAAGTATAAGTCACTAAAATAAGATAAGAATTGTTCTTTTCTTAGTAATGAGATGTCAATTTGAATGGTGTCAAGTTGTTGCTTTGTCAAACAAGCATAAAGTGGGTCACAATAGGATAGTCTCTCGTTATTAATATTTTTGAGCGCTTTTATTCCATATTTTTTTCCTGGACAAAGATTTTCTTTCAAAGGAATCGAGTCGAGGGATTCTAATTTTAAAACAGTAAATTCTGTCATTTGCAGAGTAGCGATAATCTTATAGTGTGACTCATGGCAAGGTCCATTTTTATAACAAAATAATTCATATAATGTGTCGTTGGATTGTTTAAGTTTTGCAATGCCACCGTCAACAGTCAAAAAGTTATAGTCTTGCGTGATTATCGTTGAGATTTTGGATTGAGAGCAACCAAGAAAAATGAAAAGTAAAGATGATATTAATAATCTCTGCATAATGTTGTCTTGAAAAATTACTGGTAACTAATGGCTATCCGCACAAAACCGTTTACAATCGCCTTTAATTATTTGTAAACGTTTGTAATCGCCTATCAAAGATAGAATAATTCATCAAAAAATAAGTCACGTTAAAATTATAACGGCAGGTAGCAATCATCGCACTCTCGGAAACTCAATCCCCTTGTACCTATGACTCCTCACCACCTCAAAATCACAATGAAATGCACTGTTGATCACCCTGATAAATTCGTTGGCCATCAAAGCCTGTCCAAAACAATTGGGATGAAGCCCATCCAAAGAAAAAATTCCTTTCCTGGCATAATCAATATTTAAGGTTTCAGGGTTGTAGATCCGGTCGGGTTTTGCGGTTTTTAGCAGGCCCCTGATATCAACCAGCGCCAGGTTTTTTTCTTCAGCTACCGCATGGATCACAGTGTTATATGCATCAATGGCGTTCTGCGTTTGTTGCAACTGCCCATGAAAGAGGCTGTACTTTTTTGGGATGGCTTGTTTGCCGCTAAGATAAAGTTCTTTTTCCTCGTCAAGCATCAGGTCCAGCAATACCAATTCTCCGGGTTCCAACTGCCGGATGCCACCGGGTTGAACGAATGGGTCTTCTACCACAAAACTGTTTGTGCCTTCCGTGAAATGAATGCCTGCGGAAGCATAAGTTGAATTCAGTGTTTCTGCGCCATCTGCGGTCAATAGCAAACCGTTATACGGGATGGTCATGAAATACGGAATGTCAACCACCGAGGGCAAATTGGCTACTATGCCCTTCGCCTGATTTCTGGTAAGCGCGTTCACTATGGTTTTAAAGCTGCTTTCAAAATCTGCCGGTAAGGTAATGGCATTCATAGTGCCTCCTGATAAGGCAAAGCCCAGGGCGTCATTATTGCCAATGAACAAGGAAAAAAAAGTAGGGTCCATCAACAAGGCGTCCGAGAGCATACTGGCTTTGGCAGGATTGGAAGCCATGCGCGTAAAAAAAGGATTGTAATAACCGGGGCCGTTCAGCGGATTTCCAAAACCGTGCATTACCGCGGTGATGGCTTTGGCGCCGGGCACCCCCATATTATTATATGGACCCTGATGCAAGTAATGATTTTCAGTGAGTGCCCTGATGTCCCCCCGGGGCGCCAGGTATGATAAAATAAATCGCTCCGGGTCATCGGTCGCTTTCATCACCAGTCGCGATTCCCCGTCAAGGTTTACGCCCACGGAATCGGGAAGCATGCCGGGCTGATTAAAAATCACTTCGTTTTTTCGACTGAACTGCGTCGCGAGGATGAGGGGGTAGGCATGCTGCTGGCCTTCGTGGTAAAGGGCCCCGTCCATATAACCGGAGGTGATGGAATCGCCCAAAGCGACGTAGCGGCTCACATCAATATTGCAAGGGTTAATAGGCGGTAGCGACATGCTTTTTAGAAATCAGAATTTAAATATAGAGAATTTGAGTTAGAAGATGTTTAGAATAGGGTTATTTTTTTTGTTTTACTTTTTGGCTGCAGTGCCTTTAATTACGTCTTACTTTTCCCTTGATGGAAAAGTAACAAAAGATCAAGGCTGCATAAAATTTTGCTAAAACTCATCAGGTCTTCAAGCTGGAGTCTATGATCATGGCCCCGACTGCCCGCCGAGCAATGATCCGGGGCCAGCATAGCCTCCACACACAAGCCCTTTCGAAAAAGCTGACCTACCAACTGGGCGCATAAGACTTCGAAAGCTTTTTCGAAACGCTTTTGAAGTCCTGAGAGTTTTTACGCAAAATCTTATAAGGCCCTCTCACTATGTGTGCTTACGCGTAGGAGTTCACGTAACCTGAAGTGTTCTATTTAGCATTAATAAGCGACATTTTCGTTGATGAAAAATAGGAGTATAGCTACGTCTTGGTGTGGCGGTTCCGACTACAGTCGGGAGCGCTTTGGTGCGGGGACTTGCGAAGCAGGTAGCCAGCTTGTGTGCCAGCTTTTTCATTAAATGGTATTGGGTTTGATCTGCTCAGCGAAAAATGCATCCCTATAGATTTCGGGATGCAATGAGCATTGTTTCGATTGCAAGCCGGAACGATACAAGTTAATTACCAAAAAATAGGCGTATAGCTACGTCTAGGTTAGTGCGGAGGCAGACGGCGCTTTGGTGCGAACCCTCATTTTTCGTTAAATGGGTATTGGATTTGAGCAGCCCAGCGAAAAATGAAGGTTGGCAAAGCGCATTGATTTTTTGCTTACTTTTCCATCTAAGGAAAAAGTAAGAGGAAAAGCTTGTACATAGCCCGTATGTTGAGATTGGCTGGAATCTATGATGTTCTTATTCTGAGATCTATCGATCGCTATCAGGATTGGTTCTTTTCTTTCACGAGAAAAGAACGGACGAAAAACAAGAAAGTTGCTTATGTACCGAAACATCTTGTAATGGCCAATGCACGACCAGAATCGAGCATTCGGTAACTCAGCCATCCGCACGAATCTCCTCCAAACGCTTTTGGTATTCGTGCCTGATATTGGAAATAATTTCCTCGCAGGATTGTACTGAACTGATGAGTTCTGAGGATTTTCCGGCACACCAGAGTTTCTGGTAATTATTGGCCAGCACCGATCTTTCGAGCCTTTTCATGCCCCTGATCTGTACAAGCATTTTAAACCATTTTTTGGTTCGGGGATTATTGCTTAAGTATTTTTCTATCCACGACTGTGAATAGCCCATTTTTTTTGCTTCTTCGGTATTGATGATGGTGGCTGGTGTGCCTGAGAGTTTGGTGGTCATCACAATATCGTCCATACCTGAACTGATGATGGCGTTTTTATAGGCCTCGTTCACGGTAGCCTCGGTGCTCGCGATAAACCGCGTGCCAATGGACACTCCGCTTGCGCCGAGCACCTGGGCCGATAATAAACCCGCGCCGTTGGTGATACCCCCGGCTGCGACTATCGCCTTTCCGGGAAATTTCGACGCCAGCGAAGGAATGAGCACCTGCAAAGGGTTAGGTCCGGCGTGTCCGCCTGCGCCCTGGCCAACGGCGATAAAGCCGTCGCAATTCACATCAAAACATTTTTGGGCGTGCATGATATTGGTAACATCACAAAACACTTTGGCGCCGTATGTATGCGCTAATTCTATCACTTCTTTGGGACTGCCCAGGGAAGTGATAAAAAAGGGGACTTTTTTGTTTATGCAGATCTTTAGATGTTTGGCCGAAAGCGGGTTTGATTTCTGAACAATGATGTTGACCCCATAGTTGCCCTTGGGATATTGTTGGTGATAAGCGCTGAGTTCGTCCAGCACCGCTTCCAGTTCGCCTTCTTTCCGGTAATTGAGTGTGGGAAAGGTCACCATGATGCCCGCTCTCATTCCCGCCTTCATCATGTCGAGGTTGCTCACCAGGAACATGGGCGCCATAATTACCGGGAAATTAATGTTGAGCAGCGAATTTAATTTTTCATTCAACTTCATAAGCAAATTGTATTATTTTAATGCCTTATGTTACAGCCGGTTTTTATTGGTCTGTTTTTTTTCGTCGATAAAACCCGGTTGTTTCGTCGGAATTTATTTTGAATATATACAAATATACTTTATTTTTATGCATGCATAATACTTTGGAGGAAAAATAAATGAAGGACTAACCACTTAAAAAATAAAATTTTATGGAAGATTTTCGCCTGTTTGACCTGCTTCACCGACTGAAGCAACTACCATTAAAAGAGGATGCGCTTGCCGCCAAAGAAAATGGCGTTTGGAAAAAGTACAGCACCCAGGAATACATCGACACCGTTAATTTTTTAAGTTACGCCTTTATCAATGTAGGCATTCTGCCAGGCGATAAAATAGGTCTTATTGCCAACAACCGCCCCGAATGGAACTTTGTTGATTATGCCTGCCTTCAAACCGGGGCTATCAATACCCCGCTTTATCCCACCATCTCCGAAAAAGATTTAAAACATGTGATCGCTGACGCCGGCATCAAATATTTTTTCGTTGCCAACGAAGACATTTATAAAAAGGTAAAGGCCTGTTCCCAAAATTCAACCATCAAAGAGATCTTTTCTTTTGATCCTGTGCAGGGTTTACGCGATCTCAAAACACTGATAGAGATCGGCAAAAAAGAGCCGCAGGAAAAAAAACTGGAAGAATACAAGGCCGGCATCAAGCCGGATGACCTGGCAACCCTTATTTATACTTCAGGTACAACTGGCAATCCCAAGGGGGTGATGTTGAGTCACCGTAATTTTATGAGCAACCTGGTTGCCACCAGGGATCTTGCGCCCTTTAAGGATGACTGGCGCGCTCTGAGTTTCTTACCACTGAATCACGTGTATGAAAGGATGCTTTCGTATTTATACACCAGCCGCGGTGTTTCAATATATTACGCGCAGAGTATGGACACCATAGGTGCTGATCTGAAGGAAGTGAAACCGCATATCTTTGTTACGGTTCCCAGGCTGCTCGAAAAAGTGTATGAAAAAATTGTGGGTGCCGGATCCAATCTTACCGGCATAAAAAAAACATTGTTCTTCTGGGCTCTCAACCTGGGCCTGAGATACGAACAACACAGGAAGAACGGCTGGTGGTATGAGTTTCAATTGTCACTGGCCAATAAGATCATTTTCAGTAAATGGCGTGAGGCTTTGGGCGGCAACGTGGTCACCATCGTTTCAGGTGGATCGGCGCTTCAACCACGCCTGGCCCGCGTGTTCTGTTCAGCCGGCATCAAAATACAGGAAGGTTACGGTTTAACCGAAACCTCGCCGGTGATAGCGGTAAATAATTATGATGAAGACAAGATCAAGATCGGCACAGTGGGCCCTGTGATTAATAACGTGCAGGTGAAACTGGCGGAAGACGGAGAGATCTGTGTAAAGGGAAAGAACGTGATGCTGGGCTATTACAACCACCCTGAACTTACCGCCGAGGTGATGGACGCTGATGGCTGGTTCCATACCGGCGATATTGGCCGATTTGAAGACGGCAAATTCCTGAAGATCACCGATCGTAAAAAGGAAATGTTCAAGACCTCGGGGGGAAAATACATCACCCCACAGATCATCGAGAACCGTTTAAAGGAAAGCCGTTTTGTAGAACAGGCCATGGTGATAGGCGAGAACGAAAAGTTCCCATCCGCCTTTATTGTACCTGCCTTCGCCTTTGTTAAGGAGTGGGCTGCCAAACACAATATTAATGCAGGCAGCAACGAGGAACTTGTTAAAAACGAAGAGATAAAAAGCAGGATCATGAAAGAGGTGAACGAGATGAACCAGACCCTTTCGCACCACGAACAGATCAAAAAAATACAACTGCTTCCCAAAGAATGGAGCATTGAGGGGGGAGAGATGACCCCGAAATTGTCACTGAAGCGCAAAGTGATCCTCGCCAACTACAAATCAACCTACGACCTCATCTATAACGAGGCAAAAATTTAAATTCGGTTTTAACATTATTATTATGCGTGCATAATAAATAATCTTATATTTGTTTTAACAACAATGAGCAGGAAGCATACAGAAACGGTAGATTCAAAACTAAAAACCGCCTGGCAGGTTGTTAGCCGTATGTATAATGCTGAAGCCGCCTTACATGATGCGACTATCACCATGGCTCATTTTCTTTTAAATGTCGACAGCCATTCAGGTTCTTACGCTTCCGATATCGCGCCTCAACTGGGGATGGAAAGCACGTCGTTGTCGCGTACGATACAGTCGCTTGAAGCAAAAAAATATATCCGAAGGGTGGCCGATAAAAAAGACGGCAGACGCATGAAGATCGTGCTCACCGGGAGCGGTAAGGTGCAAAAGGAACTGGCAAAGAACACGGTGAGAAATTTTAATCACTTACTCGAAATTAAGATTGGAAAAAAGAGGATCACTGATTTTTTCAGGATCATAGATGAAATAACAGAGCTGGCCGATGAAAGAAATAAACTGATAAGACATTAAAATATCAACCCATATGAAAAGATCAATAGAAAAAATTGCTGTATTAGGTTCAGGTGTGATGGGAAGCCGCATTGCCTGTCATTTTGCCAATATAGGTTGCGAGGTGTTGCTTCTTGATATTGTTCCAAAAGAGCCGAATGCCGTTGAGGCTGCTAAGGGACTTACAACGGCCGACAAACCCGTACGTAACCGAATAGTGAATGAAGCTCTGGCCTTTGCATTGAAATCAAACCCCTCGCCGGTTTATAAAAAGGAATTCGCTACGCGAATTTCAACAGGCAATTTTGATGATGACATGGCAAAAATTTCGGCCTGCGACTGGGTAATAGAAGTGGTGGTTGAAAATCTTGATATAAAGAAAAAAGTGTACGAGCAGGTTGAAAAGTTCAGGAAGCCCGGCACACTGATTACTTCCAATACCTCAGGTATTCCTATTCATCTGATGGCCGAAGGCAGAAGCGATGATTTTAAAGAACATTTCTGCGGCACTCACTTTTTTAATCCACCCAGGTATTTAAAATTACTGGAAATCATTCCAACCCCTCATACTAAAAAAGAAGTTGTCGCTTTCCTGATGGAATACGGCGAACAGTTCCTGGGAAAAACCACCGTTCTGTGCAAAGACACGCCCGCTTTTATCGCCAACCGCGTAGGCGTATACGGCATCATGGCCCTGCTGCACCTGGTTGAAAAAATGGAATTAACGGTTGAAGAGGTGGATAAGCTCACCGGTCCGGTATTGGGAAGACCCAAATCGGCTACCTTCAGAACCGGCGATGTGGTTGGTCTCGACACCCTGGTGAATGTGGCAAAGGGTTTAAAAGAAAACTGTCCAAATGACGAAGCCGGAGACCTCTTTGTACTCCCGGCTTACCTCGAAAAAATGATTGCTAACAAATGGTTTGGCGATAAAACCGGGCAGGGATTTTATAAAAAAGTAAAAAGCAAGGAAGGCAAGTCGGAAATTTTCGCGCTTGATCTGAAGACCCTGGAGTACAGGCCTCAGCAAAAAGTAAAATTTGCAACGCTTGAAATGACAAAGCCCATCGATAATTTAAAAGACAGGGTCAAAGTACTGGTAAGTGGAAAAGATAAGGCCGGAGATTTTTACCGCGCCATTTTTGCCGGTTTGTTCCAGTATGTTTCCAATCGTATTCCCGAAATTGCCGATGAATTGTACAAGATAGACGACGCCCTCAAAGCGGGATTTGGCTGGGACCTCGGTCCTTTTGAATACTGGGATGCCATTGGGGTGAAAGAAGCCGTTGCTTTGATGGAACAGCAAAAACAAGCGCCCAACAAATGGGTGAGCGAAATGCTGGCGGCAGGCAATAAAACTTTTTACAAAGTAGAAAACGGTTCGCGCATGTTTTATGATGTCGCGTCAAAATCATATAAAGTTATACCTGGCACAGAACATTTTATTTCGCTCGATACCATCAGGGATACAAAAACCATCTGGAAGAACAGCGGCGTTTCTATTATCGATATAGGCGATGGGATTCTGAATGTTGAATTCCACACAAAGATGAACACCATTGGCGGCGAGGTACTTGCAGGCCTCAACAAGGCTGTTGACCTTGCCGAAAAAGATTACAAGGGACTAGTGATCAGCAACGAAGGTGCCAATTTTTCTGCCGGCGCCAATGTGGGTATGATCTTTATGATGGCAGCAGAACAGGAATGGGACGAGCTGAATATGGCGGTGAAGCAGTTTCAAAATACCACTATGCGCCTGCGTTATTCCTCTATTCCTGTTGTGGCGGCCCCGCATAGTCTCACGCTTGGAGGCGGCTGCGAAATTTGTTTGCATGCCGATAAAGTGGTGGCACATGCCGAAACATACATAGGCCTGGTTGAATTTGGTGTAGGTGTTATTCCGGGTGGAGGCGGTACCAAAGAATTTGCGGTGCGCCTCTCAGATTCTTTACATGAAGGCGACGTTGAATTAAATATTTTCAGGGAAAAATTTCTGACCATTGGCCAGGCAAAAGTATCCACGTCAGCTTACGAAGCATTTGAGCTTGGCATTTTCCGCAAGGGGATAGACCAGGTGGTTGTTTCAAGAAGCAGGCAGTTGACAGAAGCCAAAGCGGCCTGTTTGCAAATGGCAGAAGCCGGTTATACGCAACCCGCAGCACGCAAAGACATCCGGGTGCTCGGTAACCAGGCATTGGGACTGGTTTACGTGGGCGCCAATTCGATGTGGAGCGGCAATTATATGAGCGAGCATGATTTGAAGATCTCAGAAAAGCTGGGATATGTGATCGCCGGTGGGAACCTTTCGGAACCAACAAAAGTAACCGAACAATATTTGCTGGATTTGGAGAGAGAGGCCTTTGTGTCGTTATGCACTGAGAGAAAAACCATGGAGCGCCTGCACAGTATTATTAACGGAGGAAAAGTTTTAAGGAATTAAGAACTTTTCAAACGAGGACTAAATAACGGATAACAAATAACTTATAAACGCATAACACACAATATGAAAGCATATATAGTAGCTGGTTTTAGAAGTGCAGTGGGCAAGGCCTCCAGGGGCTCTTTCCGCTTTACCCGTCCTGATGATCTTGCGGCCGACGTAATCAGGCACCTGGTGGCGAGTGTGCCGCAGGTCGACCAGGCACGCATCGACGACGTGATTGTTGGTAACGCCATGCCGGAAGCAGAACAAGGCTTAAATGTGGCCCGCCTGATTTCGCTGCTGGCGCTTAATACCGATAAAGTTTCGGGCATGACGGTGAATCGTTACTGTGCGTCGGGACTTGAAACCATCGCGATAGCTTCGGCAAAAATAAATTCAGGCCTGGCCGATTGTATCATTGCCGGCGGTGTAGAGAGCATGAGCCTTATTCCAATGGGTGGATGGCGCGTGGTGCCGAACCCAAAGATCGCGCAGGAGCACGCAGACTGGTACTGGAACATGGGACTGACAGCCGAGGCAGTGGCCAAAGAATTTAACGTGTCGCGTGAAGACCAGGATACCTTTTCTTATCAATCACACCAAAAGGCAATAGCTGCGCTGAAAGCCGGGAAATTTAAAGACGAAATAGTTCCAGTAAAAGTAACCGAGGTATCGTTGGATGCCAATATGAAAAAGAAAACCAGAGACTACCTTGTGGACACCGATGAAGGGCCGCGTGCGGATACATCGGTGGAGGCACTTGCAAAATTAAAACCTGTATTCGCCAACGGTGGAAGCGTTACCGCGGGCAACTCTTCACAAACCAGTGATGGAGCGGCTTTTGTAATGGTAGTGAGCGAAAAATTCATGAAGGAACATAATTTAAAACCCATCGCGCGTTTGGTGTCTCATGCTGTGGCAGGTGTTCCGCCTCGCATCATGGGCATAGGACCGGTGTTTGCTATTCCTAAAGCCATTGAAAAAGCGGGATTAAAATTAAAAGATATAGACCTTTTTGAACTCAATGAAGCCTTTGCCTCACAGTCATTGGCGGTTGTAAGAGAGTTGGGAATCAATCCTGAGTTGGTGAACGTGAATGGTGGCGCTATTTCGCTCGGACATCCATTGGGTTGCAGTGGCGCGAAACTGTCGGTTCAACTGTTTAATGAAATGCGCCGCCAGAATAAAAAGTATGGTGTGGTGACCATGTGTATAGGTACCGGTCATGGCGCGGCTGGTGTGTTTGAGATGTTGTAGTGGGGTGGAATTATTTAGTAGTCAGTATCAAGTATCAAGTATCAGATACCGGCAGGATTATAGAATGTTGGGACCTTTGATACTATGAATAAAATTTGTGAGGATTTAGTTTTGAAATTTATACACCGTAACAATTTTATTACCGTGTATTGAGGAAGTAAAAATTTGCAGAGTAAGTTTGTCATAAATAAAAAAATTAAATGATGCATAACTTTAAAGAACTTAAAATCTGGAACAAGGCTATGGATGTGACTGTCCAGGTTTATAAAGCAACAGCGGCTTTTCCTGCCGAAGAAAAATATGGTTTAACCTCCCAGATGAGGCGCTGTGCCGTGTCTATTCCTTCTAATATCGCCGAAGGCGCCGGGAGAAACTCCGATGGTCAATTCAGGCACTTTTTAGGAATATCAAACGGCTCGTGTTTTGAGCTGGAGACGCAATTAATAATATCTAACCGGCTGATGCTGATAGATGACGAATCTGTTGAACCCATATTAAAACAAATTACCGAATTGCAAAAGATGAATTATAAATTACAGGAAAGCAAAAGATAAATAGCATACTCAATACTCATTACCTGATACTCAGTAACATTATTAACACTAAACAAAAAAACCCATGGCAACAACAAAAACAAAAGGCGGAGAATTTATCATCAAAGAAACCAAAGCTGAAGACATTTTTATTCCTGAACAGTGGAGTGAAGAGCAGCAAATGATGAAGCAAACCTGCGATGATTTTATTAACCAGGAAGTACTGCCCATTTTAGATAAGATAGACAGCCAGGAAGAAGGTTTGATGCCCTCTCTCATGGATAAGGCGGGCGCCCTTGGGTTGCTTGGTGTATCGGTACCCGAAGCTTACGGTGGGCTTGGATTTGATTTTGTGACTTCCATGCTTACCACAGAGGTTTTGGGCGCGGGACATTCCGTTGCAGTAGCATTATCGGCTCATACCGGTATTGGTACCCTGCCTATTTTGTATTACGGAAACGAAGAACAAAAAAAGAAATACATCCCTAAGCTGGCCACTGGCGAATGGCGCGCCTGTTATTGTTTAACCGAGCCGGGAAGCGGATCTGACGCCAACAGTGGTAAAACCAACGCCAAACTGAGCGCCGATGGTAAACACTATATTTTAAATGGACAGAAAATGTGGATCACCAATGGTGGTTTCGCTGATATTTTCACCGTATTCGCAAAGATAGGCGACGACAAAAATCTGTCTGCCTTTATCGTGGAAAAAACCTTTGGTGGCATTTCACTGAACCCCGAAGAGCACAAAATGGGGATAAAAGGAAGTTCTACGCGCCAGGTATTTTTTAATGAGTGCAAGGTACCCGTTGAAAATTTGCTGAGCGACAGGGAGAATGGATTTAAGATCGCGGTAAACATTTTGAATATAGGACGTATTAAATTGGCCGGCGCCGCTATTGGCGGGTCAAAGCGCACCAGCACACAATCCATACAATACGCCAATGAACGCATCCAGTTTGAAAGGCCAATCTCCAAATACGGCGCTATTCGTTACAAACTCGCCGAGCAGGCCATCAGGATTTTTGCAAGTGAAAGCGCTACATACCGTTGCTCTCAGAATATTGAAGACGCCATTCACGCGCTCATAGAAGGAGGTATGGATGAAGCCAAGGCTAAATTGAAAGGCATTGAACAGTTCGCCGTTGAAGCCGCGATTCTAAAAGTGCATGGTTCAGAAACTCTGGATTACGTGGCTGATGAAGGCGTTCAGATATATGGAGGAATGGGCTATAGCGCCGAAGCGCCTATGGACCGCATCTACCGTGATTCCCGCATCAACAGGATTTTTGAGGGTACCAATGAGATCAACAGGCTTTTGATTGTTGACATGATCCTGAAACGTGCCATGAAAGGAGAATTGGATTTGATGGGCCCGGCACAGAAAGTGGCTGCCGAACTGGTAGGTATTCCTGAATTTGTGGAAGCGGATGATACCCTGTTTGCTTATGAGAAAAAACTGGTTACCAATTTCAAAAAAGCCATCATGCTTACTGCGGGCGCAGCGGTTCAAAAGTTAATGGCCACCATGAGCAAAGAACAGGAAGTGATTATGAATATTGCCGACATGATGATTGAAACTTATGTGGCTGAATCGACCTTGTTACGCGTTGAAAAACTGGTGGGCATGCGCGGGGAAGAAGCCTGCAATGCGCAGTTAAATATGATGCGTTCGTATTTGAACTCGGCCTGCGATAAAATATGGGTGGCAGGCAAGGAAGCACTGAACAGCTTTGGAGAAGGCGATGAACTAAGGATGATGCTCATTGGTTTAAAACGTTATACCAAACAGGATCCCTTTAACGCCAAGGCAGCAAGACAGGTAGTAGCACAGAAATTAATCGAGGAAAATAAATATTGTTTTTAAAAAAAAAGAAATAAAGCGGATGGGTCAGGTGACTTAACCTGCGGCGACCGAAGGAGCGTAGCCGAATGTCAGGTCGCCGCGCCTGCGGCAAGCCTCATGCTTTCGCTGTAGCTTCAGCGTGGGAGCCACGCTTGCGCTGAAACTTCAGCGTAGGCACATGGCGACCGAAGGAGCGTAGTCGAATGTCAGGTCGAGCGTAGTCGAGACCACCAAACATTGGAACAAAATAATTATGAAAAACGTTTTTTTTGAAGGGCAGGTAATGTGGTCGCAGATCGACGCCAATGTGCATTTACGGCATTCGGCTTACGCTGATTTTGCGGCCCAGGCCAGGCTTGGTGTGTTGGAAAAACTGGGCTTCAACGCTACAGCGCTTGAAGCTTTGCAGATCGGACCTATCCTTTTCAGGGAAGAATTGATCTATATGCGGGAGGTACGCCCCAATGACATGGTACGGGTTACCTGCGAAATGACCAAAGGCCGCAGCGACGGTTCGCGGTGGTCGTTCAGGCAGGAACTGTACCGGGGCGACGGCATTAAGGCGGCTGTTATTAATGTGGATGGCGCCTGGATAGATATGAAAGCGCGCAGGCTGGCCGCTCTTCCGGCCGAGTGGGCATCTAAATTTATGCATATTCCCAAAAGCGACGATTTTATTGAAGAAACCGTTTTAGAAAAAAAGTAAAAAAAATAACGATGACAGACCTGGAAAATAAATTTGAAGAGGCTAAAAAACGCGTGCTCGACCTTCCTGAAAAGCCTTCCAACGAAAAGATGCTCGAGCTCTACGCCTTAAACAAACAAGCTACTATTGGCGATATTAACGCCGACAAGCCGGCCATGTTTGATTTTGTGGCAGCGGCCAAGTACAACGCCTGGAACGCTAAAAAGGGAATGACCAGGGAAGACGCGCAGCAAAAATATATTGATTATGTAAACGGGTTATTTTAGGCCATGGACCAACTCAACGCGCTTGTTCAAAAAGCAAGGCACTCTGCCTTTTATCTTTGGGTGCTGAATAAGCTGCTGCTCAGAACTGTGCCATTCAATAAACCTCACCGTTTAAAAGTACTTGAGATCGGCGATGAGTCCATAACCATAGGTGCGGTCAATAAAAGTTACAATCACAATCACATCAAAGGCATGCATGCCTGTTTGCTGGCCACTCTTTGTGAATACGCATCGGGTTTGTCGTTATTGCTGCATTTGTCGCCAAAAGATTACCGCATCATATTAAAGAACATTCACATGACCTATCATTACCAGGCAAAAAAGGATGTACATGTAAATTTTAAACTGGGTAAACAGGAAGTGCAGACAAATTTTATGGAACCCCTCAAACTACAGGAGGCGATCTTTCACGAATTTACCGTTGAAGTTTACGACAGCGACAAAAACCATATCTGTACGGGTTTGATCAATTGGCAGATCAAAGCCTGGCAGCGTGTTAAGATGAAAGTATAAATATCCGCTTAGGCAAAATGATCATTTCTGAAAATACATTAAAGTGGGCCATGTGTCTTTATCCTCCTTTGCTCTTTCAGCGCATCTGGGTGAAAAAGATCCATAAGGATTTTAAGGGCGTGGATATTAAGATCAACCGTTGTCTTTTCACTACCAACTTAGGCAACTCCATCTACGGGGGCACGATTTTTTCAGCGGCCGATCCCTTTTATGCTTTGCTGTTCGGGCAGATCATGCAGCGCAGGAAATTTAAAGTCACCGTGTGGTTAAAAAGCGCCCAGATCTGTTACCTGAAGCCAGGCAGAACAGACCTGTATTATACCATCCGAATTAGCGAAGAGATGCTTGAAGAAATGGGAAACGCTTTAAAGCGTGAGGGAAAGTTTGTAAAGGCTTATCCTATAGAAATTTTTGATACCAGGGGAGAATTGTGTGCTACTGCCACGAATGAAGTATATTTACGTAATTTAGAATTTACTACATAACATGAAAAAAACACTTACACTACTGCTTTTATTTTTAGGACTCAGTCCTGTTTTTTCACAAGTGAACAGAGATATTATTGTTGGTACCTGGCTTACCGCTAGCGGCACCGCCAAAGTTTATATCTCGCGGGAAGGTGATAAATACAATGGCCGGATTACCTGGCTTAAAAATCCAAATGATGAGACGGGCAAACCTAAAGTGGATAAAAATAATCCCGACAAGGCCAGCAAAATGATGCCATTAATGGGACTGAAATTGCTGAAGAATTTTGTATTTGATGATGGAGAATGGAACGACGGAACCATTTATGATCCCCTCAACGGAAAAACATACAGCTGTGTGATTAAATACCGCGACGGTAAGCTCGATCTGCGGGGATATATCGGCATCTCGCTGATAGGAAGAACACAAACCTGGTTTAAAGTCCCCGATCTTAAGTAACCAATTCAAATGAAATAAAAAGCAAAACAATAACATGATAAAACTATTTAAACTGATAACCGCTCTAAGTATCGCAGGTCCGTTTATGTCAAGTGCCCAGGGTTACCAGGTGAACCTGCAGGGCCAGGTGCAGCAGGGCATGGGTGGAGCGGGAACGGGCTACATCGCCGATGCAGCTACTTTGTTTTTTAACCCGGGAGGCGCTTCATTCCTTCGCGGGAATTCGGCTAATGTGGGTGTAAGTCCAACGATCTCAAAAGGCATTTTTTTGGATAAAAACACCAATCAAAGTTATACAACCAACTCCCCGGTGAGTTTTCCTTTTGCTGTTTATGGCACGTTTGAAGTGAAGGACAGCAGTAAATTAAAATTGGGCCTGGCTATTTATACGCCTTTTGGCAGCACGGTGGAGTGGGAGGACGGTTGGGCAGGTCGTTTTGTATTAACACGCCTTCAGCTCAGAACGGTTTTTCTTCAGCCAACAGTGAGTTATAAAATAAACGAAAAAATAGGCATAGGTCTCGGGCTTATCGCCGCGAGTGGTCAGGTGAACCTGCAACGTGACCTGCCTGTGGTGGACGCGGCGGGTAATTATGGTCATGCTGAATTAAAAGGAACCGCGCAGGGCTTTGGTTTTAACGCCGGCATCTATTATCAGCCCGTTAAAAAATTCTCCATCGGACTTAGCTACCGTTCGCAGGTAAATATGAAAATCGATGCAGGAGATGCGACGTTTAAAGTTCCTTTTGTGCTCGGAACCAGTTTCCCGAATGGGCGTTTCACTTCTGAATTGCCATTGCCACAGGTTGCTACCATTGGCTTCGCCTTTAAACCAAATGATCAACTGACTTTAGCGCTGGATGTAAATTATGTAGGATGGAAAGCCTACGACACACTTGCTTTTGATTATGCAACCAATACCAGCGTGTTGTCCGACACCAAATCAGCACGCAATTACGAAAATACTGTGGCCTTCCGCCTCGGCGCTCAATACAATGTTAATTCTAAATTCTCAGCGCGCATTGGTTGCGCTTATGCACTTTCGCCCGTGCAGGATGGTTATGTAACACCTGAAACACCTGATGCGGACAGGATCAATTTTACCCTGGGCCTTGGCTACCTTGTCACAAAGAACTTCGGACTGAACGCGTCATTTTTATTTACCACGTTCAAACGTTCCGGCAACAACATAGAAACAAATATCAACGGTACCTATAAAACCAACGTGACAGTACCGGGTATTTCAGTATTTTATAACTTTTAAACCAACGCAGGATGCAACACAGATCATTTAAAATTTCAGTATTTGCTTTATCAGTATTTGTTTTGTTTTCGTGCAAACCAAAGCTTGACGCACCGGCTGTTGACGCGGGCAAACTCGACGTGTCGAAGTATGTCGCGTTTGGTAACTCAATTACTTCGGGATATGCCGACGGCGCTTTGTATTATGACGCGCAAATGGTTTCTTACCCCAACCTCCTGGCCCAACAATTTGAATTGATAGGCGGCGGCGAATTCAAACAACCGCTCATGCCTATGAGTTCGGTGGGTTATGGTGGCGCAGGCAACTCCCGGTATGCGCTCGGCCTGGTTACCGATTGCAACAATGTCACCAGTCTTTCCCCTAAAACTGGTCCCGGTGATTTTAATGCGCTGGGCGGCATTGCCACTGAGGGACCTTTCAATAACATGGGCATGCCCGGCGCAAAGGCCATTACGTCGATTTATCCCGGTTATGGAAATCCAGCCAATGGTCTTGGAAAGTACAATCCGTTTTTTACGCGCATCCTTGAGGTGTCTGAATATGGAAATGCTTCCATGCTTGCAAAAGCGGCAGCTCAAAAACCAACCTTCTTTTCTTTGTTCATTGGCAATAACGATGTGCTGAGTTACGCACTGGCGGGTGGCGCCGCTGATTCTGTTACTCCTTCAGGAGGAGCTCCCGGCACAGGGTTCGACGCTACTATCGACCTGATCATCTCAACCCTTTCGGCCAATGGCGCAAAAGGTGTTATCGCCAATATCCCCGATATCACCAACCTGCCGTATTTCACTCTTGTGCCTTATAACGGTTTGCTCCTTGATTCAGCCAAAGCCGCTGCCCTAAACGCTATTCCAGTTTACGCCACCGTGGGGCTGAAATTTACGCCGGGAAACAACCCCTTTTTGGTGCATGACAAGAGCCTTCCGGCTTTTTTCAACATCCGCAAAATGAAACAAGGTGAATTGGTACTGCTATCAACACCTCAGGATTCAATCAAGTGTTTTGGCCTTGGATCGGTAGCCGCGTTCCACAACAGGCACGTGCTCGATGAAGCAGAGATAGCCAAAATACAGGGCGCCATCCACAGTTATAATAATAAACTGAAGGCGGTGGCCGATGAAAAAGGATTTGCCTTTGTGGATGTGAACGCGTTTATGGCGAAATGCAAAAAGGGAATTCTCTACAATGGAGTTACGATCAACACCACCTTTGTGAGCGGGGGCGCGTTCTCGCTGGATGGTATTCATCTCACGCCCATAGGCAATGCCCTGCTGGCCAACGAATTTATTAAAGCTATTAACAGCACCTATGGATCCAACATTCCGCAGGTTGAAGTGACCAAATACAAAGGAGTTACTTTTCCTTAGGAGTAATTACTGTTTGATGAACCTGGCAATGCCATGCGGGTTGTAGGTTCCAGACACTTTTAGCAGGTATAGACCTTTGGGCAGGTTAGCGACATCAATATTTTTGTTATTGGCCTGTGTCAAAACAATTTGTCCGGCAGCATTGATAATTTCAATTGAAAAATTGCCGTAATCTTTTTCGTCGCAAATAAGCGTGAACTCATCAGAAACGGGGTTTGGATAAAGTGATAAGTTAAGATCTTTGTCCTTTGTGGCTTTTATTCCGTTTGCGCCGGCGAGGTCCAATACAAAATCCATTTGCGTTGAACCGATTACCTTATAGATGCCACTTGTGTTTTTCCTCCATTCTTTAGCTACAATAGAAAAAGCGTATAGTCCCACAGTGTCGGAGTAAAAACTGAAAAGTCCTGAACTGTTGATAGTCACGTTTCCTGGCTGATAATATCCTGCACCGTAACAACTGACCAGGGTGTAGGATAAACTGTCGCCATCAGTATCGGTATAGGCAGGGTTATAAAAAAACTGCGAACTGCTCACACCGAAATTTAGTGGCTCGTTTAAAATCAGCGGAGAGGTGTTTTGCGGGGAAATATTGCCGAATACGATCAGGGCTTCGGTGTAAATGGGCTGGGTTTGTGAGTTGCTGATATTTTTGATGCCTGCCACGCGGAAGGTATCCTGGAACGAGATCAGGTATGAGCCGTTGCCCGTGTAAGTGTGTATGCCTGAATAAACTTTTTTCACTGTTCCCGAACCTGAGGTAGAGTTCAGCGTTAAGGTGCCTGAATTGCCATCTCCAAAAAAAACGGGAATGCCCGGTCTGTTGATGGTCAACGCACCGTCGGTGAAAAGTGTGACGGTGATGGACTGTGTAAAGCCTGAAACAATTTTTGTACGGATGTAGGCCGACCTGATGTCCTGCGAATTCGCTGTAAGCGCAAACAGTGAAAGGAGGCAGGGCAGAATTTTTTTCATTGTGATTTTTTAATAAAAATTATTTCCGTGTTGCTTAGGTCTGTTAAAACAAAGTTAGACTATTTTAGAATACTTCAACATTATTAAAAGCAACCACCACGAATTACTGTTTTATCACAATGTCGTATTCCCTTAAATGCGTGTCGGTTCTCCTGTGTTCGGTTACGGTGGCAATGTTGTTGACGGTGACGCCTCCTGAAACTGTTTGCGGTCCACCCTGGATCCAGGTGACCGATTTGTCTTTGATGAGATAAACAGAATTGGTGGTGTTCGATCTCAATTCGCGGTAATTGCTTAAGCTGAGGCTTTCAACCAACACAGTTTTATCGCCATTGTATTTTATTTTTTTAGCGGTCTTCCT
This sequence comes from Bacteroidota bacterium, assembly GCA_040386615.1. Lineage (GTDB taxonomy): Bacteria > Bacteroidota > Bacteroidia > B-17B0 > Aurantibacillaceae > Aurantibacillus. The sequence continues at coordinate 87,417 of JAZKFC010000005.1, forward strand.
GTTGGTATCAGCATATAACAGGATGCTGTGACCCGGGGGATCATTTTCATCAAACATGGCAATGAGCAGGGCAGTATTGATGGAATCAGGTACTACGAAAGGACCGGTATCCGTCTCTGTGTTATCCCCGGCTGCCTCCGCCTGCTTATCATTGCTGCAGTTTAAAAGGTTTATAAGAATGATCGATGTAAAGATGATCGCGAATAATTTTTTGACGATCATTTTCTGTTCCCGTAGACTGATATGATATGGGTTTTTCATAGTTTAATTTCGGTAAATGACCACGTATTTTTAAGCTGTACACGTGGGGGAGTTAAAAGTTCATTCGAAAATCCGGCGTGAAATTAAATACCTAAGGTACATAAGTTCATAATAAGTGGGATTTGAACCTTGAACCCTTTAAACCTTAAACCCTTCACTAAAAACACGAATCCCTTTAAAATCTCAATCAAAAGAATGTTGCGCTTCGATTGTAAAAATGCCGGTAATTGTTTATATTTATTATTTAAGACTAAAACCATGAAAATAAAATTACGTTTCACCTGCCTGATCTTATTACTTTCAGCGGGTTCTTTTTTTGCGCAGATCCCCAATGGCGGTTTTGAGAACTGGACCAGCATGGGCAGTTACGATGTGCCTGACAATTGGAAAACAATGAATTTTTCGACGGCTTATTATGCTTTGTTTACAGCATCAAAAGGTACGCCCGGCAATCCGGGCAGCGCTTATCTTCAACTCACTTCCAAAACCATTAATGGATCGGTAGTGCCGGGTATCGCGGTGTTGGGGAAGTTAGACACCCTTACCAAAAAACCGGTGGCAGGTGTGCCTTTTACGCAACGACCAGCTTCCTTTGGCGGAAAATGGCAGCACATGATCTTTGGCACCAGCCAGGGATCGGTAATGGCCATGCTCACAAAATGGAACGCGACGCAAAATAAAAGAGATACCATTGCTTTTGGTTCACAAACCCTTGTGGGCATGGCCATGAGTTGGGCCAATTTTTCACAAAGCCTTACTTACAAAGATTCATTAAACTACCCCGACAGCTGTATGATC
>JAZKFC010000005.1:88485-98876 GCA_040386615.1 Bacteroidota bacterium
GGTCGACAACCTGGCCTTTTCCGGTACCGTGGCGGTAGTTCAACCTCCCATTAATGTTGGCATAAGAGAAACACAGTCGCAACTTTCACATATTTCATTATTTCCAAATCCTTCAAATGGAGCGGTTAGCATTCAGTACAACCTGTTGTCCCCTGAAAAAGTTACGTTGCGGGTCATTGACATCACCGGGAAACTCGTGAGGGAAATTGTTGCTCTTCAATCCACAACGGGCACGAACAGTATGGCCATCAGCACCACTGGTTTAGCCAAAGGCCAGTACACCGTGATCATCAGCACCAATCACTCGGCTGAAACCAAGAAACTGATGGTGGAATGATCTGTTTTTTGAAGACGATCCGGGAATAAACGCGAATTTAAGTAGCACGGATCCGCGAAATAAAATCGAATGCATTTCCATGGCTGAGACCCTGCAACTGCTTTTCTGAAAGCACTTTGTGCAGGCGCTCTAAAATGAAAGGGTAACACGAAGCGTTTTCAACTTCTTTAAAGTAAAAAGGTACACGCGTTTGGTCGGGATGTTTGCCCGTGTAAAAATAATCAGCACCAAAACAAATTGCCTTTTCTCCGCCGAGGCTAATACCGTATTGGATGTGGTCGTAGATGGCGTTGGGGTCGTCATTGTTTAAAAAGGCCCTGAGAAAGTTCACTCCGATCAGGCCTTTTCGTTTGATAATTTCTTTGGCAATATCATCAGGCAGGTTGCGTGGGTGATCAAACACTTTCCTGTAATTGGAGTGGCTGGCAATCACGGGAATATCAAGATCGTGTTTTGAAAGGTGATTGAATATTTCGTAAGCCAGCGCATCGCTGGTGTGCGAAAGGTCCAGTGCGATTTTTTTTCCATGCAGGTAATCCAACAATATTTTACCGTCTGGCTTGAGGCCGGTTTTGGTTGTGTTGCCGCCGCCAAACCTGTTTTCACCGTGATGGGTGAGGCCAATATACAGAATCTGCCCTGTTTGAGAGATGATCTCTTCCAGGCGTTTGAAGCCATCCATCAGGGGCTCGTGTTCTTCGCAAAATCCAGAGGCGTTTTCTATTGCAGCTATCACTTGCCACTTCGCACCTGATGAAACACTTTTTAACGCCCCGGGTTCAGTTAACAGAGAAAGGCGTTGATCGTATTTCGAAATGAGGTTTTGAAAGATCCTGCTTTGATTTAGTCCGATCTGTGCACTGCCTTTTTCAGTAGCCGTATAAATGGCCATCACCTGCAGCTTTATACCTCCCGCTTCGAGGTCACTGAAGTTACAGCCTATCTCTCCTTTTTGTTCGGGGTCTGCGCCCGGCCTGGCTTCGAGATATGAGAGCAGGTCACAATGAAGATCAACAACAGGATAACGCATAATAAATTTGGTTTTAAGTAAAACTAATAAATTTTGTTCAGGAGGCAAACAATGCGAGATCACCATAAAGTTAACAGTGCATAGAGCTATAGAGAAAGCACAGCTGCCTATTCAATGCCTGCTACCTTCGCTTCTTTATTCAAAAAGCGACCGTAATCCTCCGCGGCTTTTTTTATCTGCTCCTTTAAATCGCTTCCGGGTTTAGCGAAAAACTCTGGTGTGATAAACACTTTATCCTTTACGATACTGCGCTTCCAGGTGCCTACAACATGACCATTAACCATTAAAGTTGGATTAAAGATACCATTAATGGAGATGGCCCTTTTGTTGTGATCTGGCGTGATGGCGGCGCTCCGGTCTTTATAACTGATCACCAGTTCGTCAAAGCCAGGCAATAAATGAATCGTTTCTTTTTTGTTCCGGGGTAGGATAACAGATCCAAAGGTAAAAAGTGTTTGTTCGCCTAACTTTAGTTCTTCAAGATCTTTCCTGATGCTTTCCACTGCAATTTTTGAATCTACCGGCGATAATCCCGACCACCAGGTGAAGTCAGGGAGGCTGGCGGGAGCATGACTTTTAAAGTAAAGTCCGGCCAGTTTTGCCAGGGCTTCTTCTTTTGAAATTGTATTTGGTTTTTTTACTCTTTTTTCGAGCAGGGCGAAGGTGCTTTTGAGGGCTTTTGACTTGCCACTGCAAAGCAGTCCGTTTAATTCGGCATGAACAAAGAGATGCGAAGCCCTGTTTTCGTTGGTAGCGATCCTGGCTTTTGTGAGTGCCGCGATCAAATCATCACGGGTGAGGTCATCCTCTTTTTCAAAAGCTTTTTCAATCACTGAATTGCTTTTTGCGAAGATTTTTTCCGTAAGCCCCAATTGTTTGTCCCTTGATTTCATCGTGGCCCTGATGCGGGGGGCCGTTAATGCCAGCATCCAGTAAATGTTTTTTGGCGACACCAGGTGCCAGGTGGGTCTTAATACATGGGTCCTGAGAATTTCACCTTTATCGATTGCGTTGTTAACCTGTGTTTCAGTAATGTTTTTTACCCTGATGCCAAGTGCCCATTTAGCCATGTTCAGGTCCTGGGCCTGCATGGCACCAAGCTGGCCGACACACTCCGCCAGGGATTTAAATTTGTCGCCGGTAAGTCCATGGTTGGCAAGACGTATTTTTGCAATGTCACTGATCTTCATTCCGGGATCGGCAAAAGTATTTAATCTTTGTTTTTCTGTTTATAATGCGTGGCAAGCCTTTGGATAAGGATGCCGGCGAAGGCGCCAATCGCCAGGACGGAAACAAACTCAACGGTTCTTGTATTGCTTTGCCCCGAGATCCTGAAATAGTTTCCTATAGATAAGATCAGCAGGATAACTGTAATGATAATGGCCTGGTTTTTCATAAATTAATTTTTAAGCGCTTTTCTTTTTTCTAAGGTAAGCAAAAAATCTATTTTGGTTTTATGGGCAGCCAGATCTCTTCTTCGCTTTCAGGATCACCGTTCTTATATTTTTCACCCAGCAGCTCGAAGTGCGGCCTCTGATCGATCTCGTATTGAGAGTCAGGCAGCCATTCACCGAAAATATACCTGAAAATTTGCGGGTCAGTATTTAATCCTTTATAATGAAACACAGCATACAGTCCTGATTCCAGAGTTAAACTCTCCATTCCCTCGGGTACCTGGGCAAAATCGTTCACTTCCAGTGCAGCCCATTTTTCGAAGACCGCGTTTAAATCAATACTTTTGAAACTGTAATTATTGTCATATAGCCTCAGCGCAAAGAGGTCTGTGCCGGTGCTGTTTTTGATTTCATTTCGTACCGGCATGAAACTTTTAAAGAGCTCCATAGTTCTGTTGGCTGCTAATGACATTGGTAGTCGCTTGCCCACTAGTTTTTTTTCGGGCAGATTTTTGATAACAGGATTCATTTTGTTTTGATAAAATGTCGGGTAATAAGCTCTTATACTTTTTTTGCGCAAACGATCATAAATTCATTTTTCAGTTTTTCACCAAAAAATTCAAGGGGTTCTTCTTCCTTTTCGGTAATCTCAATTACCTTAAAGCCATTTTGCCCAAGCAAGGCTGATACATCTTTGGCTGAAAAAGTGTTGAATCCGAATTTGGTCATCGGGAAATGATCCATCACCGATTTGGGTCGGAGGGCGATCAGCAGGACACCCTCTGGGGTCAATACCCGCCCGAGTTCTTTCAGCACAGCCTCAGGTTGATCCCAGAAATAAATGGTATTCACCGTAAATATTTTGTTGAAGCTATTATCTGGGAATGACAAGTGCTCAGCATTAGCCAGAAAAAAGCCCGCCCTTTTATTTTTCAAATATTCTTCATTGCGGGTACCCGCTTCACGCACCATGGCCTCAGAAAAATCGCAGCCAGTGTAAGCTACCGATTCATTCTTCCCTAAAATATTTTTAACGAAAAAGCCGTTGCCCATGCCAATTTCAAGAACGCGGTCGCTGGGGTTGATATTTAATTTTTCGATGGTGTACAAATTCATCTGCAAATTGCCTTCGTTCATTCTTTCACCAACTTCTTTGGCATAGTCGCCCTGTGGCTGCCTGAGCTGTTTAGCGATCTCCGCGAACTGGCCCTCATTGGCGCTATGTTGTTTTTCTGTATTGTTCATATTTTAGTCTTTAATAGCTTGTGCCTTGTTGTGCCAGGTTAAAGCCCTGTTGCTTTAATTTTTGCATGGTGTTTTTATCCCATAAAATTTTGTTGGTATGGTTAAAGTGAATGAAATGCAGCTTTGATTTTGTAGCCATGTTCTGACTGTTAAATAGTTCAATTGTTTCTGAGACAAAAGGGTGGGGCACTTCTGAGATGTCGCGGTTCTTTAATTCGGTGATCTCATTAAAGGTACCATCTATAAATGCGAAGTTTACTTTTTTTACTTCCTCAACAATTTTTTGATGCCACTTTTGCCACTTGTCGATGTCTGGAATAAATAAATATTTCATTTCACCGGCAGTAATTTTAAATCCTGCTGTTTCCGAAAATTCGTCCCGGTGCGGCACCACAAAGGTGCTGATCAGCATGTTTTTGCCTATTTCGAGTGTTTTAGAAGTGTCAAGCGCTGTCAGTGCAATGTTGTTTAAACTCACGAGCTGGCTCCAGGGACCATTTTCCTCAAGGAAGCGTTTTAATTTTGGCAGGACATACACAGGCATTCCTTTGCTGTTCATTACTTCCCTGCCAAGTTGCATCAGGCCGGTATAGTGCCCTATGTGTGCATGCGTTATAAAAATACCTTCCGGTAAATCCTTATAAGCGTTTTTGGTAAGGGTTTTAAAATAATGCAATTGTTCCCTAAGATCGGGACTCGCTTCAAACAGCCACCATTTTTTAGACAATGGGTCAACCAGTGCAAGTGATACCACAAAGCGTTTCAACGAATCGGCCTTCCATGCTGCACTACAACATTCTTTTTCGCAGCCGGCATGTGGGTAACCGCCGTCCTGCGCCACACCTAAAACCAAAACAAATGGTGCTTGTGAAAATAAAGCGGCTGAAAAAAACGCAAAAAAAATGAAGACGACTGCATTGACTCTTTTTTTCATAGTAGCAAATTTAATATTTAAGTGTTAGCGTGCACCATGTTGGCGAAAACATAAGGCACGCGCTTATACCGATTCCAAAAACAATATAGTCCAAATCTTACATGACGTTTTTGGACCATTTGTTTTTATGGATCGGCATTTACTCCCGATGGTTATCGGGACCTGCGCACTTTCTGCACACCCAAATATAATTTGCCTTTGGGCAAAATTATATTTGGATTTGGTATTATTTGTAAAAATACCTGTGCCAGAACGCAGAGGTGATAAAAAAAGTGATGAGTATAAAAACAGCGCCCGAATAGATCTGGTTCTCTACAAGACCATTGAAGCCGTATTTAAAAATAAAAAGTCCAATGGAAATAACAAAGTTGAACAGGCCCCATACAATGTTCTGTGTATTGCCCACGCCAAAGCCACTGAGCATTTTCCCCTTCCACACACCCAATATAAAATGCGGCATGGCGTTCATCAGGCAGAGGCCAATTAAAAAATCCATCCAGTTCATATCACGATTGGGGTTTTAAATTGTATAATAATTAACCGGATTTTTTACCGATAAGTGCGGCTACAAAATAGATCAGCGTAGCGATCAGGAAAATAATATTAACTATTCTTGCGAAGGGCGGAGCACCTTCGGGCCAGAGTTGACCAAGCAGTACCACAAGGTTAAGCACGAGCAAAATGATGAGCAGTGTTTTTTTCATAGATGAATTCAAATATAATTCAAAAAATACCGGCGGCAAAAAAATTAAGCAATCCTCATCAGGCGGACGTTTCTTTCAGAAAATCTCCGTCAACGATAAGCAAAAGGGCGCCGTTTTGTGAGTTCGACCGGTGGGAGCTCATGCCATCTGAAACAACATAACTCATGCCTTTCGACAAGTTAAAATTATCTCCGTTTTCCATTTCTGTGACCAGGTCACCGTCCAGGCAATGCACCACATGTCCTTTCTGGCACCAATGATCAGCGAGGTATCCGGTAGAATATTCAACCAGGCGCAACCTCAGGCCACCAAGCTGAATGGTTTGCCAAAACGAGGTGCCTGTTTCTCCTTTGTATTCTACTTTTTCTATGTGTGTCCAGTCGATGTTCCGGAAGGGTATAGTGCTCATTTTTTAATTGTCCTAAACGTGCTGATAATTATCGGGGCTGTTTTATGGTTGGTCTTTATTTGTGTTCGTGCCCGTGTTCATGTTCCTTTTTATCAAAAGGGAAATAATCAACAACATCGTATTTCCATATATTGGTTGGAAAGATCACAACAAGGTTGGCTGTTTTTTTTCCAATGTTTTTAAATGCGTGGGGCACCATGGGAGGAATGTTAACTATATAAGGTGCTTTAACGGTAAACATTGTGTCTCCCAGGGCATACAAGATCTCTCCTTCAAGGAGAACATGAGATTCTTCACCCTCATGTGTATGCATGGGCGGCGCACCACCAGGAAATGTCTCAGTAATACCTATCACGAGGTTCCTGTACCCGTTTTTTTGGCCTTCCATCACGTGAACGTACTCACCGGGTCCGGGATTAATCACCGGCAGATCCTCCACCTTTTTCACATAATCTTTCCAGTATTTCATCGTGGGCGTCTCGAAACCTGGAGGAACCATCCTTCTTTCAAGCACCTTGTGCGAATGGTGTTGTTTGTGAAGGTATTCCATAATTGTATCTGGTAAGGTTTTGACCTCCCCTACAAGGTTCGTTATTGAAAATGTTTCTTTAATAGTGTCATTCTGATTTGCACCAGAATTGTTGCTGCTCTCCTTGTTTGAACAGGAGCTAAGCAACAGCGCAAAGGCAACTGCCGGGATGAATACTGTTGGATTTTTCATTTTTGTTTTGAATTAATGGGTGATTAATGCAGGAACAATAATTGGCGGGAACTCAAGAGAAACATATTAAAAGTATAAAAAATGTTTGAAAGTCCAAAAAGAACTCCGGCTATCTCAAGCAGCAAGCGGCACCCGTTTTATTTTCCAGGTATGTTTCACTTTCGTCCGGAATATCAAGGATAATTATTGGTCGATCTTCGATTTCACAGCTGATTGAACCGTTTGATAATCGAAACGAATGATTCACCATTTCAAGTATGTTGTAACGTTTTAGCGGGATGACGGTAATTTTTTCTCGATTTCGGAACTCTAATTGTATTAAAAATCATAGCATGTTTCTTACGCAGGGATTAATTTTCTATCTCAGAAGAACTTGATGCTTTTACGCCGCCTCCACCAGTCGGTTCAAAATCCCATCCACAATTCCATAATTAACCGATTCATCCGCATTCATAAAATAATCGCGGTTAAAGTCTTTCATGATCTTGTCTATAGAATGCCCGCAGTTTTCTGCCAGTAGTTTTGCTCCCAGTTCTTTGGTTTTGATGAGTTCGGCAGCCTGGATCTCGATATTGGCAGCGTTTCCTCCTGTACCCCCACTGGGTTGATGGATCATAACGCGGCCGTGTTTTAAAACAAATCGCCTGCCTTTGGCGCCTGCCGATAAAAGGATGGAAGCCATGGAAGCCGCAAAGCCACTGCAAATTGTGGAAACCGGACTCTGAAGGGATTGGATGGTGTCGTAGATGGCCATGCCGGAAGTAACATAACCACCCGGGCTGTTAATGATCAGTTGGATCTCTTTTTCATTGTCTCTGAGCTCCAGGTACAACAAACGTTCGATGACATGTTTGGCTGAATCGTCGTCGACCTGCCCCCATAAAAAAACTTTGCGGTTGTTGAGGATCTTTTCGTCGATGATGTCTTTTAATCCTGGTGAGATCATAGGTCTTTATTAAAGATTTGAAATATTTTTTTTCTTAGTGAGCTGAATTTTTGTTCAGAAAATATTTTCGTGCTAAGTGCTTCAATTTCTTCCCTTAGTTTTTTTCGTCCATGCTGGTTCACGAGTTGGTAACTTTGGTTTTGCCAGAGGATCTTTTCGCGGAGTTCATTGTTTACCAGCAGCCTGGCATCCATTAGCAGTTTATCTTCAGGCGAAAGCCGGTCGAAAAGGTAGTTTTCTATTAATTGTGTTTCATTCATAAAAATCTTCTTTATTGAGTGATTTCTCCCTGATGGCTGTTCTCACTTTCTCAAGGCATTTGTACTTCTGGGCAGTGGCCGAGCGCTCTCCCGAAAAACCAAATTTCAACGCAAGATCCTTCATGTTCATGTGATCATAATAAAATGAGGTGAGCAGTTCAAGGCATTTTTTACCGGAAGCTTCAACAAATTTCAGTAGGTTTTCAGAGATGGTGGGTTCTTCTTCCACGACTTTTAACTGGGTATGCGGGTTCAGGGACGTTTGGTTTTTATTCTCGCTGAATTTTTTGTACCAGAGGTGCCTGGCAATGCCGTTGACATATTGCACGTCACCTGTGTCCGGAGAAAATCCCGATCCGGTCTTTTTTTCATAATAAATAACCAGCGCATCCTGGAAAATATCCTTTGCTTCTTCCAGTGTGCCGCCTCTTTGATGCATCCATCCCGCCACTTTTGGGAAAGCGCTTTCATACAAATGGATGAAAAGGTCCTCTCTTGTTGTCAATTTTGTTTGTTCTGCTATCATGATATCAATAAGTGTAGGATTTTATAAATATATCACCAAAAAAAAAGTTTTTTTATAAACGCCTTTGGATATGCTTTGGCGGAGAACAATTGCTAGGGCAGCCTGCCCGTTTTTAGAACCAGGTGCCAGCGCGCATTTTTTGTGTGATCATTGTTCCAGGCATTTGTCAGCGCAGGCAATATTTCATCGATGGGGTTGTAGTTGTTCTCGTTAATAAAACGTTGCGTGGCCGACCAGGTATTCAAAAAGCCGATAAAATCTTCAAGGCGCATTTCTTTTTCTGAAAAAAACACCGGGCTTGTTATTAATTCAAATGGAAAAGGGATTGTGCGGTACTCTTGTTCAACCAGCCTGTTCTCAGGCCGCCAGTAATCATTTAAAACGATGTTGTGAAAATGAGCGGTTACCTGGTCCACTTCCTTTGAGATCCTGGGCGGCCCGTAGGCCCATGCGGCGATCACGCCATTTTTTTTCAAAACCCTTTTTGCTTCCTTAAAAAATTTCTCGAAATCAAACCAGTGCAGCGCGTTGGCAATTGTTATGAGGTCTGCAGAATCAGACGGCAGTGAACAATTCTCAGATCTTTCAATGGCATAGTGTACGTTTTCGCAGGACAGGCAGTTGGCGATCTGTTGCCTGCTTGGATCGGTGGCCAACACCCTTTTATAGAAAGTGGCAAGACCGGTTGCAGCTTGTCCATTGCCAGTGCCGCAATCCCACGCAAGTTCGCGATGGAGCGTTAGCGATGCCAGGTAAGCGTATAAGCCTTGTGGATAATGCGGCCTGTATTTTACATAAAGGTCTGACTGTTGAGAAAAATTATCTTTGAATGTATGCATCGTTTAAAAACAGTTCGCTTGTATAAAAATATATGATCTTTATCAGTTTCAAAAATAAAGATCGGTTAAAAGTTAATAGGTTACGTGTTTATTAAGATTGCGGGGTGAGAAATTGGCCTGTTAAAATATTAAGTTCATAAAAAAAATATCATATTTTTGAGAGTATAAATTTGATCAGCTATAATTAAAACCATAATAGTGAACACATTTTCCTTCTACAAAGTTATATGCAATTATTCATTCACTTTAAAAGCACCAAACTATGAAAAGAAATATTTACAAATTATTATCTGGCGCAAAACAAGGATTGTTTGCACTTGCGTGCACCGTGTTTTGTGGTACTGCATCCGCACAAACGTTCAATTACACGGGCAGTATGCAAACCATAAGCCTCCCGGCAGGTAATTATTCTATACAGTGCTGGGGTGCTGATGGTGGCGACGCGACTAACGGATCAGTTCCAATGTCCGGCGGAAAAGGTGGTTATTCAACGGGTGTTTTTACAAATCCATCTACAGCGACATTTAGTGTATATGTGGGTGGACATGGGGGTAATGGCTCCGGTGCTAGTAATCTTGGCGGCGGCGGTGGCGGTATGTCAGATGTAGTCAGCTCGTCTGCGGTTATAATTGTAGCCGGTGCGGGTGGTGGTGCCACTTCGGGTGCTTCTTCAGAAGCCAGCACTGGTGGTGGCGGTGGTGGTTTGGTTGGTGGTACTGCCATAGATGGTAGCGGTGTATCAACAGGATCGCCGGCTACGGGTGGAACACAAACTGCCGGAGGGGCAGCCACAGCGGGCACTTATGGCGGGGGTACTCCCGGCGGTTACGGATATGGAGGCGGTGGTGCAAATGGTAGTTCGTTGGGCGCATCAGCATCCGGAACTATGCACGCCGGCGGTGGTGCCGGTGGCAATGGGGGCAATGGCGGATGGAATGGGGGCGGCGGTGCATGTACTTCTACCGGCGGAAACGACCATAGTGGCGGCGGCGGCGCCGGTTATTATGGTGGCGGTGGCGGTCGCGGTGATGGCGGTGCAGGCGGTG
>JAZKFC010000006.1:0-5819 GCA_040386615.1 Bacteroidota bacterium
TGCACTGAGAATGCTTAAGTCATGTATGGCTAAGTCCCAGAGTACGTTGATGTCGGGCTGGAAGAGGCCCAGGTTGATCCTGGTGGAGTCAAAATACTGGATTTTACCGATATTGCCCTCCTGTATCAGCGCTTTCATTTTCTGAACGGCTCCGGTATAAAGGAACGTATGGTCAACCATAAGCACCTTCTGCATTTTATCCGCAAGTTCTTTAAGGGTCTTTGCCTCGTCTGACGTTGAGGTCATAGGTTTTTCAATAAGCACGTTCTTACCGGCCAGCAGGGCTTTTTTTGCCAGATCAAAGTGTGTAAAAACCGGCGTTGCGATCACTACGGCGTCAACAGAACTGTCTTTTAAAACAAACTCAAAATCGTTGGTAGTTTCTATGGAAGGATACTGTTTGTTGACAATTGCAAGCCTTTCCGCCCTGAAATCACACACATACTTTACCTTACAATTTGTGACGGAATTAAAGTTCCTTACGAGGTTCGGTCCCCAATAACCAAAACCAATTATTGCAATATTCATTTATTTTTAGTTTATTACTATTTGTTATTATGTTAAAAATATTGCCGTACACGCTTTAAAAATTAATGGCGCGTGATTAATAATTTGTAATTTTAGCCAAAGATAAAATTTATTTTTGTAATCAATAAACTTTTACCCGGGATTGAAAAATTGTTCGTTAATATCCGTAATTATTGGGTAATTAGGGTGTTATGCCAGGGTAAATTCCACATTTTTACAATATGCTAATTTGCGCGTGATATAATTTTCAAAAGGGGCGCAAAACTGGTTTAAAGAATGGCATTAGATTCAACAGACATACAAAATAAACGGGGCTATAATTTAATAGTGATCTTCATTTACCTGTCGGTTTTTATTAACTCCTACGTTTTTTTTAAGGAGCCATTTGAATTTTATTTTGGGTATATCATCTTTATTGTACTGCTGCCGGGCTTTATCATTAAATACGGCTTTAACGGCAATCTCTTTTTTATTTTTCTTACGCTTTTAATTTCAGGTATAGTCAACGTTTTTTTGGGTAATAACACCTCGGCCCTGTTCTTTAAGGTGTACGCCGGTCTTACCTTGTCTTACTTTTTTTATTATTACGTGATCGTTGATTTTAAGTACGACGTTGAAAAGCTTTTTAGCTGGTATTTAAAGGGTTCTTATTTTGTCGCGCTCATTGGTATTTTTCAGTTCATTTCCTTTAAGATAGGGTTCGTTCAGGGTTATGACTATTACTGGCTTCTTAATAAATGGGGCGTTTCCCCGGGAGGTATTTTCGGCATCCGGATCAATTCGATACTTGCCGAACCAACCCATTTAGGCACGGTTTTATCGGCCGCGTTCTTTGTTTCGGTGTATAACATGTTGATGAAGGAGACCTTTTATCTTACCCGTATGCAAAGCCTGGTCATTATCGTTGTTTATATTTTGTCTTTCTCAAGCCTCGGGCAAACCGGCATCTTTCTCACTTTTATTTTTCTGGCTACTAATTTTGGTTTGGTGCGTTATGTAATCGTTCTGGTGCCGGCTGCCGTGCTTTTATTTAACAGCCTTTACAACAACGTTTCAGATTTTAAAGGTCGCCTCGATGGGCTGGTGCTGCTCTTTTCGGGGCGGGAATTTAAAGTTGGGGAAACTCACGGCTCTTCGTTTATTCTCTATAATAATTACGTTGTTGCGATGCAGAATTTCAGGACCAATTTTGTGTTTGGCACCGGCGTTGGTTCGCACCCCGTGGCTTTTGATAAATACTCCATTGCCAAGAATATCAAAGTATGGGGCTTCAACCTCAATTCGGCTGACGCGAATTCGATGCTTTTAAGGCTGATATCCGAAACGGGTTTGTTCGGCGTGATCATTTTTTTGTTTATTATCTTCAGGTTTTATGTGAGGAGAGATGTCGCTCATGAGACTTTTCACTGGCTGGTGAGCAATGCCATCCTGATCATGATGCTGCTTAACCTTTTCAGGCAGGGCCATTATTTTCTCAACGGCTTTCCTTTTTTTGTAATGCTTTACTGCTTTAATTATTTTTCTTACAAACAATCACGCGAAAATAAACCGCTCTACACCGAAGAATACGACGAAACGGCTGTGAAAACAATCGAGGATTAATTCCTGTCCTGATCCATGTCCCTGCGCCTTTTTACCTTTCTTTCCTTCATGTTGAAAGCTTCCACCAGCAGCGCGAAACCAAGGGCAATGTATGCGTAGTTCTTATTGAGCTCAAGATGCATATTTTCGGGAACGCTGAAATTATAACAGTCCAGCAGGCCGTCGATCAGGAGAATGGCGCCGATGGCAAGCAGAAAGGCGAGGGCGATCATCTTAATCCCCTGGTTTTTGTTAATGAATTCGGCTACATAGCCGCTGAAAAGGATCATGAGCAGCATGCTGATCACCACTGCGCCTATCATGATCAGTACAATGCCGCTTACGCCAACGGCTGCCAGAATGCTGTCGAAACTGAAAATAAAATCAATAATAATGATCTGAAGGATCACCGCTTTGAAAGTGTTTTTTCCTTTAGTGTGCCTTTCTATTTCATCTTCGTCGGTATAAATTTTTTCCATGATCTCCTGCCAGGTTTTAATGAGTAAAAAAATACCTCCGCCAATCAGGATAATGCTCTTACCACTCACGCCATATGGCCCCACATAAAACAACGCTTCTTTTAAACCTGCTATCCAGCCAATAAAAAGTAAAAGGACAGATCGCACTATGAGTGCCAGCATGAGGCCTATGGTACGCGCCCTTTTTTGCTGCAGAGGGGGTAGTTTGTTTACGGCTATCGAAATAAAAATGATATTATCAATGCCCAGGATGATCTCTAAAATAGATAAAGTGACTAAACCTATGAAACCATTTATAGAAAGCAAAGCTGTTAAATCAGCGGACCAATTGTGCATTTATTGTAATTTTTCACAAAGATATTTGAATTTCTAATATAAGGAATAAAATAATTGCATTGACAATCAATAACTTACAAAAAACAACTCAGGTTTATGGTACTATGTTTTGCATGGTACTGTGAAAAGTACTTATATTTGTATCGCATAATAGCTACTTATACATATTACTAAAAATAAAAAACTACATCCTATGAAATCACTCATTAAACTCCTCAGACAGAACTTTCTGGCTAACGATGCCGGACGGTCGGTAAAACTTGCTTTGCTTTCGGGCATTATTTTTTCGGCGCTCGTGTCGGTATCTTCAACTTTGCCGCGCACAACCCCTCGCGGTAATGAAACTGAAAAAGTGATTAAAAACTATTTCAGGTTTCCCCAGGTATTGTTGCCTCATGCCGAGCCAAAGTCATACGAATCAAAAAAAGTGGAGGTGCTGTTCACTACCGATGCATACGGCAAAGTGAATTTTGCCCTGGCTAAAACCGACGATAATCTTTTGAAGCGCGAGGTGGAAAAACAGTTTTATAAACTCAGGTTGCCCAAACTCACAACTGAAGTGGTGCACAGCGTTGTGCTGAATTTTAAAACACTCTAAAATTATTAAATAAAGAACTAAACAGATAAACGAATGACAAACACAGAGAATACTGAAAAATCGCAGAATGGATTTGAAAAGGTAAGTGCGCAGGCGCAAATGAGAAAAGGCGTTCTTGAACTCTGCATCCTTTCTATCCTTTCGCAGGGAGACGCTTATCCCACAGAAATTATTGACAAACTCAGGGATACAAAGTTAGTGGTGGTGGAGGGCACCTTATACCCTTTGCTCACACGGCTCAAAAATACCGGCCTGCTCGGTTACCGCTGGGAAGAGAGCACAAGTGGCCCGCCGCGTAAATATTACAAACTCACCGAAATTGGCGAACAATACCTTAAAGACCTGCAGGTGTCGTGGCGTGAGTTGGTAGAGGCAGTGAATAAAACAATTGAACTTGGTAAAAAACTATAACCTTTAAAAAGATAAAAAATGAACAAAACAGTAACAATAAACATTAGCGGTATTATTTTTCACATCGAAGAAGATGCTTACGACAGTTTAAGTAAATACCTGGCAACTATTAAAGGTTATTTTAGCAATACTGATGGTGGAAACGAAATACTTGCAGATATCGAGGCACGCATTGCCGAACTGTTGCAGGAGAAAATAAATACCTCAAAACAGGTCATCTTAATGATGGATGTTGAATACGTGAAAGGCGTGATGGGCAAGCCCGAAGATTTCGGTGCTGAAACGAGTCACGACGAAAACAAAAGCGAAAAGGAAAATACTTTCCGCGAGGAAAAGGCCAAGCGCCGTTTATTCAGGGATCCTGAAGAAAGGTTGATAGGCGGTGTGTGCAGTGGCCTGGCCAATTACTTTAACATCGACACTGTTTGGGTGCGCCTTGCCATGTTCCTGCTTATATTTTTCGGAGGTATCAGCCTGTGGGTGTATGTGGTATTGTGGATCATTATCCCACTCGCCAAAACCACCGCCGAAAGATTCGCTATGCGCGGCGAATCAGCCAACGTGAATAACATCATCAAATCTTTCAAAGAAGAAGCCGAAGATGTTAAAGCGAGGGTGAACAAATACGGCCGCGAGTTCAGAAGCGGCGATTACGCGAACAGTGTGCGCAGCAACGCCGGTGCCGTTCTCAGCGCTTTTTTCAACATCGTTAGCAGACTCATCGGACTGTTTATCTTTTTAATCGGCGCAGTTTTACTCTTTGCCTACCTTACTTCCCTGTTTGGCATTTCGGTAGCCGATTCAAACACCGACATAGCAAAATGGAAGTCGGTTATTTTTGAGTCTTCGTCCGATTACGCGATGGGCGTGCTGGCCTTTATTATCGTGGCGGGCATCCCTGTTTTCCTGCTCATCTACGGCGGCATTAAACTTTTGTTCAGGATCAGGTACAGCAACCGCTGGTTAAACATGAGCCTGGGCATACTCTGGACCCTTGGCCTGCTCCTCGGTTTTTACATCACCGTGAATACCGTCAAACAATTTAACGAAAGCTCAAGGTTAAAAGAAAGCGTTGAGTTGCACGGCACCGGCGACACCATCGTTGTTAAACTCAATCCATATATGAACACACTGCGCAGTTTAAACATCGACAACAAAGACGACCTCGAAAACTATCTCAGCAACAATAACAGCGGCTATTATTTCGGAGAAGAAAGCAGGAAGTTAAGCGTAATAGGTTACCCGAGCCTCACGGTTTCTGAAAGCACCAGCGACAGTGTGGAACTGATCATTAACCGTGTTTCAAAAGGTGATTCAAAAAGAGAAGCCAATGAAAACGCAAAAGCCATCAACTATACTTACCACCAGAACGGCAACGAACTCATCTTCGATGCGATCTTCAACGTGAACACAGGCTCAAAGTTCAGGGCGCAGGAACTGGATATTAAAATCGCGTTGCCAAGGGGTAAAGTGATCTATTTCGATAAAAGCATGAAGTATGTGCTCGATGATGTTGAAAACACAACGCATACCTGGGACGGTGATATGATCAACCGCCGCTGGAAAATGACCGACAAGGGGCTTGACTGCATTGACTGTGAAGACCTGTACGATGAAGAGGCCGAGATAAGACGCCATCACCATGGGAAAGAATACAAGTCAAAGAACATTACCATCAACGACCGTGGTATTAAAGTAAACGGAAAAGAAGCTGAAATAAAGATCGACAAGGACGGGATCAGGATTAAAACACCAGAGAAGGACTACGAAATACAAGACGAGCATAACAACGAAGAGAAAAGGGGTCACAACTAACAGGATGTTTTTTCATGGGTGACTTACACCGCAATCCGGCTGCAACGGGTTGCGGTTTCCTTTTTATGATG
>JAZKFC010000006.1:5829-22104 GCA_040386615.1 Bacteroidota bacterium
AATTATTTTTTTCTCCTGATTTAATAATGGAGAACCTCGATTTCATTTTGATGAACCTGTTCTCAAACAACTCGTAAGAGAGGCTTGAAATACCTACTGTTAAAAGTATTGAGGCCGCGTAGAGGATTATGTTCGTGAAAACCCCGCTGGCACTCATTCCGAGAATATTAACGAGTAAGCAGAGGATCAGCGGGATGATCATAAAATGGTACATGTAAATGCCGTAAGATATTTTACCCAGGTAATTCAACACCTTATTTTCTAATTTGATTTTAACAGAATTGTTAGCTACGTTAAGGATGATGACAAGAAAAATAAGCGAGTAAACAATATGAATGCCATCCTGGAGCCTCGCGGGAGTTCCGAAGATCAGCAGTGGTATCAAAAGAAAACCAAGATTTAAAACATATTTGTTATATAAGACCTTAAGAAAAGGATGTTTCACAAATACAAAGTAAGCACCAATGCCGCCAATGGCCATGCACTCAAATTTCGACATAGCGATAAAATTCCTAAGTGGCATATACCAGGAAGTATCACCGTAAAATTTTCCAAGCACGAGCATCAGAACTTTCACCAGAATGAGACCCGAAATGATCATGAGCAAAGAACGCAACACCTTTTTACTTTTTGAGATCACCCAGGGCCAGAAAATATAAAATTGCTCTTCAACACCAATAGACCAGGTTTGCCCGATATGCGGAA
Source organism: Bacteroidota bacterium (assembly GCA_040386615.1). Taxonomy (GTDB): domain Bacteria; phylum Bacteroidota; class Bacteroidia; order B-17B0; family Aurantibacillaceae; genus Aurantibacillus. Next base: position 6,535 of record JAZKFC010000006.1, read on the forward strand.
CGGTAGAGAACATCGATGCTGCCAGGTTGGGAAGAATAAGAAGGTACAGCAACAGGTTGGGCGTGAAATCTTTTATAAAAAGGTCCCTGACAAATTCTATTTGTATATAGCCGATCTTTGGCAATACAAAAAAGCCAATAACGAGAATGAGGTAATAAAGCGGCCAGATCCTTAAAATACGGCGCATGTAGAATTGTTTGATCCTGATAGTACCTTCTTTCTGTTTTTCAACCAGCAATAAATAGGTAATTAAAAAGCCGCTTAAAACAAAGAAAAAATATACGCCAAAACCGCCAAGATCAAAAATAACAGGTTGCTCCCAGATATTGGGAAAGCCGTACATTTTTTTCAGTAGTTCAATATGCGTAATGATCACAGCAAGGGCTGCAAAAAAGCGCAGGCCGTTGATGCCGGAAAAGTAAATGCCTTTTTCTTGGTTCATGAATGCCCGGGAGTTTTGCAGTTGCGGTTCAAAATTTAAAATTTCAGCAAAAATAGAATTATTTTGCGGTTTATGTCAATCGTAAATAATAACTCAGGTACGGGTATAAACATTTGTCAATGTCCCCGGCGGCTGTTTAACAATGCGCGCCTTATTTTTTTATAAAAGACAAATTTCTTCTTAATCCTTTGTATTTGGTTCGTTTTACGGCTGAGTGCCTGAAGATCACATTAAAAGTTTCCTCGCTCAGGTCCAGCCACTCTTTTTCAGAATAATCAAGAAAGCCTGTGGTGTTTTTAAAAGCCGGTTCGTTGTGGGGCAGACTAAAACTGTTCCAGGGGCAAACATCCTGGCAAACATCACAGCCAAAGGCCCAGCCATCCATTCTATTTTTAAACACCTCGGGAATTTCTTCCTTCAACTCAATGGTGAGGTAACTGATGCATTTGCTGCCGTCAACAATGTAAGGCGCAACTATCGCTTCGGTGGGACAAGCGTCGATGCAGCGGGTGCAGGTGCCGCAATAATCCTTCAGTGGTCCGTCGTAGTCAAGGGCAACGTCAATGATCAGCTCAGCGATAAAAAAAAACGAACCCTGCTGTTTATTGATGAGGTTGGTGTTTTTGCCGATCCAACCCAGTCCGCTTTTGGCTGCCCATACCTTGTCCATTACAGGGGCACTGTCAACAAAGGCCCGCCCGCTGATGTCGCCTATCTCGTCCTTTAAGGCGATCAGAAACTCTTTCAGCTTGTCTCTGATCACCTCATGATAGTCTTTTCCATAAGCGTATTTGCTGATCTTAGGGGCGCTTGTGTTTTGAACCTCCGCAGGGTAATAATTATATAAAAGTGAAATAACAGATTTTGACCCCTCAACCAGCAGGCGGGGATCCAGCCGCTTGTCGAAATAATTTTCCATGTATTTCATTTCCCCGTTGCGGTTTTCGCGCAGCCATTTTTCAAGCCGGGGGGCTTCCTCCTCTAAAAATTCGGATTTTGAAATACCACAAAAATCGAAACCCATGCGGGCGGCTGTTGATTTGATAAACCGCGTATGTTTATGTTGAAGAGATTCCAGGTGGCAAAGATAGAAAAGACGGGAGAATGATGATTGCCCGTCTAAATCTCGTAAAATAAGGGTTTTAAATGTTTTAACATTAATTTAACGATAAAAATTTGGAATTAGACGACCAAAATACCGATATTTGCGTCCGATTACAAAAAACACCTGTAAAAAACTGAATTTCAAGTGATTACAAGTAAATATGTGATTAACAAGGATTTAACAATAAAATAACAAAAGAATAATGAAAACAGCAAACCCGGTACTTGATACTTTAGTGGAAAACCAGACACATTTTGTGAATAACTGGATGGATTCTGCAAAAAAAATGCAAGCCGCTTTCACCAGCGGTAACATTGTACACGAAGGACAATCTTTATACAAAGAGTATTTTGACAAACAAATGAGCCTCCTGTCAAAAATGCAACAGTCTTCGGCGGAAATGTTCGGTCAGCAGGACAATGATCCTCAGGGATTTTTCAAAAACTGGTTCAACCAGCAAGCTGCTTACGCGAAGCAAATGGGTGATTTTGGTCAAAGCATCAATAACAGCTACCAGAATTTCGGAAAACCGGCGAATGATTATATGTCTAATTTCGGACAATCGAACACCGCTTTTACCAATATTTACAACTCCCTTTTAAATACAATGAATACTTCTTACGATTCTATGTCAAAAAACATGAATGGTGGTTTTAATAAAGACACTTTCACAAATTTTGTACAGGGAAACCAGATGTATTTTAAAATGCAGGAGTTTTTCCAGCCGATCATGAATGCTATCCAGAAAGGCCAGTTCAATATGGATGCTTTTAAAAATCAGTTCAGCGCCAACAGTTATAACGATATTACCAAACAAATCTTCGGTAACCTTTATAACACCGCTTCTACCAAAGAATTTTATGACAACGGCATCAAACAATTACAGGATTTCTTTACCAACCAGAACAATTTAGGAAAAGAATACTACGCACAGATGCAAAACATTACCAAAGAATTTCCTCAGTTGTTTAACGGTGATTCGGCTACAACAATGAAAGATTTTTACGGAAAAATGACCAACGTATTTGGTAAGACTTTCGAGCCTTTGCTTAAAGTTGTTGCTCCAGGAAAAGAAAAAGAAAACGTTGAAGAAATGATCTCTTTGATGGATAAACTGGCTGCTTACAGCGTTAAACAAGCTGAACTGCAGGCTTTCCTTCAAACTACCACTAAAACCAGCGTAGAAAAGATCGCTCAGAAATATGCTGACAAATACAGCGACCCTAAAACTTATACAACGCCTCCAAGTGTTGACGAAATGTATAACGAATGGGTAAAAACAAACGAAACTTTGTTTACTGAACTTTTTGCGAGCGACGAATTCAGCAAAGTAAAAGGCGACGCTTTAAACTTAAGCATGGATGTAAAAAAACATTTCGAAAAACAAATGGAAAGCTCACTTGAGAATTTCCCGGTTGTTTTAAAAAGCGAAGTGGAAGACATGCAAAAAACCATTTACGATTTAAAGAAACAGGTAAAAGACCTTCAAAGCAAAATGGCAGTGCAAGGTGCAGCAGCTGTTGAGATCTTTGAAGAAGATAAAAACGCTAAGGCCCGTAAGAAATAGTCTTTTACAGATAATACTCTTAAAAACCGTCTGCTTTTTAGTGGGCGGTTTTTTTTGTTGTGATAATCGTTTTCCGGGGAGCCCTTCTCGACTCCGCTCGAAGTGACAGCGCTCGCATGTCAGGTCGAGCGTAGTCGAGACCCGAACGCGTAATCGTTTTCCGGGGAGCCCTTCTCGACTCCGCTCGAAGTGACAGCGCTCGTCAGGTCGAGCGGAGTCGAAAGTCAGGTCGAGCGTTGTCAAAAGTCAGGTCGAGCGTAGTCGAAAGTCAGGTCGAGCGTAGTCGAGACCCAAAGTCCAATACGCATCCACAACTGAATATTTTTAATTAATTTTAGAGGTGCAGCTTTTTTCCAATAAAAAATTATGGTTGGCCGGCCTGGCAACAGTGATGGTACTTTTCTTTTTTTTATTCAGGCCGCTGAACGCCCCCGCTTACAGGATCATTGCGGCCGATGGGCTCGGGTATTATTCGTATTTGCCGGCGCAGTTCATTCACCACGACCAACAAATGAACTTTGCCTGGTTTGATGAGGTGTTCAATCAGCATTACGACAATCACCTTTTCGAAAAGCCCAGCGAAAATTTTATGGTGGCTTACGGTGATAAGAAGATCAACAAATATTATCCCGGCCAGTCTCTGCTGCAACTGCCTTTTTTTTTAATGGCACATGGCGCGGCAAAATTGTTTAAATACCCGGCCGACGGTTTCTCTTTCCCATACCAGCTTGCAATAGGCTTCGCGGCATTGTTCTATACTTTCATTGGCCTGCTTTTTTGTGCGAAACTATTGTTTGAAACATTTAATGATCGACTCATCGCGTTGCTTGTTCCCATGCTGATTTTTTTTGGCACTAACCTTTTTACCTACACCATTTTTAACGGCTGTTATTCTCACGCGTATTCTTTTTGTTTTGTGAGCCTGGCCTTTTATTCGGCTTTCAAATTTTTCAATGAGTTGACACAAAAAATAAAGTGGTTGTTGCTGTTCGCGCTTTTTTCTTTGGTGGTGGTCACCATCAGGCCGCTCAATGCGTTGTTGCTGCCGGGAGTTTTATATTTTTACAAGCCTTTGCAGATAACAGCCATCTTTAAATCCCAGGGTAAAAAATGGCTTTCTGTTTTTCTCATTATCATGATAGCGTTAATTGGCTTCTACAACCTGCGTATCATTTATATTCAGACAGGTTCTTTCCTTCTTAACACCTATGCCGGTGAGCGGTTTTATTTTGATGATTTCAGCCACGTGGCTGCGAATTTTTTCGGTTTCCAGTATGGCATGCTGTGGTACTGTCCACTTATTGTTATGGCTATTGCAGCGGTTTTTTTTGTGAGGAAAAATCCACGCCTGCTTTATTTATTGTTCCCGGTCTTGCTGCTCATCGTACTTTACAGTTGCTGGTGGTATTGGAGTATCACCTCGCGGGTGATAGTGGATTGCTCTACCTTGCTCGCCCTTTTATTGACTTACCTGCTGGTACAATTAAAAAGCAAGCCTGCAACTTTCAGGCTGGCAAGTGTTGTAGTTTTTCTCTGTGTTCCCCTCTTCCAGTTAAAAGCTTACCAGTTGCGCAATAGCATTCTTGATGCCAACTATGTTTACGATAAATACTATTTCAAGCACTTTTTTACGATTCGTGATGTCAACACCTACCCTGTTGATCCAGCCTCCATTATCCGGCAGCAGGCGTTTTTTTATGACTATGAAAGTAAAACCGGACCAGAGATTTCAGAACTAAAGAGCTTTGAAGGCAGGCGCTCGGCTCTTCTGAACGTGCAGAACGAGTTTGCCTGTACCGCCACTTATACCATCCCGGTTTTTTTTAATGAAAACGGTTTTAAAAAGATCAGGGTCGCATTTTGGCTTTACACCGCAGGCGAGATCAAAGACATCAACCTGGTGTTCACTTTTACAGGAAAAGACAGCGCGCTGGCTTATATCCCTTTTTATATGAACGATTTACACAAAAACCGCTGGGATTTTAATGAATTTGGCCTTGACCTGCCTGCAAATGTGCATGGTGGGGATATTCTGACTGTTTATCTCTGGAACCCCGGCCATAAAAATGAAGCCTTTATTGATAATCTGAAACTTGAGTTTTTTTTAACCGATGGCTCCAACGAAATAACTTTAAAATAGGGTGCTATTTTTCAACCCCGGCACAAACAAATATAAATTAACTGTATCTTTAATTAAGATTTACACTATGGAAACGAACATGATCAAAGAGATGGCCGATATGAGCCTGAAGCTTGTAAAAGGATATGATACCTTGAAGCATATAGAAGAAGTAAACATCGCTGAAACCCCAAAAACAGCCGTTTACAATGAAGACAAGCTAACGCTTTACAGGTACGACCGCGACACCGACGCCTCTTATAAAACGCCGGTGCTCATCGTTTACGCGCTAGTGAACACTTATAAAATGCTCGATCTTCAGCCTGATCGCAGTTATATCAAAAACCTGCTGAACGCCGGACTTGATGTGTATCTCATCGACTGGGGCAACCCGGGCAAAGGCGACCAGTTTTTGAGCATGGATGATTATGTGAACGGATATATTAATAATTGCGTTGATTTCATTCGCAAAAAACACAGGCTCGAAAAAATAAATATATTAAGTATCTGCCAGGGCGGTACCCTCAGCGTGATCTACGCTTCCTTATTTCCAAACAAGGTAAAAAACCTGGTAACGCATGTCACACCGGTTGATTTCAGCACAAACGACGGTTTGTTGTTCCGCTGGAGCCGCGATATGGATTTTGATAAACTCGTTGACGCCAACCATGGCCTTGTACCAGGTGATTTTTTAAACCAGGGTTTCGACATGCTGAAGCCCATGATGAAAGTGCAAAAACAACAAACGCTCACCAGCAGCCTGGATGACAAAGATAAATTGCTGAATTTTTTAAGGATGGAAAAATGGATCAGCGAAAGTCCGGCACAGGCCGGAGAATGTTTCAGGCAGTTTATGAAAGACCTTTACCAGCAGAATAAATTAATAAAAGGCGAACTGGAAGTGGGTGGCAAAAAGGTAAATCTTAAAAATTTGACGGCTCCTTTGTTGAATATTTACGCTGAGCAGGATCATCTTGTTCCTCCTGCAGCAACTATTCCTTTAAACGATTATGTTGGCAGCAGCGACAAGGAATTGTATAAGTTCAAAGGTGGGCACATTGGCGTGTTTGTCGGAAGTAAATCGCAAAAAGAACTGGCGCCCGCGGTGACTGACTGGCTCAAAAAAAGAGATAAATAAGAGAACCAAATAATTTAAACCACATAGAGACATAGTTTATACTATGTGTTTATGTGGTTAATTTTTTGTGACACATAGATGAAAAGCGCCAGCCTGAGTGAAGTAAAAAAAGAGTTGCAGTTGCTTCCTGTAAAGGATTTGGTGGAACTCTGCCTGGCCCTGGCCAAGTATAAAAAAGATAACAAGGAGTATTTGGCCTACCTGCTTTTTCAGTCGCATGACAAAACAGTTTTTTTAAGCGAGGTGAAAGAAGAGATCGATCTGCATTTCACAGAGATCAATCCCCACACCAATTTGTATTATGTAAAAAAGAGCCTGAGGAAACTGCTGCGTATCATTTCTAAATTCAGCAAGTATCTGGGTGATAAAGCGCTTTCGGCCGAACTGTATATTTATTTTTGCGACAAAGTAAAAAATTCAGGCATTCCTTTTCGTAAAAGCCAGCAGCTCGTGAACATGTATGAGCAGCAACTAAAAAAAATAAACGCACTGGTTGCCACCCTGCACGAAGACCTGCAAAATGATTATTTAAACGAACTCGAAAAAATAAAAATCTGATTTTGGCTGAAATGCAAATGGGCCCGGACCCGAAAATTTTGCTGGAACTGGTTAACACAGCCATGCCCTTTGGTAAATACAAAGGCACATTGTATTACCGGTTGCCGGTGAGTTACCTCGAATGGTTCAACCGCAATGGGGGCTTTCCACCTGGCAAAACAGGCATGTTGCTTTCAACACTTTATGAAATTAAGCTGAATGGGCTGGAGTTTTTGCTGGAACAGATTAAGAGGCGGCAGTAGATTTCTTTCTTAAAGTAAAATCGCTGGTAACCAGTTGTGACTGAATATCGTCACTCAGCGACCGGTTGTATATAAATTTCTGATTGCGAGTTGGCTTTTTTGGTTTCCTGCGTATGGATTAACTCACACATTAACTGCAAAAAATACGCGCCAAGGGTAAGATTGTTTCTCCCGCGATCGTGTTATAACAGCAGCGCGGGATCGCTATGTCTGTCCACGATGTTAACTCGCGATCTCCATTTTTACTTTTTTGTTTTTGATCTTTTCTTCTTTCACCTGCTGAAGGGCGGCTACAATCTTATTGCTTTTAATGGCCACATAGGCAGAGTGATCCAACACTTCTATTTTACCGAGGTCTTCTTTTTTGAGGTTACCTTTTTGCAGGAGCATGCCCACTATATCCATTTTGTTGACCTTGTCTTTTTTTCCAGCGGATATGTATAATGTTTTCCATTCGCTTGCTTTGGGTAGGATCATTTTTTCGGGAAGCGTTTCCTCTTCAGGTTCAATTTCAAGGAAGGGTGGCAGGTAGTCTTCTTTCTCCAATAAAAAATAAGCGGTGCCGCCGGCGTTCATGCGAGCAGTACGCCCGTTGCGGTGGATCATGGCATCTTCGGTAGTAGGCAGTTGGTAATGGATGACCGCGTCTATTTCGGGGATGTCGAGTCCTCGTGCGGCCAGGTCGGTGCTGATAAGTAACGTGATAGTACCGTTGCGTAATTTGATGAGGGTTTTTTCGCGGTTGATCTGTTCAAGGCCACCGTGGTAAAATCCATGACCTATTTTAAGACGGGTGAGCTGCTCAGAGATCCTGTCAACCGCGTCGCGGTGATTACAAAAAACAATGGTGGAACGCGCCCCGGTCTTCCCTATCAATAATAACAGGGCTTCGAGTTTATCGTCGCCGCTTACGCGCACCGATTTCAGCTTTAATGTGGCTTTTACCTGTTTTTCTTCGCCTGTAAAATCAAGCTGCAGGGGTTCGCGGATGCCAACAAAGGATGGAATATCCGTTAAAGGAGTGGCAGAGGTAAGGATGCGCTTTTCAATTGTTTTAATGTTCTTAATGATGAAGGACATCTCTTCGTGAAATCCGGCTTCCAGGGATTTATCAAATTCGTCGAGGATCAGGATACTTGCCGATCGCAGGTCGAGTGTTTTTTTACGGATGTGATGGGCAACGCGTCCAGGTGTGCCCACCAGCACGGCGGGTGGTTCGGCCAGGTTGTTCCTTTCAATCTGAACGGAGTGTCCGCCGTAACAGCTGTTGATCTTAAAATCGAGGCCCATTTGTTTAAATACCTGTTCAATTTGTTGTGCCAATTCGCGGGTGGGCACCAATATGAGCACTTGTACCTGCTTATCGCCGGCTTTCAATAGTTCAACTATGGGCAATAAAAAGGCCAGGGTTTTTCCGGAGCCGGTAGGGGAGATGAGCACAACGTTGTCGGATTTTTGAACTGCGTCAGCAGTTTCGCGCTGCATCTCATTCAGGCTGCTGATATTAAAATTGGCAAGGATCTGTGATTGATTCATGGTAAAATTTGCTTAATGACAGGAAGGGTTTATAAAATATTAAGCAGGGGCAAATATACGGTTTTAATGACGATTATGATTGCTGCGTGTCGATCAATTGCGTAGAATCGTGAATCCGGCCTCATAAAATTTTGCATAGAAATTCTCGAGCTTTTAAAAGGTGTTCCAAAAAGCTTACCAAAAGCCTGAGCGAGCTTGCGCGTTAGATAGCGTCGGCTTAAAACGCTGAAAATATCAGCAAAATTTTGTAAAACATTGTCCCGAGGCCATCGGGATTGTTCCTTTTTGCGTCAATTGTATAACAGCTGAACCTCTCAATCAGGAAAACTAACGCGTAAGCACCCAATCCTACACACAGGAGGTTCGCGCGGCGGGTGTGGCGCAGCGCGATGTTGGTGTGCTGTGAATTGATTTTAATTTGAAAAAACAGCAAGGGCGCTTGCGTTTAAAAATAAGACCATTCCACGTGTTACCGTAGGGTCTTATTTTTTTACGTTGCTGGTTTTTTCAATTAAAATCAAGAGAGCGTTGGCGATCGCTGCGCTTTGATTTTTTGCTTACTTTTTTATCAAAGAAAAAAGTAAGAAAATAAAATAATACTAATGTGGTAAAAATCAACTGAATATTTTGGAGTGAGTTAAGGCGCAAAAAAGAAATGCTATAAGGTACCTTTATTTTAGAAAAACGCAATTTATTAAAATTGGACAAAAAGAATTTGGGCTGCGGGAGGAATTATCGCGCCAGGACAAAACTAGTTCACGTTCAAAAATCCATACTTCAAAATGCAGTAGATGGCGCGGAACCCATCTTTCCAGCCTATTTTTTTTCCTTCATCATAGGTTCTGCCATAATAGGAAATACCAATTTCGTAGATCCTTATTTTAGGAATTTTTGCGATTTTAGCGGTGACCTCAGGTTCAAAACCAAATCTTTTTTCCCTTAATACAACCGATTGTATGATGGAGGTCTTAAAGAGTTTATAACAGGTTTCCATATCCGTTAAATTGAGATTGGTAAATAAATTCGATAAAAACGTAAGGAATTTATTACCGATGGTGTGCCAGAAAAATAACACCCGGTGCGGGTTCGCACCCATGAAGCGCGACCCGTAAACCACATCTGCAAAACCTTTCAGTGCGGGTTTGAGGAGGTCGTTGTATTCGGCCGGATCATATTCCAGGTCGGCGTCCTGTATCACCAGGAATTCACCGGTGGCTTTAGAAATGCCGGTATGTAGCGCGGCGCCCTTGCCTTTGTTCACCTCATGCTTAAAATACTGGATCTTCAGTTCGGGAAACGAGGCCATGTAATTACGGATAGCTTCTTCGGTATTGTCGCTGGAACAATCGTTCACAATGATAATTTCCTTCTCAATGCTTTCTATCAGTGTTACCTGCCTGATCTTATCGAGGATCAGATGAATGGTCCTGCCCTCGTTATAAGCCGGCATGACTACAGAAAGTTTTTTAATGACCATATTATATTCGGGGAATCAAAAGCAGATAAATATACAGGTTTTTCTCAGCCTGGCAACGGGGTAAAGACTTGAAAAGAAAAAAATTAAACCCTGTGGTGGTCGGGTAACCAGTTTTTAACTGATCTTTTGATCATGTCTGCGCTGAGGTTTTCTTTAAGCGTTCGCTCCACCAGCTGCGGTAATTCCTCATCGGGCGCAAAACGTAGCGCAAGTACCTGCGATTCGCTGAGACGTTCTTCTATCATTTCAAAACGCTGATGGGTCAAAACATAATACCGGAACCTTAGCTCCATCCTGATGATGCGGTTCTGGTTAGACAGCGAGTAATGTTGTCTGAGCAGTAAAGCAAGTCCTGTCATCAATAAAATCATACCGGAGATTACCAGCCAGATCATAAAATTTTGATCGCGCTTAAAAAGGTAATAGAGGCTTGCCAGCAGTAAAATAAGCGCCGGCACATAAAACCCAAGATGATGAGGCAGATAATAACGCTTATGGTTGTTGTAGTTCTGGGTCTTCAAGGATGTATTTTTGTTCAGGATTAATTTCTATCAGTTTAACTGATCATTCCAACTGTTGCCTGCAACCTGCCCTGACTGCCACTGCAAACTGCTTACTGCAAACTGCTTACTGCTCCAACTGCCCACTGCTCCAACTGCCCACTGCCCACTGCCAAAAGCCTCTCTAAGCCGCCATTCTTTGTAAAATAACCTTGCAGGGTTCCTTTGAAGTTACTTCAACCGAATGGCTTAAATGTAGCGGGATCTGAAAGTAGTTACCCGGAACAAGTGAATAAACCATTTCTTTTGTAATGATATTGCAGCTGCCTTCAAGGATTAAAAATTTTTCGTATTCTTTATCGTGCATTTCAAGAGGTGAGCCTTTTTTCATCCATACTATGGCTGTTATGCCCTGTGGCGTATGCCCGATAATCCTGGCATGAGTGTCGCCAAAAGCATCATCAAACACCATGTCTTTACGATTTAACCACTGTGAGTAATCAGCCGCGCTCGAAGTTTCATTTAATACCGGCGGGTCGGTCGGTTGTTCACCGTTTTTTAGCCGCTCTGTATAATCGATGATTGCCATCAAAAAAGGCTTAACATTGGCGCTTAATTTGGGTTTGTGGTGGCCATGATTTTTTTCAAGATTTACCAAAGCATCCGAAATTTCCTCGATCTCCATCTTTATTTCAGGATGAACAAGCGCCAGGCTTTCAATTTCGGTGGTCTCGGCGTCTGAGGTAAGTCCCATTACATACATCTCAACGATTCCAGTTTCGATGTATTCTTTAATGTTTTTCATTTTCTACTCTGGTTCGTAATTTACGGTGGCTTTGTGAATTCACGGCACCGGTCTTTACATTTCCAAATTTATTAATTCTTTTGAATCATTTACGTATTTATTCTCTTCCTGGATTTCATTTTCAAGGGTGCGGAGGCTCTCCCTGGCAAGCCCTCCGGCTGTGCGTAGCATCCATGAAAGCAGCCCGGGTCCCCGAGGATTAAAATTTCCGGCAGTTTCCCAGAAAGCGCAAAAGCACCTGGCTAAAAGCGTTTCTGAAATCATCCTGTCGCCGGTAATCCCGTATATGACCGCAAATATCGTTGGGGCATATTTATCATATAAAAGTGAAAGCGCTATTTTTTCTTTACGCATGATGCCGGCGATTAAACCGGCGTCTGTAGCGAATTCAGGTATTTCGTCATTTTTCATGGCGGCAGGTTAAATATTAAAACCGTTCATAAATGGGCAATAAAATTACTGATGATCTTATTAAAGGCCTGGGGTTGTTCAACGTTGGCCAGGTGGCCGGCTTGTTCGATGAATTCGAGCTTCGCGCCGGGGATATTATTAAAAAGCAACTCAGATTGTGTTGGCTGTATAACGATATCATTTTTGCCGCTGATGACCAGTGCGGGGATTGAGAGGTTTTTAAGGCCGGTACAGGTCTCCTCACGTTGCGCCATAGCGCTTAGTCCAGAGGTAAAAGCGGATACAGTGTTTGACAACATCAATTGCCTCATTTTGTCAACCAGTTCGCTATTGTTTTCAAGGGTGCGTGGAGAAAACGCCTTATTGATAAAACCCTCAACAAAATCTGTTACACCTTTTTCTTCAAGTGTTTTGATGGTGTCGTAACGTTTTTGCTGTTCCTCCTTGGAATCCGCAACACACTGGGTGTCGGCAAGAATAATGGCACTGAACCGTTCAGGGTAGCGTTCAACCGCGTTAAGCAATATGTACCCTCCCATCGACAGGCCGCATGCGATCACCTTCTTAATTTGAAGGTCATCCATCAACTGTATGAGATCTTCGGCGTATAATGGAATGCTTGATTTCTTGACGTCCAGGGTCGAATTTCCAAAACCCCTGATGTCGTATGTGATTACCCGGTTGGTTTTTTTCAGGAAGTCGAATTGCTCCTGCCACACAGATTTATTGAAAGGAAATGGATGAATAAAAATAATGGGTTCGCCATTTGTTCCTGAATCCTGGACACTAAGGTTGACACCATTTATGTCGATGTTTTGATCATTTTGCATGAAAGGGTTTCTTTTTATGCAAACATGCTCAAATATTAATGCCTGGAAAATACTCTTTATTTGCACCCGCTCCGGCAGGGATCCCGGGCGCTTGTGTAAAATTTTCCCCGCAAAGCATAAGGCTCCATAATACTATGCTGGAGTTTTATTATTCTACCTAATGTGGCGCATGTGGTTTATTATCGCCCTGCATTTTTTTGAACCATATACGGAATAAGAATCCTAAATTTTATTGTTTTGCATATATGCCCTTATGTGCCTTGTGTGGTTTAATTCGCACCTGTTTTTTTGAACCATATGAACAAAAAAACACATGAAGGTTACTTTCCTCACTTGTATTGACCTTGTATGCCCTTTAGGGGGTTTAAAATTTGTGCTGGTATACGATTTGCAAAGTCATGGGAAAAAGGAATCAATGAAAAATAAATTACTCATTCTCGCTTTTGTTTCGTTTGCCGCCACCGGATTTGCGCAAACAGATACGGTTAGTCGCGAAAGAAGTAGCGATGACAAGAGGAGCGAGGAGATCGGTCGCTCACGCGACGCTAAAAGAAGGCTGGTGCTGGGGTTGAAAGCCGGCATAAATAATTCTAATGTATTTGATGAACAAGGTCTTGATTTTGTGGCCGACGCAAAGGCAGGTTTCGCCGGCGGTGCTTTTCTGGCCATTCCCCTGGGCGGATTTATAGGATTACAACCCGAGATGATGATATCACAAAAAGGATTTATGTCGTCGGGAAGGATAGATGGCGACAGCTATACACTGGAAAGGACAACAACGTACCTGGATATTCCATTGCAGCTTCAGTTGAAGCCATTCAGGTTTTTCTCAGTTGTAGGCGGTATTCAGTATTCTTACCTGCTGAACCAGAAAGACAAGCTTGATTTTGGACCAAACAGTTCAGAACATAGCCAGGATTTTAAAAACGATAATATCAGAAAAAATATTTTAGGCCTTGTTGCAGGCGCTGACATCAACATTCAACACATTGTTCTTTCGGGCCGCATGAGCTGGGATTTAATTGCCAATCGTGGCGACGGTTCTTCGTACACACCGAGATATAAAAATGTTGTGTTACAGGCTACAGTAGGGTATAGATTTTATTAAATAAAAAACAAATAAAAAAAACAAAATATGGGAAATATACTTTATACAATCGCGGTGATCCTGGTGATCTTCTGGGCAATAGGATTTTTGGGATATAATGCCGGAGGTCTGATCCACATACTTTTAGTGATCGCTGTGATCGCAGTGCTGATAAGACTTATACAAGGTAAACGACCTGTATAAATAGTGCCAGGCGTGATATTTTAAACTACCAAAAAGTTTTTAAGTATTTAAGAAATTTTTTGGTAGTTTTTTTTATGATCTTTTGCTATTAAAATTTAATTCCTAAAAATAAAAATTACACCTACATTTAATAGCAATTATAAAGGAACTTTAAATTTTAGAATCACTTAAAATAAAGAGATGGAAAATTCAGGTGAAAATGAATCGGGAAAGTTAATAGGGGCGGTGTTGCTTGGCGCGGCCATTGGCGTAGCGTTGGGTGTGCTTTTTGCTCCCGAAAAAGGAAGCGTTACCCGGAAAAAAATAGTGAACGGCCTCAAGGACCTCGCTGAGGAATTGAGCGAAGCCCTGAAAAATGAAGAGGGTGAAACCGATGAAGCCGGGAAGCAAACAGAGGCCTGAGAGAATTAAACAAATATCAAACACCAAATGAGACATAAACTGGAATTTCCTTTTTACGCGCAACTGGCTTTTATCCTGATAAGCCTGAGCGTTATTTTTACCTTTTTATACCTCGCACAGGGCATCTTAATACCTATTCTGCTGGCTTTATTATTTGCCATTTTGTTAAGGCCGGTGGTTTGTTTTTTTAACCGGAGATTAAAGTTTCCGCATGTGATCGCGGTAATGGCATCAGTTGTAGTGTTTGTAATGGTGATCGGCGGTATCATTTTTTTTGTATCCTGGAAAATCAGCGACATGGCGAGTGATCTCGACCAGATCAAAACTAATCTCAATATTCATTACCATAACATTCAGCACTGGATCAAACAAAAATTCGACATCAGTTATACCCAGCAACAGCGGTATATCCAGCAGGCAAGCAAGGAGAACATTCATGGATCAGAGATCATTGGCGCTACCATGGGCTCGTTCACTGATGTTTTACTCAATTTTGTTTTGATCCCCATTTATATTTTTCTTTTTTTATTGTACCGCAATCTTTTTCTGCAATTTCTGTCAAAATTGTTCAAAGCCGAACACCAGTTTAAATTACGTGAGATCCTCACACATGTAAAAACGGCCATCCAGAGTTACCTGGTAGGCTTACTCACAGAGGTGTTGATCGTTTCAACATTAACGAGTGTAGGTTTTATGATCATTGGCGTACAATACCCGATCTTACTGGGCGTGATCACCGGCGTTTTAAATATGATTCCCTACATAGGTATTTTAGTGGCCGGTGGTATCAGTATTCTGGCAACGCTCACCAGTACTGCCGACGTTTCGGTGATCCTTGGCGTGGTGACCGTTAACGCGGTGGTTCAGCTGATAGACAATAACCTGCTGGTGCCATTGGTTGTAAGTTCAAAGGTGAAGATCAACGCTTTTGTTTCCATTGTGGCTATTATCATTGGCGGCGCACTGGGCGGCGTTGCAGGTATGTTTTTGGCTATTCCACTCATCGCCATCATTAAAGTGGTGTTCGACCGCATTGAGTCCTTTGAACCTTGGGGCTTTTTAATGGGAGATGATCTGCCCAAGGTGTATAAATGGGGTGGGATCAAATTAACGCATTACGACGCAGGAGATGCCAAGGAAGAGAAAA
>JAZKFC010000006.1:22114-37983 GCA_040386615.1 Bacteroidota bacterium
GTGCGGACTTACACTGATTTTTTATTTTTCATTTTGAAGTAATGGTGTGTTATTGAACCACGTATTAGTCAGATAACACAGGTTTGCACTTTTTTATATATCCAATCCCCCGGGGGAAAAACTTCCCCGGAATTCAGCAAAAAGAAATTCTAAAAGAGATAAAAAAGGCCTCTAACCGCCTTTTCAACACGCACGTAATTTGAGTGGGGGTTATTATACAGACCATGGCAACTATTAAAATTCCATTAAAGGATCTTTGGGCAGTCACTAAAAAAACTTTTGCAGCCTGGAACAAGGCCGACCCATTCAGGCAAAGCGCTGTGATTGCGTATTATGCAATATTTTCTATCCCTGCGCTGCTCGTGATCATTATTACCTGCGCCGGCTTTGCTTTTGGCCGGGAAGCGGTTCAGGGTGAAATTTCGAGCCAGATCAGCGCAGCCATCGGTCCTGAAACTGCCGAACAGGTTGAGGACATGATCGCGAAGGCCGGCGCGCAAAAAAGTTCTGTCTGGGCCACTATTATCAGCGTGATCACTCTCATTCTTGGCGCTACAGGCGTTTTTTCCCAGCTCCAGGTATCTTTGAACCAGATCTGGGAAGTAAAAGCGGAACCCAAAAAAGCATGGCTTAAGACTTTAAGAGACCGGTTATTTTCTTTTGGATTGATCTTATCCATTTGTTTTTTATTATTGGTGTCGCTTCTGCTCACCACCGCACTCGAGGCTTTCAGCGGCTGGATCAAAGGGCATCTGCCTGATTTTATCCTCTACGTTTTTAAACTCATCAATTTTGTGCTTTCATTTTCGGTGATCACCGTGTTATTTGCTTTGATGTTTAAAATTCTGCCGGATGCAAAAGTAAAATGGAGGGATGTATGGATCGGGGCAATGACAACTGCTCTCCTTTTTACCATTGGTAAATTCGGGCTCGGCGTTTACTTTGGAAAGGCGGAACCGGGATCAACCTATGGTGCAGCGGGTTCAGTGGTGTTGATGATGCTTTGGGTCTCGTATTCATGCATGATAGTATTTTTTGGCGCAGAGTTTACCAAACAACTGGCCGTGCACAAAGGAAGAAAAATAGAGCCCGCTGAAAACGCAATACATGTTCCTGGTACCGAGGAAGCAAAACTGGTTGCAAAAAAACAGGAAGCTGTGGAGAAGGCTTAAGCGTTTCGGGTTTCGTGTTTGCATCCGCCGAAGTTGCATCCGCCGTAGGAGCAAGCATTTTGGCGAAGGCGGTTCGGGTATTATCCGCCGAAGCTTGGAGTTGATTTAGCGCGTGGGAGAGCGAAGGCGGGTTAGATGCTTCAGATTTCAAATTCAAAGTTCTGCTCCTGTCGTGCCGGCAGATCAATAATTTTCAGATAGTACTTACCACTCATCCAGGTTCTTACGAGATCATTATTGTCGGGATAATAGACCGAGGGTCTGATGAGGTTTTTAAATTCTTCGGGGCCCGAAATTTGTGTAAAAGCGTCGAGGTATCCATAACCCTTATATTGATTATCTTCTATGAGTATCACTGAGCGCTCCTCCGAATTTCTTCCCTTGTCAACAATTACAAATGAGCTTTTAGAAAAACTGTGCGCTGAAATAATGCCCTGCACTCTTTTATTATAAATGTCCCTGTCTTCCATGCCGCAGCAAATGCCATTACATTTTTTCAGCTGGTGATTAAAACACGAGCTTTCTTTTTCAGTGAGACCACTGTGGCTCAGGCACAGCTCGTGGTCATCAATCCACAAATCGAGTCGTTCACGCGCGGTAGCATAGGTATTAAATTTCAACAAGGCGTTTTCTGATTCTTCCGTGACCACAATCTTAAAGTTAATAACCCCGGCAGCATCTGTAAAAAAATCAATGCAATGTGTGAATTCCTTATTTTTCCTTCTCACATTGTAAAGTGGTTTTTTATTTTTTATTTCGGCCGATTCAAGCAGAAGGGCGATGAGCTCACTACCGGTTTCAACAAAATCAACATTGTAAAGGTCATTCAGCATTTTGCGCGACTTGGATGTCTCGCCCCTGAAATGGCCTATGGCACGGTTGTACATGTTGGTGCTTTTGCCAATGTAGATGATCTCCTTCTCCTTATTTAAAAAATAATAAACCCCGCATTTTTCGGGTAATTTATTAAGAATGTAATCTTTGATCTTATCAACGCGCCTGGTCATCAAAGCCTCAAGTCCCTGGTTACGGTAGCGGGAATCCTGGTTTTTGGCCTGGATGAGTATGTCAAATAATTTCGCGGTGGCCACCGCATCTCCTTCAGCGCGGTGCCGGGCTTCGTTCTCAATGCCGAGCGATTCACAAAGCCTGCCCAGACTGTACGAGATGCGTTTAGGCAGGAGTTTGCGGCTCAATCTTACCGTGCAAAGTGTTTCACGTCTGTAGGTGTAACCAAGCGCGCGAAACTCATCTTTGATAAAATTATAATCAAAACCAACATTATGCGCAACAAAAATATGGCCCTCGGTGTATTCGAGCACCTGACGTGCAATATCGTGAAACTTCGGGGCGTCCTTCACCATTTCATTGGTAATGCCCGAAATGCTGGTGAAGTAGGGGCTGATGTAACATTCAGGATTAACAAGGGTCGAAAATTTATCCACCACCGTTAAGCCATCGTGAACCACTATACAGATATCAATGATCCTTCCCTTGCGAAATTCAAACTTCCCGCCACAGGTCTCTATATCTACAATTGCAAACATGCCTTTATCAAAGATAAGCGATAAATCATTTTTGGCCTGCTACAAAACATAGTAATACCGATTCCAAAAACAATATGGTCCAAACCTTACATGAAGTTTGGACCCTTTATTTTTATGGATCGACATTTTCTCCCGATGGCTATTGGGACCTGCGCACTTTCGGCACACCCAAATATAATTTGCCTTTGGGCGAAATTATATTTGGTATAATGCGCTCATACAATTTTTTTATTTCACCCACTGTATTTTAACCGCAGATATTTTTTCTGTTTCCAGTCTCTCTTCAGGTAAGATCACAAAATTGTTTTTCAGGTAAAAGCCCAGCGGCGATAAATAAACCTCTCCATCACTTTTTTTATCATTGTTATGATCTATGACCCAGCCGTTTAAACATGTCCTGTTTTCTTTTAACCTGTTCAGCAGCAAGGTGCCAAATCCCTGGTTTTTTATTTCGCTGTGTAGAATGATCGCAAACCAAACGGCCGCATCTCTTTCAAAATTGAAGGCCCAGCCTTTTACTTTTTCTTTGTTGTTTACCAAAAGGTAATGATTTAAATTTTTAAGAGCGCTAAAATAGGATTCCTGCTCAGGAGCCGTTGCCTGTTTAATTTTTTCGGGGTATTCAGCGTTCCATAAAGCCCGTACCGCTTCTTTTGCCTGCTCAGAAAGAAATGTGGTTTCGAGAATTTTCATGGCGTTAAATTAAATTACCGATCAACAGGCAGTTTCACATAAATATCTCCAAATCCTTCCAGCGCGTGGATATTGGAGGCGAGCTTGTTTTTAAAATCATTAATGCCGGGCCATTCGGAAAGTACAAAGCTGTTTTTTTCGCCGGCGCTGTAATTGCATAAATATCCTGGATCCAACTTGTGAAGAATATCGAGGCATTCATACAATTTGTTTTCCTGTTCGGGGGTGGTGTATTCAAATGACAGCATGGGGACAGGCGAGGTGAGACCTTTTAGAACATCCGACTCAAATCCCTCAACGTCAATTTTTATAAACTTTGGCACCCCATATTTAGATACCAGGTTGTCGAGCGTGTCCACCTCCACCTCTTCTGTTTTGTTCCATTGTTGATTTTGAAACCTGGAGTTTTTTACCGAGTCGATCCATTCTTTCGACATAGAAGATATGGTGGACGAACCGGCGTTAATATACATGGTCATTTTGTCTTTTTTAGCGCCCAGGGCTATTTTCAGAAGCGTGATGCTGTTAGAGAATTTAGCCCTAAGAAAAGCGGAGCAATAGGATTGTGGTTCAACGGCAATCACTTTGTTCTTTAAGCTCAAAAAAACTTCCACCCTGTTTCCTAAGTTAGCGCCCACATCAAAAACCAGGTCGTTGGCCGACAGGAAAGAGGCGTAGAATTTTTTTCTTTCGAGGAACACAGTTTTGTTTTGCCGATAGATTTTAGGATGAACAAATCTTCTTATTTTTTCTTTGAAGATCTCAAACAGGATCCTGGAACCGTTTTTTACCATACATTGAGCTTAATAAATCAAAAATACGAAGGAAAATCATAAAAAACCTTCGCTCTTGTATTTACTTTTCAATCCTGCCATCCAGCAAATTAATGACCCTTGAACCGTATTCAGCGTTTTTTTCGGAATGAGTCACCTGTATGATAGTGACCTTATCTTCTTTATTTATTTTTTTAAAAAGGTCCATGATCTCTTCCCCCTGTTTGGAATTAAGGTTACCGGTGGGTTCATCGGCGAGCAGCAGACGTGGCTTCGCGATCAGCGCCCTCGCTATTCCCACCAGTTGTTGCTGGCCCCCTGAAAGTTGCCCGGGATATAAATCCTTTTTTCCAACAATATTAAAACGGTCGAGGGCATCAGAAACAATGGCTTTACGTTCTGTGGCTTTCATGTTTTGATAAAGCAGCGGTGTTTCGATATTTTCATAAACCGTGAGTTCGTCGATGAGGTGATAAGCCTGGAAAACAAAACCTATATGCGCTTTATACAATTCAGAACGTTGTTTTTCTTTTAAGTCTTTTACCTGTTTGTCCATGAACAGGTATTCACCCTCGTCGAAATTATCCAGCATGCCAATAACATTCAGCAAAGTTGATTTACCTGAACCCGATGGACCCATCACAGAAACAAATTCACCCGCGTTGATGGTGAGATTAATATCTTTCAGCAGAAATGTTTTGGTTCCACCCGTGTTGACCCATTTATAGAGATTCTTTAATTGTATCATATTTTGTATTTAGGTATTTTTTTTGTTCCGCTTTATTCAGTTTTTAAACTTTTTATAGGATTGGCCAGTGCCGCGCCCAGTGATTGAAGCACAACGGTGAGGCCTGAAAAAGCTAAAGCCAAAGCCCCTGCCAGTAAAAAAACCCACCAGCTCACGTCCACCCGATAGACGTAATTCTGCAGCCATTTATGGGTGAGAAACCAGGCAAGAGGCGAAGCTATTAACAGCGACAGTAAAACCAGTTTTAGAAAATCAGCCGATAAAAGTATAAGAATTCTGCGTACACCCGCGCCCAATACTTTTCTGATCCCAATCTCCCTGGTTCGCTGAAGGGTAAGAAACGACGACAGGCTGAACAGACCAAGGCAGCACAATACGATAGCAACGAATGCAAAGTAAGAGGTTATCTTCGAGAAATTTTCGTTGCTTCTGTAAAGCGCACTGATATCCTGATCTAAAAAGCTGTACTCAAAAATCCGCTCAGGAAAGAATTCATTCCATTTTTGTTTTACAAAACTTATGGTCTGCGGTACATGATCGGGTTGAATACTTATGGCGAAC
Organism: Bacteroidota bacterium; assembly: GCA_040386615.1. Lineage (GTDB taxonomy): Bacteria > Bacteroidota > Bacteroidia > B-17B0 > Aurantibacillaceae > Aurantibacillus. The sequence goes on from JAZKFC010000006.1 coordinate 27,609, forward strand.
TGCGAAAAACGTGGAACAGAGACGTCCATGATCAGTGATGGCATTGCCTGGTCGAGCGTGTTAAAATGATGGTCTTTCACTACGCCAATCACCTGGCCTTTTTTGCCATTGGCGGCATCCCCTCTGATGATGTTTTTGCCGATGGCATGTTCGGGATTTTTCCAGCCGAAAGCCTTTACCGCCGATTCGTTAATAATGAATGCCGACAGGTGATCGCTGCCGGTTTTTTTTGAAAAGTCGCGGCCCGCTACAAGAGGGATGCCAAAGGTTGAAATAAAATTATAATCCACACTGATCCAGGGTACAAAAATATTGTCTTTTTCGCTGAAGCCTTGCGGGATAACCAAACCCTGAATATACAGCTGTCCCGGAACCGCCGAGGCCGCCGTTACAGATTTTATCCTGCTGTGTTTTATAAGTTCGTTTGTAAAAGCGTTCATGCGTTGCCGCATGGCCCCGTCAACACCGAAGCCTATGCTCGAGGCGCCACTGCCGAAAATAGGTACCGTGAGCATTTGTTCCTTTTGAAAACCGAGGGGTTTATTTCGCATATATTCCAGTTGCTGGTAAATGGTAATTGCGCCAATGATCAATACTATGGAGATGGTAAACTGGGTGACGAGCAAAGTTTTTCGCAGCCTGTTTTTATTGTTTGTTTCTCCCGATCTGCCTTTTAAAGCGGATACGGTTTTGAACCTCGTAATAAAGAAGGCCGGGTACGTGCCTGCAACAAGGCCTGTGAAACAAAACAAACACAAAAAGGCAGTGATGTTTTTGGGATTGAACCATGACTGAAAAATGATTTGTTTATTAGTGAGCTGGTTGAGCAACGGCAATCCCACATGCGTTAAAAGTAGTGAGATAATAAGCGCGATTACTGTGAGCAGGAGCGTTTCTCCCAGGAACTGCGCCATGAGTTGTCTTTTATCTGCGCCTAAAACTTTTCGCAGGCCTATTTCCCTCGAACGTGTACCAGCCATGGCAGTGGCAAGGTTGATGAAATTTACATTCGCGATCATCAAAATAAGAAAAGCTATTGCCCCGAACATGTACAGGTAATTGATGCTGGCCGTTGATGGATTTCCCTCAATATCCGCTGAGTACAGATGCACGTTTTTTAGCGGCTGAAGATAAACCTGATTCATCTTCCTGGTTCTTTCATCACCATGGGTTTTTAATACCTTGTTGAGCAACAGTTCCACCGGCCCGCGGTTTTGAGGGTTTACCACACAATAAGTGTATACGGGATTGAAGGTCCAGTTACTTTTAAGGAAGTCTGAAATTTCGGGGCTTTCAACCGAAAAAAGTGTTTCGAAAGAAATTAAAAAATCGAATTGAAGATCGGAGTTGGCAGGTAGTTTTTTAACTACACCGTTAACCTGCAGCAGGGCTTTGTTGTCATAATAAAGGAATTTACCAAGGGGATCGGTATCGCCGAAATATTTTTTCGCGGTTTCATCGGTGATCACAACACTATTGGGTGCCCTGAGCGCGGTTAAAGGATTGCCCTGGATAAACGAAATCGAAAAAATAGAAAAAAGATCGTTGTCGGAAAAAAAAACGTTCTGTTCCTGGAATTTTTTTTGCGCCGGCTTGTTTTTTACGGGATCGTTTGTTTCGAAGGCGCCGCTGCGCTGGTAAAGCCTGGCAAGTTCTTTGAGTTGCGGTATTTCGGCTATTGCTGAACTGCCAATGGAAATTGGCGTAGTGGCGGCGTTTGTTATTTGCCCGTCGTTGTTTTTTACCCAGTCGATCCGGTAAATATCGTGGTATCTGGTGTTGAATTTATTGTAACTGAGTTCGTCAGTAATGTGAATGATGATGAGGATGCAACAGGCCATGCCGGTAGCGAGGCAAGCCAGATTGATGATCGTGGAAACCTTGTGGTTCCATAAATTCCGCCAGGCGATCTTACAGTAATTTTTAAACATATTTTTATCGGTTAAAAATTTTATTTTCTTTACAATCCCTTTAACGCCATGACCTGATTAGCGGGTAAACCTCATAAACTTTTCATTCGGTTCTTAAACTTATAACCGGGTTGGCAATTGCCGCCCTCATCGCTTTGTATCCCACCGAGACCCAGGCGATCAAAACGGAAATCACAAGTGATACCGCGAACACCTGCCAGCTAATGCCCACCCTGTAAGCAAAATTGTTGAGCCAGCTGTTCATTAAAAACCAGGCGAGGGGTGCCGATATCGTGAAGGCCACACCGATCAGGACTGTGAATTCCTTTGAGAAAAGAAGCACAATATTATTGATGCCTGCGCCAAGTACTTTCCTGATCCCAACCTCTTTGGTTTTTTGTACAACCATAAATGAAACCAACCCGTAGAGACCAAGGCATGAAATAAAAATGGCAAGAGAAGCGAAGATCTTATAAAGAAGGGCCATTTGTTTTTCCTGCTGGTAGAACCGCTCAATATTCTCTTCCATAAAGCTGCTGTCGAAAGCGTATTCCGGAAAAATTTTGTCCCAGGTAGCCTGAATTGCTGATTGGGCCTCCTGTAAATTATTGCTGTGCAGTTTTACAGCAACGACAGAGAAGTGTTTTTTTCTTGGAGCGATCAGCAAAGGTTTTATTTCTTCACGCAGCGAATTGGTTTTAAAGTCCTTTACCACTCCGGCAATTTGTCTCCATCTTCCGCCGCCCATCCTGATGTCTTTGCCAATGGCCTCATTCGGATTTTTCACGTTCAGTTTTTTGAGGAGTGTTTCGTTCACCACTACTTTGCCGGATGTGTCGTCGGGTTGGTATGCATTGCCGGCAGAGAATTGCAGGCCAAAGGTGTTAAAATAATCAGCATCGGCTAATTTTGTATACAGCGTGAAATTTTCGTCTGGTTGATGATTGAATGCGAAATTTGTTCCGGAATTGTTGTCGGAGGATGGCACATCACTGCAGAGCGAGACTTGTTTTACACCCGGTATTTTGAGCAGGCTTTGCTTGAATGGTTTCTGCCTGACCAATACGCTGCTGTCTGAAGAACTGGATAATACAAGAATTGTTTCTTTGTTAAATCCAAGATCTGTTGTACGTATAAAATTCATCTGGCTCACCGCTACAATGGTGCCAACAATGAGTGCCTGTGAAATGGCGAATTGTGTGATCACCAATCCGCGGCGCAGGGTAATGCCACCGATTGTCGCCGAGGAGATTTTATTTTTGAGCGCCATCACGGGCCCAAAACCCGAGAGCACAAAAGCGGGGTAAAGGCCGGAAAGAACAGTTACCAATACGACCGTGGACAGGATAAAAAGACAACTCTCCGGCGTAAAAAGACTCAGAGTTTCAGTAATTGAAACGATGTGTTTGATATAAGGCAGGGACAATTTTGCGATCAGTATAGCCGCAGTAGCAGCAACGGTAACGATCATCCCGGTTTCCCCCAAAACCTGCAAAAATAACTGGCGGCGGCTGCCTCCCAATACTTTCCGTACGCCGATTTCTTTTGAACGTGTTACAGCCTGTGCAGTGGAAAGATTGATGAAATTAATACAGGCCATCAGGATGATAAAAAAACCGATCATAGACAAGGTGACCAGGATCGCGCGACTCGTGATGTGATCGCCGAAGTTACCAAGCTCGGGGTTAAAGTGGAGATCAGACAAGGGCTGTAAAATATTCTTCCGCTTGTTAACCCCGCCATTCTTGTAGTATTTGTCGGCCAGTTGCGCCAGTTGCCCGTTAACCTGCGTAGAGCTGACATTTTTTGGCAAACGCATATACACCTGGAAATTACTTGTTGTACTTCCCCAGTCGGTGGTGTATCCATAATAACCGCTGTTTTTCAGAGTGATAAATGATCCCATCATTGTCACCGGCAAATCGGTGTTTGCCGAAAGGTCTTCGAGTATTCCTCCAACCCTGAGGTCAAGCGCGTTATTGATTTTAATCACCTTTCCCATCGCGTTCTGCCAATCACCAAAATATTTTGCGGCAATAGCCTGCGTAAGAACAATGGTATTGGGTTGTTTTAAAACCGAAGAATGGCCGGCGATCCACCTGTAAAAAAACACGTCGAAAAATTGCGGATCGCAAAAAAACAGGCCTGTGTTTTCTATGAATTTTTTAGGAGGAAGACCGGTGGCATTTGGTATAGACACCTGTGTGCCAAAGGTGGCAAACAAAGCACCGGTTGTCACTTTAGGGAAGTCAATGCGTAAGGCTTCGAGGGCAGGGTAGGGAATGCCCGGGTTGTATTCGGTACCATCGGGCGTTTTGTCCTGTGTTACAACACGATAGATGTCGTCGTAAGCCGGCTGCGATTTGTTGTAGCTCAGTTCGTAGCGTACTACAAGAAAGATGAGGAGACAGGCCGCAATCCCTGTGGCAAGACCTGAAATATTGATCAGCACATAGGTTCGATGGTGTCTTAAATTTCTGAAAGCAGTTTTAAAATAATTCTTTATCATTTTATTATTTTCATTGCGGTTTTTATTTTCAGTTTTATCATCAGTCGGTTCTTAAACTCTTTACCGGATTTGCATTTGCGGCACTGATCGTTCGGAAACTCATTGTCAAAAAAGCGATGACTATCGTCAACAAACCCGTTATTAAAAAGATCGAGGGCTCTATATTCACCCGGTACGCGAAATTCTGCAACCAGCGATGAATAAAATAAAAGGCGATCGGCGAAGCAATAAGCGTTGCAGCCAATACGAGCGCAAGGAAATCCCTTGAAATGTGATAGAGGATATTTGATACCGAGGCGCCAACCACCTTGCGGATGGCAATTTCTTTGGTGCGCTGCTCGGTTACAAATGCTGCCAGGCCAAAGAGACCCGAGCAGGATATAAGGATAGTGAGCGATGAAAAGCAGGTAAGCAGCATGAGCATGATGTCTTCGTTCCTGTAGAACTCCTCGTTGAATTTCTCATCAAGAAAATAATAATTGATGGGGTTAAACGGAAAAAACTCTTTCCATTCTCTGGCGATCTGATCGATGCTGGCGCTTGTATTTTGTGGCGAGAGCTTTATGAATGCCAGCGAGCCCAACTCCCCATACTTAAAGGCCATAGGCTCAATTTTAATATGAGGTGAATAATAATTGTAGTCTTTAACTACGCCAACAATTTTGCCGAAATTCACATCATCTGAACAAAGTTCAACGCTGAGTGGATCTTTAAGACGCATGAGTTTTAATGCAGACTCATTAATAATGTAAGCCTCATTGTCCCTGCCGGGTTCTTTAGAAAAGTTGCGACCCTGCAAAAGTTTGATATCAAGAAGGTCAATGTAATTGGCGTCAATGACCCCAATATTTAATGAAGCCTGATCTGCTTTGCCGTTGCCCTTCACTCTGAAGAGCGTGTTGCCGCTCGCCCCGAAAAGCTGCCTGCAGGTGGCCACACCTTTGATGGAACTTTGCGCGGAGATTTTATTTTTAAGAGCTATGGCGCTGATGGTCTTCAAAGAATCCAGCCTTGGAAATTTTATCACAAGCACCTGCTCTTTATTGAAACCGAGGTCCTTTGTTGTCATCATTTTTAGCTGGTTGTATGCCATAATGGTACAAATGATCACTGTGCCTGATATGGTAAATTGCGATACCACCAACAATTGTCGCAAGCTAAACCTGCTTAAGAACGTGGTTTTTTTAGGACGGCTTATACTCCCTTTTAGAATGTCTACCGGGTTAAATCCTGATAAATAAAGTGCAGGATAAATTCCCCCGGCAACAGAAATAAAGATGAGTATTGAAATGAGGATCCAAAAACCATTAGTGGCAAACAAAGTGGCGAGGTGAATGTTTTTGCCGGTAAAACTGTTAAAAGCAGGGGTCATGAAGAAAAGAAGCAAAAGCCCTGTTAGTAAAGCAATGAAGGAGATAAGGAACGATTCTCCCAGGAATTGCAGAATGAGGTGTTTTCGGTTTGCACCTGAAGCCTTGCGTACGCCTACTTCTTTTAAGCGCTTCGAAGCGCGCGCGGTGGACAGATTTATGAAGTTAAAACAAGCGATCAACAAGAGAAAGATGGCCACCAGCGCAAAAATGAGCACATAGTTTTTGTCTGACTTCTCAAAACTGTCTTTAAAATAGTTATCAAAATGCACATCGGAAATAAGTTCGCTTTTCAAGGTGACTCCGTAGCCTATGTTACTTTCTTTCAACATGGGTTCAAGGATGCGTGTGGTCCATTGTTTGAGTTTATTATCAAAATTCGCTACGTCGGCAACCCTTTTTAATTTTATGTAAGTGTAGGTTTGCAGCCAGGTCATCGCATTTTTGTATTGGATTTGTTCGTTGTCATAATTGATCCTCAACAAAGACGTTGGTTTGAGATGCGATTTCTTCAGCGTGTTTTTAAGTACGCCTGTTATTTTGTAGGGACCTCTGGGGTATTGCAGAACTTTGCCTATGGGATCATCATTGCCAAAAAATTTCTTTGCCAGTGCGTCAGAAACAACAACCGAACTTGCCTCGCTCAGGCATGTTTTCGGATCTCCGGCCGACAATTCAAAATTCAATACTGAAAGAAAATTGGTGTCTACAAGGAAATTATTGTCCTCATTGAAATACTTTCCATCATAAGAAATTGTTTGATTGTTGCGGAGCAAAAGCCTTGTAAACGTTTCTATTTCGGGCAGATTTTCTTTCCATGACGGCCCGCCAACGTAGGGAGTGCCGCTGTAGGGATTTGGCACACCATCAGTTGATTCCTCCCAGTTGATCTTCACGATCCTGTCGCCGTTTTTCCAATGTTTATCGTAACTGAGTTCATCCTGAACAAAAAGGAATATTAGTATACAGGCGCCGATACCAATGGAAAGCCCACCGATGTTGATCAATGAAAAGAGTTTACTCCTCATTAAATTCCTCCAGGCTGTTGTTAAATAGTTTTTGAACATTTTTTATTCAGGTTTTAGTGTTTTACGCTGAGCGTTATGTTGTGTAAAGTCTTTATTCGGTTCTTAAACTTTTTACGGGGTTCGCTACCGCGGCCTTGATGGCCTGGAAGCTCACAGTAAACAAAGCAATGAATAATGCCAGTAATCCCGCGATCATAAACACCCACCACTGGATGCCGATACGGTAGGCATAATCCTGCAGCCATTTGTGCATCGCGTACCATGAAAGCGGGGTAGCGATGAGAAACGAAATGAGCACCAGTGCCAGGAATTCTTTTGAAAGTAATCTCACAATGCGCGGCACGCTTGCGCCAAGTACTTTACGGATGCCTATCTCTTTGGTACGCTGGAAGGTGCTATAGGAAGAAAGGCCAAGTAAACCCAGGCAGGAAATCAAAATGGCAAGTGATGAAAAATAAAGGAATAATTTGCCAAACCGCGCGTCGCCACTGTAATGATCATTAAATTTATCTTCCAGGAAAAAATAATCAAACGGGCGATAAGGGATTAATTTTTCCCACACCTTTTGCACCGACCGAACTGTGTTTTGTACACCATTAGAAGATACACTTAAACTCACCAGGCCGAAGTATTCTCCCTGCAGTCGCATGCTCAGGGGTTTAATGGGTTTTTGAAGGGTGTTGTTATGAAAATCCTTTACAACTCCTATTATCTGCCCTTTTCTTCCCCATTGTTCAAATTTTTTACCAATGGCCTCCTTTGCCGAAGTGTAGCCATACTCTTTGAGCGTGCATTCATTCACGATCATCGCTTCGGTTGAATCGGTATGAAAATCCATCGAAAAGTCCCGGCCGGCAATAATTGGAATTTCGTATTGTTTTAAAAAGTTGTGGCTTACAAAATAAATTTCAAGGCTGCCGGTTTGCATATCGCCGTGTTTATTTTCGAGTACCGACAATGCCACACCGTTGCCATCCCCATCGGGCACAGCTGATGATACACAGGTTGAAATCACACCCGGAACGCTTTTCACTTCGTTCACAAAGGCGGCCATATGCGAATCTCCCCGGGCCTTAACAACCAGCATCTGCTCCTTTTTAAAACCAGTGTTCTGGCTCTGCATATAGTTGAGTTGTTTGTAGGCAATGAGTGTTGATACAATCAAAGCGATGGACACGGTAAATTGGGATATTACAAGTGTTTTTCGGAGCAGGGTGCCCGATCGCCCCGACACAAAGCGACCTTTGAGCACAGAGATGGGTTTATAACCCGAAAGCACAAATGCAGGGTAAAGTCCGGCGCCTAGGCCGATCAGTACCGATACCAATAACAACAATAAAATGTGACTAAAGTGCTGGAAGATGCCGGTGCTGATGGTTTTTCCCGCAAGGTCGTTAAAGGGGCTGAGCGACAGCGCGATCAATACCACCGACAAAATAAATGCGAGCGTGCAAACCAATACCGACTCGCCCAGGAATTGCCTCACCAATTGCTGCCTCGTGGCACCAGTTACTTTTCTTACCCCGACTTCTTTGGCCCGTTCGGCGGCTCTTGCTGTTGTGAGGTTGATAAAATTAATGCAGGCGAGCAGCAAAATAAATATAGCCACAGTCGAAAATATGTAAACATTGGTGATGCTTCCCTTTTCATCGGTTTCGCGTTCAGAGCGCAGGTATAAATCACTCAGGGGTTCAAGGTGAAAAGTATAGTGCATTTTAAATTCATCCAGTTTCTTACCCCAATTGCGGTCTATAAAGCCTGGAAGTTTCGCCGATAATTTTTTCGGGTCAGTACCTTTTTTCAGAAGGATGTAAGCAACACAATTGAATCCGCCAAAGTTGGTATTCAGTGTAGAATCAAATTTCTCCATTGTTGCCATGGATACCAGGATATCGGTTTTAATATGGGAATTTTTTGGAAAGTCTTTCATTACACCGGTCACCTTAATGTTCAGGTTGTCGTCGGTAAACAAAAGGTTCTGACCCATGGGATCTGCCGCGCCAAAATATTTTTTAGCAGCGGTTTCAGAAAGAATCACGCTTAAGGGTTCTTTAAGCGCTGTTTGAGGATCACCTTTAACTAATGGAAAACTGAATAAAGAAAAGAATGAAGAGTCTACGCACATGGTTCCATCTTCCTGAAATTTTTTTTCTCCTTTTCTGAACAAAAAAGAATTGTAGTAAATCCTGGTCTGCGATTCTATTTCCGGAAACTCTTGCCGCATGCGTGGCACTATGCCTGAGGGGGTCGACGACCAGATGAGCTCATCGGTTGGTGTTTTAATGTCGGTTGAAACCCTGTAAATACGATCGCCTTTGCTGTGGAAGTTATCGTAACTGAATTCAAAGGAAATATACTTGAATATCAGGAAACACACGCACAAAGCGATAGACAGGCCGGCGATGTTGAGGAACGAAAATACTTTCCTTTTCCACAGATTCCTGAAAGCTATTTTAAAAAAGGCTTTCATAGCCGTTAAATTTTAATGTTTTGTGTAACAATCTGTCCGTCGAGCATGTTAATGATCCGGTGCGTGAAGCGCGCGTCGTGTTCAGAGTGCGTCACCATGATGATGGTTGTACCCTGTTCATTCAGGTCGGTAAGCAGTTGCATTACATCGTTACCATTGCGTGAATCGAGGTTACCGGTTGGCTCATCGGCCAGGATCAGTTTGGGTTTGTTAACCACGGCGCGTGCCACCGCAACACGTTGTTGCTGACCACCGGAAAGTTGCTGTGGATAATGATTACGGCGGTGCGCGATCTGGATGCGGTCGAGCACCTCATCAACCATGCGTTTGCGTTCGGCTGTGCCTACACCTGTATAGATGAGCGGCAATTCTACATTTTCAAAAACAGTCAGTTCATCAATAAGGTTAAAACTCTGGAAAACGAAGCCAATGTTGTGTTTACGCATTTCGGCCCGCTTGCGTTCGTTAAATTTAGAAACTTCCGTTTCGTTGAAGATAAAACTCCCGCCGTCGAGATCATCGAGCAGGCCGATAATGTTCAGCAAGGTGGATTTGCCGCAACCAGAAGGACCCATGATGGCAACAAATTCGCCATTGTTGATTTCAAAGGAAATTTTATTTAAAGCTACAGTCTCGATCTCTTCTGTTCTGTAAATTTTTTCGAGGTTCTCAATTTTTATCATTGTCATGGGGTTTTATTTTTTGAACTGTTGATTTTTTGATTTTAATATCTAACTAATAACTAATAACTAATAACTAATAACTAACCACTAACCACCAATCACTTCATCAACACCAACTCCTGCGTATTTTCGTAATTGTCATAGCCAGATGTGATCACTTTATCGCCGGGTTTCAGCCCCTGCAATACTTCATAATATTCAGGGTTTTGCCTTCCAATTTGTATGTCTACTTTATAGGCCACATCACCACTTTCGTTCAGCTTAAAGATCCAGTTACCGCCGGTTTGCTGGTAAAATCCACCTTTGGCGAGCAGCAAAGCCTGAGTTTCGTCGCTTAAAGCTAACCTGATCTGTAAACTTTGCCCCCTGCGAATGCCTTTAGGTGGTTCCTTTTCAAATTTCATA
>JAZKFC010000006.1:37993-58927 GCA_040386615.1 Bacteroidota bacterium
ACTTGCCGTTGCTTACCTGCGTGTATATTTTATGGATGATGAGTTTGTAGTCCTGGTTGTTAAAGGTAAAAACGCCGGCAAGACCATTATAGATCCTCGAAATATAATGCTCGTCGATATCTACACGCACTTTGAAGCCGTTAAGCACATCGATCTGGCCAAGCCTCTCGCCTTTATTTTTATTCTGGCCTATTTCAATGTCCATAGAGGTGAGCTGACCGTCGATAGGTGCGCGTACTACCAGATCTTCCACTTTCCGGCGCATGATTTTCAGGGCTTCTTCAGTTCTTTTATAGGATTCTTTGGCCTGTACCATTTCCTGCCGTGTGTAAACCGAGTCCTGGTTCAGGATCTGTTCGGTGAGTTTCTTTTTCTGGCGATAATAGTTGTAGTTGTTTTCCGACTGTTTAAATTCCTGGTCAGAGATCACGTGTTGTTCGTGAAGGCTTTTATTTACCAAGTAAACTCTTTCGGCCTCTTTCATCGCGCTTTCCACATCGGTTCCCTGGTTTAATTTCATGATAGTGTTCTGCTGCGCCGCGTTACGCGAAATTTGCATCTGTGTTAACAGATTAAAAACCGAGGTTTCCTGGTTGGCAAGACTCAATTCCAGGTCGGTGTTCGACAGTTTGAGGATAGGATCACCTTTTTTCAAAGTAGCGCCGTCTTCCACAAATTTTTCTTCCACACGACCGCCTTCAATGGCATCGAGGTAAATGGTGGTGAGCGGCAACACGATGCCATTCACCGGAATAAACTCCTGAAACGTTCCCTTCTTTATTTCAGAGATGGTAATACGTTCGGTGTTCACGTTTAATTTCGATTTGCCTGATGTAAAATACCAACTGCAAACAACAAGCAGCACTATCAAAATGATAGCTGTTAACGTAATGATTTTTTTTGTAGTCCAGGTTTTTTTTGTGATGACTCTATCCATAATATTTTAATCCTCAATTTTCGATGTAATATCGGGATTGGGAATAAAAAATGCATGATGGCGGGGTAAATTTTGCAGCTTTACTTCAAATATCGCCATCACGCATTTCTCAATTAACAGTTACTCTCGTCACTATTGTAAGCAATAACGTGCCACAGATTTTAGAGATTGATAACCAGTCATTTAAATACTTTTGAATTGTGCAAATTGTACGCTGGCGAACAGTAAGTGTACGGTTTTGATACACCGGTAATCACCACTTTTAATATATATTTGTTGAGATTTAAAGATCTTGAATTTAAGGAACGCCAACATACTGGTTTTGGATGATGATAAGGACGTGCTTATCGCTATCAGCCTGCTTTTAAAGAAAGAAGTTTCACAGGTGATCACCGAAAAAAATCCGGAAAATCTCCCTGGCCTTCTCAGGAAATACGAGTTCGACCTGATCCTGCTCGATATGAATTTTAACGCGTCAATCAATACCGGCAACGAGGGTATATACTGGCTTAAAAGAATCAGGGAATTAAAGCCGGCCATGCAGGTGATCATGATCACGGCATATGCCGATATTACACTGGCCATCCGTTCTTTGAAGGAGGGGGCCGCTGATTTTATTGTCAAGCCCTGGAATAATCAGAAACTGGTGGAAGCCATTGATGATGCACTTGCTAAAAAGGACCAGGTGGGCGCTGCCGTGAAAGATACCAACTACGAAGAGATCGGTCTGGTGGCGCAAAGCAGCATGATGCTGGATATTTTTACCAAAATTGAAAAAGTTGCGCCAACGGGTGCCAACATCCTCATCCTTGGCGAGAATGGTACCGGCAAGGATCTGATAGCCAAAGCCATTCATCAGAAATCATTGCGCGCCAAGCAAGCCTATGTGAAGGTGGACGTGGGCGCGCTTACGGATAGTCTTTTTGAAAGTGAATTGTTTGGACATAAAAAAGGCGCTTTTACCGACGCGCGTGAAGACCGCACCGGCAGGTTTGAAGCTGCCAATGGTGGAACTTTGTTTATTGACGAAATTGGAAATATTTCGCTGCAGCAACAGGCAAAATTACTGAGCGTTTTACAAAACAGGCAGATCAGCAGGCTGGGAAGCAACACGTTAACACCTATCGACATTCGCCTCGTATGCGCCACCAACATGCCGCTGAACGAACTGGCCAACGAAAGCAGGTTCAGGAAGGATCTTATTTACAGGATCAACACCGTGGAGATAGTTGTTCCTCCGCTTCGTTCCAGGAAGGAAGATATTGTTCTGATTGCGCGACACTTCCTTAAATTTTACGGAAACAAATATTTTAAGCCTGAGGTGCAGCTGAGCGCCAAAGCGGTGAAAAAACTCGAAGAGTATAATTATCCCGGTAACGTACGTGAATTGCAGTACATCATTGAGCGTGCAGTGATCATGGTCGACGGCGACCTGCTCGAACCTGCTGACCTTATTTTTTCTCCTATGGAGTCGGGCGCCAAAGCCATCAGCGAAGAAGAAAGTGAAACAAAACTCAGCGCCATCGAAAAACAAACCATACTGCGCGTGATTGAAAAAAACAATGGCAATATCACCAAGGCGGCAAAGGAGTTGGGAATCACGCGCACAGCGCTTTACAGGAGGTTGAGCAAATATGAAATTTAAACGCCTCGGCTGGAACATATTGATAAGAACCACTCTTATTTTTGCGATTTTATTTTTTTCCGCCCTGGGACTGGTGAAACAATGGTATCTGCTGGAAATTGTTTTAGCGCCTTTGATCATTTATTTATTTGTAGATTATTACAACTATCATAAAAAGGCGCAAACGGAGATAGAACAGTTCGTTGAATCGGTGCATTACCGCGATTTTTCGAGGAACTTCGACGTGAAGCATGCGCCCCAGGAATTACAACCTTTCCGTACCGGATTTAATGAGATCAATTCTACCTTTAAGGTCATCAGCAAAGAGAAGGAAACACAGTACCTGCATTTAAAAACCATTCTCGAAATTGTTGACACAGGTATTTTGTCATATGAAACCGGTGGAGGGGAGATACTTTGGATGAATGAATCTCTAAAAAATCTATTGCAGATCCCTTACCTCAAGACCATTCATTCATTAAATAAAAGAAACCAGGACCTTTACAATGAAATTCTGGCGCTGGGACCAGGGGAGCAAAAAGTGACAACCATTATAAAAGACAGGAATGCCTTTAAAATTTTGTTGTCTGCCAGCAGCTTCAAAAATGAAGACAGGATCTACAAGCTCATCGCTTTTCAAAACATCAATGAAGCGCTTAACGAAAGTGAGGCCGAGGCCTGGCAGAAATTACTAAGTGTAATGACACATGAGATCATGAATTCAGTGGCACCTATTTCATCACTGGCTGAGACCTTAAAAAACAGGATCCAGGAATCTGTTTCCCAGCCCGACAATTCGCGGGAAGCATTAAATGATATTGAAACAGGCATCAGCACCATCAAGAAGAGAAGCGAGGGTTTATTAAGATTTACCGAGACCTATCGCAGCCTCAGCAAGATCACAAAGGCAGAAGTGTCCCGCATCCTGTTGATAGAGTTGTTCGAACACGTTCAGCAATTGATGCAACCCACGCTCGAAAAAAAGAAAATTACACTGGAGATCATTCTTCGTGATCCCTTTCTGGCCCTTGAAGCTGATTCGGGACTGATAGAACAGGTGCTGATTAATTTATTGCTCAACGCTACCGACGCGGTGAAAGACAATCCGAATCCAAAGATCATTATTTCAGCAGAAGCCTCGCTTAGTAACAAGGTGAGTATCAAGATCAGCGATAACGGAACCGGAATTCCCGGAGAATTGCTTGATAAAATATTTATCCCTTTTTTCAGTACCAAAAAAACAGGAAGCGGCATAGGATTAAATTTGTGTAAACAGGTAATGATGCTTCACAAAGGCAATATCAATGTACAGTCTGAAGAGGGGAAAGGAACCGTGTTTACCCTGGGGTTTTAAGCTGTCGAAACGGTTATTGGTTCTCCTCCTTTGTTTTATTGAAAAGATTTTTTCCTGAATACGAAAATAATTGAATGCTGCCATAAAGCATTAAAAGCGGCAGGAGCATATAACCGATCGCGAATGCTGTTTCATAGGCGTCTGCCTCTCCTTTGATAAGTCTTAGAAGAATAATAATACTTTTTATTATTCCTTTTAAATTGCCTATGAAACCCAGGAGCAGGATGAGCGCGATGATAAGTGCAAAAAAGCCTTTAATCTTTTTTTGTATGGGTTGTTTTTCAGGCGTCATGCGGTTAAGCCATCGTTTTATTTGATTCAATCATTTCCCAGTTCCAATAATAATTTGACTGTTCTTTTTTTGAAGTCTTTAGTGTGTTTATCATTCTGGTCATATAAACAGACCTTGAGTTCATTTTTAAGTTCAGGATATTTTTTAGCGAGTTTTAAAAGTACCCAAATACATCTCGTTTTAATGCTCACATTTGTATCTGCCGATTGCAGCAATTGAAATAACAAGTCTATGGCCTTGCCCTCATTTTCGGGAGGCACGCCCGCGTAGTGCCAGAATGAGACAAGGGAAGTTTTGTAAGCCGGGTTCAGGCTGTCACTTAGATCCAATAAGAAGGGAAGTTCAATCAACAACTTATTCGGATTTAATATGCCTATCTCACTTATGAGCCATAGAAAGTGGGAAGCAATTTTATGTTCGCCCTTTAATAGGCCTGAAAGTTCTTTAAGACTAATGTCCTTTTCTATAATTGTATTCGCCCAAATTTTTCTTTTTTCTCCGCTGCTTGTTGCGATCTGGGATTCCAGTTCTCTGTAAAAATCGGTCCTCATTTGTTTGCCTTGTTGGTCACTCCGATTATTACTCCAAAATTTCCGTCAGTTTGTGTCCATTGTTTTTCTGGCAAATAGGTCCTTGAGACAAAACCGTCAAGATACAATGCATTTTTACAGCCTAAACTTTGAAAGTATTTAGCAAAGTCATAAAAGTTTATTTCTGTTTTTGACATCGCAAATACAACTTTATTATCGGGCAGTATACCTACGCCATTTCTAATATTCAAATTTGCGGATCCTTCTTTAAAAGCCGGATGAATTTGCCCGTCAATCAACAGCATTGGTCCTGATTGTGTGGCGAATTTTATTTTTCTATGCTGAGAAAAGTCAGTTGTTTTGCATACATAAGGAAGGTTGTCATCTGTGACGTAGAAAATGCCATTGGGTTTTAAATAAAAATTTCCATTTCCGCTTGCTGTGTCTAAAACTACAAGCGTTTTTTTGTTTTGGATAAAAAGCCCCTGGGGTGAAAAATCTTTGTTGAACATGCCACCATTCATCGCGAAGGTCAGTGTTAGGTTTTTGCGCTCAACATAAGCCTTTAGGTTTTGAATACTCTTCAGCGGTTCTCCCTTTTCGTTTTTCCAATAAAGTTGTAAATCCTGTGTTTTGGCATCAACAGTATAGGCTAAAATCTGATCGTCGATTGAGCGACTATTGGGCGTAAAAGCTATTAGCCCAAGCGCAAGCAGAAGTAATAAACGCAATGATATTATTTTTGTTCTGGGCAATATAAATGTTTTGGAGCTAATCACATGGACCCTAAAAACGCACATAAAAAAAGCCCTTCATAAAAGGGCTTTAATGTGTGAGCTATTAAAAAATTATTTTGCTTTTTTCTTTTTATCTCCGCCATCGCGGTCATCATCTCCGGAACCAACGAGTGAAGTACTTTCGTCTTCTTCGAGAAGCGGGTTGTTCATGCTTCTTCCGCTGATTTGTATATCGTCAGAAACTGTCGTTTTTGCGGCAGATTTATCTTCTGTTTTCTGTTCGCTGCACTCTCTTGGTTTCATGTTAGACTTATGACAGCTAACAATTCCAAGTGCCGGAACTAATAAAATGAGTATTACTTTTAAGATTTTCATTTGAAACCTCCATTGAGACCTAATAAAGGTAAGTATTAAGTCATTCATTGCCAAATTTTTAACATTTAATAGATAATTATTTCCACCCGGGTGCCTAAAACCTCGTTTTCGCCGTTTTTCACCTCAAATGGACCGTTGATGGAGATGTTAATATTGTTGGTGGCGCCCAATAACTGGATCCTTTGGGCATTAATAGAGGTTCCCCTTGAAACATGGGGGTTCTTTTTGGTCAGTTTACGGGCTTTGCTCTCTTCTAAACCTATGCCATCGTCCTGGATGCTGAAAACAATGTGTTGCTGGCTGTTGTGTTCTACCCTCACATCAATGCGCCCATGTTTATCTGAAGGCAAAATGCCGTGCAAAATAGAGTTTTCCACGTATGGCTGCAACAGCATGGGCGGAATTTCTATGGATTCTATGTCGATATCGTCGGCGATGCTGATCTTGTATTCAAATTTGTCTTCAAAGCGCATTAACTCAATCTGCAGGTACAAATCCAGCCTTTCTATTTCTTCAGAGGCCGAAACCAGATTACTCATCGAACTATCAAGGTTCATCCTGATAAGTTTGGCAAAGCGCGACAAATATTTGTGGGCCGATAACTTATCTTCTTTATCCATATAATATTGTATGGAATTAAGGGCGTTGAAAATAAAATGCCGGTTCATGCTGGAATTTAAGCTCTGGTGTTCAAGCAGCATGAGTTTGGATTTATACACCAGTTGCTGGGTTTCATGTTTTTTCCTGATCTCGTTCACCCTTAATTTATAAACGCGCCATAGGAGGAAAAGCCCTGCCAACAGGCAAAGTAAAATAAACCACCAGCGGGTCCAGAAGGGCGGCAGAATCTCAAAACTGAAAACAGCGGGCTCCTTATTCCAGTTGCCGGTGATGTCGCCGGCTATTACTTTAAAAGAATATTTACCGCTGGGTAAATTAGAGTAGGTGGCAAAAGTGGCGTCGGTAGCAGATGACCAGGATTCGTCAAATCCCTCCAGCAGGTATTTGTACCTTACCGAAGAGGGGTTACTGAGTTTAATGCCTATATAATCAAATGTAAAGTGAGCGGTTTGGTGATTCACTTTTAAGTTCTTTGGTAACAGGGTTTGTGCATCGATCTCGCTGGTAACCTTCGCCCAGTTGGTGTCTTTCAGAAACAGCCGCACACCGGTGATGTGTGTATTGGGTTCAAAATTATCGGCGTGGAAATTTTTTATATTGGGATCGTACTTGATCACTCCTTCGGTGGTTCCCATCCATATATGTCCGAAATGGTCAATAAACGCAGCGTTCTGGCAGCATTCCATGCCCGGTAATCCATCAAAGATAGTGTAGTGCCTGAATTTTATTTTTTTTGTCCGAACGTATTCTCCTGCGTCCAGCACAAAAACCCCACTGTTTGTTCCTATCCAGAGCGATTCTTTTTTGTCCATCAACAGGAAACAAATATCGTTGGAGTTAAAAAGATCGTCGATCAGGATTTTTGAAAACGTTTTACCGTCGTAATAATTTATGCCTGCCCTGGAACCTATCCAGAGATTGTTTTTATTGTCAACCACCAGCGACAGCAGGGTATTATTGCAAAGACCGTCATCGGTAGTATACTTGGTGAATTTTTCATTTTCAAATTTGTAAAGTCCGTTTTTAGTCGCAAACCAAAGCCGTTTGTTTTTGTCCTCGACAATATTTTTCACGTCCTTTCCAATATTATCGCTGCCGTTCTCGTAATTTTTAAAATGTACCCCGTCGAACACCGAAACGCCTTTGGTGGTCCCAAACCATAAATTGCCTTTATAGTCCTGGCAAACTGAAAAAACGATCCTGGCGCTCAAACCATCGTCAATACTGTAGTTCCTGAAGCGTGTGCCATCGAATTTACTCACACCATCAGAAGTACAGAACCAAAGGTTATTGTCCCTGTCTTTTAAACTGGCCCAGATAGTATTATTGTTGAGCCCTTCATCAGTAGAATAAACTGTGGTTTGGCTTCCTTCTTTCCTTGTGATACCTTTACCAAAAGTTGAGAAAAATAAATTCTGGTTCCTGTCTTCGATGATAGATAAAACAATGTTGCTGCTGAGATTGTCTTTGGTAGTGAGATAGGTAAAAGTTTCACCCAGAAATTTACAGAGCCCTTTTCCATCGGATCCGATCCAGATATTGCGTTCCTTGTCTTCAAAAAGCACGTTGGTGTTATCAACCGGCAAGCCTTCGGCTTCGCTGAAGCGCATGAAACTTTTACCGTCGAATTTAGAAAGTCCGAATTTGGAAGCGAACCAGAAATTACCATCCGAGTCTTCGAGGGCGTATCTGATCCAGTCATTAATGAGACCGTGGGTTTCTGTGTAGTTTTTAAACGTTTTGCCGTCGTAACTATATACACCTTCGCCAAAAGTACTGAACCATAGTTTTTTGCGTTTGTCTAAAAAAATATGACTCACGTTATGCGGTTGGGTAATGCCGGTATCAAGCCTGTTGAATTTGCCCTTGTTACCGGCTGAATTGTTCTGCGCCGGCTCGTAATAACAGATTCCGTTCTTGGTGCCGAACCAAACCCTTTCTTTGTTATCGATACACACGGCCCGAACGTAGTTATCTGCAAGACCGTTTTCTTCTGAAAAATACTCGAAGCTGGTGCCGTTGAATTTACAAACGCCTGCGCCATCGGTGGCCAGCCACAGGTTGCCCTGAATATCCTGGCTGATGGCATTTACCATATTTTCGGCCATGTCTTCCCTGAAAAGATAGGAGCTGAATTTTTCACCGTCGAAATAATTGAGCCCGCCCATGGTGCCAATCCACAGCCCTTTTGTTTTATCAACGGCCAGTGAAAAGATCTGGTTATCGATGAGCCCGTTTTTTATGGAATAATTGACAAATTTTTTACCGTCGTATTTGGTGAGACCGGCCAGGGTACCTAACCACAAATAGCCGTTCTTATCCTGTACGATTGACCGCACCTGCGATTGGGCCAGGCCCGACTCGGTTGAATAATTAATAAAATTATAGTGTTGCCCGCGCGCGGCAGTACACATCAAAACAAAGGCGAGCCAGAGAAAACTGTAGGATCTGAATTTATAAGCTGCCATGTTGAAGGTTTATTATCTCTTTCTTGGGGTTTGAGTGCTTCTTATCAGCTCTAATTTAGTAAAATTGATATTGCGGGCGGCATTTGCAGCTGTGATACTTTAGTCAAGATAAGCCCTTTTAACGAAAATAACAAGGCGTGTTAATTTGACAAGATGTAGCTAGGAATGCATAAGATGTAGCTTTGGTTGATTTAAATGTAATCAGATTTTCTTGCCCGGCTTAAAAAAAGACAAAAATTGCGCTGCCCTCAACCGTGAAATAGCCAGTTTAGCATCGTTTTTCATCACCACGGTGTGACCCTCGCTGAGAAATTCCTTTACATATAATACGTTAACAATATAGGACTTATGTATCCTGAAAAAGCGTTGGCGGTCGAGGATCTCTTCGTAAACGCCAATGGATTTGGTGTCAACATATTTACTGCCGTCGACAAAAACAATGGAAGTGTAATTTCCTTCTCCCTCAAGGTACATAAAATCGTTGGGGTCAACGATCTTAAAACCCTTTGCGTGGTTAATGGTGATGCGGGGCAGGGCAGCAGGGGGTAACATCGACTTTGATAAATTTTCAAGCGATTTGATGTAGGTAAACAACTGCTCCTGGTTTTCTGTAAACAACTGGTTGGTGCTTAACAATTTTTTTACGGCGATTTTCAGATCGTCAACATCAACCGGCTTCATCAGGTAATGAATGGCGTTTGCATTTAGGGCCCTGATGGCGTAATCTTTAAAGGCAGTTACAAAAACAACCTGGAATTTTTTGTCGGGAAGGGATTCCAGGAAATCAAAGCCCTCTGTTCCCGAAGGCATACAAATATCGAGGAAGATCACCTGTGGCGCCAGGGTATCTACGTATTCCCGGGCTGTTTTCTGGTTGCCGGCCATGCCCACTACTTCAATTTCGGGACAATAATTCGTAAGAAGATACTTTAAATTTTCCCTGGCATGAATTTCATCATCAACTATTATTGAACGTAACTTCATTGTTGTAAAGATGAAACTTTTTTTTCAGGAAAAAAATGACCGGTAGTTTTATTTTTATAAGTGGTAAAAGGCTGCCGGGACACCAGCAAAAAATTACCACCGCTTTGGTGTTGCCATTTGTTAAAACTAAAAATCATATCTGGTCTTTCATTATCTTTGAATAGGAAAACTTCTAACTCCTCTGCCGGAATCGTTTTAGTTTCTTATTGTTTTTGGCGGCGTACTAAAATCATTTATTAATTAAAAAAATAATAACATGAAAAACTGCATCGTTCCTTTTGTTGCCAGTGTGTTGTTCTTAACCACCGCATTTTTGGGTCGGGCGCAAACCGCCTTTCACAAGTATTCATTGTCAGTTAGCCTTACCGGCGGGTCCACCCGGGCAAACTATGCCACCAAAAACAATAGTCCTTCTGATCTTTCAGCCCCAATTAATCGCGAAAACATGGATGGCATTGTTGACCCATTGATTCTTGAATTTGGGATCACTGACAGAATAGGAGTAGGGTTTACTGCCGGCGCGGACATCTATAAAATTGACGCGAAAAAATTCTATAATTACGACGCAAAATATGAATCTGGCAAACTGCCGACCTACGCGCATTATTTTACATTGGATTTTAATTATCACCCTTACGTCACCCGGAAACTGGATCTCTCTTATTCACTGGGTATTGGCACCTTAAAAGTGAACGTGTTCGATTGCCCTGAGGATGAAGCAGCCACGCAGGACGCCGCCTCGACGGAAGACAACACGGCAGAAAAAAATGATGATGGTGTTCAGCAGTACAACCAATACATTGCCCGGGGTCCTATGCTCCGCGCCGGTGTTAAACTGCGTTATTATTTCTGGAGGCGCCTGGGTATTATGGGCATGGTGACCGGCTTTTCAGGCAAGGCCAATTCCCTGAACAGAAGCGACAGTAATTTTGGTAAAGGTTACGCAACACGCATTAATGGTGTTGCAACAGAGTTGGGGATTTGTTTCAGGTTTTTTTAAGTCCGGCTGATCAACCACATAGACACATCGGTAGGACGTGATTCAAAGACAGAAAAAATACCCCCTCTTTCCCTGGTCTCCTTTTTTCGTAAAGCTTTCCCGATGGTCAAAGGGACAAGTTGTGGTTAAGATTTTGCTGCTTTATCTTAAATTAATGATGAACAATCAATTTGCCATTGTGCATGTGGTCATTGGAAGTAATTTGCAAAAGGTAGATCCCGTTCGGTAATTCGCCGGTCTCTACTATCCATTCACCATTTTGTAAGTGGTTTGCTGTTAATTCTTTTACAAGTGCGCCGTTGGCTGCGTAAAGTTTTAAAAAAGAGTTTCCTGCTGACTGTAATTTTACCACGCAGCGGTCCTGTGCCGGGTTCGGAAAAATTTCAAGGCTGTTTTGCCCCATTACGTCCTGAATACCGCCGGGCAGAATATTTTGGTCTAGTTTGCCAAGGAATACATGGCTGTAGGGAGAATCGGTATTGGTGAGCACGGTTGAGCCGAGAGTGAGGGTATTGCTCCTGAAGTAGCCTGTTACATACAGCCCGCCGTTGGGGTCACAAATAATGCCGTTGCCGAACTGGTCGGTAGTGCCGCTTGCCGACAATGCCCACTGTTCGTTGCCTGCCGCATTATATTTACACACAAAAATATCGTCGCTGCTGTTACTGTTACTGAGAGAAGTACTGCCAATAACAAGCGTGGGACTGTAGAATCCACCGGTCACATAAATGTTTCCCGATGCGTCGGTATCAACGCTGTAGGCATCGTCAGTGCCCGTGCCTCCGTGTCCCTTCGCCCACTGGATGCTACCTGCGGCGTTGTATTTGGCAACAAACATATCATGACTTCCTGCATTGGCCAGGGTAACAGTACCGCAGGTCAGCACCGGGCTCCTGAAATTGCCTGCTACGACAATATTGTTGTTAGGGTCGGTACTTAAGGCCCTGATCACGTCATCATTAGTGCCGCTTGTTTGCGTGGCCCAAATCACTGTACCGGAAGCGCTGTATTTGGCAATAAAGGCATCCATAGAATTCATGGGCACACTGTTGGTAAGTGTCTGAGCGCCTAAGGTCATCGAGCCCTGGAATTTTCCTGCAATAACAATATCGCCGGCGGCGTCTACGGCGATCGCATTTGCATAGTCAAAATACTGACCGCCGCCCTGTTTCACCCACATAACGTTGCCCCCAGTGCTGTATTTGGCCACGAAGAAATCACTGGCTCCGTTGGTGCTAAAAGAGAGGTTGCCTATATTAAATGACTGGCTGGAGGAGGAGGCCGCGACATATACGTTGCCACCTGCATCCGTACATATTCCCAATCCCTGTTCGGTGTAATTACCTCCTGCGCCTTTGGCCCATAATACATTGCCATTGGGATCGAGTTTGGCAACGAACATGTCTCCGCCACCACCCATGGAATTTAGAGTAAAGGTACCTAATACCATACCAAAGATATTGCCGCTTGACTCGATGAACATGCCAGTTATATAAATATTATTACTGGCATCCACACAAACACCATAAATGGCATCGTTACCACTGCAGCCAAAGTTTTTGGCCCACAGTACGTTGCCGGCGGCGTCCTGTTTCACCAGGTAGGCGTCAGAATCGGCGAATGACTGGAAACTGGTATTGGTCAACGTAGTACTGCCGAAAGCGATGGTATTTCCGAAATACTGGCCCGCCAGCAGCACATTGCCCGCTCCGTCGTTACAAATGGGTTGCCCGATCTCGGTATAATAGGATATGGTACCGTAATTGCGGGCCCAGGTCCAGCCGGGGGATTGGGAATTTGACTTAAGACTTAGAAGAAAGAAAATTTGAAGGGCTAAAATTCCAGAAATGAAAGAGTAATTTGATTTCATAGGATAAAATTTAGATTTTTTTTGGAACAAGGATTGTGCCAAAGCCGGCTGGGACGTAAAATTTGTTTTTGGCAAAAGGAGGAATGGCTTCCTTCCTCGTTTGCCTCCTTCATTATTTTATTCATAAGTATAACCACATAGTTTTGAATAATTATTCTTAGAACTTAAGAGCTAAAACCTGCCAATAAAAGAATTACCCATACTGCCAGTAAAAAGACAATTTCATCTATGCCCAGTTTTTTTCTGATGCGATGATGCGGATGCGCATGCAGATAATAAAAATTCATCATGACCACCGCCGGGACCAGGAGTGTAAATGACAATGGCGCTATAAGAAAAAAAAGAGGGGATATGTCTTCTACCCGGATGGATATGAACACAAGGCAAAGCAGCAGAAATAAAATGCCATACGGAGCTTTGGTTTTGTATCCTTCGGCCGCCGCTAACTTTTTAAAATCCCGGAAAAGAGAATAACCCGTAAAAACAATCAACAAAGACCTGAAACCCGGACTGATATCCATTTCTTTTTCGTCTTTTAAATAACGCCAGTGTTTGTAAAACCAGAAAAACAGGTAAGATCCAAAAGACAACAGGCACAGAAGAAG
This sequence comes from Bacteroidota bacterium, assembly GCA_040386615.1. GTDB lineage: Bacteria > Bacteroidota > Bacteroidia > B-17B0 > Aurantibacillaceae > Aurantibacillus. Next base: position 51,391 of record JAZKFC010000006.1, read on the forward strand.
AAAATGTTTCACCGGTTGAAAAAGTGAGTCCTGTTGTTCTAATGTCTCTTCGCCGGGAGGCGTTTCAATTTTGTCATTAGTCGGACTTTCCATAATTTACAAAAGTATTGGCATTCAATTTCTCTTGAGCGATCACCCACGGCAAGGTACAGCTTTTTAATAAAAAAAGGCGGTAAGCCGCCTTTTCCTTTCTAAATGTTTGAATTTTGCCCTTCTGTTCAGGGCTAATATTATTTCTTATAAGTAGTAAAGATCTTATTAATAAACATAATATCGTCTTTGTTTTCGAATACCAGTTTCACCTTCCTCCCGGCGTCTATCATCAGGTGTTTGTCGGCCATGAGCATAAAGCCATAAACCACACCTTTGCTGTGGCACCTCATAAATACCTGGTTATCGGGTAATTTAGGAATGGCAAAGGTCATGTTGGTAGCCCTGTTAACAGCAATGTTGAGAGCAGACAGGTCGGTAGAAGATAATCTATCAAGGGCAAAGTTACTGCCTGAGAGCTGAAAAAACTCATACAATAGATCAGCTTCTTTGATATCCTTTTTTTCAACCTGTTTGTAAACGAAGGCTGAGTCAAATTGAATCTGGCTAAAGGAGAGTATGGATGTTAGTAAACAAATTGCAAGACAAATTTTTTTCATGTTTCTTTTTTTAGGTAAATATAATTTACATTATCCAATAAAGGTATATTTTTTATTTATTTTGGCAAATTTGCTCGCTGGGGCCGTCCTCATAGGGTTTTACATAAAATTCAAGGTAGCTTTAAAAACGCGCCATAAAAAGCAAGAACTTAGGCGGTTAGCGTTTCTACATGTGCTTTTTATGCGGAAAGTGGGGGAACAATTTGTTGGTCTCCGCGCGCTACTTGATCTTTTGTTACTTTTCCATCAACCGAAAAGTACGTTTCTAAAAAGCGTGTACAGGCATTTACCGTGTTCGATCAAAGCCGTCCTGTAGTGAAAGTTGTCGACGACTGCCGGGTGGCTTCTGATGTACTGCCGGTCTCGACTCCGCTCGACCTGACATTTATCGCGTCCGGGCAGAGGAATCTACTCCGGCTCAATGGCATTCACCATTTCATAAAGCTCCTTTTCGTTTGTTGAATTCAGGGCGTTCATGCTTTCCTGCCAGGCATAAATAATAAAAAAATGATCCTCCACTTTTGCGAAATACCGCATCACTTCATGGGATTTTTCGTTGGATGGCCAGTCGATAAAATTTGATTTTTTCCTCTCAAAGGAAAAATTTTTATTTTTTGTTTTATCGTATTTCTGAACGTCAACCCATCTGAGCTTGCCGATGGTGTTCCTTTTGGCCGAGTCGAGCCCAGAGATGGTGCTGGGGTATACGAGCACATTCATTTTGCCGTCTTTGTGTGACCTGGTAAATAATACCCCGGAGCAATGACAGAGGTTGTTGCCCGTCTCCTCCCAGGGGCTTTTGCCACCAAACTCAAGCGCGTTCCACCCCTGCGGGAGGGTATACTTTAATTTAAGTGTTTTTGATTTGGTTTGTTGGGCGAAGCCGGCGCATAGACTGAGGCTCAGCAAGATGACAAATATGTTTTTCATGGTACCCGTATTTTAGTTAATATAAATAAAAATACAATTTTTAGATTTAATTTATCGTAACTTTGTATACAGTTCTTTGAACAATTTTTGATGAATGAATGCTGCAGTAAATTTTACTTCTTCAATCTGGAATCTTAAATTGAAATGGGTCCGACCGGTTTTGACAGTGAGCGCATTAGGTAAGTAAGCATGTAGAGCGTTGTAAGACGAGCTCTTAAAACTGAACTTTCACAACTTTTATTCGGCGAAGATAACTCTTACGCTATGGCTGCTTAATTTAGAATTAAGTAACCTTTGCTTTCCGGGGAGCTAAACTGCTCTGCGCCCTGGGTTAAAGCATCATCAATGTGCAGTTTGTTTTTGTAGGGTTACGTGCAAAGACAATATTAGTAACTAAGTTAAAGGTTGGTTTGATATAACGCCTGCCTTTAGCCTACAATCAAGTTATAACTAAACATCGTAGAAAGCTTATCTACTCCTTATTTGGACGAGAGTTCGAATCTCTCCGGATCCACCACAGAAGCAGAAAACGCCTTTTCGATTATTTCGGGGAGGCGTTTTCGCTTCGTGGTGGCCTGAAGTGATTTGCACCAGCAAATCTACTTCAGGTCATTTTCATTTATTATGCCCGAAGGGCGGGTCTTTTTTGCATTTAGACTTTTGGTTAGGAGAGATCAGCGACGGCTAATCTCTCTGTATCCATATTCATCAAAACCCTTGCTAGTCAAAGGTTTTGTTTTTTATCCCAACAGGAATATCGAACTCTAACTCCTAACTACATATTTAACAGCGTTTTACCAAAAAAAAGCAATTACAATAATAGTTAATATGTTATTTGTCAATTATCAGGGCGATGGACTGTTCCAAACCTTTATCGTTGACTACCTTAAAATCAAGATAGACCCTTCTTCCGGTCTTAAAGACAACCCTGCGTAATTGCTCCTTAGTTTGTTTATTGAGATAAGGGGGATTTAACTCAATATATTGCTCTCCTCCAGGAGCGACGAAAGAAATTGCAAAAGTCTTAATGGAATATTTTTCTCTAAAAAAACTGAGTCTATCTTTGATAGCAATTCTTGCCCATTAAAATTTTTCAGAACTGCTCTAAAGTAAGTGCCTGTTTCCCAACGCTTATTAATATAATTCCAATCAGTAAGGGTTTTTGCCTCATAACTAATATCCACAAAAACTGTATCCTTGATATTTGTCAAGGAATCAGATTTTAATAAAAATGCAATGCCTTTAATAAAATGTTTGTCAGGGTCAAAATGATCCAATGTTTGTGAATTAACGTGCAGTATGAAAAAGGCAATTAGAAATGTTGTTGTATTTCTGATATCTCTTTTCATGCCATTACTTTTGTTCATTAGCTGCCGTATAGGAATTTTAAGATGAGGAAACTTATTAACCTTCAATACAAAACTATCAAAATTACCTAAAGGTGCAATATGTAAAGCTTCAAAGATGAAATTTCATTGGCTTTTAACATGGATTGGATCGTCCATTTACAAATCACCTTTTAAAAATTATTATGGTAGTCAAGATCTTTGCTATTGTACGCTATTTTTTTGATGACCAGACACTTCACACTGCCCCTGCCTACCGCTACTTACCAACAAATCTAATCCCGCGACTTAATCAACTCTTTCACCTTCAACAATTCCAGGTCTCGTCTGCCCATAATATCTTTGAGGCTGTACTCAACAGGATAATCAGGCATAATGCCATGGCCGGTGATCTGTGGATTTACATCATGTATGATCCTGAATGCCGGAACCCGCACCTTGATTTTGGTGTTTGGCAATTTGTAATAAGGGGTGATACCGGCATTGCAACCTTCAATCGCGCCTCCGGTTTCTTCCCCGATAAAAGTAGTTCTGCCACGGTTCTTCAGGTAAGCACCAACTAAACATGAGGCCGAAAAGGAGCCTCCATTGATCAACACATAAAGGTTTTTATCAAAATGATTTTTTTTGCGCGGTTTAATGGTATAAACAAAATAGTCGGTGTCATTCTTAACCACTTTTTTACCAATGATTATAAAAGCGAACTTGGTGAGTTTAAAAAAAATGTTCCCGCTGGTGTATTTCCTATAGGGATAGTTTTTTATACTTGTTCTAAGGGTTTGGGTTTGCGGTTTGTCAATCAGGTAGCTTAGCAGCCTGTAACTGTTCTCGAGGCTACCGCCCCCATTGTTCCTCAGGTCGAGGATGAGGTTTTCGGTTTTGTTTTTTCTTAGTCGCCTGAATATTCTACGATAGGCCTTATCGGTTCTTTTTCTCGAAAATTTTTCCAGTTTCAGCAACAGGCTTGTTTTTTCGGGTTCCAGGAAACGGTATTTTATTTTTGCGTGTTTATACCTGGTAAATAAACTATCGTCTCTCATGCCAAGCGGAATAGGCGGAAGCAACTTTGGTTTAAAGGCAGCGTATCTTAAACTTTTGGTTTCTGCGCCCACTTGATATTCCACGCTGAAGGTATCCGGACGCCCAAACAGCGAGGTGTAATAGCTGTTGAAACCCAATTGCAGGTAATGGTTTTGTGCTGTTGTGTTATAGCCGTCGGCGCTTATAAACCGTTTGCAATAACGCTGCATTGAATCCACATCAATGCCGTTGATCTTTAATATTTCTGTTCCAATTTTTAAGGTGCTGTCTGATTTTTTATTGAGGTTGGCAATCACATATACTTTGTTCTGTACAGGGATAAAAATGTATGGCGAAAAGTTTAGTTTCTGCCGGTTCATGGTCCTGTAATATTCGCTGGAGTATATCACTTCGGTATGGCCACAACGCAACTCTTCGGCTACGAGTTTACTTTTAAGCCTGAACTCGCGTTCAGTAAGGCTGTCGGTCAAAGAACCAATGTAGCTATTGAACAATTGCGTGTAAAATTCTTTGGGTTTGTAAATACCAATCACTGGGTGCATCGCAAAGATCACATCCCTGAAGATCTTCGCGTCTTTTTGCAGTTCGGTCGGCGCGTATTTACGTGTTAATACAGATTTGTGCTGAGATTGCACCTGCAAAGTAAAGCCAAGTAGACAAAAAATAAAGAATGAAAATGGCCTCGAAAATAGCATAAATGTTATCTTTGTAAAAATACGAATTTAAACAGGCTTTATCATATGAGGAAATTTAAAATAGGAGTGCTGCGTGAAGAAAAGAGCCCGCCAGATAAGCGTGTTCCATTAACTCCTTTGATCTGTTCTGAACTTACCAGGAAATATCAGAATATTGAGATCGTTGTGCAACCCAGTCCTATAAGATGTTACACCGATAATGAATACACTTCTTTTGGTGTTGCGCTTGCTGAAGACCTCAGTGACTGCGATATCCTCATGGGTGTGAAAGAGGTGCCCCCTGAGAAGATCATCCCCGGTAAAAAGTATTTTTTCTTTTCGCACACGATAAAAAAACAACCCCATAACCAGAAATTAATGAAGGCACTGGTTGCGAAGAAGGTTACCATGATAGACTATGAGACCCTTACCGACAGGAACCACAACCGCATCATTGGATTTGGCCGATACGCGGGTGTGGTGGGTGCTTATAACGGTATACTGGGTTACGGACTAAAATACGACCTCTTCCGTTTGCAGCCCGCACACCTTTGCCGCGATCGCGCCGAAATGGAAGACGAGCTCAGGCGCGTGAAGCTGCCGAATATTAAGATCGCTTTAACGGGTGGCGGTCGCGTGGCTAACGGTGTGATAGAAACCCTTAGCGCGCTGCGCATCCGAAAAGTGACACCCGAGGAGTTTTTAATGGCTTCGTACCGCGAACCTGTTTATTGCCAGCTAAATCCACGTGATTATGTTGAGATTGCAGATGACCATAATTTTGACCTGAATGAATTTTTTAAACACCCCGAACATTTTGTTTCCAAATTCAAACCTTTTACCAAAGTTACCGACTTGTATATTTCCGCGCACTACTGGGATCCCCGCGCGCCCAAAATGTTTACGGTAGATGACATGAAGGCCGCCGATTTTCATATTTCGGTGGTGGCTGATGTCACCTGCGACATAGACGGTTCTGTTCCAACCACACTTAGAGCCAGCACTATTGCGCAGCCTTTTTATGGGTATAATATTGTGAAGGGTACAGAAGACCTGCCATTCAATAAGGATACCGTTTGTATCATGGCGGTGGATAATCTTCCCTGCGAATTACCAAGAGACGCCAGTGATGATTTTGGCAAAGATCTTTCCGAAAGGGCCTTGCCTTTTCTTTTTAACGTCGATCCCGATAAAATAATAGAGCGGGCACCCATTGTTAGCGGGGGTAAATTAATGCCTGCGTTTGAATACCTGGGGGATTACGCGTACTAGGCTCTGAATTTTTAACCACAAAGCACACAATGGGCTGCACAAAGATCACAATGCTCGCTTTGCGGCTTTTTTATGATTTAATCACTTTGTTTTCTTTGTGATATTTTCTTTACGCTTGCGCTGAAGCTCCAGCGTAGGAGAAGTGTTCCTTTGTGGTTAAACACCGGAAGCATTATCCCACTCCCTGATCACCCCGTCCCATGCCTCATCGCGTTTGCCACTCTCATCGAAGCTTGAGTAATAAAAGATATTCAGAGCAGCGAACTGCCGCGGGAATTTTTTCAGCGCTTCCATATTCGCCACCACTTCTTCAACCGGCGTTTCTTCCTGGTTCAACATCCTGCGGGCCACCTTTAGTACTGTGGCTTTCATGGGATGATCGAATTTTTTTTCAATTAATTTAAGAAGTTCAGTTAGTTGCAGGAAGGGCACTTGCTCACGTTCCTCATCGGGAATCCTACCTATTTCTTCAACAACGGCAAAAACACAATTGGGAGAAATGCCAATGGCTTCGTCAATCAGTTTCAGGCATTCTTTTCGGTTGCTGTACGGAAAATTTCCATCCACACCGTCGATGAACGCAAGTTCGAGCATTGTTTTTAGTTGTTGTGACATGAAGAATTTGTAGGGTAAAGATAGAATTTTATTCTTCAAGCCTTACCATACATTTCACATCTCTGTCGTTTAAATACCATTCCACGCAATACCCCCTGGTATCAAGGTTTGGTAGTGCAAGTAGGATTTTAAAGGTTTTGTCGATTGCCGGTAGGTTGGCCTGGTAGTCTTTTACATTTAAGCAGGCATATTTTCCTTTTCTTAAAAGTAAAGTTCCGCAGTTATATTTTTCCGCTTCTCCCGGCGTCAACTCTTCCGCGGCGGCTTTATACACAATTGTTCCCGGCGGGTTGCTATCAGGCTCAGGTCTCGAAAGTCCAAAGTATTTTCTAAGGGCCCCAGGTGGAACCAGCTTGTGCAATTGCTCGTGAGCAGCCATAATGCCGTCGGGAAAAGACCTTGCCGTTACATAAAGTACTTTCAGGTCCTGGTCAAATATAAGTGTTTCCATTTTTCTGAATAAAAGGCTGGTGAAACATCACACATAGGAACATATTTTAAATATCTATGTGGCTACGTGTTTAATTTTTTTCAGCCAGCATTGTTAGTTAGACTCGGTGTACTTTTTAAAATTATCGAGAATTGCCTGCCAACCACCTTTCTGCATTTCAAGTGAATTTTCTGTTTCTGCTTCAAATGTCGATACCACTTTGGTTTCATTGCCGTTGGCCGTAAAGGTGTTTTTTACCTTCCTTCCATCACCCATGGTGTAGGCTATTACCTTGTTGGTATTTACTTCGTCGTATACGCCGCCAAAATCAAAACCAAAACTACCGTCTTTGGCTTCCATTCTTGAAAGGAACTTGCCGCCAACACGCAGGTCATTTTCGGCCTTTGGTGTATGCCAATCGTCGGAGGCGCTGTTCCATTTCATAATGTGTTCAGGAGTTGACCAGAAATTCCACACTTTTTCTACCGGTGCTTTCACTGTAGCTTCTACAGTTAATGTTGTTTTATTCGTTGTTTCCATTTTTATAATGATTAAATAATTCGACAATACAAATATATG
>JAZKFC010000006.1:58937-72935 GCA_040386615.1 Bacteroidota bacterium
AAGTGAAAAGGTGTAAAAACGACAAATACAAGGTCGGATTACGACTTTGTGTTTTTACAGGTAAAGGAATAATTTTTTAAACAGCTACATCTACCACGGCTGTTTTGGAGAGCGCATAGTTATGAGGTAAGGGTGGGGTAACTGAAGTACAGCAACAAACGTTGGTTTATTGGTTAGCAAGACCAGCACCGAACTCAGAGTTCGGCGATGTTCTTAAAAAGCCGCGTATGCTGTTTTCTGAAGATATTCTGCATGGTGTTTTTTACCGGGAGGGGAGATTGAAAGTGGATGGTTTCATCTACCGTAGAAAAACCATCACCGCCAATGATCTTAAACATCATTTCAATTTTTGTGATCTTCATTACTGTTGCTTTGATCAGTATGGTTTTATCATCGGAGTTTCCTGAAACATTTACGGGGTAAGTAAAAGACAGGGGCAAAAAGGCCAATTTCAGAGTTTCATGAACAAGGTAGTCACCGTTTCCACGACTGTCTATTTTAGTGATCACGGGATGAACACTTACATATTTTTGCATGTCGGTGAGGTAATCAAAAATAAATTCAGGATGCTTGTTTACTTTAAATGACAGATTCATGCTTTATGTTTTTTTTTCCAACCAGAACGGTTTTATGATTTTGCCTTGCCTGATGCACAGAATCAACAAAACAGCAGCGGCGATCAGGCAAAAGATGGTGGCCTGTATAGAACCCTCCGGACCAAACTCGCCGCCGGTGTACCAGTCTTCTCCATGCATTTCTGAGGCGAATAACGCCTTGCCTGTTGCGTGGCCCGAAACTGCGGCGCCAAAGATCCCCGACTGTGCAAAATTCCAGGCGAAGTGGATGGCAATCGGGAACCAGAGATTTTTCGCATAAATGTACGCCACCCCAAGCAGCAGGCCGGCCTGGATTGCAAGCCCCAGTGCCAGCAATAAAGAACTGTTCGGATTCCCCAGGTGTAATGCGCCAAAGATCAATGCCGAAATCAACAAGGCGAGGTAACTGCCGAGCTTCTCTTCTATGAGTCTGAAAATAATTCCTCTCATCAGGATCTCTTCAAAGATGGCGGTCGAAAAAGCCATGGTCAATCCGGGAAGAATAAAAGCCAGGCTATTGATGCCGCTGACGGTATAACCGCCTTGCAGATAGATAACCAAAATTGTTAGCGCTTGTAAAACTGCTCCCAACAAAATACCCGTTACGAGATGCCTGCCAAACCGTGTACCCGAAAGTTCTGTAATTTGCCTTTTTTCATAAACCCTAAAAAGCATGATATATGTGGTGATCGCAACAAGCGAACATAACACACTGATGGCTAAACCTCTCTGTTCTGATGCTATTGGCGCTAATGAAAACAACCAGCCAAACAAAAATTGCGAGGCAATGTAAATTCCAACCACTACCACGGTGCCAATAATGAGTTTTACCAGTGGAAAATGTAAGATCTTTTGGCTTGCAGTTCTTTCGTTTGTCATTATTTCACAATTCCCTCGAGGCTAAAAAGAAAGGCATAGGTGAGCGCTACATCCTTTAAATAATCGAAGCGACCGCTGGCGCCACCATGACCAAAATCCATATTGGTGTGTAATAAGAGTACGTTTTTATCAGTCTTCATGTCCCTTAACTTGGCCACCCATTTCGCGGGTTCAAAGTACTGCACCTGGCTGTCGTGTAAACCTGTGGTCACCAGAATATTCGGGTAATTTTTTTTCTCCACGTTTTCATAAGGGCTATAACTTTTCATATAGTCATAAGCCTCTTTGTTTTTCGGATCGCCCCACTCGTCAAATTCGTTAGTAGTAAGCGGTATGCTTTCATCCAGCATGGTGTTAACAACGTCAACAAATGGCACCTGCGCCACAAGGCCGTGCCAGAGTTCAGGCGCCATGTTGGCGATAGCGCCCATCAGCAAGCCGCCCGCGCTACCGCCCTGGGCATATAGATGCGCCGATGAGGTATATTTTTGATCGGCCAGGTACCGGCCACAATCAATAAAATCGGTAAAGGTATTTTTCTTTTTCATCATCTTACCGTCTTCATACCATTGGCGCCCGAGGTCTTCACCGCCGCGAATGTGCGCAATTGCAAATGCAAATCCCCGGTCCAACAGACTTAAACGCGTGCTGGTAAAACTCGCGTCGATACTGTTACCATAACTTCCATAGGCGTATAGAAGCAGTGGTGCGCTTCCGTCTTTTTTAAATCCTTTTTTGTAAACCAGCGAAATGGGTATTTTAGCGCCATCCCTTGCCACGGCAGTGAGCCTTTCGGTGACATAATCCGCGGCAACATACCCCCCAAGCACTTCCTGTTGTTTCAGCAACTTTTTTTCCCTGGTGATCATATTGTAGTCAAAAGTGGAAAAAGGTGTTACCAACGAGGTGTAACCATAACGTAAAGTGCTGTGATCGTATTCAGGATTGGACGCTGTAAAAGCCGCGTAAGCAGCTTCTCCAAAGTCGATGTAATGTTCTGAGTTGTCCTTGATGTTTCTGATGCGCATTTTAACAAGACCATCGCGGCGCTCCTCAATGGCAATAAAATCCCTGAATTCGTCAACGCCTTCAATCAACACTTCTTTGTTGTAGGCAATGTACTCTTTCCAGTTTTCAGCATGGGTCTTGTCCAAAGGACATTGCATCAATTTAAAATTCAACGCGCCATTCTTATTGGTGCGTACCAGGAATTTATCGTCAAGTGCCGTTACTGAATACAATACGTCTTTGATCCGCGGCTGAAAAACCCTGAAGGCATCATTTGGTTTCGACGCCTCTATTATTCTTACCTCTGAAGAAAGTGTGGCTTCGGAAGAAATAAAAATGTATTTATCATTCTTACTTTTAGATACGCCAATATAATTGCTTTTGTCTTTTTCTTCATAAACAGTAACATCATCGTCAGCATTAGTGCCCAGGGTATGACGTTTTATTTTTTCCGAGAGAAGTGTAGTAGGATTTTTAGCCGTATAAAAAAGTGTTTTATTATCACTTCCCCAACAGGCATAACCTTCGGTATTTTTGATCGCGTCTTTCAGGATCTCGCCTGTTTCAAGATTTTTTATGTAGATGGTGTACTGCCGCCTGCTCACTTCATCGATGCCAAAGGCCAGAAGCTGGTTGTTTTCGCTTACTTCAAAACCTGAAGCGGCATAATAAGAATGTCCTTCGGCCATTTGATCAATATCGAGCAACAATTCCTCCCCTGCATCGAGGCTTCCCTTTTTTCTGCAGTATTTATAATATTGTTTGCCCTCGTCGGTGCGGGTGTAATAATAGTAACCGTTTTTAAACACCGGCACACTTTCGTCTTTTTCTTTGATGCGCGCTTTCATCTCGGTGAACAGATCGCCCTGAAATTTTTTTGTTCCGCTCATCACCTCGTCCACGTATACATTTTCAGCGGTCAGGTAGTCAACGGCTTTTGTACTGTCGGGACCTTTTCCAAAAAAGTCGTACATCCAGTAATAATTATCAAGCACACTGTCGCCGTGGATCGTGCGCCAACGTGGTTTTTTTTCGGCAAGGGGTGCCTTGGCTTTATTTGCATCTAAAATCATGGAAGTTGAATTTTGTAGGTGATCGCCGGCATCTGTGCTTTTATCGTTGCAACTCAGTAAAAAAGTCGACAGCACGACTAGCAATAATTTTTTATTCATTAATTATTTTGTTTGAAAAATACATCCTGCATTTGTCATCGACGAAGATACCCGTTTTTTATCAGCGACAAAATAAATACTCAGTTCGCAGTAAATTAATACAGAGTGCAAATAGAAAGTGAGCTGCCAGAACAGTGTTTCAGGGCTATGCAACATTTTTAGCCGCTGTACAACAACAGGTCTTCATGTTCGGATTTGAAGGACTTTACATATTTTAAACCCAGTTTTTCTATTAGTTTTATTGAGTTGACATTATTGGGAACAGTTATGGCCAGGATGGTTTTTAAGAACAGGTTTTTCCTGGCGTGGCCCATGACGGCACCCGCAATTTCAAAGCCATGGCCTTTTCCCGCGAATTCTTGTAAAAACGCGAAGCCAATGTCGGGATGATCGAGGTTGTCTCTTTTTATCAGGCCACACATGCCAATTGGTATGCCGCTATCGTTTAATTCAACCATCCAAAGACCAAAGCCATTTTCACGGTAGCTTTTCATCGGGCCGTTTTCAAGATAATCACGGGCCTGTTGGCTGGTTTTAATATTGCGGTCCCCGATAAATTTCAGCCAACCGTCACTGTTAACGAGTTTGATAATGAATTCCGCGTCGCTGAAGTTAAATTCACGGAGTTGTAGTCTCGGGGTTTGTAAGATGTAGTTCATTAATATTCATTTTTTCTTTTTTTGCCTGAAGGGATTTTTTTAACCGCGCATCCGAGCTCCTGTTTTTAATCCCCCGAATGGTCTTGTAGCTCAAGCAACTCGTTGTATTCTTTAGTCTTCTCAATCAGGATCTCCTGTTTTTTTTCATGGTGTGTTTCTTTAAAAATGACACGGCCTAAATTAAAATCATCCATTTTTACCGAACGCTTTTTTCTTTCTTTTACAAGCACGCCATTCGAATTAAATAAAAAGATCTTTTCTTCTATACCCCAAATTGTTTCTGAACTGTCTGTTGGCCATTCATCTATGCCAAAGGTGTAATGGCGCACTACAGACAAGGTATCTCTGACAAGGTAATATTGATCATTTGAAAAGCCATACTCGCTACAATCGGATTTTGAAAAACAGAAAACAGAATTACGTTCGGGATCTGTCAATTTTTTATAGGAAGTGCAACAATCTCCCGCGCACAAATCGTATTTAACCATGGCCTTGATGGTTTTGCCATTTGAAAAGGATTGATTGATACTGTCAATGATCCGGCAGTTGAGCACGACGTCAAAATTCTCGGTGTTTCTTAATGCGTTGTCGAAAAACCTGTCGGCTTCTTTTGCAGACATTTCGTTATTTTTTTTAGCCTGGTTCGATCCATCCTCAGGTTGCTCTTGCACAGGCGATGAGCAGCACAATAAAAGTAAGGGAATTAAAATGATTCCGTTTCGCGTCAAGTTATTACAAAAAAAGTGAATTATTGTTGTTTTGCAAAGTTAAATGTATTAAATCAAAGAGGTAATTATTAAAGAATTCAAAAAATTAACCTGTGCCCCCACTTTTTTTTCCAGTGATTTAATCTTTACATTTACCCCGAAACAAAGAAACATTATGGCAGACAGGGAACACTTACCGCTTCAGAAATACGCTGACCAATTGATCACACTTTTTCAAAGCGCCATCACCAGCAAAGATCCCGCCGTGTTTTTGTATAAAAATGAAGCGCGAACGCCCTTGTTTATGGCTGAGTCGCTCGCGCGGCTGATGTGTAAAATCAACCCGGGTCACAGAATCGAAAAAGCACTGAAGGCATTTAAGAAACCCGAGGACCTCTTAGGCGAAGCCGACCACTACGATAGTTTTAATAAACAATTTTCAAAAAACAAAGCGGTCAGCAAAGCACAGTTGGATTACCTTGTGAAAAAGCGTAACAAGGCCTTCAAAAAGTTGAATGAAAAACTGCCTGAGAAAGACTATTACCAGGAACCTTTTAACCGCCTCGCGGCTGAGAAAATCAATTTTGAGGATATTAAACTGATTAGTGGCATAGAAAAACAAATCAGGACTGAATTGAAAGACAGCGCCGGGTTTTTTGCGAAGTACCCTGAAAAGTTCACCGACCTCGAGTCGCAGGTGCACGAGATCCGGCGCAAATTAAGGTGGATAAGCATCTATTCTCAGAGCCTCCAGGGTATCATTGTTTTAAAAACTCAAAAGACCAAACCGTCCTGGGAAAAGGAATTTCAATCTAAAACAAGCCTCAGTTCCGCTTTTAATAAACTGCCATTAAAGAAAGGCCTGGCAAAGCACATCTATTTTAACCGAAATGCCTTTTATGCCCTTACCTATACAATAGACAGGTTGGGAGTTATAAAAGATCAGGCCCAGGCTATTGAAGTGCTTGCCAAATCGATTAAAAAAACCGGCGCATTGGTGGATGAGAGTTACATAGAAACAGCCATTAAACAGTTAGGTGTAAAGTACACCGAGAAAGACCTGATGCAGGATGCACATGAGTTGTTGGAGAAGTTTTTTGTCACCTATAAAATTCACGAAAAACTCCTTTAATACGAAGTTTTGGCTTTTTTTGATTCACTCAACCAGAGCCTAGCTTTGCTAAGTGAAAATTTTTGTGTTATTTTTATGGTTAGTTTAGTACAAAATTTAACGTTATGCAAAAATACCGCGCAGTTATCATAGATGATGAGGAAGACAGCAGGAGCAACACCCGCAATATGCTTGAGAATTATTGCACCGAAATTGAGATCGTTGGAGAAGCTGCGAGTGGTCCGGAGGGAAAAACAAAAATACAGGAACTAAAACCTCACGTGGTTTTTCTGGATATCAATATGCCTGGCATGAACGGATTCCAGATGCTGGAAGGAATTTATAACCGTGATTTTTGTGTGATTTTTTTAACTGCATATAGCGAGCATGGTATTACCGCGGTTAAAACCGGGGCCACCGACTACCTCCTGAAACCCTTATTGCTGAGTGAACTGCAAAACGCTGTGCACAAAGTGGTGCAATACTATGAAGCCAAAGGCACCGGCGCACTGCACGGCAAAACCGAGGGCGATAAAAACCTGGTGCTGATCAGCCATAGCAAAGGATTTACGCTGGTAGATTTTAAAGACATTATCTGGCTGGAAGCAAGCGATAACTATACGAACCTCTTCCTGCAGGGCGCTAAAAAAATTGTTGCCAGCAAAACACTCAAGGAATTTGAAGCCATCCTTCCCGATACCGATTTTTTCAGGATCCACCGCTCGGCGCTCATCAACATCAACTTTGTAAAGGAATACAGCAACCACGAAGGCGGCGAGGTAATTCTCAGCGATGGCACACGGGTGCAGGTGAGTAAGGCGCGCATCCAGGAATTTGCCGAATTCATTAAAACGAAGTCCGTTTCCCCAAAATAGTAAATTTTTTTAATTTATTATAAAGCCCGTTTAACGGGCTTTTTGTATTTTTATAGTTTATGGGTCGTTTTTCGGGGTAGTATCCCCGACTGGCTGGCTAAGACCAAAAAACTATAAGCGGAACATAAGTAAAAAAGCATCGGTGAATTTTTACAGGATATATTTTCTTATTTTATTTTTAGCATCCGCAGCTTTTCTAAAATCACAAACCCCATCATTTAATTTCCAGAAGTTAGGAAGCGAAGAAGGACTTAACAACGCCAATATCTTTAACATTGAACAAAACCTGGACGGGCTGATGTATATCACCACCCAGAATGGGATCTATTATTACGACGGCTACAATTTTAACAAACTGGCCATCGACAGTTTAAAAAGCAATACACTGCTTAATGTTGGCATTTCAAACCGCAATACGCTTTACCTTTCTATCCGCGAAGAAGGCATCTTCTCGGTAGATCTTTCAACAAAGGTGCTGAAACCGCTGCCATCATTAAAGTTCGACAATAACGCCGATAACTTTCTTATCAGCTCCAATTTTGCCTATCTGCTCACTTCCTCTGTGAAACTTGCCATGATCAACCTCAGAACAGGTAAGTTGGTGGAAGACCAGGTAGCAGCCGGGGAAAAACTGAACAGGGCCTATTGTATGTTCAGGACCTTAGGCGGGAAGATCCTCATTGGTCGTAGCGACGGCCTCTATGATGCCACCGATGGCACGCAGAAGAAAATGCCCGTGATGGGTAACAATACGGTTCACTCCATTACGGAAGCAAGAAATGGTGACCTGGTGATTGGCACCTCATCAAGCATTTTTATCGTAAGAAATGGCGCCATTGAAAAAGAAATTACGCCAACGTACAAAACCAAGAGTTTTACTTTTCAAATGGGAGGCGAAAAGAGCGTCGACAATATTATCGCCGATGATTTTGGGCGCATCTGGTTTACTTCTTATCCCGACGAAAACCTTTACCTCTACCAGGACAATGTTGTGCACGATGTTTTTAATATTCTCGGCATTTCCCCAACATTGATCAAGTGCATTTACAAAGACCAAAAGCAGAACATCTGGATCGGAACTTTTAATGACGGGGTGTATTATATTCAGAATCCATTTTTTAATTCGATCAACTTCTCGTTCAATAATAACAACCTTAATGTGAACCAGGTTTATTTAAAAGGGAACCTGCTGGTAGCCGCCACCAGTAATGGTTTGTACGGCCTGAACCTTACCAATAACCAGACCAAGATCCTCTCTAAGCCCGACGCCGTGCTAATGGAACCTGTTAACAGCATTACCGAGCTGAATGGCGCCTTGTATTATTCCAAAAGCAGTGACTTCAACATGTCACCATCTATCTTCCTTGATTCAAAAATGGCTTATAAATTCAAGCCGGTGATTGCCAAACTTTTTTACCCCTTAAGCGGCACCGAAAGTATCCTGGTCGATTTTCAGGCCGACGTGTTGCTGTGTAATACCGATGGCACAAAGGTCATCGACACCCTGATCTCCTTTCCCGACTACAGGATCTCGGTGAACGCCCTGCTTAAAATAAAAGATCTGCTTTATATCGCTACCAGCAATGGTTTGTTTATTTATCATTTTCAAACAAAAAAGTATGAGCACATCGTACGTTCGGAATTGAATTTTAACATTAATGATCTGGCTGTTATTGGCAATAAAATATACGCCGCTCACGAATCGGGTATCACCGACATTAACGAAAGAAAATTAATTCAGCAAACCGGCAACTTCAGGCTCAACAGTGTGAGGAAAATAAAGCAGTTCAATAACCAGGTATGGCTGGCCACGCTCGACGGTGTGTTCATCTGCAATCAGGATCTTGAGCCGATAAAAATCCTGAATAAAGCAACCGGATTATTGTCCAATTCCATAAACGACATTACGCTCAACGAACAAACGGTGAGTATAGCTACTGCCAGGGGTATTGCCATCACCCAATTTAAAAACATCAATGATTATAGTTCAAAGTTAAAACCAGTAACTATTAATTATATCAACTGCAACGGCGAAAATGTAGACGCAAAGAACAACAGTCTTTCGCTGAGAGCGAACCAGGAAGATGTGACCATTTATTTTTTCAGTCCTTTTTTTAATAAACCCAACAAACAATTTTTCAGGTATAAGCTCGACAACAGCGAGTGGAAAACACTCGATGGACTTTCTTTGAACGTGCAATTAACCGGAGGTACACACAAAATAGAAATTTCCGCTTCGGCCGATAATATCTTATGGAGTGATAATACTGTGCTTGATATTACCAAAGAAGAAAAGCTGTCGGAGAAAAAGGCTTTGTACTGGCTGATCACGCTCGGAGGCCTGCTGCTGGTAACTGCCATCAGTATGATCTGGATCAAACGCGTGAAGGTGAAAGCAAAAAAACGCCTGACGGAAGAACAGCAGGTGAACCTTCTGAAGCACCAGGCCATGAATTCACTGTTAAGTCCTCATTTTATTTTCAACTCTTTAACCTCCATTCAGAATTATATCAATACCAACAACAGTTTAAAAGCCAGTGAATACCTCGCAAAGTTCTCAAGATTGATAAGGATGATCATAGAAAAAGCTTCGCAGAGCAATATTTCTTTATACGACGAACTCGCACGGCTCACCTATTACCTTGAGCTGGAGAAGGAACGTTTCAAGAACAAATTCGATTATGTGATCGAAATTGACGATAGTATCAATACACACGAGATCTTTATTCCCAACATGATCATTCAGCCTCACGTTGAAAACTGTATCATTCACGGCATCCTCCCCAAGCAGGAACATGGCACATTAACTATTTCATTCAAAAAGCCGGCTGCAAATAAATTTCTGATCAGGATTGAAGATGATGGCATTGGCCTGATAAAAGCGAAAGAGCATGTGAAAACAGGACACAAATCCCTGGGCACGAGCACCATTAAAGACATCCTTGAGATCAACTCCAAATTAACAGGCAAAAAGCAGAAGGTGAGCATGACCGACAAGTCAACCATTGACCCGGCGCTTCACGGAACAATTATAACCATAGAATTAGACCAATAACATTAAAAAAATAATTACATATCTGTTTATTCTGGTCGCCACTAACCTGCTTGGGCAGAAGTATTACAAAATGCTTCCCGACACCATGCGTTTTTGTTCTGACGATTCTTCGGCTTATATTGAGTTAAAGCATGAGCTGGAGAAAAGTGCGACCATACAGTGGAACACGCCGGGTACCGTTATTTCGAGCATCAAAAAATTAAAGGTATCGAAGGAAAGCGGCAGGTACAGGCTAAAGGTGATTTCACCGCAGGGTGTTTTCAGGGACAGCACTTACGTGAAGCTCTACACCAAACCAAAACTTTACCTGCGCGATACG
This sequence comes from Bacteroidota bacterium, assembly GCA_040386615.1. Lineage (GTDB taxonomy): Bacteria > Bacteroidota > Bacteroidia > B-17B0 > Aurantibacillaceae > Aurantibacillus. The sequence goes on from JAZKFC010000006.1 coordinate 69,319, forward strand.
CTGCTTTGCAAGGGACAGGCCCTGGTACTCGATGCACGCAACCCGGGTTTGAAGTACAGTTGGAATACGCGTGAAACCACACAAAAGATCAAAGTTGAAAATTCGGGTCGTTATTGGGTGAAAATCAGCAACTCCGGCTGTTCGGTGGTAGACACCGTGAGAGTTAAATTTTTACAGAGCGCTTTAACGGCTTTAAGCAGCGAAGTTACTTTTTGCTTGAACGAAGAAAACAAAACACTCTCGGTAAAATCTAACCCTGGCAGTAAAGTATTATGGAGCACCGGCGCAACTTCACCCAGCATCACGGCTACCAGGGAAGGCGTTTATTGGGTAAAAACAGAAAACAAGGATTGTGGTTCCCAAACAGACAGTGTAAGGGTGAAGTTAAAGGCCTGTGAATGTGAAATGTTGATTCCCAACAGCTTTACTCCAAATGAAGATAACCGCAACGATTATTTTTTCCCTGTCGTTCAGTGTGAGTATGTAAATTACAGTCTTACCATTTCAGACCGCTGGGGCAATACAGTGTTTACATCCAACAATATTAACTCTAAATGGGACGGACGCTTTAAAGGCAACCTGTGCCCCGAAGACATTTATGTGTACCACATTGAGACTACCGAAAAAATAACCGACAAAAAACTCATTCGTAATGGACACATTTCGTTGTTTCGGTAAGGTTTTTGTTATGACTCCTACAAGGTGCAGGTAATTTTAAATAGTATGAAAAGCTTTAATCTTTCCTGCATTTTTATTTTCATCAGTTCTGTTATCAACGCGCAGGAGAAACTCGGCATCACCAACAGTAATTACTCAAGCACCAACAGCATTTTTCTCAATCCCTCTTCGTCGGTAGACTCAAGAACCTATATGCAATTTAATCTTGTTGGCCTGAATGTTTACGGGATGACTAACCTGGCTTACATTCCCGCTTTCAGCGTGTGGAGTTACGCCAAAACACAACAGATCCAGGATTACCAGGTAAGTCAGCTTAAATTAAAAAAGTTCGCCTTGGGTGTGGCATCGGTAGAAGGGCCGGCCTTTGTAATAAGCAAAGGCAATTATGGCGCAGGTATATTTTTCAGGGGTCGTTCAGTAGGGGAGGTAAAAAGGGTGCCTTACGAACTGGTGAACCTGGTGCTGAGCCCTGATACCAATTTGGCAAAGGATTATTTTTCTGATCTCAATCTCAGAAATGTTATTTTTAATAGCATGTCGTGGGTAGAGGGAGGCGTGAATTTTGGTGCCATGGTGAGAAAACATAAAATGAGTCTTTGGACCTTTGGCGGCAACCTGCGGTACATCATTGGCGTGAAGATTAATTACGGCCGCTTGCAACAACTGAAAACCACCATTGAGCCCACTAAAATGGAAGTTGAAAAATTAAGAGGGCAGCTGCGTTATAACGACGGTGGGTTTAACTCGGGCCGGGGCGCTGGTATGGACCTGGGTTTCACCTATAAAAAAATGCTGGAGGTGGTGGAAAGGTATTATGCCAATTCTACATTATCAGGTTGCAAGCACATCGACTACAAATATAAGATCGGGGTTTCGTTGCGTGACCTGGGTTTTATCAGGTTTAAGAAAAATACCACCACAGCAGACATCAATACCTCGGGTACTTTTAAGATAGACACCGTTACCCGCCAGATTGACCTGAGGGGCGGGCTCACGGAAAATTTTGCCATTGAGGAAAAACATAATCCTATTCTCGCCACCTTACCTACCGCTTTATCGGTGCAGGTGGACTGGAATTTCGGCAACAATTTTTATGTGAATGGTACTGTAGTAAAGAACATTGTACCTAACGCGTTTGTGGGCGTACAGGGTTCCAATTTAATTTCTATTTGCCCGCGTTATGAGGTGCGGCAGTTCGAAGTGGCTATGCCTCTTACCTTCCAGAAATTCATTTATCCGCAATTAGGTTTTGCTTTCAGGATCCGCACTTTTGTTCTGGGCTTTGATAATGTGTTCCCGTTGATCTTCAAAAAGAAAACCTATGGCCTGAACATATACATGAATATTGGTTTTTCACGCTTCAGGAACCGCGCCTGTGATCAGAAGGTGCGCAGGGTAGATGATTGCGGACCCAAAGAGTACAGGAAAAAGAAAAGACAGGCAAGGAAACTGGCACCGCCGAAAAAACGGGATTTTTCAAAACCAAGAAAGATCAGGAAATAAAAAGGTTGTTATGCATTTTTTTTCATCAGCAGTGATGCAAAAAATGAACCGGTTAAACCAATGATCAGCATGGGAAAAAGTTTGGCGGTGGTATCCCTGCCTGCTGAGAGCGAGGTGATCTGTTCCTGCACGATCACAGGAATATCGGACGCTTTCATTTTTCCCGGATTCTTAACCAATGTTTCATTTAAGATCCGGGTGTATTCGGCGCTGTTGTAATATTCGGTGGCTATGTCTTTGAACTTCCAGTTAAAGGCTGCGTAATTATAAACGCTGAGCATTACTGCGCCTACGGCAACTACTGTCATTGCCACACGCATGGCTTCCCTGCCCCTGATATTACCCCCCGGTTCTTTTTTTCTTACCAGGTAAATGGCAAGAAACAAAAACGGGATCATTAAAAATACAGAAATGATATTGGAATAATAAAATCCGAATTTTGTTAATGTAAAACCTCCAAGCAAAATCACCAGTTTAAATACTATGGCCGTGAGGCTGTAAAGAAGGCCGGTAAACAACGCGGTTTTATTCATTTTTAACCGTTCATGCTGATTAGGAACTCTTCGTTGGTCTGGCTCCTGCGTAATCTCTCAAGCAAAAACTCCATCGCTTCCTGTGGATTCATATCACCCAGGTGTTTACGTAAAACCCAAAGGCGGGTCAGTGTTTCTTTATCCAGTAAAAGATCATCTCTTCTTGTTGACGAAGCTAAAAGATCTATCGCGGGATAAATTCTACGGTTCGATAATTTCCTGTCGAGCTGAAGTTCCATGTTACCGGTACCTTTAAATTCTTCAAAAATTACCTCGTCCATTTTAGAACCTGTTTCAGTCAAGGCCGTAGCAAGGATGGTGAGTGAACCGCCATTTTCAACTTTACGTGCCGCACCGAAAAAACGTTTTGGTTTGTGAAGCGCGTTCGCGTCAACACCACCGGTTAGTACTTTTCCACTGGCCGGAGATACAGTATTGTAAGCACGTGCCAAACGGGTAATGCTGTCCAGCAAAATAACTACATCATGACCGCACTCTACCATGCGTTTCGCTTTTTCAAGAACGATGTTGGCGATCTTCACGTGTTTTTCAGCGGGTTCATCAAAGGTGCTGGAAATAACTTCCGCTTTTACGCTGCGGGCCATGTCTGTAACCTCTTCCGGACGTTCGTCGATCAATAGGATGATCAGGTAAATTTCAGGATGGTTGTAGGCGATGGCGTTGGCCACGTCTTTTAATAATACGGTTTTACCGGTTTTGGGCTGTGCCACGATCAAACCACGCTGACCTTTTCCTATTGGAGAGAAGAGGTCCATTACGCGGGTGCTCATGTTTTCCTGGGGGTGCCCGGTTAATTTTATTTTTTCGTAGGGAAATAATGGTGTCAGGTAATCGAAGATCACGCGGTCACGTACAAACGACGGGTCCCTGCCGTTGATCTGG
>JAZKFC010000006.1:72945-180495 GCA_040386615.1 Bacteroidota bacterium
TCTACTTTGATGAGTGGGAAATATTTTTCTCCTTCTTTTGGAGGACGAACACCACCTTTAACAACGTCTCCGGGTTTTAGTCCGAATAATTTTATCTGCGATTGAGAAACGTAAACGTCATCGGGGGAATTTAAATAGTCGTAATCAGAACTGCGTAAAAAACCATAACCGTCGGGCATGATCTCGAGTACACCTGTTACAAATACGATATTGTCAAAATTATAATAAACCTTTTCCTGTTTTTTTACAGGCTCTGCTTCCGGTTCTTCCTTTGGCATGCCCTGAACGGCAATTTCAGTGTCATTTTCTTCGGCTTGGCTTTCAGAAATCTCTTCCGATCCTTCGTCATTTGATTTTTCATCTTCAGCGTCTTCAGCCTTTGAATTAATTACCAGGGGTACTTCATCATCATTGGCAACCGATGGTTGTATGCTGTCTTCTATAATGGGGTCGAGCTTAACTTTACGCGGACGTTTTTCTTTTACTTCCTTGTGTTCCCTGTTTTCCTTTTTCGAAAAGTCTTCACTTATTTTTTTTGCCATGTCTTCATTTTGAGTTTGAGCGTCAATTATTTTTAAGATTAAGTCTCCTTTTGCCAAACCTTTATTATCTACAGAAAAAGCTTTCGCAATTTCCTTTAATTCAGGTAGGGGCCTACCGCTTAAATCCATTACATTAAACATAGAAGGGAGTGATAATTAATTTTGTTTCCAGATTTTTGATTGATGATCGGCCGCAAGAAATGTAGCCTCCAATAATATGATACAATATTAGTGAAAATTGTTTTTAAAACAAAAAAATAATTTACCGTGTATTGAACACGATTGGGGAATTATTGCCCTAATTTAAGGCAAAGCAGGCGATCAGAAGGATACTAAAAGTGTTTAGGTTACAGGCCGGCGCAAACGATGCCGCCCATCAATGCCATACAAACCACCCAAAAGCCAACATTGATGGCAATGTATTTAAAACCTTTGCGTTCAAACATGGCGTTGATACCTAAAATAGGCAAAGCGATCATGATGCCCGAGAGCACACCGTGAAAGGCGCCGTGCTTAAAGGTGCGGTAGCTGGTACCATACTGATCAATAAATTGTTTCAGCATTGTTGATGAAGCCGAACCCTCCTGGGCAAAATCGGGTTGCGCGCTGAGTAGCGACAAAGCCCCCAACTGGTGCACCACAATGGCCATGAGGCCTGAACTTAAAAAGATAGAAAACAGGTAGGTCAGTCCGAATACAAGGCCCATGTTGGCACCCTGCATTTTTTCTTCAGTGAGACCGGCGGCAACCATCCATTGTTTTCCCAATACTTTTGGGTTATACCAGATAAAACCAATAATCAGCGGAACCAGGGCCGCTACGAAAACAATCCAAAAATTTGCAGGCATAATTTTTAATTTTAATCAAAAATAATCTTTTTACTGTAATAAAAAAATCTTTGCGCAAAACAGACTCAATTTAAATTCGATAACAACTCAAGCGCTATGTTGATCGTTTTGCCTCTGCGTTCTTTTTGAACAGTCTGCGGTAAAACAATTTACTGGAAGGCCCTCTTTTGTGGTTCTTCGCGCCCTTCATGGTTAAAAGTTTCCGAAGTACTACTTGCTCTCCAAAAACTTATTAAAATCTTCGGTGGTGCCGCTAAAAGAAAAGATATCACTCACCTGGTAATAATTGGCTTTGTCGACACAATAATCATAAGCAAACTCAGCGTACGCACGTTTCTCGTCATCCATCATAAACAGCTTGCCAATTTGCTTCACCTGGTCCACCGACAAACATGCGTTTTTAGTGGCCACTTTCGCTGTGCTCATTTTTGTATCGGAAAAAGGTTTTGACTCCACCGATTTTTTCATTGTGGCGAAGTTAGCGCTGGTCATTGCAGTTGTACAGCCCGTTGTAGTCCCCGAAGCCTGTTGATGGTGCTGTCCTTTTTTATGGCGGACCTGCGACCCGGAAGAAGAAGAACCGGAAGTAGAAGTGCTGGTTTTGGTCACCGTGGTGGAAGTGGTGCTGTTGATGTTGCCTGCGTTGGGATCAACACCACTCATATTCATGGTGATGCCAGGGCCCGCTACATTAATATTAACCGCTCCACCGCCATTGTTGTAGGTTTGCGTGGTAGTGGTGGTGCTGGTAATGGTATTGCCTGTTGTTTGAGGCTGATCAACCGGCGCACTGTTATCGGCCGTGTGGTATTCAACAGTTGCCATGCCCGCGTTGGGCGTTTCACCTATGGGCGTTTGCCCGAAATAACGCAGTTTCAACTGTTTTTTCATATCGCGTACAATTTTAGCGGTATGTTCATAACCCATTTCAAGGGCCATGTTTTGTTTGAGCTGGGGCAGGCTTTTGTCGTTAAATTCAATTCGCAGGCTGATGTTGGGCGCAGTGAGGTTAGTGACCTTAACGTTCGACTCGGGCCTTTCGTTTTGTTTGATGCCGTTGATGTAGGCAAAAAACTGGTCTCCGTCTTCCGAAAAAATGATGAGATTTAAGTTACTCTGTGCGAACGCGGTGATGCTCAATAAAAGCATGCCTGTAAAAATTGAAGCGATTTTTTTCATGGGTTTTAATTTTTTAATGAAGCCTCATGGTATTTTATATGGAACTTCTATGTGGGGTTTAAAAAACGATTTCAATCCCTGTGCCGCAAATCTTTTGCGCGGGTTAACAGATGTTAATTTGTGAAAAGTGAATCGGGGTATTAAACATATTTCTCGCCCTTTTTTACCTTCACGTCGTTCACAAAATTCCTTATTTGCTGCTCGTCCTGCTTCTTACAGATCATCAGAACGCCTTCGCTTTCAACAACAATAAAATCTTCAAGGCCCTGCAAAACCACCAGTTTATCTTTTGGCACCTGCACAATGCAATTATTGCAATCGTAGGTAATGATGTTCTTTCCAACCAGTGCGTTTTTGTTTTCATCCTTGTCGATGTGGCTGTATAGACTTCCCCAGGTACCGAGGTCGCTCCAGCCGAGTATGCTCGACCGCACATAAACGTTATCGGCTTTTTCGAGCACGCTGTAATCGATTGAAATGTTTTTGCAGGTGGCGTAGGCCCTGTCTATGAATTCCTTTTCGCGGGGTGTATTATAAGCGTCCCAGCCCTCTTTAAAAACATTGGCCAGTTCAGGGTCGTATGTTTCTATGGCTTTAATGATGCTTTCGGTGCTCCAGATAAAGATGCCTGAGTTCCAGAGAAAATCGCCACTTTCAACAAAAAAGTTGGCCATTTCGCTGTCGGGTTTTTCAGTAAACGTTTTTACTTTTTTAATGCGTTTGTCTTTTTCCTTTACATCGCTGTTCACAAATTGTATGTACCCGTAACCGGTGTCGGGCCTTGTTGGCTTTATGCCCAGGGTAATAAGGCAGTCCTGCGTTTCGGCTTTTTCAAAGCAGGATTTAATGGCCTTTACAAAAGTATCTTCTTTTTTAATAAAGTGATCGCTGGGCGCCACAATGGTGATGGCTTTGGGATCGCGTTTATGTATTTTGTACGACGCGAAAGCTACGCATGGCGCTGTGTTTTTTCTTGCCGTTTCACACAAAATATTTTCTTTGGTCACATCGGGCAACTGCTCAAGTACCAACGATTCATAGCTGTTGCTGGTAACGATATAGATGTTTTCTTTACTACATACCTGTAATAAACGCTTGTAGGTCTGCTGCAGTAAAGTTTCACCGGTTCCTAATATGTCGAGAAATTGTTTGGGTTGTTGTGTAGTGCTCATTGGCCAGAACCGCGTACCCACACCGCCGGCCATTATTATCGCATAATGATGATTCATATAACATCACAAAAATAAAGAATAATCAGCGCAAAACCGTTAAAAAATACTTATAACTATTTAATTAGTATATATTGCGTATATTTGCCGCGTCTTAAATTCCATCTCGCCTTTTTTGCAGGCTGAATCCATTAACTGCGGGGTGTTTTTTAGCAGTTAATGTATTATTTAAACAAATTTTTATGACTTTTGAAAAATTAGGTCTAAGCAGCGACCTCTTAAAAGCTGTTACCGATTTGGGGTTTGAGACCCCTACACCCATCCAGCAGCAAACCATTCCATTATTAAGTAAAGAACTTACCGACATAGTAGCTTTGGCGCAGACAGGCACGGGTAAAACCGCGGCTTTTGGCTTGCCTATCCTCGAAAAAATCAATACCGATGAGAAAAAAGTTCAGGCACTGATCTTAGCGCCAACACGCGAACTTTGTGTACAGATCACCAACGACATGAAAAACTACGGTAAGTACATGCGTGGGTTTTCAATCACCGCTGTATATGGCGGATCAAGCATCGAAAACCAGATCAGGGATATTAAACGCGGTGTGCAGGTAATTGCTGCAACGCCGGGTCGTTTGCTCGATTTAATTGAGCGTCGTGCCGTGAATTTAAACACCGTGAACATTGTCGTGCTCGATGAAGCTGATGAAATGCTCAACATGGGCTTTAAAGACAGCATCGATGCCATTTTAAGCGAAACGCCGGAAGAAAAATTCACCTGGCTGTTCAGCGCTACCATGCCTAAAGAAGTGGAGCGTATTGCAAGAACCTACATGAACAAACCGGTTGAATTAACCGCTGGTAAAAAGAACGAAGGCGCCGCTAACATTAAACATATTTATTACGTTGTTAATCCCCGCGAACGCTACCAGGCACTTAAAAGGGTTGCTGATTTTTACCCTGAGATTTTCGGTATTGTTTTTTGTCGCACCAGGGCCGAGACCCAGGATGTGGCGGAATCGCTCATCCGCGACGGATACAGTGCCGATGCTTTACACGGCGACCTTTCGCAGGCACAACGCGATTTTGTAATGAAACGTTTCAGGAACCGTACCCTGCAAATGCTGGTTGCTACCGATGTGGCCGCGAGGGGTATCGATATCGATAACATTACACACGTGATCAACTACAACCTTCCCGAAGATGTTGAAAATTACACGCACCGTTCAGGCCGTACAGGCCGCGCCGGCAAAAGCGGTATTTCAATGGCGATTATTTCACCGAAGGAATCCAATAAAATTAAAGACATTGAAAGGATCTTAAAAACCAAATTTGAGAAACTGGATGTGCCTACCGGTGTTGATGTGTGTGAAAAACAATTGTTTCACCTCGTTCACCAGTTGCATGATGTTGAAGTGAAAGACGAGGAGATCGAAAAATACCTGCCGGCTATTTACGAAGAATTAAAAGACCTGAGCAAGGAAGAACTCATCAAAAGGTTTATCAGCGAAGAGTTTAACCGCTTTTACAATTATTACCAGAACGCGCCCGACCTTAATATGGGTAAAGACGGTAAAGGCAGCGTTGAAGGCGCCTTCGGCAATGGCCGTACCACCAGGTTCTTTATCAATATGGGCAGTATGGACGGGTTTAACCCCAACAGCCTCAAAGACTTTTTAGCGGATGTAGTGAAATTACATCCCCGCATGGTCTTTAATATTGATGTAAAAGACAGCTTCTCTTTCTTTGAAACAGAAAGCAAGTTTGTAGATAATTTTCTTGCCCTGAATAGCGGTGATGTAGAATTTAACAGCCGCAAGGTTTCTCTTGAAGTAAGTCACCGCAAAATGCGTGAAGGCAGAGCCGGTGATGGAGAACGTCGTGGTGGAGGAGATGGAGAACGCAGAGGTGGCGGTGGCTACAAAGGCGGCGGTAGTGGTGGCGGCTACAAAGGCGGCGAAAGACGCGATGGCGCTAAACGCCCGAGGAAATCAGGTAGTTTTAGTTCTGAGAAAAGTTCTTTTGGCGGTGAAAAAACCGGCGAGAAAAAAAGAAGCTTCGGAAAAAGCCGTTTCTGAAAATAGTTTTTGAATAATTTTTAAATAATAAACCTTCCGCTAAAATGGAAGGTTTTTTTATTTCTGTTCTTTTTTTTTGGCGCCCTGGCGGGCTTTCGCCACTCGCTTTTTTTCCTCGCCTGAAGAAGGCTCGCAAAAAAGAGCTCAGACAAAGGCTCAATCCCTGGCGCTCCCGAAACTATGACATTGTCGCAGATCAGCAGGGCTATGAATTTGTTACCGGAATCACAAAATCACACTTCGACCGATACCAGTATTAGAATTTAAATAAGTAAAGATAAGACGATGCTAAGGTTGCTGAACTGCGCCAGGGATGCGGCGGGTTTAGTTCTTTTCGGCCTCCCGATAGCCATCGTGATCGGCCGAAAAAACCGCAGCGGAGCGGAGCCCGAAGCAGCCCGTTGCGAAGCAGGTGCCCAAATAAAGGAGTAAATAAAAAGACTGGGATTGTTTTTTTATATTTGCAATCAATAATTCAACATTATCCTATGCCATCAATATCCAATAAAGCGGTTGAAATGCCGGCTTCTCCGATCCGTAAGCTGGTGCCTTTTGCCGAAGCCGCCAAAAAAAAAGGTGTTAAGATCTACCATTTGAATATCGGGCAGCCTGATATTGAAACGCCTCCTTCTTTTTTAAACGCCGTGAAAAACGCCGATCTGAAAATTGTGGAGTATAGCCACAGCGCCGGTATAGAAAGCTACCGTAAAAAACTCTGCAATTATTATAAAGAATACAACATCAACATTGATCACAACGACGTGATTATTACCTGTGGTGGCAGCGAAGCCATAGAAATTACCATGCTCACCTGTTTTAACCCGGGTGATGAGATCATTATTCCTGAACCTTTTTACGCTAACTATAATGGTTTCAGCAGAGCCGCCGATGTGGTGGTTAAGCCGGTAAGAAGTTTTATCGAGAGTGGATTTGCCTTACCGCCCATCTCTGAATTTGAAAAAGCGATCACGCCGAAAACCAAAGGCATCATGATCTGCAATCCAGGCAACCCTACCGGTTACCTTTATACAAAAACAGAATTGGAAGCGCTGCGCGATCTGGTGAAAAAATACAAACTGTTTTTACTGAGCGATGAGGTGTACCGCGAATTTTGTTACGATGGCAAAGAGTATGTGAGTGTGATGCATCTCGAAGGCATTGAAAATAATGTGATCCTCCTGGACTCCATCAGCAAGCGCTATAGTGCTTGCGGCGCGCGCATCGGGGCCATGATCAGCAAAAACAAAGAGGTGATGGCCGCGGCGATCAAGTTCGCGCAGGCAAGGTTAAGTCCGCCTACATACGGACAAATAGGCGCAGAAGGCGCTCTCGACACCCCTAAAAGTTATTTCGAAAACGTAAAAAAGGAATATGTTGCCCGCAGGGATTATGTAATTGATACCCTTAATAAAATGGATGGCGTGTTTTGCCCGAAACCAAGCGGCGCATTTTATTGTATCGCCAAATTGCCAATAGACAATGCCGATACATTCTGTCAATGGCTTCTGCAGGATTTCAGCCATAACTCACAAACGGTAATGCTTGCGCCTGCTACCGGATTTTATTCTACCAAGGGAGCAGGTTTAAACGAAGTGCGTATTGCCTATGTGTTAAATCTTGAGGACCTCAAAAACGCGATGAATTGTTTGCGTGAGGCGTTGAACGTTTATCCTGGCCGAACTCTATGAGAACCGCGGCGTTTCAAATAAAGGTGCTAACCTCGCTGTTTTTGTTAAGCCTGTTTTTGGCTTGCAATAACAAGGACCATGCAAAATCTGAGCAGGAAAAAACGGATTCTATTGCTTCGTTGAGCAACAAAGAAGTTTTGCCTGCCTGGGAAGATAGCCTCGCCAGTGAAGAGGAAGGCATAGCCGGTGTGTTTGAAGTGCCAGAGATGTTGTCGCTTTGTAAAATGGATTCAGCCAACATGAAGGATGTGTCTGCCAGGATCAGGCAGAACTTTGCTTTGATCGCCAAAGACATGACCGAAACAGATACCAGGGTTGACAAATACCAGGGGATCATTTATTATAACAACGATCCGCAGAACTTTAAGTTTGAGTGCTTCACACTCATTAATAAGATCCCGGTTAAAAAACCAAAACATTCGCAGGTGGTGGTATTGGAATCATCAAAAATGCTGGTGTACAATTATTACGGTCCTTACGAAAATACCTTTAAAGCATACGAAGAAATAAAAAAATACTGCCAGGAAAAGAAGCTGGTGCAGATAGGACAGATGCGTGAATTTTACCCGCTGAGCCAGGTGGATGAAACCGACCAGCAAAAATGGTTAACCAGGATCATGGTACCGGTGATCAGGAATATGAAAAAATAAGCTCTGTCACCTCGAGCCAATATATGTCACCTCGAGCCCAATATATGTTACCTCGAGCCCAATATATGTTACCTCGAGCGTAGTCGAGAGGCACCTCGTAATTATAGCCGGGCGTTTAAACACCCGGCTATAATTTTTACCACCTTAGTTTTTTTAACCTTATTCCAACCAAAAATTCCTGAAATTTATATTTCGGAAATTCTATGAAAAATTACCTGTTAAAACAATCCTACCAGTCTTTATTTTATCCAGTGCTGTTTGTGCTGCTCATGTGGCTTGTTTTTTTATTACAAGCTACCTCGCAGTTTAACTTCCTGGTTTTTGGTGTGCTTCCCCGCGATTCAAAGGGCCTCATAGGCATCATCACTTCGGTTTTTATTCATGGCGACATCGGACACATTGCGTCCAACTCTATTCCTTTACTGGCTTTGGGTATGATGCTCTTTTACTTCTATAAAAAAATAGCAAAGGCCAGCTTTTTATGGATCTGGCTCATTAGCGGCGTATGGTTATGGATAGGGGGGAGGAACAGCGATTCACATCCTACCCATCACATAGGTGCCAGCACTTTGATTTACGGGCTGGCTACCTTTTTATTTTTCAGCGGGGTTTTCAGAAAACATCTCAGGCTCATGGTGGTGTCTTCTCTGGTGGTGTTTTTATATGGCAGCATCATGTGGGGCATTTTTCCATTAAAGGCTGAGATCAGCTGGGAAGGTCACTTGTTTGGCGCGATCGCCGGCGTGCTGGTGGCTTTTAATTACCGCAAGGAAGGACCAAAGCCAAAAGTCTATGAATGGCCCGAAGAAGATGATGACGAAGAAATTCCTTATGAAGAGACCGGTGACACTCCGCCCGAAAATGAAGATCCCTCCCAGGAAATAAAGATCAATTTTATTTACAAAGAGAAAGAAAAATAATTTTCATCCGGGTTTTACATTTAGTCAGAATTTTTATTTTGTAATATGACAACGAAAAAAACATCCCCTCTCAAAAAATTAAACTTCCTGATTGGCAAATGGCATACTGAAGGTGAGATCCTACAGGCTGCGTCGAACCATTCAAATATTATCAGGGGTATGGATAGCTACGAATGGGTTGCAGGAGAATTTTTTATACTCCATCGTGTGGACGTTTTTATGGGCAAACAGCGAACCGAAGTAATTGAGATCATTGGTTATGATGAAAACAGGAAATGTTATTTCATGAGCTCTTTCGATAACGAAGGCAAGTCAGTGACCATGTACGCGGCATTGGAGAAATCGGGTGTATTAAAACTTGGAGACAAAAAAATGCGGTCGGTTCTTACTGCTAATAAAAATGGTAAATCCATGTCTGCAAAATGGGAATTATCTGAAAATGGAAAAACCTGGCAGCCCTGGATGAATCTTAAGTTTAGTAAGTAGGCAAGAACGCTTTACGATCCTGCAAAACCGGATTTTATTTCTATAATAATTTTTCTATCTTTATTTATTGCCGGATAAACGTTTACAATTAATTATAAATGTTTGTTGTCGGGTTGTGGTGCTTAGCCAGTAGTTATGTGCAAGTTTTAAGGACTGACTTCCGACAGGACGTCATCTTAACTTTTTACTTTAGGACAAAATGTGGAGACCAGATACCACCCAAACGGGGCGACACCGAAAAGCCAAATGAGTAGGAGTAAAAAAAATCGAAATGAATAAATTTAGAAACCCTCTGACAATACTCGCGTCGACTATTGTTGCAATTGTTCTATTTGGCTTTATTAATAAATCTGGATCGAATAATGGAATTTTAACCATGCGGACAACTGAGGTTATGAACGGAATGTATGACAACAGTATTGGAATTGTTTATGAAGACGGTAAAACTGAAAAAATCGAATTAGAAAAACTTAGAATAAAGGATCTCTCTGCAAACCTAGCCTTAATTAACAAGACATTAAACCAAATTGTGGCTAAAGGTTATAAACTAATTTCTACTGCAGAAGGTGGAGGAGACGGAATTAATATGACAACATACACGTTTAGTAAAGAATAAAGCCAGTCCATAACCGCAAACTATCGCCACCGGGACGAGAACAGTTTCTCACCATGCAGCCGCTGTTTATAAAAGCGGTGCCTTCGGCCGGACATAGTTGCGGGGCTGCTCACAATATTTTAACTTCACCGTGGACTCACGAGCATTTTATTAGCGTGCGGCATTTGGAAAAGCCGGAGGTGTCGGTTCACCATACGTCAGCGGTAATTGTAAAAAAAACAGATACATGGGATATTCAGCACAGCCATTTGCGATTGACATTCAAAAAGTAAAGGACGCTTTTGGTTCAAAAGACCAAAATCTTCTGGACAAAGTAAAAAAGGCAAAGTTATATAGCGTCTATGCAGAGCAGGAAGACGAAGGTGCATACGACAAATGTTTAGAGGATATAATTTTTAGTTACGTAAAGCCTTCTGACCGAAAGGAAACCAAAAAATTTTTCGGCCTTATAAAATCCGCGCCAAAAAGTGGTTTAACTGAAAGCGCACACGTATATGGTTATGCTTTAATGGCAATTTGTGAAGTGCTGGGTGTGTTTTTAGCAAACGAAGGAGACATTTTTTATACCGGAAATATTTTTGACCAAACGAAAGAATTCCTAAAAGAAAAAGGCTTCAAAATTACAATGGAAAGATTTTGGGAGGCAGAAAAAATCTTCGACATCCCCGACAATGATGATTTTCCTGTAATAAGTTCTTATTCAAAAGAGGAAGTTCGTTATTTATATAATAAACTGGTTAAATTAAATATTGACGAATCCAAAACTAATTCAGACAACGACAACTATGACGAACAAGAAGAGTTACTAAAATTCTTCAGGGACAAATTAAAAGTTTGCATAGATAACGATACGCAATGGTTAGCATTCACCCATTGATAATAACAACACTAACTGCCTCATTTGTAGAATTGCCCGTAAATTTGTTTATTTGAAACGGCATGCACCCACAACATTATTTAAGCGCAACCGGCATGTAAATTATTTAACACAACAAGATGAAACATAATTTTATTTTTTGGATCTGCATTTGTCTTTTTACAAGCTTTAGTCTGTTAGCCCAGGACGAGTTAAAAATAGGTGTAAGGTTTCTTGCCAACGACAAAATCGCGCCGGTGAACGTAAACCAGGACAAATACATTAAAAATGTGAGCGACCTGGTTGACATCATGAGAAGAGAATTTAAAGACATTCCGGCCGATCAGAAAGTGGCGCTGGTAGTGGTTTGTCATAAAGTTGGAAATCCTACCCTTGAGTTTTATTCCCGTCCTAAAGTAAGCGGCGACAGGGAACAACGATTTTTGAAAGAGGTCAATAATTTGAAATTTGAAAATACAAAGTTCGTTGATTTTCCGTTGGTGTTGAGCGCTAACGTGGTTGACAGTTTGATGCATGACGAGTTTAAAGAAATTGTATTTCCGCTGGAGAGGGCCCGGACGGAGTATGAAAAAGCTGACCTGGTTAAAAAGTACGAGTTGAACAAAGCATGGGCAGCTAACGAAGTTTTACCGGTTTTGAGCGCCTTCCAGGTCATTGTGGATGACAAATTCGCGGGAGTTAAGAATTTTGGAACGCTGGTGTCGAAAACAAATTTTAATGAGCCTCAGAACGTTTACAGTTTAACCAGTGCCAACAACGATTACTGGCGGGCTGTTTTAGAAATGAGTGTGGGCAACCAGATGATCCCGGTCACAAAAATATTTGCTTATGTCTCGCAGGGTGAGTTTGATCACGCGTTAAAGTATCTTGAAGTTGTGCAGATCTTCTCCAATCCAAAGACAAACGCAAATGATTACCTCGATGAGCTGGCCTGGCGACTGAGGCTGTTTAATAAACAACTGGGGCAGGAAATAGGAAAAGGCATAACCGAACATGACAAGGGAAATTACAAAAAGGCAATAGCGGCGTATGACCTAGTGCTTAAAAACTATCCAAATTCAGCCTGGGCCCTTTATGAAAAATATTTCTCGCAAAACGCGCTCGATCTAAAGGAAGGAAAAGTGAAAACAGAGGACCGCGAAGATTGGGACAAAGCAAAGGTCAACATTTATAAAAGTAATCCTTTGTACAGCATGGATGTAAGGGCTGGCAACGCCAGGGAAGGTTATTTGCTTTTCAGGCGGCAGGAAGTATCATCGCTGTTTAAGGATAAAGCTGAAAGACTTAAAGACATTTACCAGTATGCCGATATCGCCTTGGACCTGGGGATCTATGATTTTGCGGCACAACTCTTCTGGTATTCGTATACATATAGCAAAGGCGAAAATGAAAAGGCCTTGAAGAAGTTCCTGTATTGCCTTGAAAAATTAGGAACAAGGGAAGCGAAAGAAAATTTTAAGTTTGACCACGCCGCGGAATTTAAAAAAATAGAGGAAGAGAAAGACAAAGAGATGAAAGAAAGCATCATTTATAAATCCTTCGCGAAATAATGCAATAGACTTACCCGTTAGCTTCTAAACGCTTTCAAAGAGAGCGAGTAAATTTTGTAAGCCAACCCAAGATTTTGCTTCTGATTAATTTTTTCTATCTTTATTTGTCGCACGAAAAACGTGTACAACGCTTGAAAATTGTCTTTAGTTAAAATCACTATTAAAGGATTAACCATTATGCCCTCACGAATTTGGATAAGTATTGTTGATTCAAAAAACCTGGAAGACTTAAGAGATCTTGATCACCTTGACGCTATACTATGGGGAGCCAATTTGAACGCGAAGAATGGCGATTTAATCCTCATATATCGAACGGCACCTTATTCGGATTTTTCTTATGTTTTCAAGGCACTTAGCGATGCCAGGCCAACAGTTCAATCAGATTTAGCGGATACTGCTTTTGTTATTCAATTGGGTCACAAAGTCCGGTTTCAAAATCCTGTAACTTTGAAAGAAATCAAGGCACATCCTATTTTAAAAAATTGGTCATTTGCTAAGTACCAGCAAGGGTCAATGCAAAGAAAAAAAGATATTAAGGAAGAAGGATTTTGGAAAAGTTTAAATGACCTGATCATAAAGAAAAATGGGTTCATTAAAAGTCAGATTCGTAAACTTGAGAGAGGCTCCCTCGAGAAGCATCAAAATCAAAACACGATAATTAAAACGTCAGAAGGTGCATTAAAACTTAACGTATTCATTTCTTATGCCTCTGAGGACTTTAAGGATGTAAAAAAAATGTATCGCAAATTGCTAAAAGAGAGCATGATTGAGCCGTGGCTTGATAAAATGCAACTTTTGCCTGGACACAATTGGAAAGACAAAATAAAAAACAGTATTGAACACGCGCAAGCTATTCTCATTTGTTTGTCACCTACTTCCTTTTATAAAAGAGGGGTGGTTCAGGAAGAAATTAAATGGGCATTAGAAATCGCAGACAGACAGCCCGAAGGCACAACTTTCATTATCCCGGTTAAATTGCGGGAATGCAAGGTGCAAGATCGGCTTTCAAGATGGCATTTCGCCGAATTGTATAAAAGGGGTGGATACTCGCAACTAGTTAGTGGACTGAGCCAACGGGCTAAATTCCTGAAAATTATTTAATTGAAAAAGTACAGTTTACACTGTAATCAGTTGCTTTGAACTTTACTTCTCCAGTTTCTTAAAGGCTTTTCCCAGCGTCTCAATTACATCGCTGATCAAAAGGCTTTCCATGCTTTTTTTCTTAATGCAGAGGTCGGCGGCAAAACCATGAATAAAGGTGCCGATCAAAGCCGCCTTGGGCTCATTGTAGCCGCGGCTCAATAACCCCAGGATAATGCCGGTTAAGCCGTCGCCACTGCCGCCTTTGGCCAGACCTGGATTGCCGCTCGAATTAAAGAACACGTTGCCGTCAGGCATCACGATCGCAGTATGCGCGCCCTTGAGGACAACGATGCAGTTGTTTTTCATCGAAAAATGTTTGGCAGCTTTTAATTGTTCAAAATCATCACTGTGTTTTTCCGTAAGTCGCGCAAACTCTTTAGGATGTGGGGTGAGAATCGTGTTTGGAGGTAAAAAGGTGAGCCAGGTTTTATTTTCAGAAAGGATGTTCAAACCATCGGCATCTATCAACAACTTGCCGGTGTAATATTGCAGGATCTTTTTTAAAACCTGTTGGGTGTCATCTTCCAGGCCTACACCCGGACCAAAGCCAATGGCTTCATAATTTTCAGGGTGATTTACTTCGCTTATAAAACTTGTATTGGGGTCCTGCTCCGACATGGCTTCAGGCAAGGCAGGCAGCAAGGCGTTCAGGGTTTCCTGGGTAGAATGTACGGTGAGCAACCCCGCGCCGCTTCTCAGGCAGGCTTTGGCGCTGATGAGGGCCGCGCCGCTTTTTCCTTTGCTTCCAGCCAATAATAAAGCATGTCCAAATTGACCCTTGTGTGAGAATTTATCCCTGGTCTTTAGCAAGGCGCTAATGTCTTTTTTTGTAATGTAATGGTAGCCTGAATTGTTTGCGTCAATGGCTTGGGCGCTCAAACCTATGTCGAGGATCTCAAATTCAGGAACATATTTTTTATTTTCAGCCATCATCATGGCCAGTTTTGGCAGCTGCAGGGTGAGCGTGAGGGCCGAACGCACCACGGCGTTATTGTCTTTTGAAGAAGCGTCGGGAAACAAACCACTGGGAAGGTCGATGCTGATGATCTTTTTAAAATTCTTATTCAGAAAAATAATCACGTCGGCCAGCAGGCCTTCAAGCGCTTTGCTGATACCGGTTCCGGTAAGGGCGTCGATGATCACCGTGTTTTTGCCGGCTTTCATTTGCTCGAGTGCTTCGGCCTCATTGATCTCAGAAACCCTTGGCTGGTATTTTTCAATGAGGCGTTTAAAATTTGTTTCAGCATCGGGGCTGAAATGCTCCTTGTAATTCACCACAATGGTTTTGCAATCAAAGCCCTGTTCTATCAACAGGCGCGAAATGGCCAGGCCGTCGCCACCATTATTGCCCTTACCGCAAAAAACAATCACTTCTTCTTCAAGTTTGATCAATTTGATCAAACGCCTGAAACAGGCCATAGCCGCCCTTTCCATGAGGTCGATAGACGCAATGGGCTCGTTTTGTATCGTGAATGCGTCCACCGCTCTTGTTTGTTCAGCACTTAAGATGTTCATAATCGCTCTTTTAATAAGCGTTTAAATTTAGAATTTTATTTGCTGAGATTTTCATTTTAAAATTGCGGTATTTCGATATATGCAGAACGGCCTGGAAGGAAAAATAAAATTAACAACATTGGCACAAAAATTTAACCACATAGACACATAGTTACAGAGAATCTACGTTTCTAAATGAATATTATGACCACATAAATTGGAACTTTGTTTCAAATGCTTTGTGACCCTTTTATGGAGTTTATGAGATCTAGACTATGTTTCTATGTTGTTAAAAACATAACGCCGAAAACTCCGTATAAATTTAACCACAAATGAATTTCAATTGCAATGATCGCAATCCTTGTCTTTATCCTTGTTTCTTTTGAACAGAAATCTCAGGCCCAGGTACAGCACCGCCCCGGCCAATAAAAGATAGATGATAAGTTCTTGAGCCATTTAGTTTTGCAAAATAGGTAAAATAATACAGGAGGCAGCATCCGCCTGGTGAAATAATTTTATATCGCAGGGAATAAAATCTTTATCGTCGCAGGTATAAATATTCATGAACTGTTGTGGATTGCGGTCAAACAGCGGGAACCAGCTGCTCTGCACCTGGATCATTAATTTGTGCCCTTTTTTAAAAGTATGTGCCACGTCAGGCAGATCAAATTTAACGGTCTCAGTTTTGCCGGGCTTAAAAGCCTCTGGTTTTTCGAAGCTGCTCCTGTATTTTCCTCTCATGATCTCGCCCCTCACCAGCATCTGGTAACCGGCCATTTCCACTTCGTTCTTCACCCCTTTGCAGCAGTAGGCTGTGTCGTATTTAAAATTATCAGGGAAAACATCGATCACCTTCACCACAAAATCGGCGTCGCTCGTACTTAGCGACACTTTTAAGTCCGCGGTCACTGTGCCTGCCAGGATCATGTCTTCAGTTAACACTGCCGTTTCAAATACCAACACATCCGGCCTTCTCGCGGCAAAACGCTGGTCGTCGCTCATGTATTCACGCGTGCGGTTCAGGTGCACATCTTCGGTGTAAGGCACAGGCTTTGCCGGATCGCTGCTGTATTTCGAAAACGATGACGTTTCATTTGGTTTCTCAAAAGAGAGTTGCTGTTTGGCATGCAGGTAAATGTTTTGAGGTTTTGTGTTTTTTGGCGGCCAGCTTGACAGCGTCCACCAGTTATTCTCACCCGAGAAAAAGACCGACGCCTCAGGTATGTTCACGCCATCGCCAGTCTCCTTTAAATAATAATTAAAAAACGGAACCTCAAGGTTTTTCTGGTAAAAAGGCGAGGTCTTATCTCCAAAACGCACGTTGCCCAGATTAGCGCCTTCGCCGCGGGCCCAGCCACCGTGAAACCAGGGCCCCATTACCAAACGGTTATTTGTATTAGGAGATTGTTTTTCAATGGCCTTGTATAAATTCCAGGCGCCAAAACAATCTTCAGCGTCAAAAGTGCCCCCTACAATCAGCATGGCAGGTTTGATGTCTTTACAGGCGCGTCGTGCATCACGGGCCTTCCACCAGGCGTCATAGTCAGGATGGCTCATCAGGTCGGTCCAGAATTTTACACTGTCCTTCATGTATTTGCTGTAATTCTTTAACGCGCCTTGTTTCAGGTAAAAACTGTAATTGTCATTCTCGGGAAACACAAAACTTTTTTCATTTTTTGTAGTAGGTTTTACACGCGTTTTACCAAAAGAATAATAAAAACTAAAACCGTCGGATAAAGCGAAGGCGCCGTTGTGATGAAAATCGTCACCCATGAACCAGTCTGTTACCGGAGCTTGCGGGCTTACCGCTTTTAAGGCCGGATGATTGCTGAGCGCAGCCATGGTGCTGTAAAAACCAGGGTACGAAACGCCAAAGACCCCAACTTTTGCGTTGTTGCCGGGAATATTTTTAACGAGCCAGTCAATAGCGTCGTAAGTGTCGCTTGCCTCATCAATATCGTTTTTGGTTTTTTTATTTTCGACAAAGGGCCGTACATCAACAAAATCACCCTCGCTCATGTATCTGCCGCGCACATCCTGCATTACAATGATATAATTCTCTTTCAGGTATTCCACCCAATGCGTGCTGTATATCCGGGGTGAAAAGCGATTCTTTCCGTAAGGAGCCACAGAGTAGGGGGTGCGCATCATCAGGATGGGATGTTTTTCGCTGTTGTTGAGCGGTGTGTAAACAGCGGTAAATAACTTTACACCGTCACGCATGGTGATCATCACCTCCTGTTTGCTGTAATTTTTTGCAAGCCAGTTGGTATCGATCACCTGGGCCTTTGCGCCGTAAAAGAATAGCAGCAGGACAAAGGCAAAATAATGGAATTTCATAAAAAGCGGGTGAGGAATGTGGGTAAAAATAAGACTTTTTTGATTAACAATTAACAGTTTAAAACATTGACAAATAAAGGAAGAAAACAGGCGGATTCCCTTTATTTTTAAAGGATAATGGCTGCTGAAAAAAAGAATAAATTTAGAGGGAACACTGAGGCTGAAGCCGCGGTAGTTGAGATGGACGAAATGCCTGCCTCCAGGAATGATATTGAAGATTACAGTAAGAAAAATCCCGAGAAGAAAAATAAGCCCAAAACCGCCCCTAAGGCTGCCGCGGTGGAGAAACCGGAGGTAAAGCGCGAAAAGATCTCACTTGCCAGGCGTTTGGAGCAGGCAGTGACTTTGTACCGGGACGATCGCTCCCAAAAGATTATTGGCTTGCTTTTGATCCTGTTTTCAGCTTATCTGAGCATCGCTTTCGTTTCTTATTTTTCGAGCTGGGATGTTGATCAGGACAAGGTTCTGGGCAGCGCCGCCGATTTGTTTTTACCCGAAACAAAAGTAAAAAACTGGTTGGGAAAAATCGGGGCACTGGTGTCGCATCTCTTTATGTATAAAGGTTTTGGCGTTTCTTCCTTCATCCTCGTGCCGGTATTGTTTTTATACGGACTTCAGAAAGTTGTTCAGAAGAAATTCATCAGTGTTGGCGCGTTTAACGCCAAATGGCTCTTTTTTATGGTATGGACTTCTTTAACACTGGCTTATATTTTCTCAGATAAATTATTTTTCATGGGTGGGGGATTTGGTTATTTTATCAATGCCAGCATCATGAATTATGTTGGTGGCATTGGCCTGCTGGCCCTGCTCGCTTTTTCAATGCTGGTGTTCCTGGTGCTTATCATCAACCTTTCTTTTAAGTTGCCCGAAAGACGTGTGATTGAAGAAGACGAGATCATTGAGCAGGAAATAGAACCCGATCTCAGTTCGCGCAATTCAGCAAAGAGTTTTAATACCTCTTTTAATGAAATAAAGGATGCCGGCCTTACCCCTGAGGAAGAAGCCGAGTTGCTTAACTTTGAACTGATCACTAAAAATGCCCCTGTTGAGCCGGCTCCTATAGCGGTTACCGACGAGCAGGTAGGCTTCGAAATTGCCCCCCTGGCAGAAGAAAAAAAAACTCAAGACATTAACACGCAACATTTTGACCTGAACGACGAAGTTGTTGTGGAAGAGGTTACAAAAGGCGAGCCCGAATTTAAAATTGAAAACAGCAATCCAGAGCCCATAGTAATTGAAGAGGAAAACAAGGCTTCGAAACTTGTTGAACAGTTTGGGGAGTATGATCCCACGCTGGACCTGGGCTCCTACCAGTTTCCACATTTTGACCTACTCAACGATTACGGTAACATACACAGCAAGGTGAATCAGGAAGAGCTGATCGCCAATAAAAACAGGATCTTAAGCACCCTTAAAAATTACGGCATAGAAATCGACAAGATCATGGCAACGGTGGGGCCAACAGTGACTCTTTACGAAATTGTACCTGCTGCCGGTGTACGCATTAGCAAAATCAAAAACCTTGAAGATGATATCGCACTCAGTCTCGCGGCCCTTGGGATCCGTATCATAGCACCCATCCCTGGAAAGGGCACCATCGGTATAGAAGTGCCTAACCAAACGCCTGAAATGGTGCCTATGAAAAATATTCTGGCATCTGAAAAATTCAACAACTCCCAGTTTGAACTCCCAATAGCGCTCGGGAAAACCATCAGCAACGAAATTTTTATTGCGGACCTTGCAAAGATGCCTCACCTGCTCATGGCCGGTGCAACAGGGCAGGGCAAGTCTGTTGGTTTGAACGCGGTACTGGTTTCATTACTTTATAAAAAACATCCTTCGCAGGTGAAGTTTGTGTTGGTGGATCCCAAAAAAGTGGAGCTCACCCTGTTTAATAAAATTGAGCGGCATTTTCTTGCCAAATTGCCCAACTCCGAAGATGCGATCATCACCGACAACACCAAGGTGATCCATACATTAAACTCCCTCTGCATTGAAATGGATAATCGCTACGCCCTTTTGCAGGACGCGCAGGTGAGAAACATCAAGGAGTACAATACCAAATTCGTCAACCGTAAACTGAACCCCAACGATGGCCATAAATTCCTGCCTTACATTGTGCTGGTAGTGGATGAGTTCGCTGACCTGATCATGACCGCGGGTAAGGAAGTGGAAACGCCGATCGCCCGCCTGGCGCAGCTGGCAAGAGCCATCGGCATTCACCTGATCATCGCCACACAACGTCCGTCGGTGAATATCATCACGGGCACCATTAAGGCCAATTTCCCTGCAAGGATCGCTTTTAGGGTAACCAGTAAAATAGACAGCCGCACCATCCTCGATTCAGGAGGGGCCGACCAGTTGATCGGGCGTGGGGATATGTTGCTCAGCACAGGCAATGACCTGATACGTATTCAGTGTGCATTTGTTGACACCCCTGAGGTAGAAAAGATCACCGAGTTCATCGGCAACCAGCGGGCTTATCCAAGCGCCTTTATGTTGCCTGAATATGTAGGAGAAGATGGAGATGGGGGTAAGACAGATGTGGACCTGAGCGAAAGGGACAAGATGTTTGATGACGCGGCAAAACTCGTCGTGCAGTTCCAGCAGGGTAGCGCGTCATTCCTGCAAAGAAAATTAAAGCTTGGTTATAACAGGGCGGGGCGCATCGTTGACCAGTTGGAAGCTGCAGGCTTCATAGGACCCTTTGAAGGCTCAAAGGCCAGGGAAGTACTTATAAAGGACATGGCGCAAATGGACGAGATTTTACAAAAATTAAGAAATAGTTAGTAATTATTAAACTTCTTTTGCAATTTGGCGTCAGATTGGTGTTAACTTTGCAAGGCTTTACCTAACTATGAAAAATCTAATATTGTTCCTGTTCCTCAGCTGTACTTTTTTATTAAACGCCCAGGACCAGGATCCAAAGGCCAAAGCTATTCTCGATGAGGTAAGTAAAACCACTAAAGCCTACAAAACGATCAGCGCTGATTATTCTTTCTCTATTTATAATAAAGACAAAAAACAGCTCGAAAAGTGGCTGGGAAAAGTTCAGATCAAAGGCAGTAAATTTAAACTCGATATTCCCGGCAATTCAATAGTGTGCGACGGCACTACTTTATGGAATTATAATAAAGACGCCAAGGAGGTTACCATCAAGACTTTTGACGCGGAAAATGACGAGCAGAATCCAGCTAAAATTTTCACTTTATACGAATCCGGATTTAAGTACAAGTTTGATAAGGAAGAAAAAGTAGGCGTGATCATGTGCCAGGTGATAGATTTGTTCCCGGTTGTGAAACCTGAAAAAAAGAAATTTCACACCCTGAAAATTTATGTGGACAAAGCTAAAAAGCAGGTAGTGCAAATGAAGCGCATGATGAAGGATGGTGGCGTTGAATTGTATGAGATCAAGAGCCTGAAGCCAAATCTTCCCCTGGGTGACAATGTTTTTGTGTTTGACACCAAGAACCTGAAAGCCGACCAGATCAACGACGAAAGGGATTAGAATTGTTTTGAAGAAGTTGGTATTGATTCTCAATTACACAAGTCTAAACTTAAACATACTCAACAAAAAACGGAGGTCAATTTGACCTCCGTTTTTTGTTTAAGCACAAATAGGATTTCCGATTATCGTGGGAAATTCCTGGTTCGGGTTTCTTTGAAATATTTTACCAAAATATTATTCTATTACCAATTTCCTTGCTGTTATTGTTTCGCCTGTTTGCAATTGCAGGAAGTAAATACCGGCAGGCAGATCAGTGGATATCGTTTCTTGTTTTTGAGAGAGAATTGTTTGATAGACAATGCCCCCAAGAGCATTCATTATTTTTATTTCATATAAGCTGTGTGGTCTTACACCTGGTAATTCAATGATAAAGTTTCCATTGTTTGGATTGGGATAGACGTTTAGTTTTAATTGTTTGCCGGTTAGCTCATTTACATCTGTAGCCAACGCACACAGGCCAATAACATTTACCACGTTGCTGTCACTAATTGTGGTTCCATTTCCGAGTTGCCCGCTGCTATTGCTGCCGCACGACCAAACAGTACCATTGTTCTTCAGAAAAAGTGAGTGGTTTTCTCCGCCGCCGAGCAATGAAATGCCGGTAAGGCCGTTCACCTGCACGGGCGTGTTTTTATTCAGTTTGGTTCCGTCTCCCAACTGACCCGATGTGTTTTTTCCGCATGCCCAAACGGTTCGGTCCTTTTTCAGGAACAATGAATGGGCATATCCTGCCTGCACGGCAATTATTCCCTGCAGGGCGTTTATTTGCAAGGGCAGGTTTGAATCAGTATTTGTTCCGTTTCCAAGCTGACCGGTACTATTCAATCCGCAAACCCAGACTGTACTATCCTGTTTTAAAAAGATGGAATGGGTTCCACCACAAGCAATACCAGTAATGCCTGTAAGGCCGGCAATTTGGACAGGGGTAAGTTTTCCTGAATTGGTTCCATCGCCGAGCTGACCTTTATTATTACTACCGGTTGCCCACACGGTGCCGTCTTGTTTCAGGAAAAGAGTAAAGTATGCGCCACCAGCCATGTCTACAACACCTGCAAGAGCACTTACCTGAACAGGAACGAGTTGATTGCCTGTTGAACCAATACCCAATTGACCGTTCGCATTTTCTCCGCATGCCCACACAGTTCCGTTGCGTTTTAGAAAAAGCGAAAAGTAATCACCGGTAGCAATTTTTACAATTTGAGTCAAGCCCGATACCTGAACAGGACTGACTTTATCCACAGTAGTGCCATCTCCAAGTTGCCCGTAAGAATTGTCGCCCGTAGACCACACTGTGCTGTCTTGTTTCAGAAAAAGTGAATGATCTCCTCCACCCGAAATAGCGGCAAGACCGGTTAAGGCACTTACCTGCACCGGTGTGCTCGCATCCTGGCTTGTTCCGTTACCAAGTTGTCCGTAATCATTATTACCTACGGTCATGGCATTACCATTGTTGCAAAGGAACATTGAATGATAGGCCCCTCCGGTAATTGTTTGTGCGCACAAAGGTTTCAGGTTGAAGATCAGGAAAATTATACTGATCGCTGTCAGTGTCGCAATTTTAGTTGTTTTTTCCATTTTTTTATTTTTTTGTTGTTTACAGTTCATGTTGTTGGATGGCGCGGAACGATTGGAAGCAGGTATTCAGGTAGCCGTATTTCCCCGGTGTTCATTAGATCTTCACACATTTTAGTCATTTGACTAACCAATTCGGCACTTTAAAGATAACAAATGGTTTTAAACACCCTAAAATAAAAAAAAGGAAACAGCTCGTTTCCTTTTTTTTAATGGTTTGACCAGCTTTATTTTTTCGAGATCAGGAACCAGTCTGTTGCTTCACCTGAAAAGTCAAATGTTTCAAGATATTTTAAGCCCGTCTTTTCCAGTACTTTTTTAGAGGCCAGGTTCTCAGGATCTGTCATTCCATATATGTCGGTCAGTCCCAGTTCTTCAAAACCATAGTTGACTATCGCTTTTGACGCTTCGGTGGCGTATCCTTTTCCCCAGTGTTTTTTCATAAACCGGTAGCCGAGCTCGTGAAAATCTTTGATGCCGTTGACTTCATCTGTGAATAATTTAAGGCCAGCCCAGCCAATGAGTTGCCCGGTAGTTTTTTCAATCACGGCCCAGCGGCCTATGCCGTTGTCTTCATATTGTTGCCGGATAAAAGCGATCACCATTTTTATTTGCTCCCGGGTTTCAACAGGTCTTTTGCCCACGTATCGGTGCACGTCAGGATCTGAGTCTAATTCAAATAAGGCCTCTTCATCTTCCGGTAAAATTTCTCTTAACAGGAGGCGTTCTGTTTCAACAAATGGTTCCATGGTAGCAAGTGTGTGTGCAAAAGTAGCGGAATTATTTATTTCACGAACAAATTAATGCGGCTTTATTTCAAAATTCACCTGGGCAATTTTTGCTACAGCAGGCCCAGAACTGCGGTTGATTGACTGAGCTATGCCTGTTCATCGCTCCGGCATTGGATTTTGTACGTCTTCATAGCAACATGTTAAAAGCAGCTATAATAACCGACACAGCCACCCGCAAAAGCCTGATTATTTTCGCTATTGCCAATTGCATTTTATTTATCATTGCTGTTATTTCTTTTAAGTATCTGAACCTGCTTCATTTTTGGGGTTTGAGAATTACCAACTATGTTATTGTTACTTTAATTTCCATCTACCAGGTGAACAGGCTCATCAGGAATAACGGTGGCTATGTTCCCTTTCTGAAGGCTTTTGTACTTACTCTTTTTACAGGAATTTTTTCATTCATGCTTTTTGCCGCATTTATTTATGTATACTCCTTTTTTGATCCCTACCTGGCAAAAATGTTCATCACCGGTTCAGACGACAGCAACAGGCTGATCCCGGCGATGATTGTCTTTTTTGAAGGCTCAGGCGCCAGTATCATTGTGGCCCTCATCGCGATGGTGTATGCCAGCAGGTTTGAGGATGGGGAAACTTCATGACGATTCTCAAATTTTTACGATGCCATCTTTGTACAAAGCAACTGCCTGCTTCAAGATTTGAACGATGATTTTTACCGGCAGATCTTTATCCGCATCCAGTAATAGGATCTTCATCCTTGATCTTTTTTCCTGAACCAGGTCAGGATGTTCAATCCTTTTTCCTTCAACGATGCCTATATATGGCTGCCTGGTTTTTTTGTGTATCCATAAATAACAAAACATTTTTCCCTTATAACAAAAGAAAGGCATGCCGTATTTCCATTCGGCTGTAATGTCGCTGTCCTGCGACAGGATAATATCTTTTAAAGCCAGAAGGCAGGATTGTAGCGGCTCTTCCTTACTCAAATAAAAATTATCGATACTGTTCAACATCTTTGTCACGAATTTATAGGATAAAATCCAGCTTTTATATGAAACTTCACAACGGTTAATATTTGTCGTTTTTCCGACAAACCCTGTCGGAAAAGCGACATTTTTTTTACAACAATTTTTTTTAAATTGCGTTCATCAAAACGGCTTTCAACCCGTCCTCCGTTTGCCTTTATTTAAAATAACAGTTCAACCATGGATCAATTGATGGCGCAGATAAATGCGCAGTACAATAAAACGATAGAAGAGGCCAACGGCCAGGCCAAATGGTATGCCGACAATAAAAAAGCAAAACAATGGTGGTCAAAGGTCATCAGGTCGGGTTCTATTGTGCTGGTGGGCCTCGGCGGCATCTTCCCGCTGATCGGGAATTCTCTCGACAATCAACATAATATTTCGAACTGGGGGTTTATCTGCATCGCACTGGCAGGTACTTTATTGTTCCTCGATAAATTTTTCGGTTTTTCTTCAGGTTGGATCCGTTATGTATTAACCGAGATGGACATCAGGAAACAGGCGAAGGAATTTGAACTCAGGTGGCAGGTGGAAGTGGCCAGGCTTGGTAACTGCGGTCCCGATATCAACTGCGACAAATACATTGAGCTTTTAAATTTGCTTAAAGACTTCAGTACACAGATCGATACCCTGGTGAAGCAGGAAACCGCGCTATGGGCTTCAGAATTTCAAACCAATATCAGCGACCTGCAAAAAATGGCCTCCGCCAAAGCAGAAGAACTGAGGCCGGGCTCAATTAAAATTACTGTGAAGAACCGCGCAGAGTATGAGTCTATTTCGATCAGGGTAGGCGGCCTCGAAAAAAAGCAACTTACCGGCAGCGAAGCCTTGATAGACGGTATAAGCCCCGGATCTTATGAGGTGATCTTATCAGGCAAAAATAAAAATTCAGAAGAAAAAAAGATAGCGGCTGTGGTAGTTGTTGAAGCAAATAAAATGGCTACAGTGGAGATGACAATGCCTTAACGAATGACCTGACTTTTTGGTCTGTTTGAATCCAGGTAACGAAAGGTAGATCGCTCAAATTTGCTACCTCAACTCTCCGTTAATCACCTGCAACATCGCCGAGCCTGGACAAAGATCTTTCTTAGTTAAGGCATTCAGTGGTTTTGTATTGGTATCCAGTGTATGATGCAGGTCGGTTGTTTCGGGGTTCATGTACAAAAGACCGGTGAGGATTTCTCCTCTCGACTTAGCATTCATCATGGCGTTCACAGCTGATCGTTTATCCAGTGGATCCCATTCTTTCGAAAGTTTGTTCAGGCTGATGAAGGAACCGTCGTGCATTTTTACTTTTTTAAGGCTGCCTTCGTCATAGCTGGTGGTGATCTCCGACATTTCGGGAACAAAATCTATTGTGGAAGTGGCTTCAATATGCTCTCTCACGTAGTCGTATGATTTAGTGGAACCAACATTATTATTAAAGGTCACGCAGGGCGAGATCACATTGATGAAAGCAAAGCCCGGATGTTTGATGGCCGCTTTCATTAAAGGAATGAGTTGGGTTTTATCTCCTGAAAAACTCTGGGCCACAAATGTAGCGCCCAGTTCAATGGCCAGGCTCGCCAGGTCGATAGATTCAAAAGGGTTTACCTGCCCGTGTTTATTTTTAGAGCCATTGTCAGCAGTGGCCGAATCCTGGCCCTTTGTTAAACCATAACAGCCGTTATTCATCACTACATAAACCATGTTGAGGTTTCTACGCACTACGTGAACAAACTGGCCCATACCAATACTGGCGGTATCGCCATCACCAGATACACCAAAATAAATGAGGTCCCTGTTGGCCAGGTTGGCGCCGGTTGCAACCGAAGGCATACGGCCATGCACCGAATTAAAGCCATGGGAATGACTCGCGAAATACGCGGGTGTTTTTGATGAGCAACCGATGCCCGAAAGTTTTGCAAGCTTATGGGGTTCTATGTTCATTTCAAAACAGGCCTGCACCACCGCTGCGCTAATCGAATCATGGCCACAGCCAGCGCAAAGGGTCGACAAGGAACCTTCGTAATAATCCATTGTATAACCCAGTTTATTTTTCGGTAACTGCGGATGCCTGAATTTTGGTCTGATATAACTCATTCAATTGTAGATTTCTAATTTCTAATTTTCTATAACCACTAAGGCACTTAGGGCACACAGACGCACTAAGTTTTTCTCATCTTACCAATTTAAATTCCTTCTCAGTGGTTCTTTGTGATCTCCGTGTCTCAGTGGTTTAATGTTATAAATGTGACGATATTTCACTCACAATATGGTTCGCAGTGATCGGCATCCCGTCATAGTTCAGCACCGAGACCAGTTTTGCGGGATCAACACCCAATTCAATCATTAAAAGGCTTTTCATCTGCGCGTCGCGGTTCTGTTCAATGACAAAGACTTTTTTATGTGCTTTAATAAAATTTTCAACAGTATCATTAAATGGAAAAGAACGGATCCGTAACGCGTCGGTATTGATCTTTTTTTCTTTCAGCAGGTCCATACTTTCTTCAACCGCATATTGTGAGGTTCCGAAAAAGATGAGGCCGTGGTCATATTTATTTTTTTCCTGGTAAAGGTGTGGCGCTGGCACCATGCTTTTAGCAGTCTGCCATTTTTTGATCAGGCGATCCATATTGCGTTTATAGGCGTTCCCGTCTTCGGTGTAAACGGCGTATTCATCGCGCGATGTGCCCCGTGTGAAGTAAGATCCTTTTGTGGGGTGTGTTCCGGGGTAGGTCCTGTAAGGGATACCGTCTCCGTCAACATCGTGGTAACGCCCGAAACGTTCTATTTTTTCGAGGTCACGCGCACCCAGTACTTTACCGCGTTTGTATTCGCGTTTATCATCCCAGGCCAGCGGGGAGGTAACGTGGTCGTTCATGCCCAGATCCAGGTCCGTCATTAAAATGACCGGTGTCTGCAGTTCTTCAGCCAGGTCAAAAGAATCAATGGTCATTTCAAAACACTCTTTAGGCGTTGAAGGAAATAACAAGATGTGTTTCGTGTCACCGTGCGAAGCGTAAGCGGCTTCCATAACGTCTGATTGTTGGGTGCGTGTGGGCATGCCAGTTGAAGGGCCGGTGCGCTGCACGTCTATCAATACAGCAGGCACTTCCGCAAAATAGGCCAGACCTAAAAATTCGTTCATGAGCGATACGCCGGGGCCGCTTGTGGCGGTAAATGATCTGGCACCGTTCCATCCCGCGCCAATCACCATGCCTATTGCGGCGAGTTCGTCTTCCGCCTGAACGATGGCAACATTTTTTTTACCCGATGTTTTATCAACGCGCAGGCGCTCTGAATAATCCATAAACGCTTCTACTACAGAGGTGGAAGGCGTAATGGGATACCAGGCAGCAACTGTGGCACCGGCATATACAGCGCCCAGTCCGCAGGCTGAGTTACCATCCATCATAATGGCATCTTTAAGAATGTCTCTTCTTTTCACGCGGATGTCGAGCGGGTATTTAAAATTCTTCTGTATATAATCCTCGCCAAGCCTCAGGGCCTGAATGTTTGCAGGAATTAATTTTTCTTTTCCCTTGAACTGTTCGTCAAGCAGGTTCTCAAGTTCTTTAAAGTCTATTTCGAACAAGGCGGCGAGGGCACCAACGTAAATGATATTCTTAAACAATTGCCTTTGACGTGGATCAGAGTAATTGGTATTACACATGTCCATCAAAGGAATGCCAATGTAATGAATGTCGCTACGAATGTATTGCTCATGAAGTTTTTTCGAATTATCATACAAAAAGTAACCACCGGGTCTTACAGATTCAACATCGGCTTTCATGCTCTGGGGATTCACGCCCACCAGCAGGTCTATTCCTTCTCTTCTTCCCAGGTAGCCTTTTTCGCTTACCCGCACCTCATACCAGGTGGGCAGGCCCTGAATGTTGGAAGGAAAAATATTTTTTGGCGTTACAGGAATTCCCATCCTGAAAATGGCTTTTGTAAACAAATGATTGGCGCTTGCTGATCCTGTACCATTTACATTGGCAAAGCGCACTACAAAATCATTCACGCCGGCCACAGTTTTTGCTCCGTTTAACACTGACATCCTTTTCCGGCTTTAGTTACGTTATAGAAAAATTTTTGCATATCCCAGGCAGAAGTCGGGCAGCGTTCGGCGCACAGGCCGCAATGTAAACACACGTTTTCATCTTTGATCATAACGCGTTTGGTCTGCAATGGGGCTGAAACATAAAGGTCTTGTGTAAGATTCACTGCCGGCGCTTTTAGTTTCGATCTCAGATCCAGTTCGCTTTCTTCGTTATTTGTAAAGGTGATGCAGGCAGTAGGACATACGTCCATGCAGGCGTCACATTCTATACACTTGGTTTCAGAAAAAACCGTCTGCACATCACAATTAAGGCAGCGCTCGGCTTCTTTAAATCCATGGAAAGGATCAAAACCCAATTCCACTTCTTTCTTAATATTTTTAAGGGTCTGCGTTTTATCGGCCTGTGGCACAACGTAGCGGGCGTCGTTCACTACTTCCGAGTCATAACTCCATTCGTGTATGCCCATTTTCTGGCTCACCAGGTTAACGAACGGTGACGGACGTTCGGTTGCCATATTTTTTTGTTGGCAGTGAAGATCCATAGAGATGGCAGCCTGGTGCCCGTGCGCCACAGCGGTAATTACGTTTTTTGGTCCCCAGGCAGCGTCACCGCCAAAAAATACTCTTGGGTTGGTGGATACAAAAGTTTTTTCGTCAACTACCGGCATGTTCCACTGGTCAAAATCAATACCAAGATCGCGTTCTATCCATGGGAAACTATTTTCCTGCCCCACAGCGATCAGTACATCGTCGGCTTCGACAAATACATCGGGTTCGCCGGTTGGAATTAATTTACGATTGCCATCTTCATCGTAGGCTGGATGCACCTTTTCAAAGGTCATGCCTTTTAATTTCCCATTTTCAATCACAAAACTTTTGGGCATATGGTTATCCATGATAGGAATGTCCTCGTGTATGGCGTCCTCTTTTTCCCAGGGAGAAGCTTTCATTTCTGCGAAGGGGCTACGCACCAATACCTTCACCTGTTCGCCACCCAGGCGGCGGGCAGTGCGGCAACAATCCATCGCCGTGTTACCTCCGCCGAGTACTATCACTTTTTTTCCGATTTTGCTCGTGTGTTCAAATGAAACAGAGTTCAGCCAGTTAATGCCAATATGGATATTAGCGGCGCCTTCTTCGCGCCCCGGTAACTTCAGGTCTTTTCCCTTGGGCGCGCCGCTGCCTACAAATACAGCATCATAGTCTTTGGCTAATATTTCTTTCAGGCTCGATACGTAGGTTTTAAAATGTGTGTGAATGCCAAGATCAAGGATGTAATTCACTTCCTCATCGAGCACGGTTTCAGGCAGACGGAAGGCTGGAATCTGGCTGCGCATAAATCCGCCCCCTTTGTGCTGCTCATCATATAAATGAATCTCGTAACCTTCAGGAGCAAGGTCCCGCGCAACGGTTAATGACGCAGGGCCCGCGCCAATGAGCGCAACTTTTTTTCCATTTGGATTAAAAGGAGCCTGGGGCATCAGTTTTTTAACGTCGTCTTTATTATCCGCCGCCACCCTTTTTAAACGGCAAATGGCGACCGGCTCTTCCTTGTCAAGACGTCCTCTTCTGCAGGCGGGTTCACAGGGCCTGTCGCAGGTGCGTCCCAATACACCGGGAAAAACATTAGAGTCCCAGTTGATCATATAGGCTTCCGAATATTTTCCTTCGGCTATCAGCCGGATGTATTGTGGAACAGGTGTGTGCGCCGGACAAGCGTGCTGGCAATCGACTACTTTGTGAAAATATTCCGGGTCTTTGATGTCAGTTGGTTTCAAATGCTAATGTTTTAGATGATTTTTAAATATTAAGCAAACTCTACTTTGTAAAACTGAGAACGGGGGATGATTCTACCAAAAATAGCATATTTTTATCAATTACGACAAATATGTAAAATAATTTAAACCCAGATTATGTATTGGAGATTCGTTATGAAAGCCAAAAGCCCAATAATCCCGATAGACATCGGGAAAACTTTTGCGATTGAAGTGTAGGCACCACTACGGTGAATGAGAAAAAGTTGCGAAGCCTTATCTTTTGAAGGGATTTTGGCTTGGAATAGGATATCTAATTCATAATCTGGGTCAAGGGCCGCAAAAAATACATGGTATAGGTAAATCCCAATCGGTGATCGGGAACAGGTTCGTCTCAATTTTTTTTTATCTTAGCCAAAATTTAAAACCATGAAAAAAATCAATATTACATGCCTGGCATTATCAGTTTTGATTTTGCTGAGCTGCGGCAACGCCGACAAAACAAAGGAGGAAACCGCGGCTCCCCACGATTCGGTAGCTACGGCCGCTCCTGAAGAAACGAAAGAAAAACCCCCGGTTGATTCGGCTACAGCGGCTAAAGCCTGGGAAGCTTATATGACACCCGGCGACATGCATAAATGGATGGCCATGAGCGATGGAAAGTGGGACGCTGAAATGACCTTTTGGATGGGCCCTGATGCCAAAGCTATGCCCGGAGGAACATCAAAAGTAGAAAATAAAATGGTGCTGGGAGGCCGCTATCAGGTAACCGAATACAAAGGCAAAATGATGGGCATGGACTATGAAGGTCACGGCACCATGGCTTATGATAATGCCAAAAAGAAATTCATTAATACATGGATAGACAATACAGGTACCGGCCTTATGTACATGGAAGGCGCTTACGATGAGCCTACCAAAACCATTAACTTTACAGGTAAAATGGTTGATCCAAATACTGGTGAAGATTGCGATATGCGCCAGGCATTTAAAGCAATTGACGATAAGAACCAACTGCTTGAAATGTATACCACCAAAGATGGTAAAGAATTTAAAAGCATGGAAATTAAATTCACTAAAAAATAAAATTCCGGATAAAACAATCACCCGGCCCCTAATCAGGCCGGGTTTTTTTATTTTTCGATGATCAGGTAATTGGCGGGTATTATTTTGCCGTTGACTTTATAGCTTTCGAGTGAAGTATAATAAGAATTTCCTGTGATGCACCTGTTGCAGAGTTTTTCCTTCAATACAAAATCATTGATCCTGTAAACGGTATTATTTCCGCTCAGCCTGACCTCCCAGTCGAACCCAATATTCATTTGAACCTGGTAGTTAAGACCATCCATTCCTTGCACAACCCTAAGGGAATCATAATAAACAACAAAGCTGTCGGTCCTGGCGCTGAAATCTGAGCCCTGGCTGTATCCGGTAAACCTCAGGGTGTCTGTTTCTGATTTCTCAAAATTTTTGAATGAGATCAGGTCAACCCTTGTCTCATCGATACACCCTTTTTTATGACAACACGAACCAAAGGCCGTTAAAAAAAAGCAGGCAATGATCAATTTATTAAACATGATAAAGCGTTTAAGAACAATTGAAGATACAAATTTTTTTGAATTTAATTCCCGGGTTTTCCTACCGTTTTAACGGTATATTTTTTTGTTAAATATCCCATCAACGGCACCAGGATAAGTGTGGGTAGCAGCCAGGGCAACCATTCCGGCAGGTTTAAGAAGGCAAAAATGCCGGCGTTGACAACCACAAAAGCGGTAATCGCGGCAATATAGGCTCCCATCATCATACCGATATGTAGTTTTAACCATCGAAGCGGATGCAACACTTCTTTTCGTTTTGTTTTAAGGTTGATCCTCAGATTTCCAAGTACCAAAAAAAGACTGATCCCGCCAAAAACCATCAACACAATATTCATGGACCAGATCATAAAAAAGGTATTCACCGCAGCGCAAAATAATACCATCCAATCTAAAGACGAGGGGATAAGACCCTTATTTTTAATGGCGCGGTAACCCATGTAGTTTTGATAAAACGAAAAAACAGCAATCATCAAAAGGAACCCGTTATTTTTGGCAACGGAGATGATAAAGGCGCTGGCAGTAACTCCCAACATACTGTAAAAAAAGATCTTCCCGGCCAGGCGATGCGTTTTTCCTCCTTTTTTTACTGCAATTGCTGCGCAGCCACTTGTTAGTGCTAAAACACCAAACAAAATATGAGTGAAGAGCAAAACCCTTAAAACTATTTCCATAGTTTATTTTTTCTGAAATGGTGGAGTAAAAATAAAGGAAAGGCCTTAAAATTCATTTCTTAATGTTAAGAAATATTTTTTAATCAAACACCTGGTCGCCTGAGTTGCTGACACCTTTAACCAGGATGTCGCCTTTTTGCAGCGAGAGTTTTCCTTCCTTGCCTGTTAATTTAACTCCCCCCTTGTTGAGACTTAAATTTCCGGATGTCGAGCTGAGATTAAAAGTGAGCTCATTCAGGTCGTTTTTAAGATTCATATGGATATGGCCGTAATTGGCGTTTACGTATAGGTCTTTCACCAACTCGATGTTTTTTCCCCTGACGTTCCCGGATGTGGATTTAATATAAACCTGACTCAGGCAATCGTTGGCAACAATATCACCGTAGTTTGAGGTGATGAACATTTTCCCGGTCAGTTTTGAGATCTCTATGTTCCCTGATGCCGAAGTGAGTACCGCGTCGCCGGTTACATCACTTAACTTAATTTCTCCATACGAAGCACTTACCGTTATTCCGCCGGTAATATGGCCGAGGCTGATGTTGCCGGAGCTGGATGTGACAATAAGCGTGGCCCTGGCATTTGAAATTTTTACGAAGCCGTAGCTGCTTTTGATGTTTATTTTATTGGCATTTAAACCGGCGCCGGTAATATTACCCGAAGCTGAACTCAGGTTGAGTTCCCCGTCGATTTTATCAAGATCTATATTTCCATAGCTACAGGCTATGCCTGCGTTTCCTTTTACTTCCGACAGGCTGATGTTTCCCGATGAAGATGAGATCAGCATATTACCGGTAACGCCTTTGATATTGATATTTCCGTACGAGGCTTTGCAGTTTACCGAACCGGTAACCTGGCTGAGCACGACATCACCTGATGAAGATCTGACCTCCAGTTTGCTTTTAATGTTAGTAGCGACGATATTACCATAGCTGTTGCCGAGGTGGCAGGAGCTGCCTTCCAGGCCTGTTGCGGTTAACTTGCCCGAGGCATTCCTGACAACGAGCGTGGTTTGTTTGGGCATGACAAAATTCAGCAAGCCTTCATGGTTGATGGAGCCGCCAATGAATACGGAAGATTTTTGCGTGGTTTCAAGTTTTACCAAAAGCACCGAATCTTTCTGGGTGCAGTGAAATATATAATCGGGCTTTTTGAGAATAACTCCCTTGAACTTAAAATTCATTTCTCCCTTAATGCTGACATTATTTTCAGCGTGTGTCGTCAAATTAACATCGCAGTAAAGACCTTCTATCTCCACGCGTTTGATGCCTTTAAACAGCGTGTCAACCGCTATTTTTCCATCATCACCGGCCTGCAAACTGAATTTTTTTTCTACGCCATAAGCCCCTGTGAAATAAGAAATTGGTTGCGGTTCATTTTTATTTTCTACCGGCGCTTCATGGGCCAGGCTGTCGGCCAGCGGAATACCGGATTCATGAAAAACAGGCGCTGGGTTATTTTGTGTCTGCGTTTTTAGATCGGACTTGTAAGACGGTGTGACCTGGTTCGCCGCCATGGTATTTTCCGGTTTTTCGGCAAAAACAGGTGCTTGTGATACACTTGCAATTTCTAGTTTATTGTTGTTGGCGCTTTTATGAGTGTAAAGTAAAAAAGCCGTGGCAACCACTGCTACGGCGCTCAGGCCGGTAAAGAGCCATTTTCCCCAGGGGCCAAAACCCGTTTTAGCGCTGAGTTTTTGTAACATTTCTTTTTCTTTTTTCAGGTCCGGCATTAATAGCACGTTGTTTGAAAATGCGATTTGTGTTTCCATTTCAATTAATTTTTGATTTAATGCATCGTCCACGGGATGATCAAGCAAGCGTTGTTTGAACAACCCATGGATCTCTTCGTCGCTAAGTATGTTGTTATAGTCGCTCATTGATTTTTTTTGTAATTTGTTCTTTTAATCTCTGGTAATAAACCCTGAGGTTGTCTTCGGGTTTATCAATGAAGCCGGCAATTTCAGAGTAGGATCTCCCTTCACTTTTCATGAGTAAAAGCATACGTTGCCAGTCTTCCATTTTATCCAGTTCTTGGTTCAGTACCGCCAACTTCCGGTTGTTATTCACATCCTTTGCGTTGTCGGGTCTTTCATGCAAAAGGCTGCTGTCTATATCCGATAAAGGCATCTCAGCCTGCAACTTTTTTTTGTCCCTGTAATTGTTCCTCAGGTAATTGATAAAGATCTTAAAAACGAAAGAGGCGAATTTTTCTTCCGATTCAAATTCATATTTTTTATGTGAATCAATAACCTTATAGAGTGTTTTGTAAGCCAGGTCCCAGGCGGTGTCCTCATCGACCTTCCAGGAATAAACAGCATAGGCATATA
Organism: Bacteroidota bacterium; assembly: GCA_040386615.1. Taxonomy (GTDB): domain Bacteria; phylum Bacteroidota; class Bacteroidia; order B-17B0; family Aurantibacillaceae; genus Aurantibacillus. The sequence continues at coordinate 107,777 of JAZKFC010000006.1, forward strand.
ATTTTTTGCCATAGCGCTCATAGAGGTCCGCGATCAGATCTTTTTGAGTAAGATCTTTGAGGGTGTATGTTTCTTTAAGGGCCCGGTTCACAAACTAAAGGTTGGCTTTTAATAAATAGAACACAAACGTGTAACAATTGTGAAAATATGCTGTGTGCTAAGCACCAGATCGGTATAAAACATCGAATTGTTTTGCCCCGCTGGGGCAAGGTGAAAACATTTTGTTTTTAATAATATTTGGTTCCTCCGGAACCTAATGAAAAATGCCGAACCCTTCAGATTACTGCCTATTGTCTTTCCTTTTGGAGTTTTAACGTCGGACAATTGTCGATATTCAACAAGTGTTTGTTTTTGTCGTCACAAATAAAATTAACACTTGCGTTAATGTTGTTTTTTTTATTTGGCTCAATCCCTATTCTTATGCCCACATGGCAACCCTTATCTTCGTTAAAATACCAATAGGAAGCATAATCCGCGCTGTCTTTACGCTTGGTATCTCTCTTTGATGTATAAAAAAAGTCATCCGGCAATTTTGCATTTCCAGACCTTTCTATTGCGACAAGGTCTGCGATTCGGTAATTGAGCGCGTAATAAACGGCCGTATTGCTCGTTCTTTTCACTTTAAGTTGGTAATTAGTATCCGATTTCAAAGCGCTGAACACATATTCTTGATTCAAAGCGAGATCTTGGGGATAGGGAATAGTATCGTCACCGCAGATCACATATTTGTCGAGAAATATTGCACCAGCACTGAGATCGCAACTGTTCATGACTGTATCGGTTTCGTTTTTCTGTTTTAAATTGTCGGAATTGCTGCAGGAATAGCAGGTCAAAATTGACAAAAGAAAGACGCGTTGTTTCATTTTTCCAAAGACCTGTATTCTATCTGTTCACTATTTCGCCTCATACTTCTCAATGATCGCTCTTACCAGTTTATGGCGGATCACATCGGTATTATCCAGTTCAACAATACTGATCCCTTCTGTTTTTTTGAGCAGCCTGATGGCCTGCAGCAAGCCGCTGGGTTGTTTGCTGGGCAGATCAATCTGTGTGACATCACCTGTAATGATAAATTTGGCATTGGCCCCCATGCGGGTTAAAAACATCTTCATCTGGCTTTCGGTGGTATTCTGTGCTTCGTCCAATATCACAAAGGCATTGTCGAGCGTTCGCCCGCGCATAAACGCCAGCGGCGCAATCTGGACGGTGCGGCTTTCAATATACTGGTTCAGTTTCTCCGTGGGCACCATGTCATTTAACGCGTCATACAAGGGCTGCATATAAGGGTCGAGCTTTTCTTTGAGGTCTCCGGGTAAAAAACCGAGGTTTTCGCCGGCTTCAACTGCCGGCCGCGTTAAGATAATGCGTTTTACCTCTTTGTTCTTTAAGGCTTTAACCGCCAGGGCCACAGCAGTATAGGTTTTTCCGGTACCTGCAGGACCAACGGCAAAGAGCATATCGTTTTTAAGGATCTCACGCATCATCTTTCTCTGGTTTTCGGTTTTGGCCTTAATCACCAGGCCGTTATTGCCAAACAGGATAATGTCGTTATTCAGCGTTTCGTCTTTCGACTCTACGATATTATCGCCTGTTTGTCCCAAAAGCCGCTCAATCACAGTATCGGTAAGCACCCCGCTTTTGTGGTAATGATCCACAAGCAGTTCCAGTTTTTTTTCAAACCGTGTAATTTCAGCCGCTTCTCCCAGCACTTTTAAAGAATAACCGCGCGCGATCAGTTTTAATTTCGGGAAATGTTTCTTGATCACATTCAGTTTCACATCGTTCACACCGTAAATCTCAACGGGTTCTACACTATCGAGTGTAATTATTTTTTCGTTCATAGACAATGCAGTAACAGCTAAGAGAGGCTTTTGTTTATAACCCTGTTAATCTATCTTCAAGTTTAAAAAAATAAAAGAATAAATAATAATTATTTTTGAATAATAATGAGCATTATCACTTTAACGACAGATTTGGGCTACCGCGATCCGTATTTGGCCATAGTGAAGGCGATGCTCATCTCCCGCAATCCCACGCAGCAGATCATCGATCTGAGTTGCGATATCAGGGAAAATAACATTTCCGACGCGGCGTTTATTATTAAAAATTCACTGCCCTATTTTCCTGATGGTACCGTACACCTTGTGGCCATTAAATTTATTACCGACAGGAGTTCGCTCAATAAAACCAACACCATCGACAATTCACGGTATTTGCTTACAAAATATAAAAACCAGTTTATCATTTGTCCCGACAACGGTCTTTTGACGCTTATTGACGCGGAGTTTAAAGAGCCGGTTTACCAGGTGTATTATGAGGGGGATAATAAACACCATTTTTTTCTGAAAGACGTTTTTGTTGATGTGGCCATTCACCTGGTGAAAAAAAAAGAGATCACCGAGATAGCGGCGCCTACCACCGATTATTACCGCGCCTCGCAGTTTGATAGTTTTGTAAATGGCAATATGCTCCGTGGAAAAGGGATTTATGTGGATGATTTCGGGAACATTATTACCAATATCACCAGGGAAAAATTTGCAGAGGTGGTAGGCTCCCGTAGTTTTATGATCACACTCCCCGGCGCCAGAATCAACAAGATCTGCAAATCTTACGACGAGGTAAAATACGGCAATCCCCTCGTGTTATTCAATAGTTTTGGTTACCTTGAGGTAGCGGCGAATGGTAAAAACGCCTGCGAAATGCTTTGCCCGCGCGACGTGGGCAGCACCTTTGATTTTAACCTGTTAATAGAATTTTATGATTAAAAGAATAGTGAAGATGAGTTTTCACCCTGAAAACACTGAGGCGTTTAAAAACATTTTCAGAACCAACTGGAAAAGCATTAAGGGTTTTGAAGGTTGCCAGCATGTGGAACTTTTGCAGGATGAACTGAATCCCTCGCTGTTCTTTACCTACAGCCTTTGGGAAAGTGAGGCGCATTTAAATGTTTACAGAAATTCTGAGCTTTTCGAAAAGGTGTGGGGCGCAACCAAGGCGCTGTTTAACGACAAGCCACAGGCATGGACTTTGAACGAAATTAGTTTTAAAGACTAAACGTCATGAGTAATTTTTCTGAATTGATAAAGTCTTCAACACCGGTGCTCGTTGATTTTTACGCTGACTGGTGCGGACCCTGCCAGGCTATGTCACCAATGATAAAGGAACTTGCAGCACAATTACAGGGCAAGGCGAGGATCGTGAAAGTAAACATCGACAAAAACCAGGACGCCGCCAGGTTTTACCAGATTGACTCGGTTCCCACCTTTATAATCTTCAAAGCCGGCAGGATTGTGTGGCGCCATTCGGGTACCATCGACAAAACCACGCTACAAAGGCAAATCGCTGCACAATCTTAACCAAATCCAAATATAATTTCGCCCAAAGGCAAATAATATTCTGGTGCGCAGAAAGTGCGCAGGTATTTGGAGAATGCCGAATCGGTATTAATATTTCACCGGCTTATTCCGTCCAAAAAACTCCACGGTTTTTTAATATTTGATTAAGCATCCGTTTTAAAGGCTGCTGCGATGACGCTGGCACCAGATTTCCTGCTCCATGTTAACACTTAAGCCATGAAATGCAAATTAATATTTACCGGCTATATTTTTTATGTTCTTAAAATAGCCATAGGAGGCGTGATTTTGATTATCGCCGCCATGCTAACAACTACTGATATTCTCAGGGAAAAACTATTGCGCCTTACAACGCACGAAAGCGCCGGGTGATTAAAATAATTTTTCTATGGCTATCTTGAACCACTCAGTAAATTTTCCGGGATCTGATGCGATGTGTTTTTTGATATCATCCAGCGATAACCATTGATAACTTTCAACTTCGTCTTTATTGATAAGTGGCTCAGAATCGCTTGTGCCGGTGAATACGTGATCAAATTCATGCTCAGTAAGTGAGTTGCTGAAAACGGCCTTGTAGGTAAAGTTGGTTTTAAAATCGAGCGCCAGTTCCATGCCCATTTCTTCTTTCAGGCGTCTCTCAGCCGCGGTCCTGGTTTGTTCTCCCGGACGGGGATGAGAACAACAGGTATTGGTCCACAAACCGCCGCTGTGATATTTATCAAAAGCACGTTGTTGTAAAAGCATTTGGCCTTTTGAATTAAAAATAAAAACCGAGAAGGCACGGTGCAGCACGCCTTTGCGGTGCGCCTCCATTTTTTCCATGCTGCCCAGAGGCTTGTCAAATTCATCCACTAAAATAACTTGTTCAGTCATGGTTTACGCCCCTGCGTTTTTTTTTAATTAATTTGATTAGAGGAGTAAAGGTCTGCATTTTATTTCATGTGCAAAGATAATATTTGTGAATAGCATGAATAGTCCTTCAACGCGAAAGAAGATTATAGCACCAAATAAAAATGAATGGCCGCCACTTATTTAATCCTCTTTTCTTTTCAAACTATTAAGATTAAATTAGTAAAGATTATTAAAACAACCCGTAAAATATTTTGTTTGTTTTTTCTTTTTGTTTTGGTTGGAACAAAAGCGCAGCAATACTTTTTTAAAAATTACAATGTCGAAAACGGTCTTCCGTTTACGCAGGTGGCCTGTACGTTCCAGGACCGGAACGGATACCTCTGGAGTGGTGGTTACGGTGGCCTCAGCCGCTTCGACGGCAAGGAATTTCTGAATTTTAACCCTAAAAACGGGCTGCAGGGGCACAATGTGAATGCCGTGTGTGAAGATGATCAGGGTGACATACTCATAGGTACAAACAAAGGCCTGAGCATTCTCAGGGGACGAAGAATTTTAAGGTACAATAAATCCAATGGTTTCGAAAATGTAAAGGTCACCTCTTTTTGTAAAGGTTTCCATCACTCCATGTATGTGGGCACTGTAAAAGGCCTTTACATCTATACCAACAATACCTTTAAACCGGTCGCCAAACTCCGGTCTTCAGCCATCAACTGCATGGTAAAGGATGCGTCGCTCCTGTACGTGGGAACCGACAGGGGGCTGGCGATTTATGGTCACAATACATTTAAAATGCTGGACATGTCAAGCGGCCTGCCCTCCAACAAAATCAACTGCGTAACACTCTATAAGGGCTTTCTGGTGATTGGCACGGCCAAAGGCCTGAGTTATTATGATCTTACTTCGCATAAATTCACGAACTATTTTATAGAGAATGGGCTCATAGACGAAGATATCACTTCAGTGAAAGGGCAGGACGACAGATTTTTATGGGTAGGGTCTCATAACGGCCTGCTGCGCTTTGATGGTCTGCAGTTCAGTTATTACAACATTGGTCCTGATAATAACTCAAACAATGTGAAATGTATACTCCAGGACCGCGAAGACAATATGTGGATAGGCACTCACAACGGTTTGTTCCTTTACAGGGATAATTCTTTTTCAACTTTCGATAAATTGAACGGGCCCGGGAACGCTTTTATTTTTCAGATCTTCAGGGACAATAGCGGCAAATTGTGGATCTGTACAGAAAGCAGCGGCATTTTTAAATATTCTGAAGGATATTTTAAGCGTTATGGTATTAGCAATGGCTTATCAACCAATACCGCCAGAACCGGCCTCCAGGACCATGAAGGGCGGCTTATTTTTGGCACCGAAAAAGGTATTGTACAGTTCGTGAACGAAAAATTCTATGACATTCCCATTCCGAAAGAATTAAAAGGACCTTATGATATGCTTTTTCTCGATTCGCAAAATACCTTGTGGATCGGCGGTACCAGCGGGGTGGTGTCGTTGGTGTGGAAGAACAGCCAGCCGCAGACAAAGTTTTACCCCATTAGGTCTAAAGCTGAGTACCAGATTTATGGCATTTGTGAAGGCGACAACCACGACATTTACCTTGGCACCTTTCACGCCGGGTTGTTTAAACTCTCAAACGGTGTGATGAGCCATATCAGTGCCGACCTGAAATTAAATGAAGAAGATTTTTTTTCGCTGAGGTATCTTAACGGCAACCTTTTCTCGCCATCGCTTAACGGCCTGCTGATATTAGATACCAGGAAAAACACTTTAAGAAAGATCACCAACGATGATGGTTTGAATTCGGAGCTGGCCTATTCAATAGATTTTGCTGAGAACAAAAACGCTTTATGGATTGGCACCAACCAGGGAATCAATAAACTGAACCTGAAAAAGTACCTGGCAACCGACTCTATAGAAATTACATCTTTTGGCAAACAGGAAGGATTTATTGGCGTGGAGTGCAACACCAATGGCATTTGGGAAGACCCTGACGGAACCCTATGGTTTGGAACGGTGAATGGCCTCATCAAACATGAGCCTTTCAATTTTAAGAAAAATCAGATTGAAAACACAACTGTTATCCAGAATATCAAACTCCTGAACGAAGATACCATGATCCGTAATAACGCGGTGCTTTCAAATTATTATAATACCATTTCGTTTTATTACCGTGGCATTTGCCTGACCAACCCCGACAAGGTGCTCTACCAGAAAAAACTGGAAGGGCTTGAAAAGGATTGGAGCACACCGAATAATGAGGATTACAGCAAGTACGCCAACCTGGCCCCCGGGAAGTACACCTTCAGGTTGAGATCCTGCAACAATGAAGGTGTTTGGAACAAAAATGAAACCACATTTACTTTCAGGATCAGGCCGCCCTTTTATTTAACCTGGTGGTTTTTGTTGTTGTCATCGGTTTTAGCCTTCGCGCTTATCTATACCGTTTTTATGGTGAGAATTTATAATATCAAAAAGCAGCAACGCGCTGAGTTTAACAGGAAAGTTGAAATGAGCAAGGTAGAACTGAAAGCGCTGAGGTCGCAAATGAATCCTCACTTTATCTTCAACTCTTTAAACTCTATTCAACACTATATTTTTAACAGCAAGAGCGACGAAGCCATAAAATACCTGAGTAAGTTTGCCAGGTTGGTGCGAATTATCCTTAACAATTCAGATAAACCCACGGTAACCGTTGGTGAAGACCTGGAAGCCCTGAAACTTTACCTGGAACTCGAACAAATGCGTTTCGAAGAAAAATTCACCTATGAAGTGATTGTTGAAGAGAGTGTTGACGAGGATTATGATATTATGCCCCCGCTTTTAATGCAGCCTTATGTAGAAAATGCCATACTTCATGGCTTAAATCCCATGGAAGTGAAAGGAAAATTAACAATAATGCTAAATTCAAAAAATAATTTTTTAATTTGTACCATTATGGACAATGGTATTGGAAGGGAAAAATCGGCTGAAATTAAAAGAACGATGCCTTTCATTAAACACAGATCGCTTGGTATGAAAATAACCGAAGACAGGCTGAAAATTTTAAATGAGATAAACAGCTCACGCCTGAGTGTGATCATTACCGACTTAAAAGACGAAAACAACAACCCTACCGGTACAAAAGTTGAGTTATTTGTACCCCTTAACGGATAAAAAAACGAAATATGATCAAAACCGTAATTATTGAAGATGAGCAAAAAAGCCGGGACATGCTGGCGGCCATTATACAAAAAAACTGCCCCGAGCTCGATGTAATAGGTCTCGCCAAAAATGTCAATGAAGGGGTTGACCTGATCAAAAATCAAAAACCTGAATTGGTTTTTCTTGACATTAGCATGCCTGATGGGAGTGGGTTTGATTTGCTTGAACAGGTTGTGGGGAGTAAGTTTGAGTTGATTTTCGCTACCGCAAGCGACCAGCACGCGATCAGGGCTATTAAATACAGCGCCTGCGACTATCTTTTAAAACCCATTGATATCGACGAGCTGAAAATGGCGGTGAACAAGGTAGTTCAAAAGAAAAACGCCATTCCCAATATGGAGAACCTGCAGTTTTTGATCCAGCACCTGAAACGGGCCGATGAAAATTTTCAGAAAATTACCCTTCCTACCGGTAATGCCTACGAAATTGTGAACGTTAAAGACATTATTCGTTGTGAGGCCGATGGCAGCTATACCACTTTTTACCTGAACGATAAACGTAAATTAATGGTGAGTGCCGGCCTGAAACACTACGAAGAACTCCTTCCGGAGGCAGAATTTATCAGGGTGCATCACCATCACCTCATTAATATGAACCACGTGGTTAGATTTCTGAAGGAAGATGGGGGCTACGCGGTAATGAGCGATGGCACCAAGATCGAAATCTCACGCCGTAAAAAGGAAACTTTTATGGAAAAACTCAACAAATCCTGAAACAAAGGGCCGCTACCACTTATCAATTAAACCTTACCACTTATTTGAAACCCTCACGAAAGCCCTTATTCTGTTGTACCTTTAAGTTACGTTCTTTATCAAGGGTTTTGTTTAAAACAAAGTTAGCCACTTTCAGATTTTGGAGATTTTCTGAAGGTGGCTTTTTTATTTGTCGGGATTTGCAATTATTAAGATTTGTACCCAAAAATCCCCGAATTCAAAATCAAAATAAAACAGTATATTTGCCTGAATTTTAAAACCTTAAAATTCACCTTCAATGACTTCCAATTTTTTAGCCAATAAGTTTGTTCCGGAAGGGCTCACTTACGACGATGTTCTATTAGTGCCCGACTATTCTGAAATCCTGCCAAGGGAGGTAAATATCTCTTCCTGGTTCTCAAAAAACATCAGGCTCAATACGCCAATCGTTTCGGCAGCCATGGATACCGTAACTGAGCACAGCATGGCTATTGCCATTGCCCAGGAAGGCGGCATCGGCGTTCTGCACAAAAACATGACCATAGAAGAGCAGGCCGACCAGGTACGCAAGGTAAAACGCAGCGAAAGCGGAATGATCCTTGATCCGGTTACGGTTTTTGATACCGCCACTATTGGCGACGCAGTGAAGTTAATGGGTGACAATAAGATCGGTGGTATTCCCGTAGTGGATAAAGGCAATAAATTATTAGGCATTGTCACAAGCCGCGACCTGCGTTTTGAAAAAGACTTTAAAAAACCTGTGGTAAAGGTAATGACACCTTACAGTAAGATCATTACCGCACCAAATGGCATTACCCTTAAAAAGGCTGAAGGCATCCTGCAGGAGCACAAAATTGAAAAACTTCCCATTGTAGATAAATCAAATAAATTGGTTGGTTTAATTACCTATAAAGACATTATTAAGATCAAGGTAAGACCAAATGCCTGTAAAGATGAGCGTGGCCGTTTAAGAGTAGCAGCTGCCGTAGGAGTTACCGCCGATACCATGGCGAGGGTTGACGCGCTGGTAAACGCCGGTGTGGACGCTATTATTATTGATACCGCCCATGGTCATAGCAAAGGCGTAATAGAAAAATTAAAAGAAGTAAAAAGAAAATATAAAAACGTTGATGTCATTGTAGGAAACATTGCTACGGGCAAGGCGGCGCTGGATCTGGTGAAGGCAGGCGCTGACGCTGTGAAGGTAGGCATTGGCCCCGGGTCTATTTGCACTACCCGTGTGATAGCCGGTGTGGGTGTTCCGCAATTATCAGCCATCCTTGATGTGGCTGCCGCTTTAAAAGGCAAAGGCATACCACTGATTGCCGACGGCGGCATCCGTTTTACAGGAGACATAGTAAAAGCCCTGGCTGCGGGAGCGGGCACGGTGATGATGGGTGGCATGTTCGCAGGTACCGAAGAAAGTCCTGGCGAGACCATTATTTTTGAAGGCCGTAAATTCAAGTCTTACCGCGGGATGGGTTCGCTCGAAGCGATGCAAAAGGGAAGTAAGGACCGCTACTTCCAGGATGCCGAAGACGATATAAAAAAACTGGTGCCTGAGGGGATCAGCGGACGTGTTCCTTACAAAGGCAGCTTAGGCGAAATAGTTTACCAGCTGATCGGAGGATTGAGAGCGGGTATGGGTTACACCGGCGCCAAAGACATAGCCACCTTACAAAACGCTAAATTCATCCGCATTACCGCATCAGGTATTCGCGAAAGCCACCCTCACGATGTGGTAGTAACCAGGGAAGCCCCAAATTACAGCAGGTAAGACCAACAAACCAGTAACGAATAACCAATAACGAATAACCGTTAATAAAGAATGATACTCCCGATAGTTGTTTATGGTGACCCTGTGCTTAGAAAAGTAGGGGTTGACATTGATAAGAATTATGAAGGTCTTGATCAGCTGATCAAAGACATGTTTGAGACCATGTACAAAGCCAAGGGCGTGGGCCTGGCGGCGCCGCAGGTTGGTAAAGCCATCCGCTTGTTTTTGGTTGATACCAAACCTTTTTCAGAAACCGATGAAGACGATGAAGATGACGAGTTCACACCTGCGCAGAGAAAAGAACTCGAATCCTTTAAAAGGGTTTTTATCAACGCCAAAGTGATAACCGAAGAGGGTACCGAGTGGAAATTCAACGAAGGATGTCTGAGCATCCCAAAGATCAGGGAAGACGTGAGCCGCAAACCCGACATAGAAATTGAATACCAGGATGAAAAATTTGTAAAGCACCGCGAGAAATTCAAGGGTTTGATTGCGCGCGTGATTCAGCATGAATATGATCACATCGAGGGAAAACTGTTTACAGACAAGATCAGCCCCTTTAAACGCAAAATGATCTCGGGTAAACTTACCGATATTTCAAACGGTAAGATCTCCGCCGACTACAAAACAAAAGTTTATAGGGCAAAAAAATAAAAATTAATGGAGATCCGATTCCTGCTTGTTATACCGGTTTTAACCGCATTGTTCTTTACGGCCTCATGCTCAGGTACAGGTAATTCACAGCAAAAAGTGGTGTCGACAGATTCGGTTGTTGCCGAAAAAAAAGTAGCAGAAGATTTTATGTTCGATTGTGCAATGCTGAAAAGAACTGCATTGAAAATGGACAGCACCATCCTGAAACAAACCGAAACCGATCTTAAGTTGGCTAACAAGGCGATTGCGGCCTTTACAGATTTTGCCTATCACTGTTCAACTGATTCACTTGCGCCCATTTACCTTATAAAGACCGCCCAGGTGGCACAGGCAATTAACAATACGCCCCAGGCAAAAGTTGTGCTCGAACAATGCATTAAAGATTATCCGAATTTTAACAACCGCGCGGCTGCCATTTTTTTGTTGGCGCAGTTGTACGATGAGGCGGCTTATCTCAATAATGAGGAACAAGCCAGGATCCTTTACCAGAAGATCATTGACGAATATCCTAAAAGCGACTGGGCTGCCAGCGCTAAAGGCGCCATCAGGTTTATCGGAAAATCGGATGAGCAGATCATGGAAGAACTGAAAAAGAAGAAATAACAGCAACATCAAAAAAACCCACAGTATGAAAATGCCGAAACAATTGATCACCATAGGTTTTCTTGGCGCCCTGGCGGTTGGACTTGGCGCACTTGGCGCACACTTTTTAAAAGGTAAACTCGATACCGGCCTGATCACCACCGACCTTATCAACGGGTTTGACACGGGTGTTAAATACCAGGTGTATCACGTGCTTGCCATGCTCATGATAGTTATTTTAAAAGGTACATATACCAGTAAATGGCTGGGCAGGGCCTATCAATTTTTTTTGTGGGGAATAATTCTTTTCAGTGGTTCCTTATATTTTCTGTGCACCCGCAATCTTTTAGGAGCTGAATGGCTGAAGTTTTTAGGCCCCGTTACACCCATTGGCGGATTGAGTTTTGTGGCCGGTTGGATCTGTCTGTCGCTTTCGGCACTCGAAAAAAAATCTTAAATATTTTTTGGGGTTAAGCCCATTCAATTAATAATTAGCATCTTTACCTCACCTAATCCACCCATCAATGAAAAACACCCTTTTAATTTTTAGCAGCCTTTTATTGCTCTCATTTACCTCGTGTAAATCAAAGGCAAAGGCTGGAACCGCGTCTCAACCCGCATCAACTGAGCAACCAACTGTATATAAAGGTGTTACAAACGATTCTTGCGCGGTGGAGATGGCTTTTGGCAGCCCAGGATCAGGCATCGACCTGAAAGCCTATGACGCAGTAAAAGCCAAAATAGAGGCTAAAAAGCTCAAATACAGTGAAAAAAGCATAGGCCGCGAAGGAGAAACGAGGATTTGTATGCCTCTGACAGAAATTAAAGGCAAAGAAAAATCGGAATTTATTGAGCAGTTGAAAAAAATTGCTGCAGAAGGCCAATTAGTCTCAGTATCAATTAGATAAACTGAGTTTTTAATAATAAGAATTGTGGAAAAACGGTCTCGAATGAGACCGTTTTTTTTTGTACTTTTGCATGAACTTACAATATTTTATATAGCATGAATGAAATTGGTTTAAAGGCACAAGATGCTTCTGTTGCCCAACTTGGTCTTTCAAATGTTGAGATGGCTTATTGGAATCTTCATCCAAGTGAATTGGTGGAAGAATGTATTATTAGAGGAGAAGGAGTTTTAACTGATGTTGGCGCTTTGGCAATAGACACAGGTGAATTTACCGGCCGGTCCCCAAAAGATAAATTTGTTGTTTATGACGATACTACTAAAGACAGTGTGTGGTGGGGAGATGTAAATAACCGTTTTGAATCAAATAACTTTGATACGCTTCACAACAGGATGCTCGCTTACTTAAGCGGCAAAGAAGTATGGGTGCGCGACGCTTATGTTTGCGCTGACCCAACTTACAGATTAAACCTCAGGGTGGTGAATGAAAATCCTGCCCACAATTTGTTTTCCTACAATTTGTTTTTGCGACCTACTGCCGAAGAAGTAAAAACGTTCAAACACGAATGGCTGATCATCAACGCTCCGGGTTTTAAAGCTGATCCTAAGATCGACGGCACCCGCCAGCATAACTTTGCGATCATCAATTTCACAAAAAAAACCATCCTCATTGGCGGTACAGCTTACACGGGAGAAATCAAAAAGTCGATTTTCTCGGTGCTGAATTATATTCTTCCACACAACAAAAAAGTACTAAGCATGCACTGTTCTGCCAATATTGGTAAGAACGGAGATACCGCTATTTTCTTCGGTCTTTCAGGAACGGGCAAAACAACCTTAAGCGCCGATCCTAACCGTAAATTGATCGGGGACGATGAGCATGGCTGGAGCGACAAGGGTGTATTTAACTTCGAAGGTGGTTGCTATGCGAAATGTGTTGACCTTACCGCTGAAAAAGAACCACAGATCTTCAACGCCATTAAGTTTGGCTCACTGTTGGAGAATATTGATTTTCATGAGGGAACTACCAACGTAAATTACGCTGATATTTCAAAAACTGAAAATACACGTGTAAGTTACCCTGCAAATTATATTGATAACGCCGTTACCCCTGCAATTGGCGATGTTCCGAAAAATATATTCTTTTTAACCTGCGACGCTTTTGGTGTATTACCGCCAATCAGCAAACTGTCTGCAGGTCAGGCCATGTACCATTTTATCAGTGGTTACACCGCTAAAGTGGCAGGTACTGAAATGGGTATCACCGAACCTACAACTACGTTCTCTGCTTGTTTCGGAAAAGCGTTTTTACCTCTGCACCCTACAAAATATGCTGAATTACTGGGTGACAAATTAAAGAAGAACAACGTGAACGTTTGGTTATTGAATACCGGCTGGGTAGGCGGTGCTTACGGCGTTGGAAGCAGGATCAAATTATCCTACACCCGCGCTTTGATCACAGCCGCATTAACCGGTGAGTTGGATAAAGTGGAATACGGCACCACGCCATATTTTAAATTAAAATTCCCTAAAGCTTGTCCGGGTGTACCGGCCGAGATCCTGGAGCCTGAAAATGCATGGCAGGATAAAGACGCTTTTAATAAAAAAGCGCAGAGCCTTGCCGGTTCATTCTTAAAGAATTTTGAACAATACGCGTCGGCCGCCAACGAAGAAATTCTCGCCGCTGCACCGCGTGTTGAAGTAACTGCCTGAGTTTGTTTTTAGATTTGGCATGAAAAAATCCCCGGCACAGCCCGGGGATTTTTTTTGCTTAATTGATAGTAGAACAATGAATTAACAAAACACGGCATAAAAGTTGCCGCAATTTCTTTATAAAAATACGAACATGAAAAAAAAATTACTCGCGTTTTGTTGTAGTCTTGCTGTTGTTGGTGCCCTGGCACAGCAACCCACCATAGGTACTGCTACTGTTATCCCTCAAAATCCAACTGTAGCCGATTTTATCAAGATCGTCACCAAAGTAACAACACCCAACCAGGGCATACAGGTAGATAAAAACCATACGGTAAGCGGACAATTGATCAGGCTTGTGGGTTGCTATTCCGATGGTATGCTTCCGGCCACCCAGACCTTTATAGACACTTTTATGATAGGACAGTTACCAGCAGGCACCTACCAGATCATCCACAAAGCATATATGTCACAGGCGCAGCAATGGTGCAATAAGATCGACAGCAATTCAGTTATAGCATCGTTACAGGTTTCAGGAGCCACCGGCATAAACAGGAATACCGAGGCTAAGACCTTCGATATTTATCCCAACCCGGCTTCCGGCAAAATAACCATTCCGGCAAATTTAATCGGAGGCAGAGTTTTAATTTTTTCATCACTCGGTGCTTTGGTGCACAAAAGCGAGGTGGGTCATGGCCATGATATCGATATTCATGAACTTCCACCGGGGGTATACGTTATCAAAATTCTGACTGCGCGCGGGCAAATGAACAGCAGGTTCATTAAATCGGCCGGTGACTGAGTAGGGTTAGGCTGCAGGATTTATAGATTTTTATTGCTTTTTGAGAACGGTTTCCACGCAGGAAACAGGTTGTATCTGCTGGCTGGTTCCGGAGGAACCAAATTTTTATAAAAACCAATACAAGTTCTTTTTATAGCTCCGGAGGAGCAACACAACTACCCGGTAGGTTTATTACGCCGTCTTCTCCAGTGCTTTGGTTACGCTCATCTCAACATCATTCAGTACGTTATCGTAGTTGGCCCTGACGAATTTTTTTCCTGTTACTTTTTCATACAACTCAATATATCTCGCGCTGATCTCGTTCACCCACTCATCGCTCATTTCAGGGATCTGCTGCCCGTCTTTGCCCTGGAATCCGTTTTCAATGAGCCATCTCCTCACAAATTCCTTGCTCAGTTGTTTTTGCTCTTCGCCATTCTTCTGGCGCTCCTGGTAACCCTCAAGGTAAAAATAGCGGGAGGAGTCGGGTGTGTGAATTTCATCCATGAGGGTGATTTTGCCTTCGAACAAACCAAATTCATATTTGGTATCAACCAGGATCAAGCCCATTTTTTTTGCCATCTCCTGGCCACGCGCGTAAAGCGCCTGTGTATATTTTTCGAGTTGTTCGTAATGTTCTTTGCTCACAATGCCCTGTTCAATGATCTCTAT
Organism: Bacteroidota bacterium; assembly: GCA_040386615.1. Classification (GTDB taxonomy): domain Bacteria; phylum Bacteroidota; class Bacteroidia; order B-17B0; family Aurantibacillaceae; genus Aurantibacillus. Next base: position 122,955 of record JAZKFC010000006.1, read on the forward strand.
CCTGCTGATATCTTCATCGTGCCCTTCGGAGGCTTTGGTTGTGGGTGTGATAATGGGCATTGGCAGTTGGTCGTTTTCTCTCAGGCCATCCGGCAATGCAACACCACAAAGTTCCCTTAAGCCGGCATTATAGGTTCTGGCGGCATGCCCGGCAAGATAACCGCGTACAACCATTTCTACTTTAAATGGTTCGCACATTTTGCCGATGCTCACATTAGGATGAGGTGAAGAGATCAGCCAGTTAGGTACAATATCGCTGGTTGCGTTTAAAAACTGTTCGGCGATCTGGTTAAGCACCTGCCCCTTGTAAGGAATGCCTCTTGGTAATACTACGTCGAAGGCGCTGATCCGGTCGCTGGCAACCATCACCAGCAGGTTGTGATTGATAGTGTATACATCGCGTACCTTGCCTTTGTAAAAAGCCGTTTGGTTCTTAAAGTTAAAATTTGTTTTATCTAAAGTATTCATCTGCTATTTCAAAATTTTAATTTATAATTCACTAACCACTATATAGTCCACGTCGTTAAGCCCTGTTGCGTAAATTTGAAAGGCTGCACACGTCCGCCGAGTGAAGCGATGGCGCCCGCCACTTTGTTTTTGGTGACCGCAGGGCAATAAAAAAACATAAAGCCACCACCGCCCGCGCCTGAGATCTTTCCGCCGGTTGCGCCGCTTTCAATGGCCTTTAAATAAATAGAGTCGATAAGGGAGTTTGAAATACTGAGCGCCATGTTTTTTTTATTTTGCCAGCCGAAATGAAGGATCTCCCCGATCTTTGTTAACTCACCACGCAGGAGCGCTTCTTTCATTTGAGTGGCCTGCTCTTTTAAATTGTGCATGGCATCCACACTTTTTATATTTTTTTCGTTAACGTTTTTTACCTGCTCTTCGATAATAGTGGCTGATAATCTCTGCGTGGCAGTGAAATAAAGCAAAAGGTTAAACTCCAGTTCGTATATAATTTCAGGTTTTAGTTTAAGAGGGTTTACAATTACTTTATCGCCGCCGAAAAATTCTATGTAATTAATTCCTCCGAAAGTGGCGGCGTACTGATCCTGCTTCCCACCGGCCATTTTCAGGTCGATACGTTCAATTTCATAAGCAAGGTGGGCGATGTCGTAATTGCCCAATGGCAGGTTCAGCCATTCTTTAAAAGCGCCGATGAGTGATACCACGATGGTGGACGAAGTGCCAAGGCCAGACCCCTGTGGCGCTTCTATAAACGAAGTAAGACGGAATGAAAGCGGTTTTAAATCAAACTGTTTTACAATGCGGTTGTAAACCCCGATGAACAATTCAAAATCCTTTACAACTTCGAGTTCAGCAGCGGCATCCAGGTTAAGCGATTTTTCACTGCCGTCGATCACAAACTCAATTTTTCCGTTATCCAGGGGTTCCAGCGAGGCATAAGCGTAAAGGTCGATGGTTGCGTTTAATATAGCGCCGCCAAAAATATCAGAGTATGGACTAACATCTGTTCCTCCGCCTGCTAATCCTATTCTTAATGGCGCTCTGCTTCTGATGATCATAGAATTTTTTGTTGTTTGCCGCATTTTGTATTTTGACCGCGTGCTGGTATTTACAGTTGACGGATCAAAAATGCGGACAGCTTATTTCATGTTAATAAATTGTAGGGGGGCATCATAATCGCCTTTTCGGCAAAGGGCTATAACTGCCTGGAGATCGTTGATACTTTTTCCACTTACCCTGATGATCTCATCCATGACCTGGGCAGTAACTTTTAATTTGCTGTCTTTGATGTCTTTTATAATTTTTTTACTGAGTTCTTTTTCGAGGCCTTGTTTTACTTTAATGTCTTTTTTGATCATGGGACCGCTTGGGTAATGTTCTTTACTTTCGTCCAGACCGCGCGGATCGAGGCCCTGTTTGATCATGCGGGAATGAATGGCGTCGAGTATGGCATCGAGGCGCATATCATTTTCTGTGGCAACATTGATCAACAGGTCTTTTTTGTTTAATTCAATCGTGCTTTTGCTGTCTTTAAAATCCCAGCGGTTCAGAATATCCTTTTTAGCAACGTTTACCGCATTATCCAGTAGTTGCGCATCGAGTTTACTTGCTATGTCGAATGAAGGCATAATCTTAAATTGAATTTAACCCGGTTATATTATTATTTTTGTTTGTTCCGTTAAATACTTGGTCTTTCAAAAGTAGGTATTTGATTTTAAACAGTTAAACAGCGGTAACCTTTTTTTTGAGAATTTTTCCAGTATATTTTTTAGCCCTTACCCTGGCGATTTCATCGTGTAACGTTGATCTGGCAAAGGACAGGGAAGTGATCTCCCAACGGAAAATTTTTGTGTTGTACGACACCCTTGAAAGGCTTCAGGAAAGTAAACAAATCATTCCAAACGTTGATACTTCGTACCTTGAATATGTTTTTAAAGCCTATAACCTCGAAAGCATCCGGTCGCTGGATTCTTCTATCCAGGTGAACCTTATGTATGCCGGCACTTCTAACTTTATGGGGGTCAATTTTTACGATGGTCTCCGCCAGGCGTATTTTCCCTGTGAGGTAGCCCTTGGCCTGTGCCGGGCGCAATATTACCTGAAACTGGTGAATCCCGGATTTTCTTTATTGGTTCTGGATGCCGCCCGCCCGCTGCATATCCAGCAGATGATGTGGGACAGCTTAAAAATGCCGGACGACAGAAAATTCAATTATTTATCACCACCCTATGAAACGTCGTTGCACAATTACGGCTGCGCAGCGGATGTGACGATCGTTGAGCTTTCGACGGGTTTGCAGGTGGACATGGGTTCTGATTTTGATACTTTTGAAAAGATCTCACAACCCGCTTTTGAACAAAAATTTCTTGGGAACGGGGAGCTTTCGCGGGAAGCATACGAAAACAGGCGCCTGCTGAGGTGGGCCATGAAAAGAGGTGGATTTGCCTCCATTGCAAGCGAGTGGTGGCATTTTGGCTATGGCAACAAAACACTGGCAGCCACTAAATTTAAATTGATTAAGTAATTTTGCTTTTCTAAATTTATAACATGGGATTTGAGCTAACTTCAGAATTTGAACCTACCGGCGATCAGCCGACAGCAATAAAACAGCTGGTGGAAGGCATTAACAACAACACAAAGCACCAGGTACTTTTAGGTGTTACCGGCTCAGGTAAAACGTTTACAGCAGCCAATGTAATAGCGCAGGTGGATAAACCCACGCTTGTACTCTGCCATAATAAGACGCTCGCCGCCCAGCTGTTCGGTGAATTCAAACAATTTTTTCCCAACAACGCGGTGGAGTATTTTGTGAGTTATTATGACTATTACCAACCGGAGGCCTATTTGCCAACGACCGGTACCTATATAGAAAAGGACCTTGCAATTAACCAGGAAATTGAAAAGTGCCGCCTGAGCACAAGTTCGTCGCTCCTCTCGGGCAGGAGGGACGTGATTGTTGTAAGTTCGGTGAGCTGCATCTATGGTATGGGTAACCCGAGTGATTTTAAGCAAAATATCATTTCTATCTCCAGCGGGCAGACGATTTCACGTAATAAGTTATTGCACCAGTTTGTTGGAGCACTTTATTCGCGCACGACCGGAGATTTTAACCGGGGCACCTTCAGGGTGAAAGGAGATACAGTGGATCTGAACCTGCCCTATGCCGACTACTGTGTGAGGATCGTTTTTTTCGGCGACGAAATAGAAAGCATAGAGACCTTCGACAATGTAAATAACCACGTTATCGCCAAACACGAATCGTTTACGGTTTATCCGGCGAATATCTTTGTAACCGCGCCTGATACCATGCAGAAGGCCATGGTTTTTATAGAGGAGGACAAAATGAAACAGGTTGAGTTTTTTATGAAGCAGGACAGGCCCCTTGAAGCAAAACGCATTGAAGAAAGAGTGAATTTTGATCTTGAAATGATGCGGGAACTGGGCTATTGCAGCGGTATTGAAAACTACTCGCGGTACTTTGACGGCCGCCTCCCCGGTACCCGGCCATTTTGCCTGATGGATTATTTCCCCAACGATTTTTTATTGCTCGTGGACGAAAGCCATGTGACGCTTCCACAGGTAAGAGCCATGTATGGCGGTGACCTGAGCCGCAAAATAAACCTGGTGGATTTCGGGTTCAGACTCCCTGCGGCTCTCGACAATCGCCCTCTGAAATTTGAAGAGTTTTACGCACTGCTTAACCAGGTGATTTACATTAGCGCAACGCCGGCTGAGTTTGAGTTGCAGGAAGCAGGTGGGATCATCGTTGAACAGCTGATCAGGCCTACAGGCATTTTAGATCCACTTATTGACGTGAGGCCATGTACCAACCAGGTGGACGATCTGCTCGACGAAATTCACAAGGTGGTGGCCAACGACGAACGTGTATTGGTGACGACCCTTACAAAAAGGATGGCTGAAGAACTGACAAAATACCTTACCAAATTAAATGTGCGTTGCCGCTACATTCACAGCGAAGTGGAAACACTTGATCGCATCGAAATTTTAAGACAGTTGCGGGTGGGTATGTTTGATGTATTAATTGGGATCAACCTTCTGCGTGAGGGTCTTGATTTGCCGGAAGTAAGTCTTGTAGCGATCCTGGACGCGGACAAGGAAGGCTTTCTCAGGAACGAGAGAAGTTTGGTGCAAACCGTTGGAAGGGCCGCCAGGAACGTCAACGGGCGGGTGATCATGTATGCAGACAGGGTCACCGACAGCATGAAGGCGACCATGGACGAAACGTTGCGGCGCCGGAAAAAACAAATAGAATACAACTTTAAAAATAATATTACGCCGATCCAGGCTGGCAGGAAAAAAATCGCTGATCCCTCGCTGGGGGTGATGGAAGTGACTGTGAACGGAAGGCTTGTTAAAGCCTATGTGGAGGCTGACGGTTTGGACCTTGCCGCTGACCCGGTGATGCAATATATGACCGCTGATGAGCTGAAGAAACAGATCGCAAAAGCCAAATCGGCCATGATAAAAGCCGCAAAGGAAATGAACTTTGTGGAAGCCGCCAGGCTGCGTGATGAAATGTATTCGCTGGAGAAGCTGCTGCAGGACAAGGAAGCGTAGGATTGAATGTAAAACCCTGAACCCGCCTTCGCAAAAATGCTTCGGCGGATGCAACCCGAAACACCGAACCCGAAACGCCTAACCCGCAACCTTCTCCCAAACCATCACAAAATCATTCATTACGTATCCATGCCCTATGTCAAAATCGGCTACGTGATCGATCTTAAAATGATTCTTAAAGTAAAAGTTAATGGATTTGTAATTTTGCCGGTTAACGGTGAGGGTCATTTTTTTTGGCGCTATTATTTTTTTTAATTCTTCAAAAGCCTTTGTACCAAGGCCTTTTCCGGCCATATCATCCAGTATATAGAATTTATTGAGGAACCACTTGTTTTCTTTTTCGGCGGAAACTGAAATAAAGCCAACGGTTTGCACGCCTGTTTGAATCAGATAAAAAATATGGTTCTTGTTTTTTACCTGGTCGTTGAGACCTTCAGCACTATACATTTCTTTCAGCATGTAATCCACCTGGGCCTTTCCAATAATAGGGGTATAGTGTTCCTTCCATATTTGGGAAGCCAGCGATGAAACCAACGCGAGGTCGTGCAGGCCGGCCCTGGTCAATTTTATATTTAATTCATGCATTATAAATTTGTAAATTTGCCTTGTGGCGAAGATAAGCAATACAGTGAACATTGAAAATCGCAGGGCAAGATTTGACTATCAATTCCTGGAGACCTACACGGCTGGTCTTGTTTTAAAAGGAACCGAAATTAAGTCGATCAGGGAAGGGAAGGCCGGTTTAGCTGACAGTTATTGTTTTTTTAAAAACGATGAGTTGTATGTGAGAAATTTTCACATCACCGAATACGCCGACGCTTCGTTTTACAACCATGAACCCCTGCGCGAACGGAAATTATTACTGAACAGGCAGGAACTTAACAAACTGCTGAAAAAAGTAAAAGACCAGGGTTTAACGCTGGTGCCGATAAAATTGTTTATCAACGAAAAAGGATTCGCGAAAATGAACATCGCTCTTGCAAAAGGTAAAAAGGCATTCGACAAACGTGATGATATTAAGAAAAAAGACCTTGAAAGGGAAATGAACAGGAAGTTCTGATATTATTATGAAATCATCTGGTGCCCTGCATACATTGTTTTTTACTGCTATTGTTTTTTGCCTGGTTTCCTGCGATAAAGGTTACCAGGTGAGGTTTATCAATTATAACACTGAACCGATGGATTCTGTGATTATTGGCGACAACCATGTGGTTTTTACAAACGTGGATTTTAAATCTGTAACAGATTATCAGAAAATAAAAAAGGGAAATTATTCGGTGACCTGCATTTCAAAAACGAAAAAGAAATTTCAGTCGACCATCACCATTCCTAAAAACGGTGATGGAAAAAGAAGCATACAGATAGACGCGGTAAACAGCATCAGCGTACTTGAAGATTAAGATTAGTAAGCCCTTTTGTTATTGCCTTCCATAAAGTTGACAAATGCCTGGTTGCTCACTTTGTTGCCGCCGGGAGTAGGGTAGTTGCCGCTGAAGTACCAGTCGCCTTCATGATCAGGGCAGGCGCTGTGCAAACCTTCGAGACTTTGATAGATCAGTTCGAATTCGGCGTTGAGGTCTTTTGGTTTTATCAATTGTGCAATTTTCTTCGAGATCTCGTCGGTTGAAAGCGCGTTGTAAACTTCTTTTACCAGGTTCTCCTGCTCTTCTTTAGGTTTTTCGAGTTGCAGTTTCGCCCTCTGGTAGATGTCGTTGAGCAGTGATTCCCTGCCTTGTTCCCTCAATAACGCTATGGCCGCTTCAAAAGCTACAAATCTTGAAAGTACTGCCATGTCAATACCATAACAGTCGGGATACCTGATCTGGGGCGCTGAACTCACCACCACAATCTTTTTTGGTTTTAAGCGGTCGAGAATTTTTAATATGCTTTGTTTTAAGGTGGTGCCCCTTACAATACTGTCATCCAATACCACGAGGTTGTCGACCCCTTTTTTAACCGTGCCGTAAGTAATATCGTAAACCAGGTTAACAAGACTGTCGCGGCTCTCATCGTTGGTGATAAAAGTCCGTTGTTTGGCATCTTTAAATACCACTTTGTCAACACGCGGTTTTGTATTTAAAATGGTTTTTAATTGCGCTTCAGAAAGGTTTTTGTTTTTGAGGATCTCATCCGCTTTCCAGTTGTTCACATAATTGTTCAGTCCCTCAACGAGCCCGCCAAAAGCTATTTCAGCAGTGTTGGGTATAAAACTGAACACTGTGTTCTCAAGGTCGCCGCCAACCGATTTTAATACGCTCGAGGTAAGATTTTTGCCCAGTTGTATCCTTTCTTTGTAAATATCGGCGTCGTTGCCCCGGCTGAAATAAATACGCTCGAAAGAACACGACAATTTTTTTTGTGGCTCGATGATCTCTTCTTCGCTGAAGGACCCGTTTTTTTTGATGATGAGTGCGTGACCTGGTTTTACCTCTTTTACACTTTCCACCGGCACATTGAAAACCGTTTGGATCACAGGCCGTTCGCTGGCAACAACAATTACTTCTTCGTCTTTATAAAAATAGGCAGGCCTGATACCGTTAGGGTCGCGCAGAACAAACGCGTCGCCATGACCAATCATGCCGCACATCACATACCCTCCATCCCAGCGTTTGCTGCTCTCTTTAAGTATGGAGGTGACGTCTATGTTTTCCTGGATGAGTTTGCTGATCTCGTAATTTTTATCGTTTTGTTCCTTGAACTTTTTAAAGAGACGGTCGTTTTCCTTGTCAAGGAAATGTCCGATCTTTTCCATAACGGTTACCGTATCTGCTTTTTCTATGGGGTGTTGTCCGAGTTCCACCAGGTGGGTGAAAAGTTCGTCGACATTGGTGAGGTTAAAATTACCGGCCACAACGAGGTTGCGGCTTAACCAGTTATTCTGGCGTTTAAAAGGATGACAGCTTTGAACGCCATTCTTGCCGAAGGTACCATAGCGCAGGTGCCCGAGCAGCAGTTCTCCCAGGAAAGGAATGTGATCTTTTTGCCAGGCAGCATTGTTGTATAATTCGGGATTTTTTTGCTGTGCGTTGATGAACTGGTTGTTGATCTGGGTGAAGATATCCTGTGTGGCTTTGGATTCGACCGACCTTAACCGGTCCATGTACGTTGTACCGGGTTGCGCGTCGAGCTTGATGGTGGCTACCCCGGCGCCGTCCTGGCCCCGGTTCACCATCTTTTCCATGATCTGGTAAAGTTTGTGCAGGCCGTACCTGGCAGAGCCGTATTTTGTTTTATAATAATCGAGTGGTTTAAGTAACCTGATAAGCGCCACTCCGCACTCGTGATGAATTATATCGCTCATAATACGGGAACACAAAGTTAGGCTTTTGATTCGGGATTAAAAGAGGATTTTAACAATTTATAAATTATAAATTGATTGCCTCATTTCTTTAATTTGTCGTTGTAATGTGTTATATTTGAAAAGTAGTTTTAGAAGTAAAATTGAGTAAATTTATTATGACAAAAAGAAAATATTCCCTGTTCTTTGGTTTATTTTTGGCTGTTTGCTGGGTACAGGCCTCTCAGGCACAGAGTCCCGCGCAGCCAAGCCTCGGTATCGCTCTAAGCGAGTATTGTGTGTCGAACATTGGCCTTACAGGCAGCCCGCAGTCTGATTCGCCTGGTAACAGGAGTGACTGGGTGGAGCTACACAGCACTTTTACCAGTTCGGTAAATATGGGGGCTTATTACCTCAGTAACGACAGGAACAACCTCTATAAATGGAAATTTCCACCCAATTTTGTGATCGGCCCCAATGCCTACAAAATTATCTGGTTATCAGGTAAAAATACAACCTATGTAAACGGCACGGAGGTACATACCAACTTTCAGGTGGACCAGTGTAAGGGCCAATACCTGATTTTATCGGTAGGTGGCGCTGTGAGAGATTCAGTATTGGTCCAGAGAACCAAGGAAGGACATTCGCGCGGCCGTGGTAACGATTACAATACCATAGGCTACCAGGCCTGGAGGGTTTACCCCATCCCTACATTTAATTTCGCCAATAACGCGGCGCTCAGCTTTATAGATTACGCGCCACAACCAAAAATGAAATATGTGGCCCAACCGCTCACTACCTATACCGGAACGAGCGTTGGGGGATTCTTCCCAGTCGATCCGGCGCCAACGGTGAACCTTTACCTTGAAAACGGGGTGCCTTACGATACTTCCAATACCTGTTTCAGGATCTATTACACACTCGACAACGGTTTTTATCCCAAACCGGGCGTGCCAACCACAACCAAACTGATGGATACCTCGGTGATTGTTAACAATCCCTGCACCATTATCAGGGCGATCTCGGTACCCATCACCAGTGGTAATCCCGCTGCGCCTACGGGCTGCGAGCTCGATTATCTGCCGAGTTTCTGTGAAACCAATACTTATTTTACGGACGATAATTACCAGACCTTTTCACCCGATTTTGGCGTAGTGTCTATTGCTATGGATGAAGCAGATACCAGCTGGTTTAATTCTTCCGGTAGCAGCAGGCCCTTGGTTCACGTTGAATATTACGACAAAAAGCAGCAGGTGGCCGAAGGCTACACCCAGTTGAACCGCCCCGTACAGGAAGCCTGGATCACCAAACAAAAAGGGTTTTATATGACGATCGATGACCGCAGGGGATTTGGTTGTAATTTTGAAGGAGATATTTTTAACGTGGATAGCCTCGGTAAAACCCCGAGGACCGTTTTCCCAACCCTGCATTTAAAAGCTGGCGATTATGACAGTCATTCAGTACCTGCTTATACCGGCAACCCAACCTCAGGCGGAACCGGTATCATGGACGTTTTCTTACAATCGCTTGCCGCCAGGAATAACCTGCATGTTAGTCCGCTTCACATTAAACCTGTTATCACCTTCCTGAATGGTAAATACCAGGGTGTTTATGATCTGCGGGAAGTTTACGACAAGTACTATGAAAATTATTACAATCAGCAATCAAAGGATTCGCTTGATCTTTTGTTTTACCACGGCGGCGATGGTTCTGTAACCTATGCTGAAGGCTTACCATCTTCTTTTTCAACCGGCGCAAATACTTTTGCCAACGCAGTGTACTCCCTGGGCATAAGCCCGCAGATCAACCTGCCCAATGGTTATAATACCCTTTGGTCGAGACTGGACAAGGCGAGTTTTATGGACTACATGATCCTGAACAGTTATGCCATGAATGGCAATTTTTGGAAATATGATTATGACATCGCTTACGCAAAAGGCGGACAGGCGAATAAACCCGGCAACAAATGGCACTATTACTTATGGAATACGCCGGCTATCTTTAACTTCACTGCCCTAACCTTACCAGGCGGACAGATTTATAATGATGTATTTATCAGTCCCTGCTTTGTGCATAGCAACAATTCTTACTATCTCACAAATATAACACCCGCGGCCGGTAACGGCCATGGAGCGATCCTCCGGAACCTGATGGGAACCCCTAACAATATAGGCTCCAAAAGGTATGAGTTCCAGCAGGAGTACAAAACCCGTTACATGGACCTTTTAAACGGACCGCTCCGTTGTGATTATATTTTAAAACACTACGATTACGTAAAAAATTTATTCCTCAAGGAAATGAGATATCATGAGGACGCAGCTTTAGCTATTCCTCTGCCGGGACCTTTTGTAACACAGCCGGACCTGTTTGATTCAAATACCGTAAAGATCAGGAGGGGCATTGAAAAGCGCTGCAGAATTATGTCGTCTGCCTTTGGTGTTAGATTTGCGGGTTGTTATGGCATGCAGGGGCCATGGGATCTCACGGTGGACGTACAGCCTCCGGGAGCCGGAAAAGTAAGGCTCAACACGCTTGTGCTTGATAATTATATCTGGACCGGTACTTATTACGGCATTACAATGACGTTTAAAGCCATCCCTGCCGACGAAACCTACTCGTTTCACCATTGGGAATTTAAGAACCATCTGCCGCTGAACGACACACCATTAAGCATGGATTCATTGCAGATCAGTTTTAACCAGCCGGACGAAGTAGTAGCTGTATTTACCGATAAGAAAAATGACGTAACCATGCCAACCGGTTTTACCCCGAATGGCGATGGCATCAATGATCTTTTTCAGCCATTGGGAAGCGCGATCTATTCAAAAGAGTTTGATATGAGCGTGTGGAACAGGTGGGGTCAGGAAGTATACAGGAGCACCGATCCAACCAGCGGATGGGACGGCTCATTCAAGGGACAGCCCGCGCAAACCGGTGTGTATGCCTATGTAATATCCTACAAGAATTTTTATAACGAATCAAAAATTTTGAAAGGCAATCTCACCTTGCTGCGATAAGTATTAAAACAGTTTGATAACAATAAGACGCCACACAACTCAAGCGATGCATTCTGTACTTAACCCGGATGCCTGCTAAAGAAAACCCAGATATGAAAAAAATATACGCCATTCTTAGCTTAGTGATTTTGATGTTTGCCGGAAATGTATCCGGGCAGGATATCCATTTCTCCCAGGTCAATGAAACGCCCCTGTTTTTAAGCCCTGCCAATACCGGCTTTTTTAACGGTTACGTGCGTGTTTCGCTGAATTACAGGAACCAATGGGCTTCTATGAACAACGCCTTTCAAACTTATGCGCTTTCGGTTGACGGCGGCCTGTTTAAGTCCAGGAGACGTAAAGCGTTTATGGGGATGGGCTTTACCTTATTTACTGATGAAGCCGGCGTGGCTAAAATCAGGAAAACCACAGCGTTGTTTAATTTAAGCGGCTTGCTAAAAATAAACAGGAGAAGTTCAATGAGCGTTGGTCTCGCCGGTGGCGCCGCTGCTACCAATGCCGATTATTCCAAACTGACCTATGCTTCGCAGTTTGAAGGTAATAATTATGATCCAAGCATTTCAAGCGGCGAAAAAGTGGTATTCAGGCAGTTTACAACTACTGATGTAGCCCTTGGTGTTGCTTATGAGTATAACAATGAGAAAGGCGACCAGGACCATGACGACCTTCAGATGTTTAAAATTGCTTTCGGTGCTTATCACCTGAACAGGCCTGAGCAGAACTTCGCGCCGGGATCCAGTTACAGGTTACCGGTAAGGTTGGCATACGCGTTCACTTCGCATTTTGATATAGAAGACACTAAATTTTCAATTACGCCTACATTGGTTTTCCAGACGCAGGGAAAAGCAAGAGAACTACTGGGTGGTACTTATATCAAATACCGCACAACCACGGGTACTAAAACCACAGGCAAGATCTCACAAAATGGTATTGGCCTAGGATTATTTTACCGCGTGAACGACGCCTTAATTCCTAAACTGATTTACGAAGCCGGCGATTTCGCGGTGGGCCTTTCGTATGACGTGAATCTTTCTGGTTACAGAACAGCGAGTAAATACATGGGTGGCTTCGAAGTTAGTCTTCGTTACAATAATTTAGCCAGTTCCCTTTTCGCGTCGAGGAAGGAATTTAAATAAGCCTTCCTTTACGGGTTTTTACAATGAAAAAAAATTCTTCGTTCATCCTGATCGCTATACTATTGGCTTTGGCCGGGGTATCGATTTATATTTACAAATCAAAATCAAAGTTAACAACGGTAGAAGATGGATCGCGTGACTTTAGTTTTAAAGATACCGCATCCATTACAAAAATATTTATTGCCGACCGTGAGGGCCGTGAAGCTACCATAGAAAGAGGTAAAACCAACTGGGTGGTGAACGGTAAGTTCAATTGCAGGACCGACGCTGTTTTGAACCTGATGGAAATGATCAGGAACATTGAAGTGAAAATGCCGGTGAGCAAAGCTGAACGTGAAGCCGTGATTAAATTTATGGCCGCCAATGCTTTTAAAATTGAGATCTATGCCGGTGAAAAACTGGTGAAACAATATTACGTGGGTCACGAAACACCTGATTCTGAAGGCAGTTATATGCTTCTCACTGATCCCGACACCGGTGAAAACTACAAGGATCCTTACGTTTGTTTTATACCCGGCTTTAAAGGCTATCTCATGCCAAGGGTGATCACCGATGAAAATGAATGGCGCGACAGGATCGTACTCAATTTTATTCCCCCACAGATCAGGGAAATTAAAGTGCAGCATTTTGACGGCGCCCCTGATTCTTCATTCAGCATTCAGTTGCAGAACGCCAGTAGCTTTAAATTAAAGAACTACAAGGGTGATGACCTGCCTTATGATGAAGTGAAAATGAAGCAGTACCTGGCCTACTTTCAGAACATTTCTTACGAGGTGTTGATCACTGGCAAAAATAAAAACTTGCAGGATTCTCTTTCGGCACAAAAACCATTTTGTATCATTCAGGTGTCGATGGTAGACGCGCAGGTAAAGGAATTTAAATTTTACAGGAAACATTACGAAGGAACACCGGATCCTGAACATGGCATTAACTATACTTACGACCCCGATCATCTTTTTCTGAGGTTCGCAAATGACAAGGAATGGGCACTCATACAATACTATGTTTTCGGCAAATTACTCATCACGCCGAACTATTTTTTGGATCAGCCATCTGTTAAAAAGTAGTTTAAAACTAAGCAGTCGTTTTTGCTGAATTTCCCTTGCTTACTGTAATTTCGCCTATAAAACCTACGCGTATGAATTTTGTTGTATCAGCATCTACTTTATTAAAACATTTAAAATCAATTGGTGGCGTTTTAAATACCAACAACACAATTCCCATTCTCGATTGTTTTTTATTTGAAATTAATAAAACTGAGCTGATGTTATCTGCCAGTGATATGGAAACCACCATCACCACTTCGCTGAAAGTTGATTCAAACGACACTGGCAGCATTGCAGTTCCAGCGAAAACACTACTTGATTCACTCGCTAATTTACCGGAACAGCCTATTTCATTTATCGTTGATAAAACAAAACATTCAATAAAACTTAAAACTGAAACCGGCGATTACAACATCTCAGGCCAAAACGGCGAAGAATATCCTAAGATGCCAAAGTTGGATTCGCAGACTTCCATCGTCATAAAAAGCGATGTGCTGGCTAACGCGATCAACAAAACAATTTTTGCCACCGGCAACGATGATCTTCGTCCTGTTATGAGTGGTGTGTTTTGCCAGTTCAGCGAGGTCAATTCCATTTTTGTTGCCACCGACGCACACAAGCTGGTACGCTACACACGCAACGATGCTAAAGCGGGAGCCGCTGCCTCGTTCATCATGCCAAAAAAACCTTTAAATGTTTTAAAGTCATTGCTCGCCGGTGTTGACGATGCGGTGAAAGTTGAATTTAATAAGACCAACGCCCTGTTCAGTTTTGGCAATGTTAACCTGGTTTGCCGTTTAATTGATGGCAAGTATCCGAATTACGAAGCCGTGATCCCTAAACAAAATCCGAATAAGTTAACGGTTGACCGTTCTGCTTTCCTGGGTGCCCTGAAAAGGGTGAGTGTATTTTCAAATAAAGCCACGCACCAGATCCGCGTTAAGGTTACAGGCAGCCAGCTGCGTGTGAGTGCCGAAGATCTTGATTTCGCCAACGAAGGGCACGAAACCCTTACCTGCACCTACGTGGGTGAAGACATGGAAATAGGATTTAATTCACGTTTTTTAGTGGAAATGGTGAGCAATCTGGATTGTGATGAAATAGTAATTGAGATGAGTGCGCCAAACCGCGCTGGTATCATCCTTCCTAATAACAAATCCAACCCGGCCGAAGATATTCTCATGCTGGTAATGCCGGTGATGCTCAATAATTAACGTTATGTCGTAGTTTGCATTTGAATTTTGGCCTTTTTAAATGCCATGACGCATTTCCAAGCGTAAACTACAACAGGGCAATAATTAATAGCGTTAAAACGCCACAATTTCATTTTTTGAATTAAACACCAGGTCGCTCAGGCCATTGCTGATCATTAACAACTCTGCTTTTATGGTGAGATTGTACCGCAGGGCCTGTTCCACTACCAGGCCATTGAGTTCCACGTAGGGCGCCTTGCATTCAACGATCAGGTATGGTTTCAGATCCCGGGTGTAAACCACAATGTCGTACCTTTTTTTAAGATCGTTCAACTGCAGTGTTTTTTCGATGGCAATAGACGAGCGGGAAATCTTTTTAACCACAATAAGGTAGTTCAAAAGGTGTTGTCTTACCCATTCTTCGGGTGTGAGCACCAGCCATTTTTTACGCACAAAATCAAAGATAAAGGTCTGGGCGCCTTCCTTTTTGAGCCGTACATCAAAGGGTGGATATTTTAAGGATAAGTTCAGACGACAATTATTTTTTAAATATATTTACATTAATTGTTTTTACAAGATAATTATTCAAACAAACCGCAAAATGCCTTTCACCTGCGGGTGGATGGTATCACCAAATAGAACCGCGCATGAAAAGCAAAGAGGAAATTGTAAATAACTGGTTACCGAGATACACAGGCCTTGCACTCGAAGAGTTTGGAAAGTATATTCTTCTGGTTAACTTTTCGAGTTACGTATATATGTTCGCCCAAAAGTATGGTGTTGAAGTAAAAGGAACCGACAGGCCAATGACTTCAGCAACTGCTGAGAACATTACGATTATCAATTTCGGAATGGGAAGCGCAGGGGCCGCAACCGTTATGGACCTGCTGATGGCCATTGGTCCCAAAGCTGTTTTGTTCCTGGGGAAATGCGGAGGCTTAAAGAAAAAAAATGAGATCGGCGATCTTATTCTGCCAATAGCGGCCATCAGGGGAGAAGGAACCAGCAATGATTATTTGCCCTCTGAAGTTCCCGCCTTACCGGCCTTTAGTCTGCAAAAAGCGATCTCCTACACCATTCGCCTGAACAACCGCGATTACTGGACAGGTACTGTGTACACCACGAACCGGCGTGTTTGGGAGCACGACGAAAAATTCAAGGAATACCTGCGGTCATTAAGAACAATGGCTATAGACATGGAGACCGCCACTATTTTTACGGTGGGTTTTGTGAACGCGATCCCAACAGGCGCTTTGTTGCTTGTTACTGATCAGCCGATGATCGCTGAGGGCGTTAAGACAGAAGCCAGCGACAAAAAAGTAACGGAAACATTTCAGAGCGAACATCTGCGTATTGGCGTTGACGCCCTAAAGGAACTGCAGAACAAGGGCGTTTCTGTAAAACACTTAAGGTTCGAATAATTGAGTTCAATCTTTAATAACCAGGATCCCGCTTTTTATGTGCAGGGTATTTTAAACGGCGACATGGCCGTTTTAAGCCGCGCTATTACATTGGTTGAGTCTGGCAATGAAACGCATCAGCAGATCGCGCAAAAGATCATCGACGGCGTTTTTCATAAGACCGGCAATTCGTTCAGGTTGGGCATTACCGGCGTTCCCGGGGTGGGAAAAAGTACATTTATAGAAAGTTTTGGGAAAAAAATAATTGCAGAGGGCCGTAAACTCGCGGTGCTGGCCATAGACCCATCCAGTACAAAAAGCAAGGGAAGCATCCTGGGCGACAAAACAAGAATGGAGGAGCTCTCTGTTCAAAAAAATGTTTACATCCGTCCATCACCAAGCAGCGGCACCCTGGGTGGCATCACGCGTTCTACTTACGAAACAATTTTATTGTGTGAGGCCGCTGGTTTTGATTTTATAATCATTGAAACGGTGGGTGTAGGACAGAGTGAAGTGGAGGTGGGCAAGATCACCGATTTTTTCCTGCTCCTGATGTTGGCCGGTGCCGGCGACGAACTCCAGGGCATCAAACGCGGCATCATGGAAATGGCCGACGCCCTGGTGATCACCAAAGCCGATGGCGAGAATATAGAAAAAGCAAAAGCGGCAAGATCGGAGTACGCGCACGCCATGCATTTGTTCGGCGCCACTGAGAGTGGCTGGACACCAAGAACACTTTTGTCTTCTGGCATCACAAATTCAGGAATTGATGAGGTCTATAACATGTTAGAAGAATACCGCCTGCTGACAACAAGCAGTGGTTATTTTTTAATCAACAGGGGCAGGCAACAATACGATCTTTTTTTAAGTTCTCTCGAAGAACAATTAAAACACAGGTTTTATAACGACAGCGAAATTCAGAAAAAAATCTCGGCACTCCGCAAAAAAATGAAAGAACAAAACCTGCAACCTTTCTCGCTGGCCAGGGATTTACTGGATTCCTTTTTTAAAAACAAAGCCTGACCAGGATTTTGCTTTTTGCCGAAACTCCCTTTTTTTGACCCCCGGGCATAATTAAAGCCAAAATAAAACCAGGTAAAAGATCAATATTAGTTAATTAGTTGATATTCAATTACTTAAATAAGTAACGAAATATCACCATTTAAAAATATTTCTTTCATGTTACCGAAAATTTTTTTTCTTTTGCATGAAATTAAAAAAGACCTAAAATTTAAAGAATTAATATATGTATTGGACATTAGAATTAGCAAGTTGGTTGGAAGATGCTCCCTGGCCGGCGACAAAAGATGAGTTAATTGACTATGCCATGCGTAGCGGCGCTCCAATGGAAGTGATCGAGAATTTGCAGGAGATGGAAGATGAAGGTGAGAGCTATGAAAGTATCGAGGAGATCTGGCCCGATTATCCAACCAAAGATGATTTCTTTTTCAACGAAGACGAATTTTAATCTGATCCCGGTGTAAACATACCGGGATTTTTTTTTAGGTTTTGTAATTGTTTTTTTGTTTTTTAATCGATGGACTTGCGGTTAAAGATGATGTAACCGATGTGAAAAAAGAAGGAGAAGCTTTGTCCGTTCTTGTTGTAATTGTAATTAATACCGTAATAGTTCAGGCCCGCGCTGATGGGTCCGATGGGGCTGTTGTAAACCGCGGCGGCTACGCCTGCAAAGTGCCTGTATAAAAACAGCGAACTGTATTCGGCTCTGCCGTCGGGCGTTTTTAAAATAGAGTATACGGGTTGCATCAGGTAGGCTTCAAGCCTGATATCAAAACTTTTGAAAGGGGTGGTAATGGCCTTGATGCCTCCTGCTACATAATTGTGGGCGCGAAACGCGTCGATGAAAAATGTTTTGCTCTCAGGTGTTGGATTGAAGGCTGGCGCGGATAGAATAGTTGCTTCGTAGTTACTGAAAAATGTTTGAGTAGAATAAACACCTTCGGCGAAAACACCAATTTTAAATCCTCTGAAAGTGCGGATGTAACTATCGAAGGTTAACTTCAGCTGTAACCAGGCTGGCCTTGCTTTATTTTTAAATGAGCTGCTGTCGATACTGGTGTTTCCTGGTAAATGGCTCTCATGGCCCGATAAAAATCTGGCTCTTGCGTTCAGCAAGGTGCCTTCGGTAGGATACATTTTGCGGTTGAGCGTATTGATCTTGTAATTGGCCTGCGCGTACCAATAATCAAAATAGGTTACATCAGCGGTATCGGCCTTGGTAAAAACATCCGACTGGTAATATTGGTTCTTCCACTCTGTGAAGCCCCCGGCCACGTTAAACTGCGAAATATTACCCACAGGAATACCGGCCTTGAGCTCACCGAATTTATCTTCCTGTATGAGATATGCAGGCTTTAAAAAGTTATAAAATAAAATGCTGCTGCTGTAATAATCCCACCTCGAAAATGTAAACGAGGGTTCGATGAAGTAGGGAAGCCGCCCGGGGATATCAAAACGCAGATGCGCATGCGTACTCGTATTTAATTTACCCCTGTAACCGTTCACGTATGCGCTGAAGCCGATGCGGCCAAGGTAGTTATATTGTAAGCCTAAAAAGCCCTCGCTGATAGGCCGGTTCGAAAGTATGGCGCCGGCGTCGATATAAAATGGCTTCTCGGGTTTGCCGATCAGTTTTAAAGTATAATTATTGCGCGCCGAATCGAGTATGGCTACGGGGAAAATGTTTTTGATCTTGTCGTCGCTCGCCAACCTGAAATAACGTTTTTTAAGTTGTGTGAGCGTAAACGGTTCCTTGTTCTTGAAAAGACTTTTCGAAATAAATTCAGTTTGTTTTTTATTGTAACCGATCACTACCAGGTTATTAAAGCGGATGTTATCGAGCTTCTGGTAGTTTTTGTAGCGTTGACGGCCTCCTTCCAGCTTAGCCGAATCGGCACGCGCGGTGATCTGTTGTTTGATCATTGGAATTTTTCTCACGGTTTCGGCATAACCGCTGTCGATCAGTCTCTGCGCGTTGTCAAAATTAAAAACACCCACGTCGCTCCAGGGCTCAATTAAGATACCGTTTTCGCAAACAGGGTTAAAATTTGTGGGGCTGGTGAGCAGGGTTCGCAGTTGCAGGTAAATATTTTCATCGTCTGGCTTTGGGTTTTTTTCTGCCACATTGGAGCCGATAATAAAATCCGGGTTAAAATCCTGCAACATCACATCTGTTGGAAAATTATTGTACAGGCCCCCGTCAAAAAGCAAATTATCATCAACAGAAATTGGCCGTAAATAGAAGGGATAACTCATACTGGCCCTGATGGCCGTGGGAAGATCCCCATTCCTGAACACCTTGGTTTTTTTATTTTCAACATCCGCCGCCACGCACCTGAACGGCACGAAGAGGCTGTCGAAATTATTGTTGGCTCTGTTGGAAACACCCGTGAATGTTTCCATCAGGTAATAATCGATGGGAACGGAATTGATAAAATTTGTTGGAAGGTTTTTTAAATAATTATCCCTGAAATTGTACCTGAGGGTGAGCCAGGAAGCAAAATCCTCGCGCTTCTTGATCATGTATTCATATTTTACCGGCAGATCGCCACGGGTGATGCTTTGAAAGAACGCGGTCTTTACGATGTCTTCTATCTCCCTGGGCGAATAACCGATAGCGTAGTACGCGCCTATCAGTCCACCGATAGAGGTGCCGCAAATATAATCAACAGGGATGCCGTTGTCTTCAAGGGCTTTCATCACACCTACGTGAGACAGTCCACTTGCACCTCCGCCGCTGAGTACCAGTCCTATTTTTTGAGATCTTAAACCGGTAAAGGCCAGACAAAAAACAACTGTCAGCAAAATATTTAGTTGATTTCTCAACGCGTCTCAGACATATACTTACAAAGATAAACTTTAAATAAAAACAGCTTCATATCCTAGATATAAATATTTATCTTAGCGCATAAGCTCCGGCAGTGGTAAAGTATATTATTAAGAAATTTTTTTACGGAATCGTTGTGCTCTTCGGGGTGATCACAACTATTTTTTTCCTGTTTAATGTTTTGCCCGGCGATCCCGCAACCGTTATGCTGGGTCAAAGAGCCAGCAAAGACGCTGTGGAGGCAATTCATAAAGACCTTGGCAGGGACAAACCCCTGTGGCAGCAATACCTGAACTACGTCAACGATCTCTCGCCCCTCTCGGTACACCAATACAGCCGGCAAGGCAGCATCTGGTACCTTGATCCCGCCAAATACAGCTGGACACCGCTGATTGCCTTTGGCAAAGACAAGGTGGTGGTGCTCAAAAGTCCCTACCTGCGCAGGAGTTACATCACAAAAAGAGATGTTACCGAGATCATTAAAGACACCCTGCCTGAAACCGCCGTGCTGGCTTTTGCGTCAATCATCATCGCCTCACTGGTGGGTATCTTTCTTGGTATTGTTACCGCGACCCACAAAAATTCATTTTTAGACCGCTCTGTTTTTGTACTCGCCACTGTTTTCGGCATGAGCGCACCTTCCTTCCTCGTGGGCCTGATCATGGCCTGGCTGTTTGGGTATATTCTTTCCTCTTATACGGGGCTTGAACCCTCAGGCAGCCTTTTTGAGCTGGATGTGTGGGAGGGTCAGCAGCTGAAGTTGAAAAACCTGGTGCTTCCTGCTATTACGTTGGGAATGCGGCCCCTGAGCATCATCATCCAGCTAACCCGCAGTTCTTTGCTGGAAGTGATGTCGCAGGACTATATCCGCACCGCCCGGGCAAAAGGCCTGTCGCAACGGAGAATTATTTTTAAACACGCTTTAAAGAACGCTTTAAATCCGGTTGTTACTGCTATCTCCGGATGGTTCGCCGCGTTAATGGCAGGAGCGGTATTCGTTGAGAAAATTTTCAGCTGGAAAGGGATAGGCTACGAGGTAGTGGAGGCCCTGAGTAAAAATGACTTGCCCGTGGTGATGGGCGCTACATTGGTTTTCGCTGTTATATTTGTACTGATCAATATGATCGTTGACGTTTTATATGGTGTTTTAGATCCGAGGGTTCGGATCAGTTAATTTTTATAACATGAGAAAAAAAATAGTCGCAGGTAACTGGAAAATGAATACCACCGCTTCTGAAGCAGAAGAATTGGTGAACGCCATTATCAGGGATTTAAAAGAGAATCCGGCAGTTGAAAAAATAGTGTTTCCTCCTTTCACTTTTTTAGAAGCCATCAATAATATTGTGGCACTGGAAGAGAATTTTTTCACCGGCGCGCAAAACTGCAGCGAGTTCGGCAAAGGCGCTTACACCGGTGAGATCTCAGCCGCCATGCTTTGTTCTGTTGGCTGCAACTACGTTCTGGTGGGCCACAGCGAGCGCCGGACCTATTTTAAAGAAAACAGCCGACAGCTCGTTTTAAAAATCGAACAGGCGCTCATGCACGATGTGAAGGTTATTTTTTGTTTCGGTGAGCAATTGGCAGACCGCAAAAATAATTCGCATTTCGAAGTGGTGAAAACACAATTGGAAGAAGTCCTCACCGGCTTTTCGGCCGAAAAAACCGACCAGTTGGTATTGGCTTATGAACCCGTTTGGGCCATTGGCACCGGTGAAACCGCAACGCCGGCTCAGGCCCAGGAAATGCACGCCTTTGTGCGTAAAACAGTGGCTGGAATTTTTTCAGAGCAGATCGCTGCAGAAATGTCAATTTTATATGGCGGCAGTTGCAACGCCCAAAATGCGAAGGACCTGTTTTCATGTCCTGACGTGGATGGTGGCCTGATAGGGGGCGCCAGTCTGAAAGCCGAAGATTTTTGTAAAATAACAGAATCATTTTAATGAGTTACCTGGCTTATCATTTTATAGTAACGCCGCCACAACCAGGGTCGGACATCCTCATTGCGCATATTTCGGAGATGGGCTTTGAAGCTTTTGACTATTCAGAAGCCGGGTTTGTAGGATACATAAAGAAAGAATTGGAGGAGGGAATAAATTTGGACGACCTAACCTATGATGATTTTTCTTATACCTGTGAAATAGAAAAAATTCCCATTACCAACTGGAATGCAGAATGGGAGAAGAATTTTGAACCGGTTTTTGTGGATGAACTGCTGGTGATCAGGGCACCCTTTCATGACAGTGTGCCAAACGTTAAGCACGAAATTGTGATCATGCCAAAAATGAGTTTTGGTACCGGTCATCATCAGACCACACGACTCATGTGCAAAGAAATGTTTGGTGCCGACCTTAAGGATAAAAGCGTGCTCGACATGGGATGCGGAACAGGCATCCTCGCCATTCTCGCGAAACTGCTTGGAGCTGACCAGGTAACTGGCATAGACATTGATGAGTGGAGCGTTGAGAATAGCATTGAAAACTGCGCGGTCAATCATCATCCCGGGATTATCATAAAAAAGGGAGATGTAAATTCACTGGCAACAGAAAATGCCTTCGACGTGATATTGGCAAACATCAATAAAAATATTTTGAAGGCAGATATTCCCTATTACTCGGGAAGTTTGAATGCCGGCGGCAGATTGTTGCTGAGCGGTTTCTTTACAACGGATGCCGAAGAGTTAAAAGAAGTGGCCGGTAAAAATAACCTGCGTTTTATTTCAATGCGAAATGAAAATGAATGGGCCATGATGGTTTTTGAAAAAACGAACAATGCCTGATAATACCAACGGTTCGGCAATAAAGGAATTTGTCCGGTTATTATGCACCCACAGGAAATTGAACTCCGTGGATTTTAACGAACAGGTAAGACGCTTTTTTGATGATCCGGCACGCAACAACAGGGAATACAAACAAAAATTTTCTGAAGACACCAGCGCCATTTTTTTTACGACTAGTTTAACCGATGCCGGTGTCAACTCCAATCTTGGATTTTTCCCGGAACTGAAGCAGCGGATCAAACACCGCATCCTGCCACCCGTTAACGAGGCTAATTTTTTTTCTAACCTGGTTGCCGAATCGTTTCCGAAAAAAGAAGATTACCTGCTGCTTGATAAATTATCGAACGAGAACTGGCAAAAGTTGGTTACCATCATTTCTTCTGATCAGACCACTGAACATGTTTTGCTCTCGGAACTGGACAATGCCCTGATCATTCTTACCCACCAGTATGTGAGTATCGGCATCGACCCTTACCTCATCAGGAAACTGCCTTCAGCGGATGATAACGACTCGCCTTTTTTTGACCTGAATATTTTGCTGAATGAATACATCAAGCAGATCAGACAGGTTTCCGTTGAGGAAGTTTTTGAAGCGCTTAACGAATGTGTTGCGGTTTTTAACTACTTAAAGGAAAACAGAAGCACCCTGGGGATTAGTTTGCATCTTACTTTTTTGATCAGGCGAGCCGAACAACATGCCGAAAGAATAAAATTGCTGCTCAAGATCCGCTCCGCCAAAGACGTGAAAGAAAGGGTGACATTGCTCAGAACCCTTGCCGTTAAAATTGTTGGCTCCGAATTGCACAGGAACAGCATCAGGTATTTTATCAGTGAAAATACAGGTTTGCTTGCCAACCGCGTAGCCAACCAAACTTCAGCTAAAGGAGGTGATTACATAGGTTTTACGAAAAAGGAAAATAACAGGTTGCTGATGTCGGCGATGGGAGGCGGACTCGTGGTGGTGTTATTAGTGTATATCAAACACTATATTCACCTGCTTAATTTGCCGTTATTGCCGGAGGGAATTTTATTCGGTCTGAATTACGGTATCGGTTTTGTGTTCATGCATTTCGCGCACCTAACGCTGGCTACCAAACAGCCAGCCATGACAGCTTCGTACATTGCCGAAAGTATTGAACAAAAAGGCCTGACCAAGGATGCAAGGAAGGATTTGTCTGTCATTCTCGCGCAGATCATGAGAAGCCAGTTCATTTCCCTGATTGGAAACCTCATAGTTGTGTTGCCATCATGTTATTTTATTGCCTGGAGCGCTATTAAATTCAGCGGCTACCACATTTTTGAAAAGAACATTGCGGAGCAGTACCTGGTGGGGAATCACCCCTTGTTAAGTGGTTCACTGTTGTTCGCCGTTTTCACTGGCATCTTTCTTACGCTTGCGGGATTGATCTCGGGCTACTATGATAACAAAGTTGTTTTCTCGGCAATTCCAAAGCGCATCATGCACCATCCACTGTTAAGGAAGAGGGTCTCCACTAAAAAACTTGAGAAATTCGCGTTGCTTGTTTCTAACAACATGGGTGCATTTATCGGCAACATGGCGCTCGGCCTCTTTCTCGGTCTGGCTGGTAATTTAGGGAAGTTTGTCGGTATTCCATTCGACATCCGCCACATTACCATTTCAGCGGGAAATTTTTCTACCGCGGTGGCCCAAGGCTACGATTATCCCGCCTTGTTCCTTGCGGTTGTTTTTGGGGGAGTGATCCTGATCGGGATCATCAATATCATTTCGAGTTTTATGTTTTCTTTTTTGATCGCCTGCCGCTCAAGATACCTCACTACACAGGAAACCTGGCTGGTGTTGGCGAGCATGGTGGGATACATTTTTAAGAATCCGCGAATATTAATTTTCAGAAAAGAACAGGTTCTTTAAGTTTCGCATTTCGGTCCCGGAACCCGAAACATCAAACCCGGAACCTACTGGTAAAGGAATACTCCGCGGTCAAAGTCTACTAAAATACATCCTGATCACATCGTTGAACTCATTTTGCAATAATCCATTCGTTGCCGAAGTTTCTTTGCCAAAGATCCAGTTGTCTTTCTCTGAAAAATCACAAATAGTACCACCTGCTTCCTTCACGATCAATCCACCGGCTGCAACATCCCATGGTTTTAAATTGTATTCAAAAAAGGCGTCCACCCGCCCGCAGGCCAGGTAACAAAGGTCAGCCGAGGCGGCACCAATACGCCTGATGCCATGTGTGTTCTGCATAAAATGTTTAAGTGCGCCAAGATAATTTTCAACCCTGTCGAAATTGTAAATAGGGAAACCGGTAGCGATAAGGCTTTCAGAAAGGGTTTTTCGCTCCGATACGCTTATGCCCGCGCCATTTAAAAAGGCACCGCCATTTTTTATCGCTGAAAAACATTCGTCGCGGTTAATTTCATAAACAACCCCAAGCATAATTTCACCCTTACACTCCAAAGCAATGCTCACCGCGTAACAGGGGATTCCGTGAATAAAGTTGGTCGTGCCATCGAGCGGATCCACGATCCAGTTGTATTCTTTTTTTTCAGACCTGGTATTTTCCTCAACAATAAAACCGGCTGCATAAAAAATGTTGTGGAGGTCTTTTACGATCATTTCTTCGGCGCCTTTGTCCACGTAGCTTACCAGGTCGTTCAAACCTTTTATTTCGGCGCTGTTGTATGTAAAATTCACACGTTCTTTCCTGATGAACGCACCCGCTTTTTTAGCGGTGCTTATGACCTGGGGTAGTAATTTTTGGAGATCGGGGGTTTGCATTGGGGATAGTTTTTAGCCACTAATTTCACTAATTTTCACCAATCTGTGTGAATGTGAAAAAATACTGTTTTATTATTGTTTAGTGTAAATTAGTGTAATTCGTGGCAATGTCTGATTTGATACAGAAAATACTTAATCCTAATTTCACGAATTTTCACCAATCTGTGTGTAGGATTGAAAAATATTGTTTCAATTGATTAGTGTAAAATTAGTGTAATTCGTGGCAAAATCATCTTGTGAAAATCAACCTTTGCCCTTTAGTGGCTTCATCAAATTTGCCTTCATCATAAACCAGGTGGCCATTCACAAATGTTTTTACAATGCTGCTTTTAAAAGTATGCCCTTCAAAGGGACTCCAGCCGCATTTGTATAAAATACTCTCTTTGGTTACAGTTGTTGCTTTATTTAAATCAACCAGCACCAGGTCGGCAAAATAACCTTCACGGACATAACCGCGGTTATTGATGTTGAATAAATCGGCAACATTGTGGCTCATCTTCTGTACGATCTTTTCAAGGCTGATCTTTTTATCGTGATAAAAATCGAGCATGGCCAGGATGCTATGCTGCACCAGGGGGCCACCGCTTGGGGCTTTTAAATAGGGCAGGTTCTTTTCTTCGAGGGTGTGCGGCGCGTGGTCGGTTGCTATCACATCAATCGTGTCGTTCAAAACAGCTTCAAAGATCTTCTCACGGTCATAAGCTGTTTTTACAGCGGGATTCCATTTAATAAAGTTCCCCTTGTTCTTATAATCGTCGTCAGAGAACCAGAGGTGATGGATGCAGGCTTCGGCGGTAATGCGTTTTTCTTTTAACGGGATCTTATTGCTGAACAGGCTCAATTCTTTGGCTGTTGAAATGTGAAGCACATGCAAACGGGCATTGTGTTTTTTTGCCAGGGCCACAGCAGCGGATGAAGATTTGTAACACGCTTCTTCACTCCTGATTACAGGGTGAAAATAGGCGGGCAGGTCTTCCCCGTATTCTTCCACCATGCGTTTTTGATTGTCTTTGATCATGGGGTCCCATTCACAGTGAGTGGCGATGAGAGCGCCCACTTTTGAAAAAATATTTTCCAGCGCTTCCTTGTCATCTACTAGCATGTCGCCGGTGCTTGAACCCATAAAGATCTTTACGCCGCATACTTTTGAATAATCTATTTTTAGAAGCTCATCAATGTTCTTGTTGGTGGCCCCCATAAAAAATGAATAGTTGGCAAGCGAGCATTCGGCAGCCCGGTTGTATTTTTTTTCCAATTCGGCGGCAGTAACGGCGGGAGGATTGGTATTGGGCATTTCCATGTAAGAGGTAACGCCACCAGCCACTGCGGCTTTAGCCTCAGTATAGATCTCACCTTTGTGCGTGAGGCCTGGTTCACGGAAATGTACCTGGTCGTCGATAGCACCGGGTATCAGGTACAGCCCCTCAGCGTTAATTTCGGTTACACCGGCAGGCGCTTCAAGGTTTCTACCGATCCTTGAAATGACCTGGTCTTCGATCAGGACATCGTAGTGGTTGAGCTCACCTTCATTTACCAGCGTTGCGTTTTTTATAAGGTATTTCATTTTAAATTTTTTGGACATATAAAATTTTCCAGTGTCATGTGTTGAACCAGTAAAAAATTCTACTACTAATTACAGCAATTTTTGCTGATCGCTTTCGGGTTTTTTTTACATTTTATTAAATGCAATTTACAATTCGCCGAGTGCTACCAGAAATTTTTCAATTTTCAGTTTAGCCTCTTTCGGGCTGCAATTATAATTATTAAAAAGCACCGAGAACGCGAGGTCAGTTCCTGATTTGGTCCTCAGGTAACCGCAGTAACCACGTGCCCGGTTGATATAACCTGTTTTTGCACGCATATTATTTTCTATAAATTTGTTTTTTCCAATATTGCTCATACTACCACTTTTACCTGCCACCGGCAGCGAATAGTTAAACGACCTGTAATTAACGCTGTCGCGGTAAACCTTGCAGAGCAGTCCCGTCTGGAAATGTGTGGTGATGGTGTTAGCCCTCGAAAGGCCGCTGGCATCAGACATAAAAACTTCGCTCACATCCAAACCGCGTTTTTGCCAGTAATTTTTTACAGTCTCGATTCCCGCAGCCACGTTGCCTTTTCCCATAGTTCTCAGCAGGGCTTCGCAGTATTGATTATTGCTTTTTAAATTGGTGTAGAGCACAAGCTGGTCGAGTGGAGGGGATGCGTAGCTATAGAGTAATTGTTTTGCGGGAATGGTATCACTTTTTTTGTAGTTGGAGCCCGCCGATTTTTGATTGCAGCTAATGCCGATTTTGAGGAGTGAGTTGCAGAGCATCTCCGCGCATAACAGAGCCGGGTCCGGCAAGGCAGCTTCGACCTCAAAATTCTTTTTATTGGGTGGGATTTTCCCGCTGATGTCCTTGGTGTAGGAAAAAGGATCACCATATACAAAGGCTTCGTCTTCGTTGCCTTTGGCAATGACACTTGAATTAACGGTAATGGTTGTAGTGATGTACTGCGGCGAAATTTTGGTGATACTGGCTTTTGAGCCGGTTTCCCCGCTCTCAAACATGATTTTGAATTTATTATCCATAAAGGAGAGACCGCAAGGGGCCGCGCCAAAGTAGTTACCAATGTCTGACCAGATCCAGGTATCGGGAATGGCGCGCTCAAAACAAGAAGCCTCCCCGATTATTTTACCCCTGATTTCTTTCAGACCTTTTTCCTTTAAGATCTTTGCCCATTTATCAGTGACCAGTGAACTGTCTTTCACAAAATTTTCAGATTGCAGGCTGGGATCGCCTGAACCCACAATAATTAGGTTGCCGTTGAGTATCCCTGTTTGTTTGTTGAATGCACCGCTGTAATAGAGCTTCGTTTCGTAACGGTAGTCTTTTCCCAACAAGCCCAGCGCGGCTGAAGTAGTCACTACCTTTAAGGTACTTGCCGGTATTAATGATAAATGAGAATTGTACTCAGCTACCACCGACGAGGTTTTAGCGTCCATCACGCTGAAACCAATTGAGGCGTTCTTAAGGTCCTTATCATTTTTCCAGTCTTCAAGCACGGTGCCGATAGCTTCACGATAGCTATCGGGAGGGGTCTGCGCGCTGCAGACAAAAGGAAAGAGGAAAAAAGTTAAGAATCTGTTTATGCTCATTTAAAAAATATGCTCAGGTATATTGTCATTGATGCCAATTTACAGAGTCCTGTAGGGCTCTTCGCTCGTCATGTCGAATGTAGTCGAGGTACCTGTCATGTCGAGCGTAGTCGAGACACGTATCTGCCTACGTCGCTTCGAAATGACCTGCCGGCGCCAGGTGAAGTGGGCATTAATTGACCTGGTCTCGACTCCGCTCGACCTGACGACGACTTCGCTAGACCTGATTACGACTCCGCTCGGCCTGACAACGATTCCTCTCGACCTGACAATTACCAGATCTCAACGCGTTTATTATCCATGGTGTGCATTTTATCACCCGGCTGTACGCCAAATGCTTCGTAGAACTCCATCATATTGGTGAGTGGTGCAAAGGCACGGAAATACGCCGGGGAGTGGTAATCCACCGTTAACAGTCTTTTTAATTCAGCGTCCCTGGTCATTGATTTCCATCCCTGTGCCCAGGCAATAAAAAATCTTTGCTCGCCCGTGAAACCACCCATTACTTTTGATTTAGCACCCTTGAGAGATTTTTTATACGCGTAATAAGCCATGGTTAAACCACCAATGTCGGCAATGTTCTCGCCCTGGGTCATGCTGCCGTTCACGTGCAGCGAATCAATGGCAATGTAATTATCGAATTGGTTAATGATCAATGTGGTGCGGTCTTTAAAGTTTTTAAAGTCAGCGTCGGTCCACCACATTTTCATATTGCCGTCGGCATCGAACTGTGAGCCCTGGTCGTCAAAACCATGTGTGAGCTCATGACCGATAATGGAACCCATGGTGCCATAGTTGGCGGCATCTTCAGCGTTGGGGTCAAAAAATGGCGGCTGAAGGATTGCGGCAGGGAAAGTGATTTCATTGGTAGTCGGATCGTAATAAGCGTTCACCGTCACCGGCGTCATTTGCCACTTGGTTCTGTCAACGGGTTTCTTAAGATCATTGAGATTGTCGATGGTTAAAAACCTGTTGGCCCTGCAAACATTGGCCCAGTAATTATCGGTGGCAATGGTGAGGTTCTTATAATCTTTCCATTTATCAGGATAACCCACTTTCCTGATCAGAAGGTCCAGCTTCCGGTAAGCCTGTTTTTTTGTTTCATCGCTCATCCATGTCCTGCTGGCGATGCGATCGCGGTAAGCTAAAATCAGGTTATCGATCAGTTTGTTGACCTTAACTTTTGCTTCCGGTGGAAAGTAACTCTTAACAAATTCCTTCGACACAATTTCACCGATGGTGCCGTTCATGATGCTTTGCACACGTTGCCAGCGCGGTTTCATTTGCTGGGCGCCGCTCATGACCTTACCACGGAAATCAAAATGTGTGTGAATAAATTTCTCCGAAAGAAAAGGCGCCGCTTCCATCAATAACTGGGCTTTGGCATATGTTTTAAGGGTTTCAACGGGTACTTTGGTAATGAGCATATTGATCTGGCGCATGTACTCTACCATCGAAACGATAATGGTATCTGGCTGCTTCATGTTTTTCTGTTTGAAATACAATGACCAGTTAATGGCCGGATCAAGAGTGGTTAAAGCGGCAGGGGTATAAACGTTATACATTTTTTCCACGTCGCGCATCTGAACCCGGGTAAAGGCTTTGTCGGTAAGGTTTTTTTCAAATTCAAACACTTCGCTGGCCAGATCCTTCGCGTGATTCATCTGAACACCCGTCAGGGCGAAAAGTCTCATCAGGTAAATTTTATACTGTTCGCGTTTATCTTCAAATTTCTCACCGTGGTAATAATCCCGGTCGCCCATGCCAAATCCAGCCTGACTGATGCCGAACGAATTTTTTTTGCTGTTCTTCAGATCGACTGAAACGCCGGCGCCAAACAATAAATTAACACCGAGGTAATCGAAATCAGACTTCAACGCGATAAAATCATCGAGGGTCTTTACCTTATCAATTTGTGCCAGTTGCGGGGCGATGGGCGCAAAGCCAAGGTCGTTGGCCCTTGACGAATCCATAGCGGTATTATAAAAATCCCTTAATTTTTGAACATCTGTTCCCGCTACAGCGGTTTTGTTCCTGGAGGCGGCATCGAGGATAAGCTTAATCTTTTTTAAGTTGTTATCATTGATCTCGTTAAAACTACCATACCTGGCGTCGCTTTCGGGAAGCACAAAACTTTTTTGCCATTTGCCATTGCAAAAGGTATAAAAATCCTGGCGTGGACTTACACTTGAATCTATATAGGAAAAATTGATACCCGCGTTTTGGGAGCTTAATTTCAGTGCGCAGAGCAATAGAAACGGAATTATTTTTTTCATAACCGGCTTGTACTTTATGTTGTTTTTTATTTGATAATTTGGATGGACGAAGATAACTAATTTACAGCAACAATAATTAAATCGTCGATATAAACCAGTAATTTTTTAACGTTGGGGTAGCCCATGTTTAAAAGCGCCGATTCGTATTGAACCATTTGCCTGAAGTAAGCTTTGTTGTTTTCTTTGCCGGTTTTGTAGTCAATTAACAGGGTTTCTGTGTCGGTAAAAATGATGCGGTCCGGGCGAAGCAATTCACCGTTTTGTGTGACGAGTTCCGCTTCGAGTTTGCAGTTGGCGCCTGGTTGGAATCCTTTGGCCAGTTGGGGATGTTGAATGAGCTGGCTTAATTTTATTTTTAGAGGGGCTATATCTTTTTTACTGATCACACCTTCAAGTTGCCCGGCATAGAGCGCGTTATCGAGATCGGCCATTGTTCTTATTTTCGAAAGGATCCAGTGCATGGCGATACCCTGCTGCTTAGCTTCCAGCACAGCGCCGGTGTTGTTCAAATATGCGGGTTTTATCCTCACCACATTTTTTGACGTACTAAAGTCTAAAGCGTCGAGGGGAAAACTTTCAGGGTTTTTATGATGTTCGTCAAGTTGTTTTTTTGAGCGGATGCCGATCTCATAAAAATTTTCTGCGCCGGTTTGATAATTGGTATTGAGAAAATTCATGATCCAGTCACTCACCGTTTTTTGTTTATTGCCGGCCGACGCAGTGGTAATAATGTGAAGCCTTTCAACTGCCCTGGTGAAAGCTACGTACAACATGTTTAAATTGTCGAGCACTTGTTCCTGCTTCTCCGTTTCGAGTTCCAGTTCAAAACCCATGTCTTTGGCTTTTTCCGAAAGACCTATTACCGCTACAGGCAGGTTCACCTTGTCGTGTTTTACATGCACCCAGCTTTCATTTGATTTGTAGAGCGCCCAATTGCAATAAGGAACGATCACCACGGGAAATTCAAGACCCTTGCTGGCGTGAATGGTCATGATCTTTACAGCGTTGGTATTGTCGGGAATGATCATCGACGCTTTGTTGCTCCTGATCTCCCACCAATCGAAAAAAGCAGAAATGTTAGAGTTTTTGGTTACAAGAAATTCGTTGACCTCGTCGAGAAAAAAGCGGATGTAATGGTAATGATGCTGGTTTAAACCCAGGGCGTTGATAATGGAAATACAATTATCAAGCAGGTTCGCCAGGCCCGCCTCTTCGGTGTCGAGTTGAATACCGTATGACTTCAGGATCTCAGGCAGGGGTGTGTTTGCAGATAAGCGCGTTAAACAAACATGAAATTCCTGTTCAGTAATCTGGCCAGATTTAAAAATAAAATTAACCACGGCGGCCGCGCTCACCATGTCCTGGTTGTTGACCATGTAACGCAGGTAACATAAAATGGTGTTGATCGCGAAATTATTTTTGAGCAACAGGGAGTCAGAAGAAACAACGGGGATCTTTTGTTCGACCAGGTAACCGGCGATGACGTTGCCGTGATAATTTTTCCTGGATAAAATGCAAATGTCCTTATAACTGAAACCATCGGCCAGGGCACCATTGATCTGGTCCCTGATCAGCGCGCAGGTAAAATCATCCAGCGCATCCGCGTCTTCTTTGCCGGTATTAACCGTAATATAGCCGGTTTCTGAGGTGTTTTTTATTTTTTGGGCCTGCGACTCATAAATGGTTTTATAATGATTAACCAGCAAGCCTTCGCTTAAAAATTCAAAAAGTGTATTATTAAAATTGACAATATTTTTCAGGCTCCGGTAATTCATCTCCAGTACTTTGCCTTCAAAATTGCGTTCAAGCGACAGGGCACGTTCTTCGATCAGGGGATTTTGATTAAGATTTTCGATCACTGGCAACGCCGCAAATTGCTGCACGTTGGCGTTCCGCCAGCGGTAAATACTTTGTTTTCCGTCGCCCACGATCAGGTTAAACCAGCCGTTTGACAAGGAGTTATCCAGCAGCGGTAAAATATTCTGCCATTGCAGGCTGCTCGTATCCTGGAACTCATCCAGCAAATAATGCTGGTACCGTTCGCCCAATCGCTCATAAATAAAAGGTGTTGGCTCGTGGTGGATCACTTCAAAAATCTTGTGGTTGAACTCACTGATAAAGACAAGTCTTTCATCGGTTTTTTTTTCAAGGCCGATCTCTTCTATTTTTTTTAAGAGCATCAATGGCACCATTTGCCTGCTCAGCGCGTCGCACAAAGAAAAATAATTGTAATTGGCGGCGATAAAGTCGATCAGCGTGTTCCCGATGGCATTGAGTTGTGGTGTTATTTTTTCAATTACCTCAGTATTAATTGAGTCTTTCGCAGCCCATTTATTATTTTTCACAGCGTCGGCAAACCTGCCGGTTTGCAGGGTCTCAAAGTCAATGCTATTGTCGAGGCATTTTTTAAAAAAATTCTGGGGACCTGAGGATTTGTAGTTAAAATCACCGTCGGTTAAATTGTTATTCCTGATCAGGTCAAGCGCTTTTTGGGCCTCTTTTTTTATGGTGCTTTTGTAATAGTTGGCGTAATCTAAAAATTGTTTTCTGAAGGCTTCAAGTTCATGGCCTTCGAACTTCTTAAGTAAATTGAGATAGTCTTCTGAATTTTCTTTTTGAAGCAGTCTTGCAAATTCCCTGATCTGTTTTTCAGGGTCCCAGCCGGCGTTGTCTTCTGCTTTTTCGAGAACATATTCCTTTAAAAGTTTGCTTACATATTCGTCTTCACCTACCAGGCTGAACAGTGTTGAGATCACTTTTTCATAGAAACTTTCCGTATCGAGTTCGATGTTAAAGTTTACGGGTAGTTTCAGATCGTGTGCAAAGGTCTTCACGATCTTGTGCGTGAAACTATCAATGGTGCCAATGG
This sequence comes from Bacteroidota bacterium, assembly GCA_040386615.1. Lineage (GTDB taxonomy): Bacteria > Bacteroidota > Bacteroidia > B-17B0 > Aurantibacillaceae > Aurantibacillus. The sequence goes on from JAZKFC010000006.1 coordinate 156,747, forward strand.
AGAAGTCAGAATAGTGGTGCAGGATCTGGCTTAAAACTATTCTTGCGCGGCTTTTCAGCTGTTTTGCGCTTAGTCCCAATTCGTTCGATAGTAATTCACCCACATAGGGTAAGGCTTCGTCGTAAGCTATTTTATTGAGGGCGTCAACCACCCGGCTTTTCATTTCGGTGGCGGCTTTATTCGTAAACGTTACCGCCAGGATGCGCTTGTAGTTATAGTTGAGTTTTTTCTCATCAAAAAGCGCCAGCCTCAGATATTCCTTTACCAGGGTAAAGGTTTTGCCACTGCCGGCACTTGATTTATAAACTACAAAATTTTTCATTGGAACAGTACTCGTAATTTATTTTTAGCAGAGGTTTAGTGTTTGGATAGAAAAAGTCAGATTCGAGGCGTGAAGAAAAATAATTTGCGCAGTTTACTCTGTAAATGAGCAAATTATTTTTTTTACAACGAAGAAGATGGCTTTTTCTGCTAAACACCACGAAAATAAAAAAGGCTACTCTTACGGTAGCCTTTTTTTATCAAATATTATCATCCGATCGTTTAGTGATTATTCATCATCATCTTCGTCATCGTCGGTTTTCTTCTTAGGCTTAGGCTGCACTTTTGGCGCATTTGGATCTACAAAATCCCAGCTTAAGATCCGGAATGCAGTTCTGCGGTTAAGGGCATGAAGCGCGTCTTTTTCTTCTTTCGTTCTTGCTTTGGCGATCACGTCGTCTTTCACCAATAATTGTGTTTCGCCCCAGCCTTTAGCAACTAAACGGGCTGCAGGTATTTTTTTATCAATTACAAGGTAGTTAACGCATGATTGTGCACGGGCCTGTGACAGTTCCATATTGGATTTGTCATCGCCCTGGCTATCGGTATGCGCGTCTAACTGGCAAACAATAGAAGGGTTATCGGCAAGGATCTGGTAAAGGAAGTTCAAAGAGTCTTTTGACTGAGGCAAAAGTTCAGGGCTACCCAAAGCGTAGAGGATCTGAGGCATACGCACGTCAGGTAATACTGGGGTTAATTCAAAATCCGCAACAAAGTCTTTCGATCCATCTAAACCAACAGTAGTGATAACGCGTTGATCTTTAGAAGCGAGGTAACCTTTGGTAAATGATGCTGATTTTGTGGATTTGTCGGTGATAGTTGAAACTGTGTAAGTAGTTCTTTCTTTTAATTTAAAAGTATAAGTACCGGCTTTTGGAGTGATAACGTCAGTGATAGAACCGTCGCTGCCTACAGCGTGTACCTTCACCAGTTCAACCGGCTCGCCTTTGCCTAAACCTGTACGGTCGTCACCTTTGCTGATGCACATTCCTTTAACTGTAAAGTTCAGAGGAGGCAGGCTGAAGCTCCAGATGTCGTCGCTTCCTTTACCGCCATCACGGTTACTTGTTAAATAACCACGGTTTTTCTTTCCTTCATACACGATACCAAAATCGTCAAAAGAAGAGTTAATAGGGAATTTAAGGTTTTCAACCGGTTTGGTGAATTTGCCATCGGCACCGGCTTCAGCCATAAAAATATCTAAACCGCCCATACCCGGGTGGTAGTCTGATGAGAAATAAAGTCTTTTGCCATCGTCAGAAACGGTAGGGTACATTTCATTACCTTCTGTATTTACAGTCGGACCGGCATTTTTTGGTTGTCCCCATGAATTTGCTTTAGCATCGAAAGTGCAATACCAGATATCCACACCGCCGTACCCGCCGGTCATTCTTGATGCAAAATAAAGGAATTTAGTATCAGCCGAAAGGCTTGGTTGTCCGAAATTCACAGAGTCAACGTTAAAAGGTAATAACGCGGCTTCTCCCCAGGTGCTTCCCTGTTTTTTGGCCATGTAAACGTGACATTTGTTCTGTTTGTTTTTATCTTCAGGGCAACGGGTGAAAAAGATCATATCTCCTTTTTTGCTTACCCAGCCCTGACCTTCGTTCACAGGCGTTGAAATGGCAGGTGGTAACAGCACAGGGGTTGACCATTTGCCGTTTTTATCGATTTTGGTTTCAAAAATATCGGAGTGGTTAAGCCCGGTGTTGATTTCCTGGCCGCCCAAAGTTCCTTCCCTGCGTGAGGTAAAAACAAGGGTCTGGTATTTTTTGTCGCTGAAGCTCGGAGAGTAATCGCTTTCTTTAGAGTTGATCAAAGACATGTTTTCGATCTTGTAACGCATTGGATTGTCTTTCCACTGTTGCGCCAGTTCACATGATTTTACACCTAAATCGGCTTTTTTGGCGTTTCCGCCTTTGGCTTTGTAATTGTTGTATTCAACGATCGCTTCAGGATACCTCATTTGCATCTTTAAAACTTCGGCAAGGTGAAGGTATACAGCCGGATCGTCGTAGTTAGAGGCGATGGCCTTTTGATAGTATGATTCAGCTCCTTTAATATCGTTAATTTCCTGGCTGGCAACGCCTGATTTGTATAAAATCATTGGTTTTTTATCCTTGGAAGCGTCACCGTAGGCGTCTTTATAGTGATTTAAAGCATTAAAATATTGGTGTGCTTCGAAAGCCTCGTCACCTTTTTTTAATGATTTCTGCGAAAATCCAGTAGCTGATAAAATAAGAACAGCAGCGGCTGTTAAAGTAAGCTTAGTAGTGTTTTTCATACTTTAAAAAAGTTTAGTAGGCTGCTAAAATAGTAATTATTTTCAAATTGTTAGTGAAAAATGTTTTTTTTATTAATTTTTTCGATGTGAATATTTTTAATTATAGATTTAAGCGTTAATTCCAAATGCCAGCGGCATTCCGTCTTTAAAATTAAACATTAAAACTGCGTGTCCGGCATCTACTTACATATCCCTTTTTGCAGACAGGCGTGTACCTATTGCGACTTTCATTTCAGTACCAGCCTCAACAATAAAAGCGAGGTGGTTAAAGCTATTTTAGCGGAAGCGGCGCTTAAAAAATCTTATCTCGGTAGCCCTGAGATCAGTTCCATTTATTTTGGCGGTGGCACCCCAAGCCTTCTCACAGAGCGTGAACTGGCCGATATCATGGAAACACTGGGCAGTTTTTTTTCATGGAAAAGCGGTATAGAGATCACCCTCGAGGCCAACCCCGACGACATTAGCACCGGGGCCTTAAAGGACTGGCAAAGGCTTGGCATCAACAGGCTGAGCATTGGCCTGCAGAGTTTTAATGATGAGGAACTGAAATGGATGAACAGGGCCCATACGGCCGCGGAATCGGAATCGTCGGTTAAACTGGCGCAGGACAGTGGCTTTGGTAACATCAGCATCGACCTGATCTACGGCAGCAAATATCAAAACCTGGTGTCGTGGAAAGATACGCTGAATCGGGCCATTGCCCTGGAGTCACAGCACGTTTCGGCCTATAACCTGACCATCGAAAATAAAACGGTACTGGGCCTGAAACACCAGAAAGGCGCCGAGCCGGCGGTTAATGAGGACCTCAGCAGCCGGCAGTTTCTCATGATGCTGGATCAGTTTGACAGTGCAGGATTGGTACAATATGAAATTTCAAATTTTGGAAAAACAGGTTATTTCGCCGTTCATAACAGCAATTACTGGCTTCAAAAAAAATACCTGGGCCTCGGTCCTTCAGCTCACTCGTTTAACGGTACATCGCGGCAGTGGAACGTAAAAAATAACGGGGCATATATCAAGGCCATAGCTGCCGGCACGGGTTTTTTTGAAAAGGAGGAACTCAGCCTGAACGACCGGTACAACGAATATGTTCTCACAAGGTTAAGAACCATCTGGGGCTGCGACCTGTCTGAAATCCGAACCCTGTTTGGGGAGGCAATCCTGGATCATTTTACGAGGGGCCTTGAAGCGGTAAGCCGCTTCGTTGAAGAAAAAAACGGAGTGATCTTTCTGAACCGGGAGGGGAGGCTGAGGGCCGATGGTATCGCCTCAGACCTGTTTCTTTAGGTAATCTTCGATAAGCGCCTCGCTTTTATCCACGCTATTTTTCAGCCATTCAAAATAAACATCGAGTTTTTGCTGTTCGCTGAGCAGATAACCCGGCACGGTGTGCCTGATCCTGGTAGTGAGTTCATACATGCACAAGGCCGCGCATACGCTTACATTAAAACTCTCTGTAAAACCGTACATCGGTATTTTCACAAACTCGTCGGCACGCTCAAATACATCTTTTGAGATGCCCTCGAGCTCGGTGCCAAAAACAAGGGCCAGCTTTCCGTCAACGGGTAACTGGTCGAGCGTGCAGTCATTTTTATGGGGCGTGGTGGCTACAATTCTGTAACCAAGGGATTTTAAGTGTTCTATGGTTTCAACCGTGTTATTTTCGCTTTTATTATGACGATGTATGTTCAGCCATTTGTGACTTCCCATGGAAACATCGTCGCTGATGCGGAGGTGGTTCCTGTTCTCGATAAAATGCACATGCTGTACGCCAAAACTTTCACAACTTCTCAAAACGGCGCTGGCATTATGGTCCTGGTATACGTTTTCGAGTACAACCCTCAGGTGGTCGGTGCGGTGCGAGATCACTTCGTCGAAACGGGCTTTGCGTTTTTCTGAAACAAAGGTGAGCAGGTAAGCCGACAATTCTTTTTTTAACGCGTTGTCCATGGGTGGGTGAGATGCTGTAAAAACTCCCGCAAAGAAAATAAATTATTTAATGTAAGATACAATTTTTATCTTTGCATCGCAATTGGTTCTTTTTTAAACCCGTTCGGAGATCCAGTAAAATTGTGATTTCTGCGGGCAAGCAAAAGATTAATAGGGAATAGTGTGAGAATCACTAATAGTACCCGCTGCTGTGAGTCCTTTCAGCAACTTAAAACAATCGTTTGCCACTGTATCTGTTAAAATGGATACGGGAAGGCGTTTTAAGCAAGGATAAGTCAGAAGACCTGCCATATGCGCAATGTTTGAGCCTTCGGGATGTGAGGCAAAAAACGCGTAAATAATACCTGTAAATTGAACTTAACCTGTAATAAGCGTCCGGCTTGTGGTTTAAATGATTTCATTAAACCCCTGTACTTCTTATGTGCTGTTTTGTCTATACAACTTAAAGCGCAGGATACGGTTTCGCTTGCCGTTGTGGAGATCATTGCAAAAAAAATCAGCCTTTCGCAGATCGGGAAAAAGACGGTGACTATTGACTCCACCGTTAAAGAACAATTCAGGTTTAATTCGGTGGCAGACCTGCTCGTGTTCAACTCCCCGGTTTTTATCAAAAGTTATGGTCCGGGTGCTTTGGCCACAACAGCTTTCAGGGGAGGTAACGCTTCGCAAACTGCCGTTTTGTGGAATGGTTTTAACCTGCAAAACGCCATGCTCGGCCAATCAGACCTCGCATTAATGCCTTCGGTGCTTTTTGAGGATGTTGAAATTGAATACGGTGGTTCATCGTCGCTTTGGGGCAGTGGCGCGGTTGGCGGCAGCATCCACCTTAATAATAAGCACCCGTTTAATAAAGGGTTCCGCACTGCCCTTAGCCTTGGCGGCGGCAGCACGGGCTCCATGAATGGCAGTGCTCATATACTGGTCAGCAAACAGCGTTTTGTGTCCTCTACAAAACTTTACCAGAGCAGCTCTAAAAACAATTTTGCATACAGCGATACAACTGATAAAAAAGATCCGGTTAAAAAACAAAAAAACGCGGCTTACACTTTCAGGGGACTCATGCAGGAATTTAAATTTATTCTCAACTCAAAACAGATCATTTCATTGAACGCCTGGATAAACGCAAATGAAAGGCGCTTGCCGGCAGTTAATAACACCTTTGAAAGTAAAACTTATCAGTTTGATGGAGCCACGCGACTGTCTGCCAACTGGAGTTGTAACGCCACCAGGTTCAAATCTGTGGTAAGGGGCGCTTATTTTGCTGAAAAAATAAATTACACAGATAGCCTTGCCTCCGTTTTTTCAAAAAGCAGAGTGCAAACCGTAATGGCTGAGAACGAAAATTATTTTTCATGGCTTAAACACCAACAGTTGAACCTGGGTCTTAATTTTTCATCCAGTTCGGCGTCTGTGTCAGAATACAGAGGGCAGCGAACTTTAAGCAGGTTATCAGTTTTAGCCGGAAACCGGTCTTATTTCCTCAAAGGAAAATTAACCACTTACGTCTGCGCGCGGGTCGAGTATTTTAGCGTGGGCACTTTGCCGCTTACCGGCAATTTCTCTGCCGAGTACAGCCTGTTGAAAGGACTCGTGGCAAAGGGCAACGTGGCCAGGGTGTACCGACAGCCGACACTCAACGATCTTTATTGGATGCCAGGTGGTAATATTCATTTAAAACCTGAACAGGGTTACACGCTGGAGGGCGAGTTAAGTTACAAAAAAGAGCGGGGCCCGTTTTTATTTTTTATTTCAGGCGCTGCTTATAGCAGGAAAATTGATAACTGGATTTTGTGGGTGCCTGGCGCCAGCGCCAATCCTTCGCCGGTGAATATTCAGCAGGTGTGGAGCAGGGGCACCGAAACCAGCTGGAAAATCACTTATACGAAAAACAAGCTCCGTTTATGTGCCGATCTTGCAACGGGTTATGTATTGTCGACCGCTATTGCCAATTCACAGGAGAATAACAGCGCTACGGGCAAACAACTGATTTACACACCGCGTTATACAATTAACGACAATGTTTCGGCAGTTTATAAAAGAGCCGGCCTTTTCTTTTTTCACCAGTATGTTGGTTACAGATTCACCACCAGCGATAATTCAACCTGGTTACCACCTTACCACGTTTGTTCAGTGAAATTCAATTACAGCCAGCCCTTAAAAAAAATAAACCTGTCTTTGTTCGCAGCCTGCAATAATTTATTTAACAGCAATTACAGGATCATCACCGGCAGGCCAATGCCATTAAGAAATTTTGAAATCGGTATCACATTCAGAACATAATGACTCAAAAAATAAATAAATAAAAACAGAACAGTATGAAACAAAACATCTACAAAACAATAACGGTAAAAGCAGAGCGCAATCTGATAGCTATTGGGACGTCTCACCCTACTAAAAAAAGGAAACCGGTAAAAACAATCGCTTTTATTGCAATGCTTTGCCTGGCTATATGCAGCCGGGCCCAAATCACGGTGGCGGATTTTGAAACCTTTACGCTTTCGCCCAACTCGGCTTACAGTCCAACTACCAGCACACCTTTTCAAACTTCAAATGCCATTTTTCAATACCAGTACGATTCAGGTTTTAATTACTGGAGCGGGGGATTTTCCTATACCAATGATTACGATTCGGTAACAGCGGGTTTTGGAAATTTGCATGGTGTAAGAGCTCTGAAAGGTTTTACCAATTCTGCGATTTACGTGGTAGGTCAGGACCGGGCCATTATTAAAACAACAACAGTGCCGCAGACCACAGTGGCTGGATTTTACATCACCAATACAACCTATGCATACAAGGCTATGGCAAAGGGAGATGCTTTCGCGAGGAAGTTCGGAGACACTACAGGCACAGGATCTGGCACTACTATCCCGCAGGGTTCTTATCCCGATTTTTTTAAAGTGATAGTAAAAGGATACGACAATGGCGCACTCAAAAACGACAGTGTTACTGTGATGCTCGCCGACTTTACTTTTACAAATAATACGCAGGATTTTATTCTGAGCAGCTGGCAATTTGTAAATACCGCCAGCATGGGCGAAGTGGACAGCATTAAATTTTTTATGCGGTCTTCCGACATGAGCTTCGGGTTTATGAATACTCCTGCTTTTTTCGCCATCGACAACTTCACCACCGGCAGGTACGATGTAACGGGTATACCAGGTTCACTTGAAAATAACCCAGGCATCAGTGTTTATCCTAATCCTTCGCAAAGTGCGGTCTCCATTGATTTCAGCGGGTCGGTGGATGTTGCAGCAAAAGCCATATTAACTGATGCAGGCGGAAAAGTGATTACGAGCACAACCATTACCGGCACAAGCTGTACCATTGATCTCAGTGAACTGAAGCAGGGCCTGTATCTCCTGGAAATTATTTCAGGCGATAACAGAACTGTGAAAAAAATAATTAAAAACTAAATTTGTGCGGGCTGCCGGGTTTAAACCCGGCGGCCTGTTTATTGTTATGAAAAAAATTGCAGCCATCTTCTTTTTTACCTTTCTTTTTTATTCCTGCGTAAAAGACAAGCCGCAGGCTGTTGCGCAGGCCCCGGTACATTTGAGCCGGGATAAAAAAACGTATGTGATCAACGAAGGTGGTTTTGGCAATAACCAGGCCTCTGTATCACTTTATGATCCTGCTACCGGTCAGGTAGTGGAAGACTTTTACAAGGCACAAAACAACGAGGCCCTCGGCGATGTAGCCCAGTCTGTTTCTTTCACAGGCGACAGGTTTTATCTTGTTGTGAACAATTCAAATAAAATAATTGTGTGTGACCGACAACTTAAAAAAACGGCCGAAATTACAAGCCTCACTTCGCCACGTTACCTCTTACCGGTTACAAACAGCAAGGCTTATGTAAGTGAACTGGGATCAAGTGGCATCAGTGTGATTGACCTGAACAACAACGTAAAAACGGGCACGATCAAATGCCCGGGATGGACAGAAAAAATGACGCTGATCTACAACAAGGTTTTTGTGACCAACATGCGAAGAAGTTATGTGTACGTGGTTAACACCGTCGCTGACATGATAACCGACAGTATTGTTGTTGGATTAAACGCCGGCAATATTGTGCTCGACCAAAAAGATAAAGTATGGGTGATGAGCGGTGGCGACCAGCAAAACAATGTGCCCGCGAGGTTGTACAGGATCAACCCGGTGTCACACGCCATAGAAATGACCCTGACCTTTGCCAACCAGGACCTGCCTGGAAATTTGTGTATGAACAAAACAAAAGACACTTTGTATTATATCAGCAATGGGGTTTTCAGGTTGCCCATCTCGGCGGGTGCTTTGCCGCAAACCCCTTTTATACCGGCCAATGGAAGGAATTTTTACGGACTTGGTGTCAATCCCGAAAGCAATACTTTGTACGCCGCGGATGCACTGGACTATGTTCAGCGTTCCAATGTCTATCTTTTTGATATGAAGGGAAATCAACTCTCATTTTTTAAAGCGGGAATTATTTCAAATGGTTTTTATTTTGAATAAAAATAGTCATCTTTGGATCTTTGCCACAATATCTCCATATTGTTTCCTTTGATGTTCCTTTTCCGGCCAATTACGGCGGTGTAATAGATGTGTATTACAAACTGGTATGGTTAAAAAAAGCAGGAGTTAAAGTTTACCTGCATTGTTTTAATTACGGCCGCAGTCCTTCGGCGGAACTTGGATTGCTTTGTGAGAAAGTTTTTTATTACGAACGCAAAACAGGGATTTTTTCGAACCTCGGGTTTTTACCCTACAATGTAAAATCACGGCTTTCGGATGAACTCACGCGAAATTTACTCGCCGATAAACATCCTATACTTTTTGAAGTTTTGCATACCTGTTATTTACTCAGCGATACACGGCTCAAAGACCGGAAAAAAGTATACAGGCACAGCAACATAGAGCACGATTATTACAACGAGCTCTCTGTATCTGAAAGGAATTTTTTTAAGAAAATTTACCTCAAGCTGGAGGCGCTCAGGCTCAGACATTTTGAACCGGTGTTAAGATTCGCTGATCTTATCCTGGCAGTCAATCAAAAAGACACCGCTTATTTTAAATTAAAATATCCCTCAGCCGAATCTCTTTACCTGCCCAGTTTTCATCCAAATTCAGCGGTAGAGATCAGGCAGGGTAAAGGGGATTTTATTCTCTTCCATGGCAATCTTGGTGTTTCAGAAAATTATGAAGCGGCACAGTGGCTGATTTCGGAAGTGTTTTCGAAGCTGGAGATCAGTTGCGTGATCGCGGGATTAAATCCCCCGGCGTTTTTAAAGCGGTTGGTTAACCGGCATGCCAATGTCAGGCTCATTGCCAATCCCGACGAAGACGAAATGAAAGCCCTGGTGCGCGATGCGCATATTCACATGTTGTACACTGCTCAGCCAACAGGTTTAAAGCTTAAATTGCTCAACGTGCTTTTCAATGGCCGGTTTGTTATTTGTAACGGCGCTATGGTGGCGGGTACCGGTGTGAGTGACAACGAATCACTTTTTATTCGCGAAACCGCAGAGCAATACATCAGTACCGCCAATAGTTTAATAGCTAAAGAATTTTCAGAGCAGCTGTTGGGCGCACGTTGCCTGCAGGTTGCTGACTTTGATAACGACGCCAATTGCCGGAAACTGACGGAAGCGGTCTTTTCGCAGGTTACACCAGTACCAGCGGAATCTTGATATTGTGCCGGATGTTTTCGATGGTGCTGCCCAGGATAATGTCTTTGATGGTTCTGTGCCCGTGCGTACCCATCACCAGCATATCACATTCATTTTTTAAAAGCAGCTGCGGAATGGCCTGTGCCGCGTCGCCAAAGCCCAGTTGAATTTCAGTATTGATATTTTCTTTGCTCAGCTGTTCCTGGTAATTCTTTAATTTCTGAAAATCTTCCTCTCTTTCATGATCGAAGGCGTTTTCTCCGTAAACCATAGCATTGGTGCTCTCGAGCACATGTATCAATACGAGGATGGAATTTTCGTTGCCCAGTTGTATGGCTTTATTAATGGCTTTATTATCGCTGCCGCTAAAATCAACGGTTACGCCAATGCGCCTTACCAACCTGGTCTGATCGATGAGCAGGGGCGCGGTTTCGTGATGAAACCCTTCGGTGACATTCGATTTTTCTTTAGTGATGAGGGGAATTACAGTGATGTATATGAGCATTAAAAAACAAAACATACAAATTGGCACTACGGTAAAACTTACCAGCAGCGGGTGCGGGTAATTACTGATGAGGTCGGCGATCTCGCTGTACACCAGTTTCGCGTTCAATCCCACAATGATCAGTGCGGCCAGCCAGGAGCCGATTTTTTGCCAGAGCGGGATCACAAATTCGCCCATTTTCTTTTTGTCACTTACAAAGTGAATGAGTGGAATGATGGCAAATCCCAGTTGCAGGCTTAAGATCACCTGGCTTAGAATAAGCAGTTTGCCTGTGGCACCATCGCCCAAAATAAGTATGGTAAGAAAAGCGGGAATAATGGCGATGAGCCGCGTGAGCAACCTCCTTACCCAGGGTCTTAGCCTGAAATTAAGGTAACCCTCCATCACTACCTGTCCTGCCAGTGTACCGGTGATGGTGGAGCTTTGTCCGGCGGCAATCAGCGCCACCGCGAAGAGAATAGGAGCCAGCGAGCTTCCCAGCATAGGTTCCAGCAATTGGTGCGCGTCCTGGATCTCGGCAACATCGTGCATCCCATTCTTGTGAAAAGTAGCTGCGGAGAGAATGAGGATGGCTGCGTTGACAAACAGGGCAAGGTTCAGCGCTATCGCGCTGTCGACGGTGTTAAAGCGGATTGCTTTTTTAATATCGGCGGGTGTGCGGTTAAATTTACGTGTTTGCACCAGCGAGCTGTGCAGGTATAAATTGTGTGGCATAACGGTAGCGCCAATGATACCTATGGCAATATATAAGGCTTCGTCGTTTTCTATAAAAGGTCGTAACCCGCTCACAATGGCCATGCCCGAAGGTTTCGCGATCATCATTTCAACTAAGAATGAAGCTGCGATGAGCGCGATAAGACTGATGATAAATGCTTCGAGTTTGCGGATGCCTTTGTTTAAAAGGAACAATAAAATAAAACTGTCAAATACAGTGATGCATACGCCTGTCAATATGCTCAGGCCTGGAAAAAGAAGGTGAAGGCCTATGGCCATGCCTATGACTTCGGCAAGGTCGCAGGCGGCAATGGCGATTTCTGCAAGCAGGTATAAAAAAAGGTTCACAAAGCGGGGATAGTTCTGACGCGAGGCCTGTGCAAGGTCTTTCCCGGTTACAATCCCCAGTCGCACACAGTGACTCTGCAGTAGCAGCGCGATGATGTTGCTCATTACCAGCACCCACAAAAGGCTGTAGCCAAAACGACTTCCACCTGCAATGTCGGTTGCCCAGTTGCCGGGATCCATGTACCCCACACTGATCATGTACGCCGGACCCAGGAAGGCAAGCAGTCGCCTGAAAGTACTTCCTGTGTGCGTGTTGACCGATGAGTTGACTTCTTCAAGTGACTTGCTCATTTCTTTAACTCCACTAATATATTGGATGCTACTTTATTGCTGAAGAATTGGCTTTGGCCTTTGTTGATCTTCACTTTAAACGAATTGTCAAATTCATTGATCTCTTCCACCTTAACAGCGTCACCGATTTTTAAACCGATAGAGGTGAGGTGCTGCAGAAACGCTTTGGAATGTTCGCATACACCCATAAAAATAAAATTACCTTTGGTCTGGAACCTGTTCAGGGGTACGGCTTTAATGGGGTTAAGCTGGCCCTTCGCGTCGGGGATAGGATCACCATGGGGATCGAATTTAGGTTTCCCTAAAAATTCATCCAGCCGTTGGATCAGCTCTTCGCTTTTAATGTGTTCAAGTTGCTCTGCGATCTCATGCACTTCGTCCCATTTAAATCTGAGTTTCTCCAGCAGGAACACTTCCCATAACCGGTGCTTACGCACGATGTTCAAAGCGAGTTTCTCTCCTTTGGGCGTCAGGAAAACGCCCTTGTATTTCTGGTAATTGATCAGTTTTTTTTCGGCGAGACGCTTCAGCATGTCAGTCACAGAGCCGGCTTTGTTATGCAGGTGGTCAGAAAGTTCGTTGGTGCTTACCCCCTCGGCGCCGTTTGACTGGCTGATTGAAAAGATGGCTTTGATGTAGTTTTCTTCGGTTAAGGAAATTTCCATGCGGCAAAGGTAGGGATAATTTTTATTTATCAAAAATAATTTTTAGGCTTGCCTAAAAATTATTTTCAGGTGCTTTACCTGAAAAACTCGATCACTGTTTGGTTGTCGGAGGTGATGGTGAACTTTTTCTCGATCGTGTAGATGCTGCCTTTGAGTGTTTTGGCGCGCCATGCCGACACGTATTCACCGGGTTGCAGGTAAAAGGTCTGCAGAGTTTCTTTACCAAGATTACAAACCCATTCAAGGCGGTCGTTTCTTTTTACCAGGATACTGCCATCACCCGATTCAAGACATTTCACCTGCAAAATGCCGGCGTTGGGAATTTCAAGGCTGTTTGTTTTCGATTGTTCAACACGGCTGCCGTTGATATGGATGCGCGGCAGGGTCAGAATTTCAATGTCGTAGCTGCCGGTAATGTATTTTTCAGTAACGTTAAGGGGCTGAACATTCAGCGTTTTCATATCGCTGCTTTTTCTCACCACGCATTTTACCTTTTCATTAAAATTATAGGCACCCTCCTGACGTTGAACGGTTAAATAGCCCTGTGGCGCATCAATCGGTATCACTGTATGTTTACCTGCCGAGAGTTTGATCTCTTTGCTTTCAACGGGTGGGATGGTGTGTGCGACGACTTTGTATAATGGATAATCATCTAGGTAAAGGGTGTCGGGGTTATCTTTGTAATTTAAGGTGTGGATATAATTGTATTTGTATTCTTTTTTACCGGCGTCGTAAAAGGTCATGTTCACGTTGCTTTCGGTAGGGTTAGAGCTGGCGTCGAGCAGGTTAACCTGTGCGGTGGTTTTATTCAGTTTTTGCTGCTGTATCACTGTCGAAATATTCGAGAACATCTGCTGGTCGTCGTAATCGTAAAAGGTACCCACGCATTCAAAGGTTTTTATCTGTTGAGGAGTAAGCCCTATGCCGATGATAAAAGGTTTAAAAACGATTCCCTTTTCCATTAATTTTTGCCTGGCTTTGCAAGGGTCGCCACCACATTCCTCAATACCATCAGTAATTAAAATAACGATGTTATTGGTTTTGTTATCCTTAAAATCATTGGCCGCTTCTGTCATCGAATGCTCAATTGGCGTGATGCCTGTGGGCCGGGCTTCTTTTACCTTTTGTTTAATCAGGCTGGTGTTATTGGGTCCGAATGGCACGATTAGTTTGCTGTCTTTACAATCACCTGGTGGGTATTTTACCGTGTGGCCATACATCCTCAGGGCAAACTGCATGGTTTTGTCGCGGCCCAGGCTATCGATAAATTTATAGAAAAGTGTTTTTGCCCCTTCGATCCTGCTCGTGTTGTCGTGTTTGGCCACCATGCTTTTACTGGCGTCGAAAATAAATAACACACAGGTTGGTTTTGTCGCCGGTTTTTTCTGACTCAGACCCGCCAGGGAGGCAGCACAAATTATAAGACAAAATAAAAATCTCATGACGGAATAAAAATAAGCTTTCGATCTTCAGGTGATGGAACCGCGTTTAAATAGTTTTAAACTTCATTGACCTGATAGTTTTTTCACGCAGTTAAGCAGTTAAAAAAGAAAAAGGCTTTTTACAACAGCATGAGCGTGCCCTTTAATTCCTGGTATTCGCCCCTTGCGTTTTTATAGGTGATCACGTATGCGTAGATGCCATTCGGGGCGCCATCGCCATCCCAGCCCACCGTATCATCGGAGGTTTCAAAAATCTTATTGCCCCAGCGGTTGAAGATCCTTACCGAATACTCCTTCTTATCGATAAAGTGGGTGATAGGCAGCCATATTCTGTTTTTTCCGTTGGGCGCAAAAGCTGTGGGTATAAAGATCCGGCCCTCCATGTAAACTGGCTTTAGGTTGGAGGTGGCAGTCTCCATAAAACCGTAGGGATTTCCCAGTCCTTCAACAGCCTCCACCATGTATTCAACCTTCGAACCGTTAGGCGCTTCGTCTTCAAGATTGTCAGAATAGGTATTTGATAACAGCGCAGTGTTGCCGATGAATTTTGGGGTGCCGGAACCGTTGATCACCCTGTAAATGTTGTATCCGCTTACTCCCCCGGCAAAACCAGAATAAGCGCTCCACCTCAGGTGCTTGGTGAAAATAAACTCCCTGTCTTCTGATACTTTTAACAAAATGGTTTTGGCTACGTTGCTCGTGGAGCGGGTATTTCCACAACTGTCTTTTATAGAGGCTTTGTAATAATAACTCATGGTGTCGGTGCCGCCTTCGTTCTGATCAATAAAAGTGTAATCGGGTGTTTTGGCGGTTTGCACATAACCCACGGGCTGGTAACTGCTGCCGTCTTCCGACCTGAAAACATCAATGCCCTTACTATATTTAGTGGTGTCGAGAAACAACCTGAGTTGTGCGGTCTTGTCGGCCAGTACGCTCGCCGATTTCACATACAAAAAGGACGGTGCTTTTACCTGCGTTGAAAAAAAACAGTGCCAGTTTGACGATGAGGTAACAGTCTCATCTGAATTAAAAGCTCTCACAAAATAGCAGATGTTTTTATCAGGCGCAACGCCTGTATGGGTAAACATAGTGCCGGTGGTAGTGCCTATCACGCTGAAGTTGGCGCCGTCGGTAGAATAATACACCCTGTATTCCTTGATGCCCTTGGGCATATTTTTGTAGGGATTCCACGATATCACCGATTTATACTGACAGCGGTCATAAAGTAGTTTTAAATTCATGGTTCCTCCCGAATTGGTAAAGGGTGAGATCCTGTTGCAGCTATCGATAGAAGAAAGAAAAAGTGAAATGGATTGGCCGTATGCCGCGCTGGTGATAAAAGTATAAGAGGTGTTGTTTCTGCCATTAAGGGTATCAATGGCGGCGTTGATGGTAGTTGAACCTGAAGTGATCAGCTGGTAGATCCTGTATTTGGTGATATCGAGATCGTGGGGTATGTGCCAGGCCAAAATTACCGTGCCATTGGGCAAAACACTAATTGAATCGATGACTGGTTCCGCGGGATCTTTTTTATCGTTAAACACGCCACCCTGGTGGTTCGAGGCCGAAATACAACCACTGTTGTCGAGGATCCTCACCTGGTAATTCAGACTGGCCTGGCAAACACTGAGCGTATCATTGTAAGTGATATTATTGGAGGCTGCAAAGGTGCTCCAGGTACCTATAGGATATTCCTTTAAAAGGGTAAAGGTATTGAGCGTGGTCGAAAGTTTGGGCTGGTGCAGGTGATTGTACGTTAATTTTAAATACTCCTGTGAGCCATTGCCGGGATTGAGGTTCAGAAAGATGGTCTTCAAAGTGTCGGAACGGGCCGAAACATTGGCCCCTGAAGGTCCAGACCGGGTAACCATATAATAATAAATACTTTGAAGGTTGGCAACGGTCGCGGGATCGGTATAGGCGGCCTGGGTAATGGATCCGGGAAGGTTCACCAGCAAAGTAAAAGGCCCTCCGGCATTGGGCGATGTATAAATGTCGTAGGAATTAAAAACACCGCCGGGGTCCGCAGGTGGAATCCACCTGATAATGACGTCGTTATTCGCTAAAACTTCGAGGCAGCGCAAACTGGGCGGTCCCACCTGGGAGTATGCCCGGGAAACGCAAAAAATAAGTATCAGTACAAACTGTTTCAAGAGATTACGAATGAATAAATTTACATTTTATTTCGGGGTGATTCAGAGATAAATCCTGTTTTTTCGTTAACATTTGTTTATTTATTTCTTTACCGCGCGGCTGTTTTCAAAATGGTCTTTGGTTAATTGTTCTTACACCTATCAACGGTTTCATCGCGATTTTATTTTGAAACACCAGAGATTATCTTCTGTGCATTGAGATTTTTTGGGTGAAATTTGGGTGAATATGGCCGCTGAGGTGTCGTAAAGAGGTCGTTTTTTCGTATAATTGTACCTTAATAAGTTGAAAAAGTTTTTAATAATTGCCCTGCTGCTTTTCGGTGTCGGATTTTCAAACGTTTATTTGGCCCAGACCGGGGGAAAGAAGCGGGAGCACCGCAACCACAGAAGGGGCGCATCTTTTAAAAGACATAAAAGCGCGGGCCATGCTGACGAGTTTGCGCGCGGGGGTGGCAGAAAAAGTATGTTTTCACGCCTTTTTAAAAAGAGCGGACCCACCTGGTCGCCCAAGCGCCGTACCACCGACAGGAGCAGGTACGCCGATAACAGTAAATTGTTCAGCCGGTTCAGAACAAAAGGCAAACAATACAACGATATGGTTTTATCAAAAAGAAATGCCGACCGGGCAAGAAAAAGAGTGAGAGGGAATAAAACATTTAGCCGCAAGAAGTATTGAGTTTGCTGCGGCAGCCCGATTGGGATTGATATTTTGACATTGTAAAAAGTTTATGAACGTATTAATTTTAGGATCTGGGGGGCGCGAACACGCCTTTGCGTGGAAAATTGCCCAGAGTAAAAGTTTACAGAACCTTTATATCGCCCCGGGCAACGCTGGCACTGCCCATTGCGGCACCAACGTGAACGTGGCGGTGAATGATTTTGAAGGGATCAAAAACCTGGTGTGGGAAAAAGATATCGACCTGGTGCTGGTTGGCCCCGAGGATCCTTTAGTGAACGGTATTCATGATTTTTTCCTGAACGATGAAGTCTTAAAGGATATTCCGGTGATTGGCCCTAAACGCGACGGGGCGCGGTTGGAGGGAAGCAAGGATTTTAGCAAGCAGTTCATGATCAGGCACGGTGTACCTACTGCCAGGTACGCTACTTTTACTAAAGACAATTTAAACGAAGGATACAGTTTTTTAGAAACACTCGAGCCACCTTTCGTTTTAAAGGCTGATGGCCTGGCAGCGGGCAAGGGCGTTTTGATCTTGAATGAGCGCGCCGAAGCGAAAAGTGAATTGCAAAAAATGCTGGTGGATTCGAAGTTCGGTGCGGCCAGTAACAAAGTGGTGATAGAAGAATTTTTAAAAGGCATAGAATTATCGGTGTTTGTGCTCACCGATGGAAAATCATACAAGATCTTACCCGCCGCGAAAGATTATAAACGTATAGGCGAAGGAGATACCGGTTTAAATACGGGTGGCATGGGCGCTGTGAGTCCTGTGCCTTTTGCCGACAGCGCTTTTATAAAAAAGGTGGAAGAGAAGATTGTAAAACCTACCATAGAAGGACTTAACAGCGAAGGAATTGATTACCGTGGTTTTATTTTTATCGGCCTGATGAATTGTAATGGTGAGCCTTCGGTGATCGAATACAATTGCCGCATGGGTGACCCCGAGACGGAAGCGGTAATTCCAAGAATAAAATCTGACCTGCTGGACCTCCTTCAGGGAGTAGCGACGCAAACGCTGGATAAAAAAAATTACGAGACCATCAACGAGGTGGCTGCTACAGTTGTGATGGTAAGCGGTGGTTATCCCGGTGATTTTGAGAAGGGCAAAAAAGTGAGGGATCTTGCAGCGATAAAGGAATCTTTGGTATTTCATTCGGGTACGCGCCCCGATGGCGATGAAGTGCTTACAAACGGTGGTCGTGTGTTTGCCATCACCTCCTTTGGTAAAACCATTGAAGAAGCTGTTCAGAAAAGTTTTATCGCAGCCGATAAAATAAAATACGAAGGAAAATACTTCCGCCGTGACATCGGCAAAGATCTTATGTCTTATTACAAAACCTGATGCTGAAAGCGCTCATCAAAAAGGAGTTTTTGCTGGAATTCCGCCAGAAATCAACATTGGGCGGGGTTTTGGTGTACGTGGTGGGCACTATCTTTGTAAGTGCCCTTTGCTTCAGAGGCCACCTCGACAAACCCAGCTGGAACGCGCTTTTTTGGGTAATCACGCTTTTTACATCGGTGACCATCAGCGGCAGGAGTTTTTTAAAGGAAACCGGCGGCCAGGCATTGTTCAATTTTTTGCATTATTCGCCCCGGCATTTTATTTTATCCAAGATCCTTGCCAGCATGGTGTTTATGTTCCTGCTGAGTTTTATCACTTTTTTCTTTTACGCTTTTTTTATAAAGAATGAAGTAGAGAACATGGGTTTGTTTTTTGTGGTTCTGGTGTTAGCGTCAACCGGCCTGGCCGGTGTTTTGAGCCTGATGAGCGCCATTGCCAGCAAAGCCAGTGGCAATTTCGCGATGATGAGCATTTTGAGTTTTCCTGTTCTGATGCCGCTGCTTCTTGTGGTGATCCGCCTCAGCAAACAAGCGGTTGACGGCATAGAGTGGGCGGGAGTAAGCACTAATTTTATCGTGATACTTGCTGCCTTAAATGTTTTAACAGTGGCGCTTTCTTTTCTACTGTTCCCTTATTTGTGGAGAGATTAGAAGTGATTTCAAAAACACCTCTGCCGGTTTTGCTCTTCTTTTTACACCATGCCTGAGAAAAATTCCCGACAAATCGCTTAAAACTATTTTGAGGCTTTTAATCTTTTTTTGGCAGTTTTTTATATGTAATTCCCCGGGCGTCGTAGCCGTTATCCTGCAAATTGGTCATCTGTAAAATCAATGTTTCCGAATCCAGTTTTTTAACAATGTAGTCGTACGAGGGCCCATAGGGCGAACCATCGGAGCTCCTTTTTTCCAAAGGCGAAATATTTAAAATATTGGTTTCCGCATCATATTCCCACAACATGGGATCTCTTAACATCGCCCGGTCAATTGGAATGGAACTGTAAATAACTTTGTGGTCCGCGGAAAATGTGAGGGTCGGATAGCTAAAGTCACCGCAGATCCAGTGCGTCGTCGTGTCAAGGTCAGGAAACGTTTGAACCCACATTCCCACAAGATTCTCAGGGGTAGCTGTGCGAATATTTTGGCCAGTCAATGCTAAGCCGCCAAAAAGCGCTAACAACAATGAAATGTAAATTTTATTTAACATCTGTGGTGTTTCGTCAAATAAAGATAGTTAAAACGCATTAATATTCCTGAACTTTGTGTTTGCATATACTAGGCAAATCTCCATTTATTCTGTATCTTTAGCGCACCTAAAAAGAGTCTATAGTTGATTGTAAATAGTTAATAGTAGCGGAAGTTTCCCCCGGTAAACTTTGCGCTATAAACACTGAACTTTTAACTGTAAACTACCACCTACGGCATGAAACACTGGTACAAAATACTTTCTGTCATCATTATTCTTTACACATTAACCTGGGGTTTGTTAAACCCTGTGCCGCGACTCGATATTTTAAATGAAACCATCAGGAATGTGTATTACCACGTGCCTATCTGGTTTGCCATGCTTTTCATGATGGGCGTTTCGGTGGTGTACAGTATTTTAGCACTTCAAAAAAATACAGCTGTTAACGACACCAAAGCTTATAACGCCGCCATTGTTGGATTCTTCTTTAGTTTGCCAGGCCTCACAACCGGTTCGGTGTGGGCCAAATATACCTGGGGCACCTGGTGGACCTTCCAGGATCCCAAATTAAACGGGGTGGCGGTAAGCATTTTAATTTACCTCGCTTATTTTATTTTAAGGTCTTCAATGGAAGATGAATCAAAACGCGCGCGCATCTCGGCGGTGTATAATATTTTCGCTTTTGTAATGATGAATGTTTTTATCATGGTGCTGCCACGTTTAACCGACTCTTTGCACCCTGGCAAT
Organism: Bacteroidota bacterium; assembly: GCA_040386615.1. Taxonomy (GTDB): domain Bacteria; phylum Bacteroidota; class Bacteroidia; order B-17B0; family Aurantibacillaceae; genus Aurantibacillus. The sequence goes on from JAZKFC010000006.1 coordinate 177,009, forward strand.
GGTGGCAATCCCGCATTTGGCAAGTATGACCTCGACAGTAATATGCGCCTGGTATTTTACCCTGCGGTAATAGGTTGGATCTTATTCAGCTGCTGGCTGCTTGAAATAAAAAACAGGACCAGTTTTATAAAAATTAAATTGAATGAAAAAATATAGTTTGTTATTGTTGAGCCTGTTTTTTTCTGTGGTGACGAAGGCGCAGGTGGGCATCGTGGCCGCTGAACCCGAAATGGCTGACCAGTTCAGGGCAAATGGAAAGATCTATATAGTAATAACAGTGATAGCCATGATCTTTTTAGCTATTGTGGTTTTTCTGGCGTTGATCGAAAGAAAGATCAAGCACCTCGAAAACCAGGTGAATGAAGACCAAAGTATCAACAGCAAAACCAACAGTTAATTTCTCATCGTTTTTTAAACACCCATGAAAAAATTACACATATTAGGAATCATAGTGATCGCCATAGCGATAGGAGTGATTTTTGTTTCTCTTAAAAACACAAGCACTTACGCCGATTTTACCGAAGCGCTTTCAAACCCTGACCAGGAATTTCACGTGGTAGGCAAGTTGGATAAAGGGCAACCGCAGATCTACGATCCCAAAGTTAATCCCGATGAATTTTTGTTCAGCATGGTTGACAACAAGGGTGTTATTAAGCAGGTGGTGTTGCATAAAAGCAGACCACAGGATTTTGAAAAAAGCGAACAGATCGTTTTGATCGGGAAGATGCAGGGTGACAGTTTCCACGCGAATGATATCTTAATGAAATGTCCAAGCAAATACAACGGGCAGCAGCAAATTAATTAAACTGCTTTATGAGCAACATGCAAATGGTTGGGGAACGTTTATGGGCAGGGCATTTGGGCAATGGGTTTGTTGTTCTTTCTTTTGTGGCAGCGCTGTTTTCCTGCGTTGCTTTTTTTCTGACACGGAATAATCCTTCTTTTGTAAAACTGGCGCGACTGGCCTTTAATCTTCATGGCTTTGCTGTTGTGGGGATTGCCGGCACTTTGTTTTTTATGCTGTTCAATCATTTTTTTGAGTACCACTATGTCTGGCAGCACAGCAACACCAGTATGGACATGAAGTACATCCTCTCGTGTTTCTGGGAAGGGCAGGAGGGAAGTTTTTTGCTGTGGACCTTTTGGAACGTGGTGCTGGGACTTATTTTAAAATGGCAATTGAAGAATGGCGACTGGGAAGTTCCGGTGATGATGGTTTTCGCACTTGTTCAGGTTTTTTTAGCCAGCATGTTGCTGGGGGTGTATGTGATCGATTATAAGATCGGGAGCAATCCTTTTTTATTATTGCGTGAGCAGCCCGATTTCAACATGCCATTTGTGAAGAATGTAGAGAGCCTGGCTAAAACAGCCAGGGGATTAAATCCCTTACTCATGAATTACTGGATGACGATTCATCCGCCGACGCTGTTCCTGGGTTTTGCATCCACCCTGGTGCCCTTTGCTTTTTCTATTGCCGCTTTATGGAATAAAAAATACACACAATGGCAGGGCCTGGCTTTGCCTTGGACCTACTTTGGCGTGTTGATCCTGGGCATTGGTATTTTAATGGGTGGAGCCTGGGCGTATGAAGCGCTCAGCTTTGGTGGTTTCTGGGCCTGGGATCCGGTTGAAAACGCGTCGCTAGTACCCTGGCTGGTGTTGGTGGCTGCCGCGCACACCATGATCATCAATAAAAACAAAGGTGGCTCATTATTTACAACCCATTTTTTAACCATCGGCAGTTTCCTGCTGGTGTTGTATTCAACATTCTTAACCCGAAGCGGCGTGTTGGGAGACGCGTCGGTGCACGCGTTCACCGATCTGGGCATGACCGGTCAACTCGTGATTTATGTGCTGACCTTTATTTTTATCAGTGTGGCCCTGCTCATCAGGGATCAGTTGTTCAGGGTTTGCTACACGGTGATTTCATTACTTATTCTCGCGGCAGGGATTATATATGGTTATAAAAGGATCCTCCTGATGATCTGGATCCCGGCGTCTGCCCTGATCACCGTTTTTTCATATTACAGGTATTTTCCTAAAGAAAAGGACGAAGAAGAATTGTTTTCGCGTGAGTTCTGGATGTTCCTGGGTTCACTGGTGCTTATTCTTTCGAGTTTGATCATTACTTATTTTACCTCTATCCCGGTGGTGAATAAACTATTTGGCACCGATTACGCCCCGCCAAAGCCTTTTGTTTACAATGCCTGGATGGTTCCCTTTGTAATTATACTGATGTTGCTGATAGCGGCGGCCCAGTTTTTGAAATACAAGAAAACCGAAGGCAAAAAATTCCTTAAACGCGTTTCGTATTCATTCGCACTGGCGCTGTTGTTTGGAACGGTTTGCGCAGTGCCGCTTTATTTTTTGAATGGTTTTGGCGAAAGCGATACCACTAACCAATGGAACATGATCAGCTACGGGCTGCTTCTGATCACATCTCTTTTCGCGGTATTTGCAAACTTCGACTACTGGCTCATCGTATTAAAAGGCAAGATCTCAAAAAGCGGGGCCGCTATTGCGCATATTGGTTTTGCATTGTTGCTCCTGGGAGCGCTGATTTCTACTTCAAAAAAAGTGGTGCTTTCCAAAAATACCTCACAAAGAAAAGTCTCAGGCCTGGGGGCAGATTACGACGATAAAAAAAGCATTCTGCTTACCCAGGGCGATACATTACCCATGGGTCCTTACCTGGTTACCTACACCGGAAAAGAGAGAATAGGGATCAACGTGTATTTTAAAGTTGATTACCTCAAACTAAACGCTAAGGGTAAACCCGAGTTTGACTTTACCCTCGTTCCCCACGTTCAGGATAACCCGAGGATGGGCAGGGCCCCGGAGCCCGCTACCAGGCATTACCTGGACCGTGACGTTTATACGCACGTGACCTATGCCGATATGAATGTGGATACCGCGGCTGCAAAGAAGGACGCTTTTGGCACGGCCAAAAATTACATCGGCCATGTTGGAGACACTATTTTTTCGAGTAACGCCATCATTATTATTGATTCGCTGCGCACCAATTTAAGCAAAAGCGAATACCAGGCAAACGACTCTTTGCTTGAGATCACAGCTGTACTGCGTTGTGTGAACGTGAAGTCGCAAACCTTTATGGCCTACCCGAAATTCATTATTAAAAAAAATATAGTCATTCCCCGCGAAGACATAGTTGAACCGCTCGGTCTTAAACTGGTGTTCTGGAAGATCAATCCCGAAGAAGGCACCATAGAAATTACCATGAGTGAAAAAATTTCGAACAGCAGGGATTTTATTGTGATGGAGGCCTATGTCTTTCCGTACATTAATGTATTGTGGCTGGGCTGCCTCATTATGGCCATAGGCACTGTTATTGCGATTGTGGAAAGAATCCGTAAATTCAAAAAACAAAAAGCCGTTTAAGTTCATGAAGAAGGAGGCTACACAAACGATCGTAATTATTGGTTGCGGCAATGTAGCATGGCACCTTGCAAAGCAGTTCACAGCTCTG